>NZ_JASATK010000016.1:0-129471 GCF_038440275.1 Bacillus sp. OTU2372
TACAGGAATGCTGCCCGTTACTTCAATAAGAAAGCTGCCTGAAATGGCAGCTACATCTTCAATACAATTTGAACATGGAACTTTTTACGGTGTAGTCGGTAAATCCTCATCCCACTCAATACCGTTTTCATCAAACAATGGGGTTAACCTTTTAATTTCATCGCTAAGAAATGTTTTGAGATTATCCCAGCTATTTAATTCATTACTAGAATACCTCTTACAGCGAAGAATTTGATTGGTCTCTAAATACATGTAACTATTCCTGCAATAAGCCAGTCCATTTCAAATCTGGAAGCGGAACCTTAGATTAAATTGTTTCATCGCAGCCATCTAGGTGCATCCCAAACAGCAGAAGGCAATTCATTTTTGAAATTGCTAATTCCATATAGTTTTTGAACACTGAGAAAACAATGTTGAAAATTGAAGAGGAACTCCAAAGTCATGATATCGATATTGCTATTATGATTTTACGTGAAGAATCGATGCAAAAACGCAATACCTCAAAGGAAGACTTACCTTCCAGATTCCGTTCCATAGTCAATACCAAGCCCATCCATGGTAGGAATGAGCTTCTATGTTTAATTGTTTGTATCCCAAAAACTTTCTTTTCTATTATAAAATAATTGAAGATTTGAGCAACTAAACGTACACGGTGATATTCTAGAAATCTCTAAGTAACTCAAATTCTACCAACTCTTATATTTCGATTACCATCTTTAATATTCAAAGCTCTTTGGGTTTTAGGAATACCTGGAAATGATATGAGGCCAGCCTTAAACAGGTCATATCCTATAAAGCTAGCAAAAAATCGTACTTCCAATCAGAAACCAGATGAATCTTCTGCCAACATTACATAACATGTTTTCATCTCTTTAATGCATCATGTTTTAGTCTTGCTCTCAAATCCCACCCAATTACCCATATCATCCAGTACTTTAATTCATAAAATGTATAGGGATTATTAGTCAAAATGCGAAGCCAGTATGAATCAACTTTGTACTCTTTGTGTCCTTTTCCATTCGCTACTCACTAAAGTGAGTAGTCTTTTTCTATTGCCATAAAAAATGCACCCAAATTCATGAGTGCTTATATGGAGTATTATTTGACCGCTTCTCTGCGACAAGAATTGCTGAATACAAAACCAATGCCATCCCTAACACCTGCCACCCCCGCAGATGTTCCCCAAGAAAAAGTACTCCAGTTAATACTGCAATGATGGGTTCTACCGTTGCTAAAATGGAAGCCTTACTAGCTTCTAAATGTTTTAGTCCTGAAGTGTACAAAACAAAAGCTGCAACCGTTGATACTAACGCTAACAATACCGCTGACATCCAAACATCTACATGTTGAAATTGATCAGTCTTTCTTACTATGTCACTTGTCAGTAGCATGAAAATACTCATATAAAGAAATGTGTACGTTGTAATTGTCAATCCAGAATACCGTTTGGTTACAGGTTTACTGAAAATACTGTACAATGCATAACAAAATCCAGATAGAATCCCCATTAACAATGTTTTCATAGGTATACCTTCTTGACCGAATGGCAGTAGACCTACAACAAATGCACAACCTGTAATAGCAAGAGCAAGTGCCCAGCCTTTACGAATGGTCAAGGGCTCTTTAAAAAAGAGCCTAGATAGGATAGTTACAAACAAAGGCCCTGTATATAAAAGGGTTACTGCAAGAGATAAACTCGATTGATAAAAAACTTCAAAATAAAAAAAATTAAAAAAAGCGATGCTAAAAATTCCCGCACCAGCAAAAAAAATATGATCCTTTAATCTAGTACGTAACTGACCACGATAAAATGCTGCCATAAGCAGAATTAAGATAACAAAGGTAAAAATACCCCGAATGGCAACTACGTCCCAAGCCGTGAAGCCGTGAGCATACAATGGAGTAATAAATAAACCAATAAGTCCCCAACATACCGCCCCAACAATTGTAGTAATATAAACTCTCAGACTTGACAGTTTTTCCATTTCATTCGCCTTTCTTGTTTGGAAGGTTAATAGTGCCCATCTTTCTTCCCCTTCTTGATACAGAATAACCGTTCCATGGTCAAAGATTTTTGCTTCCTTAGAGCCTTAATAGCTTCGATGGAATCACACTATAGCATATAATCTAATATTCTGACTTGATGACCCAGAGATGTTAGTTCCGAAACAGCGAGGTCCTTTAAAGCACCATTAAATGACTTTGAATCTGGGTGTAAGGAGATAATAAATATATTCATATTTGTATCTCCTTTAGTAATAGTTGTTTTTTAGATGTAGAGTTTGCAATAACAACCCCAGCTAATATGAGCAAAGCACCAACATACCTTGTAGTCCCATATTTTCATGCAGGAAGATAATTGCAAATATGGCAGAAAAAATATGCTCAAGCGAAAAAAAGAAACCCAGTTTTTTTGGGTGTCGTGTACTTTTAAGCAATTGGCTGCATGATACAGCCATAAGCAGAGCTTATAATTGCTAATCTAAGTATCGGAAACCACTGAATCGACGAATGAGGTAAAACAAGTGTTTCACATAGAAAGGTTCCAATGGTTGCGTAAACGCAGGCAAATGCGAGTTGATAAATCCCTAGCTGTAAGGCATCAACCTCTCGGGAAAAGTGGTTTGTCACTAATTATGTGTACCGAATATAAGAAGGTGGTAGCAAACAATATAATGATCCAAACTCAAAGCTAAAATCATCCCCAATAATAGTTAGTTTATTTTCCAAAAAAACTTTAAAGGCAAGTAGACTTCCACACCCTTATACCTAACCTGCACTTTATAAGATTGTAGATTTAACTAAATAATCATCATTAAAATAAATCACTTGGGTAAGAAATTTACAGCCTGGCGTTCTTTCAAAAGCGGCTTTTGCTTCTTTTTCAGTTTCAAACTCAAACATTGTAATGTTATTCTGGGAATGGACAGTCATAATCCACATGAAAAAAGTTCCTCCAATTTAAAAGATTATTTTTACCCTTTTCCATAGATTTATAGATAAATTTGGAGTTTATCCTACTTTAACAGGCAGTAAAACCCCTACATCAAAACAAAGACTAGATAAAGAAGCATGAAGGAGACCCTTACGCTAAGCCTTAAACCTAAGAATCGCAAACTTTGACACAACTGAAACTAAATTATCCACCAGTAGGGAAGAAGCTCCCTACTTTGGCGAATATTTTACATTATACCCAGCCACGGAAACGTGAAGCTTCAGCTGGTTTTCTAATTCCAACCATATAGGCCGCTAAACGCATATCAACTTGATGGGCCTGTGATGTTTCATAAATCGTTTTAAAGGAATCGACCATGATTTTTCGTAATTTTTTAGCCACATCTTCTCCTGACCAATAATAACCTTGATTATTTTGAACCCATTCAAAATAAGAAACGATGACACCACCGGCACTAGCCAATATATCCGGCACAAGGAGGACTCCTCTTTCATCCAAAATTTTTGTTGCTTCAAGAGTTGTTGGGCCATTTGCTGCCTCTACTACAATCGACGCTTTAATATCATGGGCATTTTGTGCTGTAATCTGATTTGAGATAGCAGCTGGTACAAGAATATCACATTCTTTTAGGAGCAATTCTTGATTCGTGATGACATTGGTAAATAAATTTGTAACAGTACCAAAACTATCGCGTCGATCAAGCAAATAATCAATATTCAGCCCTTCTGGATCATAAAGAGCCCCATATGCATCCGAAATTCCAATCACTTTTGCTCCGGCATCGTGCATGAATTTCGCCAGAAAGCTTCCTGCATTCCCAAAGCCTTGGATCACGATACGTGCACCCTGTAAATCAATGCCCCTCTTCTTTGCAGCTTCTTCAATGCAAATTACCACGCCGCGTGCTGTTGCCGTTTCACGGCCTTGTGAGCCCCCTAACACAATTGGTTTCCCTGTAATAAATCCAGGAGAATCAAACTCTCGAAGGCAGCTGTATTCATCCATCATCCACGCCATAATTTGAGAGTTCGTGTACACATCCGGTGCCGGAATATCTTTTGTAGGGCCCACAATTTGGCTAATAGCACGTACATATCCACGACTTAATCTCTCTAGTTCTCCAAAAGACATGTTCCTTGGATCACAAATAATACCGCCTTTTCCCCCACCGTAAGGAAGATTAGTGATTCCGCATTTTAAACTCATCCAAATGGATAGTGCTTTTACCTCTTCCTCAGTCACTTCAGGGTGGAAGCGTACGCCTCCTTTTGTGGGACCTACTGCATCGTTATGTTGAGAACGATAACCGGTAAAAACTTGATAGGAACCATCATCCATTCGGACTGGAATGCGCACGGTAAGGATTCTTAGCGGTTCTTTCAGCAGCTCATACATGTCACTACTATATCCTAATTTTTGAATCGCCTCTTTTATAATTGACTGAGTGGAGCTTAATAAACTTAACGCTTCACTTTTCTCAAGGTCCTGCTTTTGAACTTGATCACTAATAAGGGCTGTCGCTTTCATTTTCTACTCCTCTTATATAAGTCGTTTAATGAGAAATATTGGAGAGGTCGTTCATCTCCATATTTCTTCTTATTATCTATACCTATATTTTGCGAGTTTCTTGGATGATGTACTTTTAAAAACGAGGCTAACTTTTTGTTAAAAAAATCAGGATTCGGAAAGCGGTTTCACAAAATGGATTATTTTTGAGTACATTACTTCGAAAAGAGTCCTTTTAGAGCAAAAGTTACATTTTGCGGTCTTTCTGCCAGCCGGCGCATAAAATATCCAAACCAGTCGTTTCCAAAAGGAATGTAAACACGCATTTTGTACCCTTCTTGAACTAACCTTAGTTGTAAGTCTGTTCTAAATCCATATAGCATCTGAAATTCAAATTGATTACGTGGTATATTATTTTTTCTCGTAAATTCTTTAACTTTAGCAATAATATTGTGATCATGGGATGCAATCGCCGTATAGCTTCCGCTTAGCAAATGCTCTTCAATGATTTTTAGATAATTTTCATCGACTTTCTCTTTCTCTTGATAGGCAACTTCAGGAGATTCTTTATATGCTCCCTTTACTAAACGAAGAGAAATTCCTTTTAAGTCTTTTACGTCTTGGTGGGACCGAAATAAATAGGCCTGAATAACGGTTCCTACATTATCATATGTTTGACGTAATTCCCTCAGGATATCTAGTGTAATTTGACAATGAGCATGATCTTCCATATCGATTCGGACAAAATTGTTATATTTTTTTGCTGTTTCAAGAATTCGACGCATGTTTCCCAAGCAAAAATCCCGGTCTATATCCAGCCCCAGCTGGGTCATTTTAACAGATAAATTACTATTTCCTTTGGCTTTTGCGATCGCTTCTAACGTCCTTATATTATATTCTGTTGCTTCAATCGCTTCTTCTCTGCTGGAAACGAATTCACCTAAATGATCCAGTGTACAAACTAAACCCTTTTTATTTAATTCTTGAACCTTTTTAATAGCACTCTCGATTGTATCTCCTGCAACAACTTGAGAAGCTCCAAATCGAAGGCCCCATTTTTTCGCCGCTTTATTTAATCCTTTACTTTGGGAGGCGTAAAGAAAAACATTTTTTGAAACTTCTGCTAGCATAGATGATTCCCCCTAAGATTTTTTGTTTATAACGGGGCAACTTAACAAGCTGCCCCCATTTTTTATAGTGTTTCGCTAATAGTTTTTGCTTGCATGTGAAGGATCAGGTAGTCGGGACCTCCTGCCTTCGAATCCGTCCCCGACATATTAAACCCGCCAAATGGCTGGTACCCAACAATCGCTCCCGTACAGGTGCGGTTGAAATAAAGATTTCCTACATGGAATTCTTCTTTCGCCCGCTCAATATGCTCTTGATTGTTGGTAATTAAGGCACCCGTTAAGCCATAATCCGTATTGTTAGCAATTTCCATCATATGATCAAAATCGCGAGCTTTACAAAAAGCAAGAACCGGTCCAAAGATTTCTTCCTGCATGATACGTGCTTTTTCATCCACATCAGCAATAATGGTTGGTTGAATAAAGTACCCTTTGGAGTCGTTCCCTTCTCCGCCAGTCATCAGTTTGCCTTCTTGTTTACCAATTTCGATATATTTCATAATTTTATTGTAAGACGCCTCGCTGATGACTGGTCCCATATAGGTATTAACATCTTCAGGGCTTCCAACGGTTAATGTTTTTGTTAATGCGACTGCTTTTTCAAGTACTTCATCATAAACATCTTGATGTACCACCGCACGGGAACCTGCTGAACACTTTTGTCCAGAGAAACCAAAAGCAGAGTAAACAATCGAAGCAGCTGCTAAATCCAAATCGGCCTCTTTATCTACAACTACTGTATCTTTCCCCCCCATTTCTGCAATCACACGCTTTAACCAAATTTGACCTGGATGTACTTTTGCCGCCCGTTCATAAATGCGGCAGCCAACTTCACGAGAACCTGTAAAGGAAATGAAACGAGTTTTCGGGTGATCAACTAGGTAATCACCTATTTCGGCACCTTCTCCTGGAACATAATTCAGTACTCCCTGAGGAAGTCCTGCTTCTTCCATGATTTCTACGAATTTTGCTGCCACTACCGGTGTGTTGTCGGAAGGTTTAAGAAGGACAGTGTTTCCAGCAACGATCGCTGCTGTTACTGTTCCTGCCATGATCGCTAACGGGAAGTTAAACGGTGAAATGATAATACCTACACCAAGTGGTATGTAACCAAATTTGTTGATTTCCCCATCCCGGCTATTTACCGGCACTCCATCTTTTAATTTGATCATCTGACGGGCATAGAACTCGAGAAAATCAATTGCTTCTGCTGTATCTGCATCCGCTTCTTTCCAAGGCTTTCCGGCTTCTTTAACTAGGTATCCCGAGAATTCATGTTTGCGGCGGCGAAGAATATCTGCTGCCCGGAAAAGAATGGCTGCCCGTTCTTCTGGATCACGCTTTTTCCACGTTTCGAACGTAGAAAGCGCAACTTGCATAGCTTTTTCAGCTAATTCTTTATTTGCTTTGGAAACCTTGCCAATGACTTCTGCCTTATTACTTGGGTTGATCGAGATCGTCTGTTCATCTGTTTTAATCCGTTGACCTCCAATGATGAGCGGATACTCCTGACCTAATTGGGATTGGACCAATAACAAGGATTCTTCAAAAGCCTTTTTGTTTTCTTCATTTGAAAAATCAGTAAATGGTTCATGTTCATAAGGCTTAACCGTATTCATGTATTCTGTGATCATATGATTCTCTCCCTTTTAAGTGTAATTGTGAATGAATAGAAACCTAGTTTCTCTACTTTGAAAAAGTTATAGTTCTAAGTATCTCCCTTCTTTTATTCGATAATTTTTAATATTTAATATAAATGTATTATAAATGACATTTAACACTTTTGTACATAGTTTTTCGAAAATTGTTTAAATTTGTTTTCCTGATAAACATAAGTGTTCATTATTGATAAAAAAATACATTTTTGTTTATATTAAAAACCTTTGTTGTACCCCAAAACCTGGTACCTATTGAATTAATCAAGGACAAACTTCATTCAAAATTGTTCCTCCGGACTAAGAAGGTACACTAAAAAGCCTCAAATTTATTAAATTCGAGGCTAAATACTATAAACTATACGATCTGTTTCATTTTGTCTTTTACTAACTTAGTTGATCTTCTATTCTTACCAACAAAAAAAGAACAAACAACAAATACTGCAATTAGTGCCGTTAAATAGAATTGTGCACGGAGTGAATCAATAAATGGCATCATGATAAAAATAGTTATGATTACAAGGATAGTGGCGTATGTCAGATAAGGAAATAACCACATTTTTATTTTTAGAGCACCAGGGTTTTCTTTTTCATATTTTCTTCTTAATCGCAGTTGGGAAAATGCAATGACTAGATAAACAAGAAGTGCTACACCCCCGGAAGCATTGACTAAAAAGAGAAATATTTTATCAGGAGATAGGTAGTTAAAAATCACACTAATATAAGATATAGCAGTACATCCCAGGATCGCATAAACCGGCACTCCCTTCTTGTTTACCTTTGAAAACGCACGAGGAGCATCACCATTTTGTGCCATTGCAAACATCATACGGGAACTTGTATAAAGACCTGAATTCAAGCAAGAAAGTACGGCTGTCAAAACAATAAAGTTCATGATTTGACCCGCAGCAGGTATATTTAAAACATTAAGAACGGAAACAAAGGGATTTTTTAATAGAGTATGAGAATCCCATGGAAGAATCGTAACTAGAACTAAAATGGAGCCAAGATAAAAAATGATGATCCGATAAATAACACTGTTTGTCGCAACAGTAATGGCTTTTTCAGGGTGTGATGTTTCTCCAGCTGCAATTGCTACAATTTCACTTCCCATAAAAGAGAACATAACAACAGCAATCCCCATAAATATCGAGCTTATTCCATTGGGCATAAATCCTCCTCTATGAAGAAGATTGGTTGTCCCTGGCGAATGTACTCCGGGTATAAGACCGAATATGATGGCCCCTCCAAGAATCAAAAATAAGGCAATACTTACAACTTTGATAAGTGAAAACCAATACTCAAACTCACCAAATGATTTAACTGAATACAAGTTAGTGAGAGTTAATAAAATAGTGAGGGCGAGGCTGACAGACCAAGAAGGCAGAGAAGGAAACCAGTATTGAATGATGTTTGCACCCCCAATTGCTTCAACAGCAATAACGATTACCCAAAAAAACCAGTATAACCAGCCGATTGTATAGCCAGCCCACGGCCCTAATCCTTCTCTGGCATACGTAGCGAAAGAACCACTGGTAGGATTGACGATTGACATTTCTCCCAGCATCCGCATCACCAAAACCACAAGAAGTCCTGCGAATACATACGAGAAAATGGAAGCCGGTCCAGCTACGTTAATCAGGGAACCACTCCCGACAAATAAACCGGCTCCTATGATTCCCCCTAGAGAAATCATGGTAATATGACGAATTTTCAAGTCTTTCTTTAACTCCGTTTGCTGATGTTTCATAATCCTACACATCCTTTATAATATATTGGCTATTAAAAAATAATAGTTTACTAACATAGGAATAGTATGTAATCGTTTTCATTAGTTCGACAAAAAATAATATATTCATTTTGATACGAGGTAACCAACTGCGCTTTAAGTATTTTTAAAATTTTTTATATTTATAATTTATACAATTTTGTTTACACTTGTCAACAAAAAATAAACAATTCTGTTATTTTTAATTGATAAATATACAACTGTATATTTCTTTTACACATATGAACCTTTAACCAGAATCAATTTTTTATCCTGACTCCCCTGCTTCTTTCAAGTGGTGGATAGGGACAGTTCAACACATCCTATTACTTAGACAAATCTGTTCACCCTAATTCTATAACTAGATAATAGTGTACAAATGTGATACATTGAAAAAAATCAATGCTTTATTTGGAAGGGGGGCAAATATGTTTAAATCCGGACAAATCAATATAGATGACTCCTTTATTTTGGCAGGGCCACATACACCATTAACGGAACTAAAAAACATGCTCCTGCAATTCCATTATGTTGTCGTTACGATCAGGAAAACACACTATACCATTACAAATAGTGAATTAAATGTTGTCGCATCATACGCCGACTTAAAGACTATAGGTCTTTTTCTTGAAGAATTACAATGGATTCCTTCAACAGTCTTGACCCTATCTGAAGTGGAATCAGAAGTAGATTGGAGACGTCCTGTTCTAATAGAGGATGATGAAAGAAAACACATTATCGGCATTTTAACTGCTAGTGAATGGATTCGATATCTCCAAGTTGAAAAAAAGAAAGCAACTGCTTACTTTCACACATTAGCGGAAACTGTAAATGATGCAGTTACGGCTTTAGATCAAGATGGTAATGTAATTTGTTGGAACACGACAGCTGAAAGAACATACGAAATCAATCGTGAAAATATTCTCGGCCGGAAAATCGGAGAATATTTTCAAGCGGAAGATATCGTGTTACATCGTATATTAAATGAGGGATTCCCTGTTCGACAAGCCTATCACCGTCCTGACAATGATACTCATGTTTTAATAAACGCTTCTCCAATTATTCAAGATAATACCATTATAGGAGGAGTTGCAACGGAACAAGATATTACCAGAATTGTTCGACTCAATGAAGAATTATACGCATCGTTACCTCTGCATGTTCATCCAGAAAAACCTTTCTCTTCTATTATTGGGATTAGTCCTGAAATTAAGCAAGGATTGCAAATTGCACAGAAAGCAACTTCAGCTGATGTCCCGGTCCTCCTGACAGGTGAGCCTGGTTCAGGGACAGGGATGCTAGCACAAGCTATCCATTATGGAAGTTCAAAAAAGAACGAACCTTTTTTATCCGTTAATTGCATATCTGTTCCTTCAGGACTTTTAGAAGCAGAGTTGTTTGGATATCAAAGAAAGTCTTTTACCGAAGAGGAACAAGTCGGCCAAGCCGGGAAACTAGAACAAGCAAGCGGAGGAACCTTGTTCATTATTGACATAGACCGAATGCCAATTGACATTCAAGTTAAACTTTCAAATTATTTAGAGCATCAATCATTCCTTCGTATAGGAGGCAGTGAACTCGTCAATGCCCAAACACGCATTATTGCTTCTGCGTCACCCAGAATTGAAAAACTGGTACAGGAAGGGAATTTTCACAAAGATCTTTATTATCAACTGACCGTAATAAAAATTGATATTCCCCCATTAAGTGATCGAATGGAAGATATTGTTGAGTTGCTTCAAAAATTCATACGGGAATTTACTATAAAGTACAAGAAGCCAATGCCAAGTATTGATCCCCTAGTTATGACTGCCTTAATAAATTACGATTGGCCTGGAAATGTGCGGGAACTTCGGAATGTGGTAGAACGTTTTATCCTATTAAACGATGGTGATATCTTTACAACCGAACATCTTCCACGAGAGATCATTACCTCCACCCAGTCTTTAAATACAAATAGTGAAGCAATCCAAAATGAGCCGTCATACAAGAAAGAAGATGAATCATCTAAAGATGAATCCTTTATGATTGAAGATGCCTTACGAAAAACATATGGAAACAAAAGTGCAGCAGCAAAGTTACTTGGTATATCAAGAGGAACCCTGTACAATAAAATTAAAGAATACGGATTAGATTAACATAGTAAGCAACAAAAAAACTATTTTGACCTAGTATAAGAAATAACAGGACCATCTTAGACAGGTTATTAAATTAAATAAGGTGACAGACACCGCCTAATATTTAGATGGCGTCTGTCACCCTTTAATATTTTCCATTTTGAAAATCTGCCTTTTAGTGCTTTCTATAAACCCCCCTACTATTTTGTTTGCTGTCTCTATGACTGTCTAATTATTTAAACAAACTAAATAATATATATATTCAAAAAAAATAAAAGTTTATCGTTTAATGAAAAGCAAAATACAACCGTTCCACCACTTCCAAGAAAATGAAGTCCTGCCGGCACATCTTCAATTTTGATTTCATCTCGAAAGCGCTGCCGAAGGTCTGCTAATTAATAATTTTCTTCGCCTTTCATACTGATGGTTCATCTTTTTTACGTGCCTGGCATATTCTCCCCCTTCGATAAAATAATGTAATGTAAATAAAATAAGCGAATTGCTGTACTGCATGAAATTAGCATAATATTCTCGGTATTCCCTTAATAGGTCAGGAGGTAAAACCATGTAACTGATCCGTAAACCTGGGAGCAGTGTTTTTGAAAAAGTCCCCATGTAAATAACCCGGTGATTTCTGTCTAAACTTTGTAATGATGGAATGTTATCTGTTTCATATTTAAATTCACTGTCATAGTCATCTTCCACAATGTATCTGTGATCGCCTTTAGCCGTCCAATTTAACAGCTCGATTTGTCTGGAAATCGGCATAATTTTTCCCGTTGGGAATTGATGGGACGGTGTAACAAACACAACATTTGCCTTTGTTGCTTTAATCTCTGCCATCTTGATTCCATGGTCATCCAATGAAACAGGATGAACGGCAAAATTCATTTTTTTTAGCGTCTGGTAAAATCGGGAATAACCCGGATTTTCTACGGCAATGACAGAATCCTTGCTAATCAATTCCATCAATTGTCCTACCAATAATTGTGTCCCTGCCCCCAGAACAATTTGTTCTGGCTCACAATTGACACCCCGTGTCAAGGCGATCATACGGCAGATCGTCTCTCTCACTTCATACGGCCCCTGGGAATAGGAAATTTCTGAGAGCTCCCTTTTATAGGATTGAACCGCTCTCTCCTGACACTTCATCCATTCCTTAAACGGAAAAAACGAAATATCTGAGGCCATATGCGACAATGATAGCCAACCATCCCGGTTGACGGGTTCTTCCTTTAAATCTTTCGGCAGTTTATCTTTAAACAAATTGCCTTGTTGAACAAATTCAGTAATGTTTTCAACAAAGTACCCTTTTCGTTCAATCGTATAAATATACCCTTCCGCTAGATACTTACATTGTATAATTATCTTCATCCTTTTAACATAATTGGGTGGAGTAATTTAAAAAGTATTTTTGTCGACCTGAGCATCATAAGAGAATAACATCGTTCTTTTTCTATCACCGTCTCCATATGAACCTGTCTACGTTTTAGGATTCTTCAAAAGTAAGGTTTTATTATACTTCTTACTCAATTAAATGGCCTTTTAATTGAACAAGAAGGGTACCAGAAACGTCCGTTTATGGGGCTGGAGATTACGTTATCTTAAAACTACCTTTTTGCATTAATTCGTAGTTCCAAAACTCATTCCCAAAAACAAGGTTACATTTTTAATCCCTAACACCGTTTTTGGTACTAATATAGGTTTATAGACAACTTTTAGCAGGTGATGAATGATGATTTTTGGTTACGCACGTGTAAGTATAGAGGAACAAAATTTGGATATGCAAATTGATGCACTTACACGATTTGGAGTCGAAAAGATTTATAAAGAAAAAATGATTGGAACTCGAAAAGATAGACCTCAATTAGAAGAGCTTCTAAAAGTTTTACGAAGTGGTGACAAAATTGTTGTATATAAACTTGATCGTATATCACGTTCTACAAAACATCTAATTGAACTTAGTGAATTATTCAATGATTTAGAGGTAGATTTTATATCCATTACCGACAGTATTGATACGTCAACTGCAATGGGAAAGTTTTTCTTTCGTACAATGGCAAGTATTGCAGAATTAGAAAGAGATATTATTAGTGAACGAACAAAGTCTGGTCTGCAAGCAACAAGATCAAGAGGAAAAAATGGAGGAAGACCTGCTAAGAAAGAAGATAAAGTAGAAATGGCCGTCAAATTGTATAAGGGTAAGGACTACACAATTAAGCAAATTACAGCTGCAACTGGAATCAGTAAAACCTCACTGTATAGGTATTTAGACAAAGTACACTAGAACTACCAAGTTAAGCTAGCGTGTAAATTTCCACTTTATTTGAATGTTCTGACGGACTAGAGCAGCAACCCTGTGACTAGGCCCTAAAGATGCTTTCCTCTATCTTTTTAACACTACAGGTGAACATTATTAATAATATAATTTATATTTAATAATAATGATGATATAGAAAACAATAATAAATAAATCATATATGTTAAAAAATAATATGCTACATATGTTTAAATATATAGTATATCACTTTAATTGGTGCTCACGAATTGTCTTCTTAATAAGATGAAATTTCTCGGATGGTGTAAATACCGTTTTTACTTCAGAGCCTGCCTTTCCAACTCTTTGAGCTTTTTAAAAATTTCTTTTGCAAGAAATAAAATAACCGAATACAAGACACTTTTTATTAGTGTCCAATATTCGAGTTATAGTTCAGTATACTGGAGCCTTCTTTTTACATATTAACGAGTAACCTCTGTTTTAAGTTTCTGGTAGCTTCTTCCTTCTGAGCTTTTCGTAGCTGAAACAACGCCATTTCTTTCGCTGATTCCTTCGTGCTGTCATAACAATTCCAAACTGCTCGTTTGCCGTCAGTCGCCATTTCTTTATAACTGTCATTGTCGTTATAAAAAACTGTTACTTTTACACGATCCTTTCATCGAAAAAACAACGATCATCGCCTCTCTTTCCTACGTAAACACGTATACGGGCTATTTCCTACGCTTAATTGAGACAATTTTACGAACTTAATGCGGTTTAATCTAAAACAACTACTCCTACCACATCCTCGAAGGAAATCCTCTCGAATTCGCCAGGCTTTAATTCAATCCTTAGCTGGTGCGTAATTGGATCAAGGTAATGAATGAATACGTCCATTAATTTCCAACGTAAAACCATCGTCCTAGACCGTTATCTTTACTGGAAGATGGTGCTCCATCGCATAACATATCCCGCTGGTCACACTCCTCGAATAAAAGAATGGGACCTATACAAATAAAGGGTTCCGTTTTGAGGTGCTTTCCTCAAATTTAAAGCCAAAATGACACTTAGTTTGACATAATGATTGGACAACAACATACTTTGTCTCACCATTCAAAAGACCGCTATTCAACGGTCTTTTGCTGTTTATTCCAAATTTACTCTAATTCCTATCGCTGCCATAATTCCAATCACTGAAATAAGGATGGTTTCTAGTAGATTCATATAATTCCCTCCTTTTCCTTTATGAATATCAATTATACCATTTATTGCTAGATTTTGTATCAGGCACCTTTTGTCTCAATCGTTATTCAATTAATTTTTCCTTAAACATAAATAACCTATATCCATTTACTGTAAAATTTGATACTTTACAGAAACATTTGTAATAAAAAGCGATATTTCCAAAGGCCGTCAACCTCATTTCCTACCACAATTATTGGTAATTTCCTGAAAAAATACAAATAATCACAGAATACATATCTTACAAATTGGAAGTCATAAATACTTATAAAATAGTGTTCAATAATAAATTCATAGTTTTAAATTTCCTAGAGCATTTCCCCCTGTAAATTCCTTCCTAAAATATTACAAAAATAGCATGGTAAGATGTAGTTACTTATGAAAGACAATTTCTTAATACAGGATGATATGAAAATAATGAAGAAAAAAGCAAACGGTGTTGGCTACGGTTCACTAGGAATTTATGGGCACAAGACTTTATTGGTAAATAAAAGCAAAAATTATTAGAGGTAATGCCCCTATTGAGACAAGTCTACAAGCATATCTCTTGAAAAATGTGGATATTATCTTGTGTCCACCCCATGCTTTTTTCTACAAAAAATTCAAACCTCGCAAAATCTCTTTTCTGAGCAGCCAACAGATTCATTGAAGTTAACTGGCCTTTTCACCCAGATTGAAAAGTTGTCTATTTCCTGTAATCAAACAGTAATATTAATCTATCATAGATTTTTTATATTCTACTAGAGAAGTTAAGGGGGAAAAACGATGAAAAAACTAATCTGCACAATGACATTAGGAGTATTATTGTTAATAGCTTCTCCTACTTTCGCTTATACCGTTAATAATGGAGATACAATGACGAAATATGCAAAGAAGAGTAATTTAACTTTACAAGAATTATCTAAGGTTAACCCGCAAATAAAAAATCTTAATGTAATTTATGTTGGCGAATATGCGAATACTATTAAACCTACAATGAAAATAGATTACTCAGATTATGAAAAAAATCTGCTCGCTAGATTGGTTAGGGCTGAGGCTGAAAGTGAACCATATGAAGGAAAGGTTGCTGTGGCCGAAGTGGTACTGAACAGAGTGGAAAGCCGAGAATTTCCTAACACCATAAAAGATGTAATTTACGCCCCTGGTCAGTTTCAACCAGTTAGTAATGGAGAAATCAATAAGCCGGCCAGTTCAGATTCTATTAAAGCAGTAAATGAAGCTTTAACAAAAAATAGAAATGTTGGAACAAAGTCGCTATACTTTTACAATCCGGAAATTTGTACAAGTCATTGGTTAGATGATAGACCCACTACATTCGTTATTGGTCATCACGTATTTAAAAAATAAATCGAAGAGGCTGACACAAAAGGTCGTTGATTAACGACTCTTTTGTGTCAGTTTTTTATTTTTGTTCTTTTTTATGTCCTAAATTGAAATTTAAAATACAAAGGAGGGAGAAAGCCTTTCTATTCTTTCGGTAGAATTATCTGTTTTTTGGAAGTTGATTCCCATTTCTTTATATTATGTACAACAAAATAAGATCCCAATCCGTGGTATTTTTGATAGGCCTCTTAACTCAAACCCCTTAAACTCCTGATTGTGTTTAATTTGACCAAAGAGATGGATATACTTCTTCATCAGGCAACAACATTACGAACGTAATTAATAACTAATCCTGATTGGGCCCAACAAGCCGCTAGGATCCTGCTGTGCCATTTGGGAAAGAGAATCTCTCAGTTTCTTCACAAGGGTGTTGGTTACTTCAATCTCTAGAGAATTTCTACCTGGAAGTACAAACTTACTAATCTCAAGTCGATACGGAGGACTTATACGGATACCAGCAGACTCTCCATTGACCCGAACCTCGACTGTCTCATAAACTTCGCCTAATTCCAGCCATACCTTTCTTACAGTTTCTTTCAAGTCGAACTTTGTTTCATATCTGATGGTCCCAGAAAAAGTGGATAATTCATCCAATCTACTCATATCTACTAAAGATTGCAACCTACCCATTCATGAAATAATGGATATTCTTTGGATGTTGCTATTGAAATCTTCCATGGGCCTTCTAATTTCATTTCATTTTTGGAATTACGAACAAATAAATTCTGCCGATTCGATACATGTATGCCTTCAACCCCTTCAACCTGTAAAACAATAATTGACTCATAGGGACTTAAAGACAACGACATCGTATTTCCTGTTTTATTTTCAATATCGTCTGGTTCCAAAATGTAATTAGTAAATGCATCATACATTTGTGTTTTTCCACTACCTTGTAAAGTTACTAGAGTTTGAATCGTCTCAAATGGATGCTCATTGAAAAACATATAAACATCTAAATCGTTATGCTTCACGTGAAAGTGACGTAGATATGGTTGATAACTGTCTAAGGATACATCAAAAAATCCACTATCTTTTAAAAATTGAGCCACTTTATTTAATGGAATTGAATAGTTTGATTTATTCTTGGCAAGTTTTTCAATGATGTCACTTACATCCACTCCTTCACTTGAACGAGTTGGTCTAAGTTTACACTCTTGAACGAACAAAAAAAGGAGTTCAAGACCTCCCCTTTTTTGTGCAATTTTTGTGTAGTGTTTCAAATCACAATAAACCGATAGGGTAATTCCCTGAATCGGCTACACTTAACTTGACAATAAAATTAAGGTCAAGTAGACTTACGGCCAGTTCTGGGCATATTGCTTACTATCATAAGAGATCCGAACTAGCAACTTTACTAGGAGAGGCGGGTACGCTAGCCTCGTTGGCAAGCCAGTTGTCATAGCCATCTGGTTTCCTGGCTGGGAAAGCATGCCCGTAGAGGCTCATTGTCAAGTTGCGGTGGTTACCCAGGAGCAGCAATGTCTTCTAAGTTCACCCCACCAAATGTCGGTTCTAGTAACTGCACTAACTCAACAATTTTATCTGCATCTGTTGTATTCACACAAATTGGAAATGCATCCACATTAGCGAATGATTTAAATAGTAATGCTTTTCCTTCCATTACTGGCATACATGGGTTACGTCACACCCATGCAACGGTTCTAATTGGCCAAAAACAGCCAGTTGCTGTGATTCCTAAACGACTAGGAAACCTCCCCAAATGATTAGGGATACATACATCCATAACTACAAAGCCTTGGGGAAGTTTTGGTGGAGGTTTTCAAAATGCCGCCTTCAATCCCGTATAATTCTAGGGTTTTTACAACCATTGAAGTATTACTCTCGTTACCTTCTAATGTCTAATTTATCTTCTAAAAAACTCCGGTAAAAGGAGGGAGTTAAATACTCCCTCTTTAAGTTTATCCTTAAACATTACCTAGAAAAGTATATCTTTAGAATTATCAATAACGCGACCTACTACAGTTGATTCAATACGTTCCATTGGGTCGTGATTTCTTAGGTTTCCAAAGTCGAGGCCAGTTAAGTTTTCAATAGTTGAAACTTTTACTTGGTATGTTTTAAATTCTCCATAGGCAAATTCCAAATTATCGATTAAATTTTTTTGAGTTTGCAAATAGGCAGTCGCAGATAGTTCCCCATTTTCCTGAACCATAACAGCAACTTTCCAAAATTCTGCAGGTATTTGAACGTTTCGATAGATTATATCGTCACCCCGAAATACTGGACCTGTAAACACTGTAACTTTCAGATTAAATTTATCAGCGTTTTCTAAAATATAATCTTCTAAATCCAACCATGTTTTCTGATTTAAATCTTTATGTTGTGGAGAAGAATTCGTATAGTGAAATGTGTCCTTATTTGCCTCATTTGCAGTATCCCCCCAAACAGGATCTCTTCGGCGTACGAGATGTCCTTTATCAATATCATTACTATCGTAAAGTTCTGGCCCGCACTGATATTCTTCTTCAATCCGTGGGTCAAAGGTCCATTTATTTTCACGACCTATGTTCACTAGCTTTTTCCCATCAATGTTAACTACAGTATAGTAGGCTAGACGCCTGGACTTACTCATAACTATTGAAAAATGTGTATAGTTTAAAACTGTGTCACCGTTCCTCTGTGTTACTATGTCTTGTTTAAGGTCAGAACGAAATTTTGGATGAGGAACTTCATAGTTGTTTCCAAGAAATTTAGTATCATAACCAGTCGAAAATTCATGCCATTCTTCAGTTTTTGTATCAATGCCTTCCCTATTATTAACAATGCCATCAATTAACGCTTTCTTTTCATCACTTAAATTTGCACGCTGCTCCATAGCAAAGTTTAGAATGCTACTAATTCTGATACCCTCATTGGTTATGTAATTAGTATTATCATTAGGATCTGGAACACCTGCATGATGTAGACCAACTACTATCCATTGATCGTTAAAAACGGGGGAACCAGAAGATCCTGGCTGCGTATCTGTTGAGTAATGAATATAATCATCAAATATATCAATAATTTTATTTTCTCTAAGGGCTACAGCTTTTGGGGCGCCTGATGGATGTTGAATAATGGATACATATTCACCAAGTAAAACCTTCCCTTTTTGAGGAAGTAATGGTAAGAATCCAAAATCACTGGATTTTGACCCATCTGCTGAGATATCTTCAATGGCTACTAAAGTAAAATCTAACTTCTGGTCCGTAATAAATAGAATATTGGGTTTAAATCGGAAGCTTTTAATCGGACGTTCCTTTTGATCAAGATCCATTTCATAGTTAAATTGTGCAACACTAAAAAGAGCAGAATCCTCGTTTTCTAATACGTGATTATTTGTTAGTAATAGATTGGAAGAAACAAGAAAACCAGTGCCGTGTCCAAGAATTCGACCAATTCTATCACGTACCTCAATTCTACAGACAGGCTTCGCTACTTTAAGCCCTGCTTCAAAATAAGAAATAGGAAATAAATCATTCTCCCCAAATATCCGTTCAAAAGCTAGTCCATCACGAGGGTTTATTATTTTCTTTCGAATAGAAATTCTCTCTGGTGTATCTATTTCCGATGGATTCTTACTATTTAGGTTATTAACCGTTCGTTCTCGCTCGTTTGAGCGTTCAATGTAACGTTTTAGTGCTTGTTGTTGCTGAATAGAAACAAGGTCTTGATTAAATCTTTGAAAATCATTAAACCGTATAATAGACATATTTTTCCCCCTAAAATATTAATAAAAATCCTTGCGAATATTCACTTTAATTAATATATTTCCTTATTTCCTATAAATGTGGTAATTAAGATGAATTGCTATATATTTAGAAAGAAATACCTATTTAAAATTTACGTGTTAGATATTTTAATGACTAAAATTCTAAAGTCATGAAATATTCCCTTACTTAATACATGTTAACTACTTTTTTATACTTTATTTGAATTCAAGTGAATGCTAGTTTATTGTAATTAGATTAGTATCCTCTTGATGATGATGTGTTTTCCTACCCATGCTCCTTTCAAAGAGATTTCTTCAATGTTGCCCTTTAACGTTAACCTGCTTACTGCATTAGTAACGGCGGTTCGCTTTGGGCTCTGTTTCACGTTTTCATGCCGTTTTAACTCTCAAACCCTACCATCAACGGTTTAGGCTGCTGCTCCTGATCCTTCCCCTTCCAATAATCCCTCTACATCTTTTTTTGCTCCGGCATTACAAAAGTGAACTGTCACTTCTTAACGCCTCGAACGTGATTAGCCATTGCGGTCATCTCCCCTTTTCTTTATACTCTTATTATACACAAACAAATGTTCTGTATAAATAAAAAAGAAAAACGCTTCTCTTCCTTAGAGCGCGTTACTTTCTAAATACTTAACATTATCAAAAGGAACTAAAACCGTATGTCCAAAGCTATTTATTCCTACAAAATAAGTAACATGTAAAGAAATAAGTTTAAATTCTACCGCTGTCCCGTCAATAAAATGAGCCGTTACATTAGAACCTGGATTAAAATCGGACATACATATTCACCTCGCTTTTTTTATCATATTCCTTATACTTGAATATTGTTAATAAAAAAATTCCACCGGTTAGGATGACTCAAAAATTACCGCTTAATCTTGCTCGTTATTTTCAATTTGCCCGTTATCTGATTCATTGCGGTATACTTTTCGTGCAGATTAATGGGCGATTCTTTCGATAAATATGTATATTGTAGTACAAGGGAAAGTCCTGATGGAAGAGCAATAATTGCAAGTGCTTATATATCTCCTCCTGATTCCAAGAACATAGTCTCAAAAGTATGGTGGAATAGATGCGGAGTTATATTCTTAGTTATACAGGCCTTCTATGCGTAGCCATTCGTTGCAGTACTAGCGCTTTACTTATTCGACTCAAAGAATCGATTAAATAATTCATAAGCACATAATCGCGAAACTTGCATTCTGGCGCTGATTAGGCACGTTATGCATCCTCTTTAATTCAGCAGGAGTAAGTTCTACTATCTCCTATTCGGGCTCACTGAGGTTCTTAAATGCCATCCTTGGGTTGCTTCCGATTAAGCCTTCCTCTTGCAAACACTTAAACATAACGCGCAATGTCTTGAGCCGCGTATTAATCGTAGATGGCGATAATCCTACTATCATTGATTCGTTGGGCTTAGACTTATGATCCTCGAAATTCATCCATTATCACGCATATAAATGATGAAATTGCGATTGGTCTCCTTGGATATTTCCTAAATTGAGCGCTTTATGTTGTGCCAATCGAGAAATTCAATAAAATACCGGTATTTATCATCGTATTGGGTCAGGGTGCCTTGCGTTCTTCCCTCCGCACGTTTAATTCCTTTGAAAGTTTGAAATAAAGTATATAGATTATGCGCAGATTTACGAAAAATCCTAACAGTTTTCACTTTCTTTCCTGTCCACCT
Source organism: Bacillus sp. OTU2372 (assembly GCF_038440275.1). Taxonomy (NCBI): domain Bacteria; kingdom Bacillati; phylum Bacillota; class Bacilli; order Caryophanales; family Bacillaceae; genus Bacillus; species Bacillus sp. OTU2372. Next base: position 21,438 of record NZ_JASATK010000016.1, read on the forward strand.
ATCGGCAAAAATAAAGCCAATATTGACAGTCTAATATTCTACTATTATTGAATATTAATATGTTGTTTTAAATAAAAACGACAGAAGATCCCTATTATTTAGGATGCTGGAGATTGTAATGCCCCCCACAAGTCCACAGTTAACTCTAGAAAAATGGAGAAGAGTCCATAAATCGTTATGTAGAAGAGGGATTCCAGTATTAAATTCATCATAGTTATTAAGTAAATTACATAAACTGTATGGTTACATAGAACCATACAGTTTATGTAAAACGACTAATTATCTAGATAAATAGGTAATAATTTTGGAGGGAATCGAAATGGAGAAACAGATGAGCTATGGACTGATCGTGCGGCCAAGAGGGATGGATGAAACAAACTCACCTTATGATTGGTATAAAAAAATGCGAAAAAATGCTCCGATTGCTTTTGATCCAGAACGAAATTGCTGGGACGTGTTTTGTTATGACGATGTCCAAATGGTTTTACAAAATTACAAGCAATTCAGTTCAAATCGGAATAGTCCTTTTCCAACGTTAATAGATTTGGATCCTCCTACCCACCGAAGATATCGCAATCTTGTCAGTCAGGCATTTACACCAAAAGCGGTTCAAGAACTTGCACCAAGAATTACAGCGATAACACAAGAACTATTAACTTCACTAAAAGGAAAATGCGAGATTGATATTGTAGAAGATATCGCATACCCCCTTCCAGTAATCGTGATTGCGGAAATGCTAGGAGTACCAAGCGAAGATCGAGACATGTTTAAAGAATGGTCTGATATTGTTGTATCGGGAACACAAAACTTATCTCCTGAGGAAATGAATCAGTTACTGGCGTTGCGCGGGAAAGCAATGTTTGACCTACGATCATATTTCCACAAAATAGTGTCAGACCGGAGGATTGAGCCCAGAAACGATATTATATCCACTTTGATTACTGCTGAAGTCGATGGAGAGAAGTTATCTATAGATGAGTTGCTAAGTTTTTGCTTTCTTCTTCTTGTAGCTGGGAATGAAACCACCACCAATCTTATTACTAATACAATGCATAATCTGTTTGAGCATCCTAACATCCTAAACCAATTATATAGAGACAATACCCTTGTATCTGCCGCCATTGAAGAAGCCCTGCGCTATTCCTCTCCAGTTCACAGTATGAATCGCTTCGTCACAGAGGATATTAATTTTAAAGAGATGAATCTAAAAAAAGGGCAAGAGGTGATGGCCTGGATCGGCTCTGCCAATAGGGACGAAAACGTATTTGACAAACCAGATGAGTTTGATATCCTTCGCTCTCCAAATCATTATCTTTCTTTTGGAGCAGGTGTTCACTTTTGTCTGGGTTCACAGCTTGCAAAATTAGAAACGAAAATATGCATGACAGAAATGCTAAAGGCTCTGCCGAGTATGAGATTGGATACTACAAAAGAGATTCAAATGATCCCTAGTACGTTAGTGTACGGATATAAAGAGCTTCCTGTTATTGTAGGATCCTAAGTAAAAGTGAACGAGAAAAAACAACCAACCATTCAACAGCAGTTTAAGGTGGCGCTATATCTAAAAGTTTTATGATCTACTTTAAACATAATAAAAATAGTATTCAAGATATCTAATGAATTAGGAGGAAAGGGCTGCCTTGAAAACCAAACAGGTAGTTGACTTCTTTTGTCAAATCCCTTTAATCGGTGACTTTAGAAACCCCTGGTTAAAGAATGATTATACACAATTTATTGAATCCCCCGGTATTACATGGGGTGCTGGTGGGTTGGAGGAACAATTCAAGCATTACCCAGGGAACCGTTTCTCCTTTTTACAGATATGTACATTAAAAATTAATTTTCGCTAATTTGCGATTAATCTCTGTTTTATAAAAAATAATTCGGGTCAAACTTTCTACCGCTGGTGTCTTTTTCTGCCCATGAAAGCATTTCGTCATATTCTTCATGGTTCGGGTTACTGATAATATTTATGAACTCTTCATAACCACCTACACCGCCAACATCTTCAGGGGAACGATGAGGTTCAAACTTAAGACTTCTACCGATAGATGTAAATCTTGTTTAGGACTCGATATTCTAGAAAATCAGCATCTCCTTACTTTACATAAAAAAGCTGGCTCTATAAGGTTCGGACGGACCAAATTAGAGCCAGCTTTTTTATTTTTTCAACAATGGTACTAGCAAGATACCTATAATTTTCTTTTCACAGTTCTAAAATAACTTACGATGCAATATAATTTATATCGTCAGCTTTATACATGCTATAATATTTTCCTTTTGTTAACACAGCGAATACTACAGTGAGGATAGAAGCTAGAATCGCCGCGAAAAAGGCTGCCGTACTTTGTAAGAACATCCCCATATAACCTAATGCAGCCACCGTACCTAAAACACTTGCCGTAACTAACGGAATGACTCCAACAGGATTCCATTTATACAAATTCTCCTGTCTGGCCTCATAATAACCAGGACCAATCTTTAATATCACTTTCACTACTAAAGAATCAGTAACCAAAATAGCTGCCCAAGTCAAAAGAAAAACCCCTTGGAATGTCATGGCAGTATCTAAATGATCCAGTATGCCGCCCAACATCATTGCCATGGATATTAACCCTGCCACAACAATCCAAAAACGTCTGCCTGGTTTAAATTTAAAAACATTCTCAAAAAAGTTAGAGAGTGAAAGTGAAGCACTATAGATATTGGTAATATTAATTCTGATTTGAGTCAATAAAGTAAATAGAACTCCACATAAACCAAGGAGTGATACAATATAAACACCTGGATTGGACTCTCCTAAACGAACACCAAACCATATTCCAAGGCCGCCCATCACTCCAAAACAGAAAATTTGTGGTACAAATCCAATCATGAATGATCCTATTTTAATATCCTTTGGTTTCAGGAACCGTGCATAATCTGATCCAAGAAGAGCTGTTAACCCCATTATACCGTGCTGCATACCGATGCAGAGAAGCAAAGCTGTTCCTCCTGTTTGAACACCATCTGGCAAATACGTCCAAAAGTTCCTGTCGTAAACCGAGGTTTTATTGAATGCTACTATGATGGTTGTTATTAAAAATACTCCGAATATAGGCAGTGACCATTTTTGTAATTTATCCAACTGTTTGATACCAAACCAATTTAAAGGTATAACGACTGAACCAAAGATAATGATTAAAAGCCATACTGGGATGTGTGGAAAAAATGCATGTATGGCAGCAACTAATATCATGCCTTCAAATGCACAATACATGATAAAGTTGGATGCGTAAATGAAAGAGGTTAATGATGCACCTATATATCCAAATCCTCCTCTGGATAATAAATTCACATTCATACCAGATTTAGCTGATAAATAAGCAATGATTGTTCCGAGTATTCCAGCCACAACGATGGCGTAAATGGCTGATATGATTGCGTTAACCGCCCCAAATTGAAGCGCCATTACACTTCCCATTTGAAAGTAAAAAATGGCTGTTGCGATTCCAAAGGTAATGTTTGTAATACTAAACCAGCCCATATTCCTTTTTTGTATTGGTACTTTATCGTACGAATAATCATCTTTTATCCCTTCTTTTTCTTTGAAATCTGTAGTTTGGACATTCCCCATTTTAACATTCCTTTCTTTGTGTATGTTTTCACATATTATGAATGCAGGACACTTAAGTCAGAAAAATAACTATGACTATATGAATTGGAACCAACTGGCCCGTGCTAAAGCCGAACCTGAAAATAGGATTTTTTTATGATACATAATTACTGCGGAGGAATCATTCGATCGTTTTAATCAGATCTAAGTAATGGTTTTTCAGAAGGATTAAACCGCCGATTAGGCAGCTAGATGTAAAGTGGAGGTTTTTAATATAAAAAACAGAACAGCCATGGTTTATTAGGAGATAAATTAAACTTTCCTTTTATACAATAAAAAAATGAGTACGAATTGGAGCATTTAGTGCCCGCCGAACCCATTCCCAATTCAACATTTAGTGTTTTCCAAAGCATTCAATGTGGTTTTTGCGAAGAGCTAAAATATTCTCCTAATTCAAAAAAATGCTAGCAGAATAAGAAAAATAAATAGCTTTTTAAAACCACCTTGTTAGTATGTTAATAGTTTAACACAATCAGTTTACATAATCAAGATTTCCAGGAACTTGGTTCCAGGCTTTCATAAGATCCCTAATCATATTCCATATTCAATACAGCTTTGTTAATCCGTTACAAGAAATATGAAAAGGCAACGCCCAATGGGTTAGTTGCCTTTTTTTAAAATGAGTTGCCAAATACACTCCACATGTGCGGAGTGTATTTGGCAACTCATGGGGTGCTCATGAGTTTACACTTGTTTTAAAAAAATTTTAGTTTAGAACTCAACCAATTCTTTCATTTTTTCTATATTTATTCCCACATGGGAATAACTCTTATCTTACCTACCTCCAGATTAGGTTGTATAATAGACTCTTACCCAATTGTTATACGTCCAAGTAAATATAATTCAATAATCTTATTTTATTAAGATGGGGCAGACTTCAATTTTCACAAAAATAACTTCAAGATAGAAAAAGCAGCCAAATTCTATTAAGATATTCACATATGATATTAGATAAGGGGTTAAAAAAATGAGCGTATTAAACGTACAAAATTTAAGTCACGGTTTCGGTGATCGTGCGATTTTTAATGATGTGTCTTTTCGACTTTTAAAAGGAGAACACGTTGGACTAGTTGGGGCAAATGGTGAGGGTAAGTCTACTTTCATGAATATTGTGACTGGAAAGTTGCAACCCGACGAGGGAAAAGTTGAGTGGTCACGAAAAGTTCGTGTTGGTTATTTAGATCAGCATGCTGTACTTCAAAAAGGTACTACAATGCGTGAAGCTTTGAGTTCTGCTTTTCAATATCTTTTTGATGCTGAATCAGAGATCAATGAACTTTACGCAAAAATGGGTGATGAAGGTGCTGATATCGATGCATTACTTGCAGAAGTTGGAGAGCTACAAGAAACTTTAGATAGTAATGATTTCTATCGAATTAATGCAAAAGTTGAGGAAGTTGCTCGTGGTTTAGGATTAGACGATGTTGGACTCGATCGAGATGTAGATGATCTTAGCGGCGGGCAGCGTACGAAAGTTTTGCTAGCTAAGCTTTTGCTAGAAAAGCCTGAAATCCTATTACTTGACGAGCCAACGAACTATTTGGATGAACAGCATATCGAATGGTTGAAGCGCTATTTACAGGAATATGAGAATGCATTTATCTTGATTTCACATGATATTCCATTCTTGAACAATGTTGTTAACTTAATCTATCATATGGAAAACCAAGAGTTGAATCGCTATGTTGGTGACTATGATAACTTCTTAAAAATATATGAAATGAAGAAGCAACAGCTAGAGTCCGCTTACAAGCGTCAACAACAAGAAATAGCTGATTTGAAAGATTTTGTTGCTCGTAACAAAGCAAGTGTTGCGACTCGTAATATGGCGATGTCTCGTCAAAAGAAGCTTGACAAAATGGAAATTATTGAATTGGGGAAAGAGAAGCCGAAACCAGAGTTTATTTTCAAGGAAGCTCGTGCAGCTAGTCGTTGGATTTTCACGACTGAAGATCTTGTTATTGGTTACAATGAACCACTTTCTCGCCCTCTGAATTTGAAAATGGAACGCGGACAAAAAATTGCATTCGTGGGTGCAAACGGTATTGGTAAGTCTACTCTTTTAAAAAGTATCCTTGGGTTGATTAATCCAATTTCGGGTAAAGTGGATCGTGGTGAGTATCAACACATCGGTTACTTCGAGCAGGAAGTGAAACAGTCCAACTACAATACTTGTATTGAAGAAATTTGGAGCGAGTTCCCAAGTATGAATCAGGCTGAAGTCCGTGCTGCTCTTGCAAAATGTGGATTAACGACGAAACATATTGAAAGTAAAGTCGAAGTCCTTTCTGGTGGCGAAAAAGCCAAAGTTCGATTGTGTAAAATTATCAACACAGAAACGAATATATTAATTCTAGACGAACCTACCAATCACTTGGATGTGGATGCAAAAGAAGAATTGAAGCGTGCTTTAAAGGCATATCGTGGAAGTATCTTAATGGTATCCCACGAACCTGATTTCTATCGTGAAATTGCGACCGATATTTGGAATTGTGAGGATTGGACTACGAAAGTGTTTTAAATAAAGATTAAGGGTACCCACTGAATTAAAATTCACTTGGGTACCCCTTTTTATTAACCATCTAGAATTTTTAATAAAGTTATAATTTTAGATTTCTTAAATAAGCCCATCCAAACTAAAGTTAGAATGAGTTTCTATCTATTTCAATTTTAATTTTGCAACAGCTTCCACATGTATGGAATGTCGATCACTACATTAGCCTACAAAATAAATCCGTTTTCTTTAGTCGGCCTTTATATTTATTTAAAAGATAGGATGTTCTATTCTTGATCTAATACTCCTGTTGTCTCTTGTGATGACATTTGTTTTTGCGCTTTGGCAACTGGGTTGTTTTCATGGTTGAATTCATTGACTTCACTTAATTTTTTGATGTCTTCCTGTTCTTTTTTCGTCACAGCTTGCGTATTATCCATATTTATCCCTCCCGCCAGTAACTTTTTAAATTCACCTATACATCTGATTTTCGTAGTATTTCAAAAGCTAGGATTTATGATCCGAATTATCACCTAGCGGGCACTGCCCATGGGCGTCGTTTGGAAACCAATGGTTTCAAGTACACGGAAGATAGCAACTGCTGTATCAAGAGAGGTTAAACATGGAATACCATTTTCAACTGCTTCTCGGCGAATCCTAAATCCGTCACGCTCAGGCTGTTTTCCTTTTGTTAGGGTATTGATGACAAGCTGGGCTCTGCCATTACGAATCACCTCTAACAGGTTCTCCTCTTCACTTCCGATTTTGTTGACAACTTTAACTGGAATTCCTACTTGTTTAAATGCAGCAGCTGTCCCTGCTGTTGCCAGGACATGGTACCCAATGTTGTAGAAACGTTTAGCCAGATTAGTTGCTTCCGCCTTATCCTTATCCGCAACGGTGAACAATACAGAACCGCGTGGCCTAATGGAAACACCAGATGCAATAAAGCCTTTATAAAGTGCTTTCTCCAATGTTGTGTCTTGCCCCATGACTTCCCCGGTTGATTTCATTTCCGGTCCAAGCGTGATATCTACTTTTCTTAGCTTCGCAAAAGAGAAAACAGGGACTTTCACATAAACATTTTCCTCTTCGGGATGAATGCCTGATTCAAGCCCAAGCTCAGGTAACGTTTTTCCCAACATGACTTTCGTAGCTAGATTGGCCATTGGTATACGTGTTATTTTGCTTAGGAATGGTACTGTACGGCTCGAGCGCGGATTCACTTCCAATACATACACTTTGCCTTTCGATAAAACGAACTGGATATTGAGTAACCCGACTATTTGTAAACCTTTCGCAATTCTTGTTGTATAGTCAATGATGGTCGCCTTTGTTTCTTCTGACAGGACTTGAGGTGGATAGACACCGATTGAGTCGCCTGAATGGACACCTGCACGCTCAATATGTTCCATGATTCCTGGAATGAATACATTCTCACCATCAGAGATTGCATCAACTTCCATTTCCTGGCCCGTTAAATAACGGTCAACCAGCACCGGCTGATCCTCGTGAACTTGGACCGCATTTTTCATGTAATGAAGTAATTCCTCTGTTTGATAGACAATTTCCATTGCCCTTCCGCCCAGTACATAAGAAGGCCGAATCAGGACAGGGAAGCCAATCGTCTCTGCGATTTTTACCGCTCCTTCCACTGACGTTGCTGTTTTCCCTAAAGGCTGTGGAATTTTCAGGGTGGCTAATGTTTTCTCGAACTTTTCACGGTCTTCTGCTGCCTCAAGACTCTCAAGCGATGTTCCTAAAATTTTCACACCGCGGCTTGCCAGTTCTGCGGCCAAGTTTATCCCTGTTTGCCCCCCGAATTGCACGACAACTCCAATTGGTTTTTCTAAATCGATGATGTGCATAACATCTTCAATGGTTAATGGTTCGAAATAAAGCTTGTCTGAAATACTAAAATCAGTTGAAACCGTTTCGGGGTTGTTATTAATAATAATCGCTTCGTAACCTGCTTCACGAATCGCCCAGACAGAGTGAACCGTTGCATAGTCAAACTCCACTCCCTGTCCAATACGAATCGGACCTGATCCCAGTACGATAACACTCTCCATTTTTGTTACAACGGATTCGTTTTCCTCCTCATACGTACCGTAAAAATAAGGTGTTTCCGATTCAAATTCGGCTGCACAGGTATCTACCATTTTATAGACAGGGATAATATTTTGCTCTTTGCGGTATTCATAAACTTCACGTTCGGTCATACCCCAAAGATTGGCAATCGTCTTATCTGAGAAACCGATTTTCTTTGCTTCGAGCAGCACTTCTCGGTTGCCTTTGTTGTCTGCTACAACCTTCTCAAACTTCACAATATTTTCAAACTTCACAAGGAAGAAAATATCGATTTTGCTCCACTCATGAATTTGTTCGACTGTTATTCCGCGTCGAAGGGACTCACCAATGTAGAATAGGCGCTCATCCCCGGCTGTACGAATACGTTTTTCAATCAATTCATCTTTAATTTGATCTGCATCCTTTAATTCCAGATGAAATATTTTCAACTCAAGTGAACGAACCGCTTTTAATAATGACTCTTCGAGCGTGCGCCCGATGGCCATTACTTCACCTGTCGCTTTCATTTGGGTACCAAGCTTACGGTTGGCCGACTCGAATTTATCAAAGGGCCAGCGCGGAATTTTTGTTACCACATAATCCAGAGCAGGTTCAAAGGATGCATAGGTTCTTTCCGTTACAGGATTCATCATTTCATCCAACGTTAGACCAACTGCAATCTTTGCTGAAAGCTTCGCAATGGGGTACCCTGTCGCTTTGGAAGCCAGCGCGGATGAACGGCTGACACGTGGGTTTACTTCAATCACATAGTATTGAAAGCTCGATGGGTCTAAAGCGAGCTGAACGTTACATCCACCCTCAATCTTTAAAGCACGGATAATCTTTAAAGAAGCATTGCGCAATAATTGATACTCGCGGTCGCTTAACGTTTGGCTCGGTGCGACAACAATGGAATCCCCTGTATGAACCCCGACGGGATCGATGTTTTCCATGTTGCAGACAACAATCGCGTTGTCGTTGCTGTCACGCATGACTTCGTACTCAATTTCTTTAAACCCGGCAATACTTTTCTCGAGCAAACATTGGGTAACTGGACTGTATTTTAAGCCGCTCGTGACAATTTCAATTAATTCCTCTTCATTATGGCAAATGCCGCCGCCCGTTCCTCCAAGTGTATAGGCGGGACGAACGATAACAGGATAGCCGATTTGTTCCACAAACGAATAGGCCTCTTCAAGCGAGCGAATAATTTCACTTTCCGGAACCGGTTCATTCAGTTCGTTCATTAAGGAACGGAACAAATCCCGGTCTTCCGCTTGCTCAATGGCGGTTAATTTTGTCCCTAAAATTTCAACACCCAGCTCATCTAAAATACCTGATTTGGCAAGTTCGACCGTAAGATTTAACCCTGTTTGTCCCCCCAGTGTCGGCAAGATGGCATCAGGACGTTCTTTATGAATGATGGAGCTCACGAATTCAACCGTTAACGGCTCAATGTATACTTTGTCTGCCATTTCCGTATCGGTCATAATGGTCGCGGGATTTGAGTTAACAAGAATAACTTTGTACCCTTCCTCTTTTAATGCGATACATGCCTGCGTGCCTGCATAATCAAACTCTGCCGCTTGTCCAATCACAATAGGTCCTGATCCAATTACTAAGATTGTTTCAATGTCTAAGCGCTTTGTCATCGTTCGTCCCCACCTTCTTACTTGTTTCCATCAAGTCAATGAAATGGTCAAATAAATAATTTGCATCCTCTGGCCCCGGGGATGCCTCTGGATGGTATTGGACAGTAAAAGCCGGATATTTGTTATGCTTTAACCCCTCAACTGTCCCATCATTTAAGGCAATATGGGTGACAGATAAATCCGTCCCTGCTAACGATTCCATACGGACCGTATACCCATGGTTTTGCGAGGTAATTTCGACACGGTTTGTTTCTAAATTCTTTACTGGATGGTTTGAGCCGCGGTGGCCAAACTTCAGTTTTTCTGTATCGGCTCCGCATGCGAGTGCAACCAATTGATGACCTAAGCAAATGCCGAACAATGGTATTTTCCCAAGCACACCTTTGATCATTTCAATTCCTTCTGTTATTTCCTTCGGATCCCCCGGCCCATTACCTAACATGATGCCATCAGGGTCTAAACTTAATATTTTTTCCGCTGTTGTATCATATGGAACCACTATGACATCACAGTTGCGCAGTGTTAACTCACGCAAAATACCGTGCTTCATTCCGAAGTCGACAAGCACGACTTTAAACCCGCGCCCTGGGCTTGGGTAGGATCGTTTTGTTGATACTTGCTTCACCTGATCCCTCTGCCATTCCGCTTTCTGTAACTCTGAAACTATTTCTTCAACATTAACATCCATGCTGCAGATTCTTCCTTTTAGAATCCCATGTTCGCGGATTTTTCTTGTAAGCTTCCTTGTATCAATTCCCGCTAGACCTGGAATATCTTTGTCTTTTAAAAATTGATCAATCGGATATTGGCTGCGGAAATTAGACGGTACTTCACAAAATTCTTTGACAATCAAGCCGTTAATGGTAGGTTCAATCGATTCAAAATCATCACGATTAATCCCATAGTTACCGATTAATGGATATGTAAGTGTAACAATTTGACTGCAATAAGAAGGGTCTGACAAAATTTCCTGATAGCCCGTCATCCCTGTGTTAAATACTACTTCACCTATCAATTCCCTTTCACTGCCAAATCCCTTTCCAACAAATACAGTACCGTCTTCTAAAATGAGTTGACGTTTCATACCAATAATTCCCTTTCTTTCATAAAGATTATCCTTCTACCAGCAATCCTTCATTAAAGCCTGCTGATCTTGTCAACCCTTCAAAACAAGGATGCATTTTTTAAAGGTTTTTTATTTCATTTAATATTTCGTAAAGTTAAAACAACTTCTTTCTCTAATATGTCTTTTACAGATCACTCCCTATAATCCCCTTATTTGGAATTAAGATGTATTAAGTAAAATACTCAATAATGTCCATATCATTAAACTAATCTTTTTAAATACTGCCTATTTCCAGCACAGCCAAAATAAAAAAAATAAAAGTGCCATAGGACACTTTTACTTTTTCAACATATCAAAATACACCTTTCCCATTCTGTCAACAGCCCCTATACGGCACATTTATCTTTTTCCTATATCCCCGATCAATTTTACAAATACCTCACATGTTTCATAATCCAATCCAGCCAATGTATGCATCTTATTTACTTTCCGGTTAAATCTCTGTCCAATCTGCTTGAAATTAGACGTATTAATCATTTATATCTCCCTTCGTCAGTTACATAGCCGATGGCATCTAAATATTCTTTTCTACTCATCATAATGTTTATCTCCTACAAATTAATATGATCGTTATAATATTTTTCTAATTGTTCTTGTAAGAGTGATATTGGTCAACAGAAGAATAAGAAATACCGCTATCATTTGCATTAATAAATTGCCCGTTTCCAACGTACATTCCAACATGGGATGGACCTGGCTTGTAGGTGGAGAAAAAAACTAAATCGCCTTGTTTTATTTGATCTTCTGGAATCGGTATCGTTTTGTTGTATTGAGCTTGAGCTGTACCACTCATATCAATCCCAACTTGTCTAAAAGCATATTCCATTAGCCCTGAACAGTCGAACCCTCCAGTAGCCGGTGTCCCGGCAACGATTATTTCTGAAATCGGTGAGATTAATAGGTTTAATCACCCTAAAAAACTAATAACATTTGCCGGAATTGACCCAAGTATCTTTGAATCAGGAAGGTTCCAAGCTGGATAGATTCAATATCAGAGGTCTTTTATTCTGAGGTACAAAAGGATGGAACACTATATATACTAATAAACAAAATGATATGCTACATTAAAAGCTGCCTTAGAAGGCAGCTTCATAGTGACTACAAAAGGCATTTGGGGAATGCTTTAATTCCCCAAATGCCTTTTGTATTTCAGATTTTCTGTACTACTATCACGGTGTAAGCTTGTTTTTTGAATGCCTCTTTAGATATTAAAATACAAACAAAAATGTCCAATTTTCTTTAAATTTGAGGAATTAAGACTCTGATTTCATTAATATATAGGTAAATAAATTCTTAGACAATTCCAGATAACTTTTCATTCTCCTGTTTAATAAATAGTTCCTTGACCTTTACATGTGACGGAATCAGTGGATGATGGCGAATGATATGGACTGTTTTTTGGACACCATCCATTAAAGTTTTTCCTCCCTGTAACCATTCACTTACCGTACCCTTAGGAAATTCCGGGTTTGTATTATTAAAAAGATAATCCAGCGTTTGAATTTTATCCTTTAATTCTTTGTTTTTATTAACCTTGATCAGTATATCCTCAGTGTTCTTTTGATAATGATCTGCGAATGCAACAACGATTTCTTCAACATTTTCCTGAAAGACCGCAATGATGATGTCCCTCATTAATTCGTCGAAGGGATGTGAAATGACCGGTTGATATCTTTGCAAGATAATCATATTTTCCGGATTGACATTGGTCTCTTCTTTAATAAAACGTTCTAATTTATGATCCATACCAATCACATATAGTACTTTTTTCTTGTCATCTCTAGACATCAAATTCACCTCATTAATCATTTGTATTGTACTCTAAATAAGATTCTGTTGCTTTCCTTTAGAAAAAGATGTTCAAGCCTTGAATATCTCCTTTTTTTCTAACATAATTTGCTTTGCAGATTGCTGGAAAGCATAAAGACCATTGCCCGTTCTCCACTTTGTGTACTAATATCGGTGTGAAAGCTAACTACTTCTTCCCCTGTTATCGTTAAGATAATTTCCTTTAATTCATCCAGACCGGATTCCACTAAACTGTTGCGATATTCTTTTACTGATAACAATCCTTCTTTATCCCGACATACTTCATATTCTGCAGGAGTTAAAATAGCGCCAAGAATCACAATCACCATATCCCGTAATATATCTGATTTAACTGATACCGAGCCTCGTCCTAGATAATTTTTCTCCCAATGTGTTAAAGCTTTGCTTATTTCAGCTTCAAGCATTCCTTTTGATTTTTCCATACCCATTCCTTTTCCTTTATTCAAAGTTACATTCATAGATGGCCAAACATTGGCTATAACATTCTAAAAACAATCTTTTTTATCGACGTAACACTTTCTTTCGGAAAGCTATTTACCATTGCTATAAGAACTGAAAAGAAAAGCAGCCCACACAAGCACATTTATATAAAAACCAGGAATTGTTAAGACCAACTCTCCCAGTGTCCTTCCGGGTCAATGGACGCAAGCCGAATCCATCCGTTTTTCACTTTTTGCTGAAAGGCATGATCGTGGTCCAGCATCCTTTTTACATATTCCCTCGGCGCTTGGATGACCACCAGCAAACGTAGTGGCTCATGATATGCCTCTTCATCTGATTTCATCACAGACTGCCAGGGAAGTCCGGATAGTAAGTCACTGGCGTTTCCCTGCATGACCCCGAGCCCAGCTGTCACGGTTTGGGTTGTTTTATTCCCGCTTCCATAATAATGAGGGGCAACAGTAGATGCATAATATTGCAGGTTAATCCATTGAGCTACCGTTACCGGTCCGGAAATAATGTTTGCTAGAATACCACCGTTTTTATCCTTCTTCCAGTTATAATTATTGAGGAAAACTCTTCCACCCAGATTGCAACCTTGGGTCAGCCTGCGTTCCCCGATAATAAACGCAGCGTTGCGTGCCAAGCCCCATTCCGGACGCACCTCACTCCAATCTTCTGAAAGTCGCTTAGCCTCAGCCTTTGGATTTTTAAGATGGGTTCCGAGATTTGGCAAATGCGGAATCCGCTCGGAATTGGCTTCCTCACTCACCTTTGGCAACTCGGCTTGGACACGATTAAATGCTTTCTTAGCTTCATCCGATAGTTCTGGAACGTAAAGCCAACGCAATTCATCAAGTGTGGTAATATGCTCAGCAGCTGCAAAAATGGTATATTTCGGAATGATTATTCCCTCTGCTTCGAGGCTCTTCCTTACGATTGGTAGATTGCACAATGTTGCCAGCACTCTTGCATTGAATCCGCTTGAGGCTCCTCCGCATGCACCGCAGTCGAGTGCGGAACTATATGGATTGTTCGTGCTATGACTTCCATGTCCGCAAATAACCACTAGTGGTGCAAAATGATCGGTGAGTCCCATCATTATTAGAGCCTGCCTTACGTAGTGTACTTTTTCTTTCACCGAAAAGCCAGTTGGCAAAGCTGTTTCAGATGTTTGCGTATGGTCAAGCAAGAGTTCCGTGGATGGTTTATGTAGCCATCTTTCGTGCAATTTCCTTAATGTCCGGCCTGCACTCCTAGGTAAAAAGCTGCGAGCGAGGGTTTGCAAGCTGAGCCAAGGACCGCTAATTTCCGGCAATACCATATTGGAAATCAGATTATGTTTCATCGCATTAAATGTATAACCTATTGAATTGACTGCATGATGCCGTTGTTGATAGGATTCAGACTCAGGTGAAAACTCTTTTATTTTGTATTGCGGTTTAAACATTACAGGCAAAGAGTTATGCGTATGGTTACTGCCAAGCTCGTAGGTTTCTATCGGTAATCCGAAAAAGCCTGCTGTTCCAAAAGTCTTAAAATCTCCTCCTTTTTCAAGTTTGCGGCGAAAAGGCTCTGAACGAACATCAATACAAAATACAAACTGAGCCAGTGCCGGCTTTATGTTTTCCACCTCTTCTGCCGTCTTTTGGGATATAAGCATCTTCTTTAATTGATCTTCATATGTTTTTTCCCATGCTTCAAGCCATAGTCGATTGCGTTGAATCTTATCAAAACGATATGCAAGGGTCAAACATGCCTTTATTTCTGTAGACGATAACTGAGACCAAGCATTGATTGGCAGGTTCCCCCATTCGGCCCAGGCCGTAATCAATGGTTCTAAATGTACTTTATTATTTCTTTTTTCAGGCAAGGGAAGAAAGGGTTTAACTAAAGCCCATTCCATCGATATTCGGACGGCTAAATACTCAAGTAGTAGCGAACTTTCTTCGGTCGATTGCTCCGAACGCCAAAGCATCATGCCACTCCAGCCCGGTAATGCAAGGAAATGGGCTTCAAAATATTCTTGAATTTCTGAAAATCGAATTTCTAGTGCGAACAAAACTTCCATTAATGCAGCATCAGCTTCTTCCGGCAACTCACTTAGTTGTTTACGCACCTTACGGCTAAGTGCCGGGTCGTGCTGGACTAGTTTCCGCCACGCACGATAGAAACCTTCTTCACGATTTGGCATCGACAAGACAGCTTGGGACTCATCAAGAAACAATTTACACCACTTGATAATATTGCAGTTAAGATCGTGAGCTGCGTTTACCCTTCCCAGCTCTTCCAAGCGCTGGCTATAGGTTTTGACCGAATGTTTTTCGGTCATTTGGGATTTAAAACGGTTTAGTTTCCTTGCCATACTTTTTAACTCAGGTTCTTCCAAAGTGTTGGAACGTAGTTGCTTTTGCATGAGTGCAGCTCGGCAGAACCGCTCTGCGACCTCACGCGGCAACTCCAAAGATTGTGATTTTAGCCACTGTTGAATTCCATTTTCTAAAAAATCCTGATGAATTTCGCCTCGTTCCCAAGCAGATTGAAATACGGAGTCATTGGGATAGATATCTATATCACAAGTATCTTTGAGCCAGTAAGCCGTTTTTTCAAACGTTTGTCCCTCCAAGCCTACCCAGGGGTTACGTGCTGCAAATGTGTTAATAGGCCCGAGCGGTACAATAACGCTGCTGGCGGATTTTACCAAGTCAATAAGATCAAAATCAAGGCTATCAGGCAGCTTTTCCCAATGTAATGATTTTGCTAATGTTGTATTCATCGTAAATGACCTCCTCTAAAGAATGATTGCGTCAAATACTTAGGATGACTTTCTATCAAATTATTTTGAGGCTCACCCAATCGTACAAGCCAAAGATAAATAACAGAATAGGCAGCTGATGAACGATGACGAGCAAGCCATAAACCTGCAGCACTTCCGGCCAATAAAATAATTAGAAGTAGAATTGCCGCCGGTTCCGGTGGTTGCATTCCCTTCGGGATTGAATTTTGTAATACACCATAAAAAGCATCATGTACGAAATTATATACAATTGCCGCTACTGCAAATAAAGAAAATCCTGCAATCCGCGCGATATGTCCAGAACCAAAAGCCACGAGCTGGGTCCAGGCTAATGAAACTGACCACCCTAAGGTAAGAGCACTTATGATTTGATAAATCTCTCCAGATGAAGATAGCCAAAGACCAATTGCCACCAGGAGGCCTAAAATCCCTCCTGTGATTGTCCATAATAATGACAATGGCTGGTTCGACTCAGATGTTGGCTTCTTGTGATGATGAAGCGTAGAGCCAGCCTGTAAGAAAAGAGTTGACTTAAATAGACCATGTAAGACAGCGTGGATAATGGCTGCCAAAAAAGCACCTAATGCACATTGGATTAACATAAACCCCATCTGTGCAATCGTAGACCCAACAAGCTGTCGTTTATAATCAACCTGGACCAGCATAATTCCGGTACCTGTCATGACTGAAACACTAGACACTAAAAGTAAAACGATTTGGGCAATATCTCCACTAAAAAGCGGAGAGAACCGAGTCAAGATAATTCCTCCTGCATTCACTATTCCCGCATGCATTACCGCGGATACAGGAGTTGGAGCTACTACTGAATTCAATAACCAGCGTTGGAAAGGCCACTGTGCTGCCGGAATTACGACAGATAAGATTAGCATCAGGCTAATACAAGTCCTTTCCCATAAATCAAGCTGTATAAGACTGCTTTTTGTGAGGACAAGCGACAACTGCCAATGCCCAGTGGCTTGGGTTACCCAGATGACAGCTCCAAACAGTATAAGCCAGCCTATTGCAAATAGTCGTCCTGATTGTTTAGCTGCGTTTCTAGCAACACTCCACTCCTTTTTTAATCTTATTAGTAGTATTAGCCCCAGGAGTGTAACCCCCCAGCAAATCAGCAACAGGCGTAGATCATTACTTAGCCAGACAACTGAATCAGCAGTAGTAGTAATAGTTAGCAAGGCAAAATATTTACGATAGGAACGATCACCAAGGAAGTAACGAACAGAATATCGCTGCACGATAAAACCGATGGTAAGGACAAACAATACCAGCATCCATGATAAGGAATCAAGCCACCAGGGACCATAAATTATGGTCTCCTTGGTGGTAACTAGGACCATTAGGGCAGCCAGTGGAGGCAACAATGTGATACCGACGTGAAGCCGAACAAAAGACAGTGGAACCCTTGGATATAACAGGAACAGTGCACTAAGCACCGATACCGCAAGCAATACAAAAAATATTTCTGGCATGGAATTTAACATTTTTCTTCCCTCCATCGGTGGATAGAATAAACCAACATTATGAAAATATGACTTTGACCGATTTCCTTCATTACGCTGTATTCCTTTCTGTTTTATAAAAAACAAAAAAACCGACAATTTTTAAGCATAATGGTCAAAACCATTAAACTTTGAAAATTGTCGGTTTACTTTTAACGGGCCATTCAGGCCTTTTAATAGTCTACCTAATTATGTAATATAGTATTCATTCCTAAAGAGGTATATTTACAGATTACCCTTTTGTTATAGATTTACTTTTTCATTGGATCAATAGATAGTTATTAACCTTATGCTAAAGTAAACTATTTAGTTAGGGAAATCATTTAATCAATTTATTTATGAAATGAATTTTACTATTAATGAAAAATTATGTCAAGTTGTAATTTGGTTCAAACTTACTGGGTCTCCGAGTAATTCGTCCTATCCATTTACATACCAACTTCTTTCCAATCACTGTCCACGAAGATAAGGCTATTTACCTTCCACCAACCCGATTATCTACTTGCCCTTTTTTGAATTCATCTCTTGAAAAAAAATAAACTCAAAAAGTAAATTTTCGATACTTATTTATAGTGTATTTGAGTTTACATTTACAAATTGATCAATTTCATTGGGTTACTCTTCACAAGCAGTTTTGAAGTTTGCTGGCACCTGTTTTTCTAATATTTATATGTACCCTCAAATACTGATAAATCAATATCTTTAATATATTTCCCTTATTTGTGCAAGTAGGGAATTGAATCAAATAGACGCTGAATTTCTTATTCTCAACTGATGAACTACAATATAAAAAATATATATTTAATAACAATTTTTATGGTTAATATTTTTATAGATAACATATAAAAATAAAGTATTAGAATTATTATATGTTATCATATATGTTTAAATATACTTTAATATAATTATTGATATATAAATAAAAATACCAAAAACCTCAACCCTAGACTCTATTCATTTTGAGTAAAACCAGTGATCAGTATGGTTAACCTCAATAGTAGAGTGTAGTAGGATATAATTATTATTTGTACATTGTGAAAAAGAACAGCGAAAATCAGCTGTTCTACTTAAATAAATTAAATGCCATTTTTGTGTTGGATTCAAATAAATCCGTAAATCCTTTTTGTGCAGTTTTAAATTGATTTAAAGCCTCAACTTGAAACTTTTTTTGCTGTTCGAAATGATTTTTATATGATTGTTGGAACTGCTCTTGTGACTGATTTAATAAATTTAAACTTTCTTTGTATGGAGTAGAGGTTAATTGTTGAACACGGTCATTTATTTCATCTAGTTGAGCATTCCACTTTTCGAAAGTTTGGCTTGTTTGTTCACCGGAAACTGTTTCAACATTTTTCTTTACATAATCGCGAACTTCTTCAATTAACTTTTTCTGTTGTTCCTGGATAAAGTCCATGCCCCCAGCAATTTTCTCCAATGATTCTTTTTGTGTTGTAAATGCTTGAAGCAAAAGATTTTCTATTTCTTTTTGAGAAGCGGTCACCTTGTCCAAACTGTTTGTCCAAATGTTTAATAGGGATTCACCAAAATTAGTAATGAACTCATTGTTTAATTCCATTATAAAAAACCTCCTAATTAATATATAACTATATATGTAAATTACACCTATGTGAGAAGCTTGTCAAATAAATATTATTTAAAGATTGAAAATAAATAAAAATTAGAATAATTAATACAATATCATATACAAATATGTTGGGCTTAAAATGTCTTGTCCGTATGAAGAAGTATCGCTCATACCGAGGAAACGTAGGGAAAATCGCTCCTAATCTTTTAGAGCGTAAATTTCAAGCTGCAAAGCCTAATGAGAAGTGGGTAACAGATGTAACGGAATTTCATTTACATGGGGGAAAACTATATTTGTCACTGATTCTGGACTTATATA
Organism: Bacillus sp. OTU2372; assembly: GCF_038440275.1. NCBI lineage: Bacteria > Bacillati > Bacillota > Bacilli > Caryophanales > Bacillaceae > Bacillus > Bacillus sp. OTU2372. The sequence continues at coordinate 40,923 of NZ_JASATK010000016.1, forward strand.
ACGGAGAAATTATAGCCTATAATCTTGAGAAACGTCCTGTTTATCCTCTTGTTTCGGGGATGTTGGATAAAGCTTTTCTTCAATTAAGAGATGGGGAATCCCCCATTCTTCACTCAGATCAGGGCTGGCATTATTAGATGAAGAAATATCAGCACGCACTAAAAAAACTTGGGATTACACAAAGTATATCTCGTCAAGGGAATTGCTTAGATAACGCAGTGATGGAGAACTTCTTTGGCTTATTAAAGAGTGAACTGCTGTATTTTAAAGAATTTAACAGTATGGAACATTTCAAACAAGAATTAGAGAATTATATTCATTATTACAACCACAAACGAATTAAGGCAAAATTAAAAGGCATGAGTCCAGTTCAATACCGAACTTATGCCCAGAAAGCTGCCTAAAAATCGTGTCTAACTTTTCGGGTTCAGATCACCTTGGTACTTTTCAGAGGGTTAATAAGAAATCACTTTACACGTGTTATCGCTTAATAGTTTGAGAGATACAATTTCACTCTTCGGATGTTTGCCTTCTATAATTTGTTCCAAGAAATTCCCCTTCATTCTTTCAAAGGACTTAAAACTAGTCTTTTCATTTAAGAGTATAAGAGATGCTGCATTGGTAAAACGGTCTAGAAGCAGGTAATCTTGCTCATGCTTTTCCTTATCCGTGTCCTCAGGCACAATATCCTAAAACCTCTTTTTGGACAAGAATGGGGGTTATTAGACGCTCTTGAATCCCAGTTTTAATGATCTTTTTTCTAAATGATGATGAAGGCTTAGGATTTATTTGGAGTACTCTCTGGTTTTAGTAATCACTTTAACCCTAGTCGGCGTTCTACTACCGGATAACAATGTAAGACGTCCATCGCTGTCAATCACGATATAGTTTTTGATGAAAGCTTTCTTAATATTTGTAAACAGCGTTTCGTATTTTTCTGCATCTGCAGTCTTGCCTAAAGCCCGTGCCATTTGCGCCATTAGTTTAGCGTCATAAGCGTAATATGCATCACTTATTAAAATTTGATTGGCTCCTGAAATCCCATTGACATTAGCCCTTTGGAATGATAACCAATCTCCATAATAACTGCCCGGACCGCGATAAGTGTCTCTTGTCTTTTGGTATAACAAATCCATGTATTTTTCCATGCTTGGATACACCTTTTTTACTTCCGTGGTATCACCGGTCATTTGCCACAGTGTCCAAGGGATAATTACTCCAGCGTCTGACCATCCTGAGTCTGGAGTAGTAGATCTGCTATACCGAGTACGAGAAATAGTGACAGGAATGGATCCGTTGTCATACTGGTTGTAAACAATATAGTCCGCAAAGTTTTCCATGAAGTTGTAAGTATCCATGTTATAGAAGCCAGTTTTTGGCAAATAATTGTGCATCCCCTAGCCAACCAGAACGCTCATCCCTTTGTGGGCAGTCGGTAGGTATCCCTAAGTAGTTACCGCGTTGCAACCATTTAATGTTACTAATTAATTGGTTTACATCCTTATTCGATGTTTCTAGTGTACCTGTGACATCAACTGCTGATGTTGCTACCTTACCAGTTATGTTTTGAACTTCCACAGACGCGCCAGGCGTCACTACGCTGTCCCGTTCGTATTTTAAGGTCAGCCAGAAAATATTTCTGGCTGACCTTTTTTATTTGGTTTTATTATAGCAGTAGCCCGGGTAGAACTAACTGCCCGTGTGGCTTGGACCCCGTCAACTAAACCGTTCGCCCCCTTCTTTTAGAAACATGATTGAGGCTGGTTGGGACTTAGATCTCGTATAACAAGCGAAGCTGTGACACTGCATGGAGGAATTAGGGGTACTGGCAAATGACTAGTTTAGGAGGAGGATTTAAAAATGAATCCAGTTGTTGGTCTGGATGTTTCAAATGGGGAAAGTCAAGTTCTGACATTTTTAGTAAAGGCAAACCGTATCGACAGCTAAACAGCTGGCAACTGCTGTGAGCATGGCCATGGGTTCTACTACCTTTGGTGCTGTAACGGGTCCTAACTTGGTCGATGTGATGGGAGAATTTGCGCATTCGATTTGTGTTCCAACTTTGGCTGGCCCCTTTATGATAGCTAGTAGCGTCAACAGACTTGCACATAAGCATTCTAAATAACCTATAAGCTTGATTGAGAGAAAACAATTACGCTATTCACTTATCCGATAGAATTTGCTATTGGAAATAAAGCATAGACAACATTATAATGTTATTAAAGATGTAAACTATTTAGATTCAATAGAAACCCAATAGATTTTGGTAAATTTGTGGAAGGCTTAATATAGAAACTTCTATATGATTTATTAGTAGAAGTCCAGAGGAGAATTGGAAATGAGTAAAAATATTACAGTTTCTTTGAAGAAGAACGAGAACATTTATGATAGGAATGAACGAAGTGTAAAGGCTGTCCTACTAGACCTTATCTCCCTTTTAAAAGGATTTGTGTTGGTGGCCAATGTGTTTCCTGTCCTAACCGGATTTTGGTTGGCACTGTACTTTACCGATGCTTCCATATCCCAATATTGGGATGTACTTTTATTCACGATGATCGGAAGTACGTTCGTCATTGCTGGAGCATTAGCTCTTAATAACTGGTACGAGGTTGATCTTGATCGAGAAATGGAAAGAACAAAAAAGCGTCCAACCGTGACCGGAGGCTTTTCTCTAAACGCTGTTTTGACGATGGGAATTGTTTTTACCCTTGTTGGCTTCGCGTTTTTATTTCAGACAACGAGCGAAGTAATCATCTACGCTTTTATTGGCTGGGTTACTTATGTGATCCTGTATACAATGTGGTCAAAACGCAAATATACCCTTAATACGATGATCGGAGCCATTTCAGGTGCTGTTACTCCGCTCATTGGTTGGACGGCCATTGCACCAGGGTTTCATATTGTCCCAATTACGGTGGCACTGATCGTGTTTATTTGGCAAATGCCGCATACCTTCTCCATTGCAATGAGAAGATATGACGATTATAAAAGGGCTAGAGTAGCGATGCTCCCAGTGATATATGGATTTGAAGTAACAAAACGGCAAATTGTTGTTTATATCCTTTGTTTGCTACCATTGCCATTTTTCCTCTGGTCTCTTGGTACAGTTTTTATCGCCATCGCAACATTGCTTAACATTGGTTGGATTGTTATTGCGATACGTGGACTTTTTACGAAAAATGATGTGAAATGGGCAAACACCATTTTTATTTATTCCGTTAATTATTTAATGATCCTGTTTGTCGTGATGATGATTGTTACATGAGGATATATAGTAAGAAGAGCTTGGGAAATTCCCAAGCTCTTTAACATGTTACCGCGAAATATCAGAATTTCTTTTCTGAATAGGATTATTTTACTAAAAAGATGCGAATACTTTGTTTCCTTATTGGCACTAAGGGCCACAATTTGATTAAGGCTTCACCTACTTCCTAGCTCATCCATAGCCAACGTTTCAAGTAAAAAGGAATATGACCTGGTGTCAACCGGTTTATTGGAAAGAATGCTAAATACGCAACGGCCGTCGCCGTTCTGAAAAGTTTCTTTACGAACTACACGTAGTCCAAGCAGCCTTGTGAGTACATTAACCGTTACACTGCAAAGGATAGGTCGCTTCATTGCAACATTTGCAAACGGACAATTCCGTTCAATCAGTAAAATTTCTTCCTCATTCTGTTCGACTTCAATAAATGAATCGTTTTCCATATAAATATTCTTTAAGGCAGCCACTCGTTCAGTAAAACTTAATCCTTGCAACCGAAATTCCCATTGTTTTACCTGGCTTTCCGTCATACTGGAAAGGACTTGTTCTAATGATTCTTCTCCTAGCTGCAACATAACTGTGTCAATCAGTTCTATGGACAGATCGTCGTAGCTTTTAGGAAAAAGATGTTCACCTTCTGTCGTAAGACTGTAAGATAAAGTAGGACGGCCAGCACTTGCAACCAGGGTTCTTGCAGATTGGCGCTGAATATATCGATCTTGTATAAGTTGGAGAAGATGCTGACGGACGGCCTCACCCGTTAGCTGCAAATGTGAGGACAGGTCAGCAACAGTTGCCTGTCCATACTGTTTCAGATAATACAAAATATCTCGTCGAGTGCTTGGGAACTGATTTACGTTTATACTCACACCGATTACCTCCATTATTTGAAGCGAGCTTTTTTAAAAAAAATAATTAAACAAGTAATTCTTTGATTAATAAATAAGTATAATATGGAGAATATAATTTTTTCAATATTTTTAATTAATCAAATATTACCTTGGTTAATTAGAATGATTAAGTTGAATGAAAGTTACATTTTTAAGGAGGAGATGGTAAAGATGCTTAATTTATCAGCTGTTCTTTTTGCGGTTACTGCTCTTGGTGGTCTGGTGCTTGGGGTTTCAGGGCTTCGTCAAAGGAATTTGCCCATGTGGCTATCACTTATTCATGGCTTAGTTGCAGCAGCTGGGCTAGTTACGTTAATTATTGGAATCGTCCAGGGGACTGCAGGATCACTTCTGATTACTTCCTTGGTATTATTCATCATCGCTGCACTTGGTGGATTCGTGCTATTTTCTTACCATTTACGCGGGAAGGCACATCCAAAAGGCCTAATCGTTATTCATGCCTTAGTAGCTGTTATCGCCTATGTCCTTTTACTGATTGGAATCTTGTAGTTGTGGACGGTAAAATAAAACAGCGGGGCAAATTGAGGCTTTTTGGGCACCCATTACATCCGGTCATTACGCATTTTCCAATGGCCCTGTTGCCTGTGTCGTTACTTGGTGATCTGCTTGGATTCTTGACAGAGGCTTCATTCTGGTGGAGTTTTTCGTATTATACTCTTGCAATAGGACTTATTATGTCAATTCCTGCACTCATTACTGGTATGATTGATTTTATGACCATTACTCAGAAGGGGGCAGCAGAGCGCGTTGCAATGCTCCATATGACCATTATGATGACGGCAATTATCATGTATACAGCCAGCTTTTTTATTCGTTTCGGTGTTGAGATTCCATCCGGGTGGCGGTCAATAAGTTCCGTTTTCCTGTCAATTTTAGGACTTATATTTCTTCTAATCGGGGGATGGTTTGGCGGGCAACTGGTTTACCGATATGCCGTGGGATGCGAGCCAATTATTGAGAAGGAAGATTCGGGGAAATCTTAATATTAACTGGTTTTGTTAAGAAAACTATCATGATTAAATCATCTTTAATTTCTTTTGGAGTTTGAGCTTATAAGTTCAGGCTCCTTTATGTTTCAATGGCACATGGAAAAAAACTCCCCTTACAAAGGTACGGTGAACCTTACCTCAGAATCGACTTTATATTCGGAGAAACGCAGACCTATCGTCCATAACAAAGACAGATTTGCAGCTATAATTGGTGAACAAAGTAAGTGCCCTGCTGTTTATCCTAGATTATCTTGACAAGTAATAAGAAAAAAATTGTTTTTATATTTTTTGTTTTTCTAAAATCGTGTTAAATTAGTATAGGATTGTAACGATTGAGAGGTGGGATAATATTGTCCATTAATATAATTAAACCCGAAACATTTTTAGAAGATTTAAATAAAGGAAAGCATGCTTCTATCTTAGATATTCGTTCAGAGGACAAAGTAAATGGGTTTCAAATCAACCATTCTAATGCCAAAAACATAAACATAGAAAAGAAACATTTTCTTGATGGAAAATCTATTGAACCCGAAGCATTGTCATCTTTGCCAAAAGGCTCAGAGATAGTGATTGCATGTTCAACTGGAAATTCTGCCATGAAAGTGGCGGAAAGGCTCTCAGAGAAGGGATTTCAAATCTCAGTAATAGATGGTGGAGTTAATGCTTGGAAGGAATATATCAACAAATCCGAACCTGAAATGTAAAAAAGAGCTTAAAAGCTCTTTTTTTCTCCATACTCGTACTTCCGCCAGTATCTGCAACCACTTCAGTTAAGGCTTGCTTTTTCATCCATTAGATTTGGAGAATAGTTCATTTTCACCAGATATTTCTGAAAAGATAGATGGAAATTTTTCTTTCGGTCATAACAAAAATGGTAGATTAGTAGATGGTTAATACCCAGTACATCTTAAAACCAAGGACAAAAATAAGTAGAATACATAAAGCCAGAACTATTCACAAAATACTGTATAACATGTTTTTATCATATATGTTTATATATTGTTTAATTTTATTATTATCATATAATACTAATTGTAATAATCTAAACCCTTGATTCAATTCATTTTGAGTAAACCCTATAATAGCAGGAATTCAAACACAAAAATAAAAAGTCTCGAAAATTGTTATTCGAGACTTTCAGTTACCTACATTTACAGCTTATCTTTCTTGAGTTGATACTAAGCTTCTATGCGGTCTAATACCATTCCATAACCATCTCTACCATAATCTAGTAGTTTCTTAACTCTAGTAATCGTAGACGACGAGGCGCCAGTTTCTATTTGTATCTCTATGTAGGTATCACCTTCTTTAAGCATTCTTGCAACTTCTATCCTTTGAGCAAAGGCCTTTAAGATTGGCGTCCATTGAGATAAATAAACTAAGAATATTTAATTATTAAATGGGTACGGTAATAGAGCAATAATACGAGCAAAAGTATACCAAAAAAAATAATAACTCTGTCTAATTTTTTATTATTAATATACTTATTGCTTAAACCATATAATTTCAGTCCAAGAAAGCCTCCAACAGTATTTGTAATTACATCTGTTATGTCTGTCGCCCCAATAGCGAAGATAAATTGAATTAATTCAAAAGTAAGGCTTAAAACCAGGATAAAAGCAAACTTAGGTAAAAATCCAACTTCTTTGAAATTGACATTCAAAAGCAAGCCAAAAGGAATAAAGATTATAACATTATCTATCATCTCTCTGAAACTTCCATTTACTATTGAAGGAGCAGCAAATGGAATCAAGTTAAGACTTCTATGGTGATAATTAAATAATACTGACAAAATATTGTATTGTAATTTGAATAACACTAACCAGATTAGTATCACTAAATATAAAGCTAGCAATCCTCTAGATAATATTTCCCCCATATAATCCCCTCTAATTCTTTTTTAAGTGTATCAAAAGTATACCCGATGTCCTAGTTAACGTGGGATTTATGTCAAAAAGCTGGTGTTACCAAAAATAGTGTAGGTACAATAATGCTGTTCATTAATTTCGTTTTTTTCATTCCGCCATCCTTATCTCCTTGAGATAAGTATGTGTTGATGCGGGAAACACTGTCACAATTACACCATCCATATTGTTACCTGATATCTCCCAACGAAGATTGGAAGGCACATGAATGGTCGTATCTTTGGTTATAGGGTAATAAGAGATCTCATATTTTTCACCATGTATACTAGTTGAAATTGTCTTTTGTTCTTTAAGAAAATCCATATATTCTTCTAGAGCGAAATTCTTTTCTTTCATAATCGCGCTGTGAGGGAAACCAACATAACGGATATGCCATGGTTCATATTGAATTCCAGTAACATCAGTTTTATCCTTTGGATAGCGTAATATAAAGCCGTATTTCCAGGCATTTTCTTTCAGCCACTTTCCCTCAGGTGCTCGGTCCATTTTCGTTAGGCTTGATCCTACATCAAGTGATAAGCCTGAATTATGTTCACTATAACCTGCCGGCAAGGCGTAAGAAGGACCCATTTCTTCATACAACTTATTTTGCTCACTAAATGTACGATATCCACTATCAATCAAAAAATGATTTATACCTTCCTTTTCAGCAACATTGACCATCTCTGAAAATTTTTGTGCTATTTCTTTTGACAGGTAAATATTTTTATCAAGTAACCCGTATCCCTTTACCAATTCATTATGTATTGATAAATTTACGATATCTGATTTCACACTCTCTTGGCGAACAGGATATTTACTGTTGATTAAGAGCAGATTTCCTTGGTAAATCTGTTCCTTTGTAATGGTTTTTGTTTGGATACTCTCAGAAGTCCCTCTTTTATCTAAATGATTTTGATCATATTTTTGACTCTCTACTTTATCCTGAAAATACAGTGCTTTATTAATGAAGGCAAAACCTAAGCACAATAAAAATAACAATAAAAAACCCCACTTCTTCATTTTCACGTTCCTCCTTATTCTTATTGATACTAGAATAGGAAAAACTTTTTAAAAAAAGAGTAGGGTAAAATTTAAATTTTTCTTAAATTCTTTATAAAATTTTTAAACTTGGTCAATTGGAACCCTTTCCTGTGGTAAACGAACTTCAAATACAGTACGTATTAAACTACTTTCGGCCCTAATCGTTCCATTATGTTGCTCCACAATATTCTTTGCAATGAATAAACCAAGACCTGTGCTATCTTCTTGATAAGTTCGTGCTTTGTCACCGGTATAAAACATATCAAAAAGATACGGAAGTTCATTCGGAGGAATACTATCTCCATAATTAACAACCTGAACAACCACTTCTCCTGCATCAACAAACCCGTTAATATCTACAAACTGACCATCATATCCATAACGATTTGCATTGGTTAAAAGATTTTCAAACACACGAGCTAACATCTCTCCGTCACCCAAAATAGGTAAATGTGGCAGAATATTCATACGAGCGATCAAATCATTTTTCTCAAAAACAGGGTACAATTCCTCTTTTAATTGAAGAAGTAGGTCACTTAAATTAATTTGCCTTTTTTCAACGGGTAACATACCATAGTTCATTCTAGTTATTTCGAATAATTCATCAATCAGTCTTTCTAAACGCTGAGATTTAGTAAAGGCAATCGTTAAAAAATGTCTGACTTGTTCTTTAGTCAACTTCTCATCCTTAAGAATTAAATCTAAATAACCTAAAACAGAAGTTAGCGGAGTACGCAAATCATGCGCCAAATTTACAACTAACTGTTCTTTGCTGTTTTCTGAAAAATCGCCTCTTTGTATGGCTTCTTCTAATTTTTCACTTGCCAGATTAATTGCTTGTGCAATATCTCCAAATTCATCATTTGATTGGATATAAACCCGATGTTTAAAGTTGCCACGAGCAAGATAATGAATTCCGTTTGATATTTCATTAAAATAGTTAGAATAGGGCTTAGTGAGTAAATAGAAAAACAATATCGAAAGTGAGATAAATAGCATTAAAAAGAAGTTAATGTCTCCAATACTTTGTATGAATTGACGAAGATAGGCCAAGGGGTCATCACGAAGAACCATCGTGTGATAATAAAGCTGTAGTCCTTTTAAGATTAAGTAAGTTATAATACCAGCCAGAAGCATACTTAAACCAAATAATACGATTATTTTGGAGCGAAAACTGCGTATAATTTTAGCCATTGAATGTATACCCAACTCCCCAAACAGTTTTGATTAACTTGTTTTTTCTCTTATCTTCTCCGAGTTTTTTCCGTAAGGTACGAATATGCACCATTACCGTATTACCACCTTCAAAGTATGCATCACCCCAAACCTGCTGAAAAATATTTTCTACACTATAAACTTTCTTTGGATGACTGGCTAATAAATACAAAATATCAAACTCTTTCGGCGTTAGCTCGATGTTTTCACCATAGAGCAAAACTGTACGTTGATCAGGAGAAATCACTATTCCACCAAATTCCAAGATATCTTTATTATCTACTTTGGGTTGATTCAACTTCATAAAGCGGCGCAATTGAGCATTCACACGTGCAACCAATTCAATAGGGGTAAATGGTTTAGTCATATAATCATCTGCTCCAATCACTAGTCCATGTACCTTATCGAAATCAGATGTTTTCGCACTCAAAAAAATGATTGGCATATTATATTGTTCCCGAATCTGACGGGTTACTTCAAATCCATCCATTTTCGGCATCATAATATCCAAAATTAGCAAATCAATTGATTGAGTCTGGATAACTTGTATGGCTTCTTGCCCATTATGTACTTTAATGACATTGTATCCTTCTTTTTGTAGATGGATTGCAATCAGATCAGCAATCTCCTCCTCATCATCAGCAATTAAAATCGATATACGTTTCATCTATTCCACTCCTATATCAAGTTACATTCAGTGTATTTATTTATCATCAAACCTTACAAAGTTGCACCTTTAAAAAATTCGATGTTTTTGGTGGGTATACCTTATCAGCAGAATCTTACCCTAACATGGTATAATTTAGAGCCTGTATTTTTTTTCTATTATTTCCTTTATTTATTCAATGGAACAAGAATCACTTTTGTCTAGCTTATAAATCTTGAGATAAGCGAATCATATCTCTACACTGTATTCCGTTCTCGAAAATTCCCTCTGTATAATGCTAAATAAAAAAGTCAAAATCAACACCAACAATTCGGAAACCACATTTTTGATATAGAGCTAATTGACCAATACTTGAATTACCAGTGCCAATTTGTTTGTAACCTTTTGTCTTTGCAACATGGATTGATCCATTACTAACAGTCTCCCTATACCTCTACCCTGTTGCTCTTCAGCTACATCTACATTCACTAACTCCACTGTTTCAGGCCTTGTTGGTAGTAATATCTATACTCCAACAATTTGTTGTTCACTTTCGGCTACAAAACATTCCCCCATAGACATATTCCTCAACAATATTTTTTGAAGGGTCAGCCAGTAACAACAATTCCATTGGGAGTCTTTCATTTATGTCTAGTTTCCTTATATTGACTTTTGTTCCACCTTTTATTAACTTGTAATTTCGCGTTTATTTTATCAGTTTTATTGATCAACTATAGATTTAGTTCGCTCAATAAATATACTCCATATGAACGGAGAAATTCTAATATCACTAAACAGTTCCTAATTCAATAACAAAAGTTTCACTTTTTCAAAACAATACAACTTTATTTTAAAACCACACCTGGTATAGCCTTTGATTGGATCAATTTCTGAATAATTTCGGTCATGTCGATCGATTCTTGTTTTTTATTAAATTCGTAGCGACCATAAAGATTGATATGTTGCCATTCAACTGGAGCAATCCGTTTCAACATATCTGAACCTTGTTCCATTTCTCCGTAAGTTAGAGTATTAGACACGGAGCTTTCCAACGATAATACTTTGTGTTGTAGTTTTCAGGCAAAGTAACAATAGAATTCGCTGAATGTTTTCCCACTCTTCCATCATCAGATTGATGTTGATCTTTCGCACGGGCTTGATCAATATATCTCCATATTGGCTTGGATGATTAAACCCATACAACGATGCACGGACTGTATCCTAGATATCCTTGTAACGTGGTGCAAATTGATAACCTAAAAAGTGGAGAATGGCAAAATTCACTTCGTTGTTCCCGTGTGTATCCGTAGAATGCAAATCAGGCTGAATATCAGTAGAGTTATTATACAGAATATCGAACACGTAGTGACTTTCATGATCATTAATTCCAATGATTCGAGCGTTAACAGGAATATGGTTAGCCACCACGGTATAAGAAACAATCCCTTTTTTCAGTCCAAAAATCGTATGAATCCCTGTTTCAAACTTTTGCCCATCACCCTGGAATGGATGACCTTATCAATATCATAATGCCGAAAGATTGGTAATTTGGCTATAGCATTACTAACACGATCATTTGCTTCTTTTAGAGTTTCTAAACGAATAAAGTTATCCGATGTGGCAGTCAGAGTAGAATAGCGCATGTCGGAAATTTCCCCCATCCTTCCTAGTCCCATGTTAGTTCCCCAAGCAATCAGGCAAGCAATTAACACTTGATTGTCTTTAGTCTGTTTCGCATATCGATCTAGGACATGCTTAAATACTTCAAGGAACTGGCATTGCTGATTTACATAATACATATCCATTGGCTTCAATGCATCTAAAAAGGGATGGTTGGAGACTCATTGTCACGAGAATACGGGAGTGCCCAACGGCTAACATGACGTCTGCATAAAATATTGGCAACTGAAAACAAAAAGGCCGTAAAATGCCAATACAGCCAGAAGGATAAGAAGTGAAGCTCTTGAAAATGAAGTGTGTCAAAGTTATTTGGGTCTAACACATCTGGAGCGCAAACGGGACGGGTGGTAGAGGCAATAAAAAGCTTTCTTAGCTGATATGTTCAACATTATTAAAAACAAGTTATATGTTAATATATAATGATGACATATATCTTCAAATATATTTTAACTAATATTATAAAACATAGATGGGATTAATAATTAATTTTAAGTTGGTGAATTTACAAAATACTTTAAGGATTCTCTTGAATTCGTAAATATACAAATTCCACTTTCCTACTGCAGACCACGAAAACTATGTTGAATACTTTTTTATCCGTTAAACTAGCATACCTCATAGTACTTGGAGTATATTAACTAAATATAATGGTTTTTTTTGGTATTTAAGAGTAAAAGGGGTGTATAATTCGGATGTTAAAAATTGAAGTGCCAAGAATTGAAAAGGTTATGATAAGCGAGGATGTCAAGTACGGAAAGTTTGTCGTTGAACCACTCATGCGAGGGTTTGGAACGACACTTGGCAACTCATTACGTCGCATCCTTTTATCTTCACTCCCCGGTGCAGCTGTCACTTCCATACAAATAGATGGGGTACAGAATGAATTTTCAACTATTGATGGGATAGAAGAAGATGTAACAACTATCATTTTGAACTTAAAAAAATTATCTATGAATATTCTCTCTGACGATGAGAAAGAATTGATGATCGATGTACATAGAACCGGTACAATAACAGCTGCTGATCTTTCTCATGATAGTGATGTAGAGATCTTAATCCCCGATTTGCATCTTGCTACCCTTAAAGAAAATGTTCATTTTAGAATGCGCCTAACTGCAAAACGTGGACGTGGTTATGTTCCTGCAGAGCAAATCAAACGTGATGGCCTTCAAGTAGGAGTCATACCAATAGATTCAATCTATACACCGGTTACACGCGCCAGTTATTTAGTTGAGAACACTCGTGTAGGTCAATTGGTTAGTTTTGAAAGGTTATATTTTGAAGTTTGGACAGATGGGAGTTTAGGGCCCAGCGAAGCCATTTCTGAAAGTGCAAAAGTGTTCAAGGAACATCTTTCTATTTTAGTAGGACTTAATCCTGAATTACAAGATAGCCAAATCATGTTGGAAAGAGAAGAAGTTTCAAAAGAAAAAGAAATGCTTAACCTGACTATTGAGGATTTAGACCTTTCTGTTCGTTCTTTTAATAGTCTAAAACGCAATGGGATTAATACGATTCATGACTTAGCTAATAAGTCCGAAGAAGATATAAGAAAATTACGCAACTTAGGACAAAAATCTTTAAAAGAGATTATAGATAAATTAGAAAGTTTGGATATAATCGTTCGCAAAGATAATTAAAAAAGCCTCCTTTACTTCATCGGGGGGTTCCCAACATAGCAAAAGAGGCTCAACAGTCATGTGTGATAATCACTTACACAGTCTATCGGTAAAAACTGTTCTTTCAACCGATTTATACCAAACTCATAAAAACATTGAGCATCAAAATACTTTTGGCGGGACTGCGCGGGAATCGAGCCCACCAAACCTAGCACGTAGATCTCAAGCAATTTTGAAGACTGTCGAGGACACCAGTGGTCAAATCAGCTTCATAATTTTGAGTAACATCAAAGGATATCGGCAGTCTCTTGATTTTTTTTAGACCGTTTTCCCTCAACCTCTACTCTCCCCTTCCTGAATAGAGGTTTCTATTCTAATACCGCTTAAAATAAATCTAGGCCTATAATTAGTTGCGGAGTGAAACGAATAACGCATCTCTAATATGACTACTTCTCTTCAAAAGAACATTCCTTTAGTGGAACGATCTTCGTTTTATGAATTACTTTATACCCAAGCCATACTGCCAAGAAGATTGGTAAACCAATATAAGAAACGGCTACTCCATACCAATCAATCTTACTAGTTATAAAAGCTTGATAATTTTGACCAAAAATGACAAAGACACAAATAGCAAAAGCGAGAATCGGACCCAATGGGAACCATTTGGCTCTAAATTTCAAATCTTTTATGTCCTTGCCCTGGGCCATATATGCTTTTCTAAAGCGGTAGTGGCTGACAGCAATTCCAATCCATGCAATAAATCCAGTTAAACCAGACGCATTTAATAACCATGTATACACTTGATCTCCAAATATCGAACTTAAAAAGGCCAAGCCTCCGATAATGGTCGTTGTGACAAGGGCGTTCATTGGAATCCCGCGATTATTTACACTTTGCAAAAATTTTGGTGCCTGTCCGTCCTTTGCCATCGACCAAAGCATTCGAGTCGACGCATATAAACCAGAAGTCCCTGCCGATAAGACCGATGTCAAAATGACCGTATTCATCACCGATGCCGCAAATGCAATGCCCACTTTCTCAAATACAAGGGTAAAAGGGCTGACAGCGATATTATCGACATCCCTGCCCAACAGATTAGGACTTGTATAAGGAATAATAAGGCCAATGACAGCAATGGCGATAATATAGAACAGAAGAATACGCCAGAATACTTGTCGAATCGCCTTTGGTACGTTTTTCTCCGGCTCTTCACTTTCTCCTGCAGCAATCCCCACAAGTTCCGTTCCTTGGAAAGAAAAACCTGCGATGAAAAAAATACTTAAAATGGATAAAAGACCGCCATGAACCGGAGCATCGCCTAAAGTAAAGTTTTTAAACCCGATAAACTTTCCGCCCAGAATACCGAAAATGGTGAGCAAACCGACTCCAATGAAAACAATGATTGTCACTACTTTTATCAACGAGAACCAATACTCGGATTCTCCGTAACTTTTAACCGACAACGCATTCAATAAAAATATTAATCCTAAAAAAAGTGCACTCCATAGGATGCTCGGTACATCCGGAAACCAAAACTTCATTATAATAGCGGATGCAACTATTTCAACCGCAAGTGTAACGGCCCAGTTAAACCAATAGTTCCAACCAAGCGCAAAACCAAATGCCGGATCAACAAAACGGCTGGCATATGTTGAAAAAGATCCCGAAACCGGTATTAACGTAGCCATTTCTCCGAGACTAGTCATCAAAAAGTAGACCATAATGCCAATAGCTCCATACGCAATTAGCGCGCCACCTGGTCCAGCCGTTTGAATGGACGCCCCTGTTGCTAAAAATAACCCTGTCCCAATTGACCCTCCAATAGCAATCATCGTCAGGTGACGTGCCTTTAAATTGCGTTTAATTTGCTGTTCGCCCTCTATATTATTTTGATTTTTCTGATTTTTATTTGTATAGCTTTTGATTGCTTCCATGTCTTGTCTCCCTTCCATTTTGAACACTTAGAATCTATCTAACTATAAGAATCTATTATTGCAGATTGTTTGGACAATTTATCCCTTCTTGAAGATAGCAGGGATAAATTGTCCATGAGAATAAAAGTTCATTGCTGGTGTTATCGAAAAACGGGAGACGGCTCGCTATTTTTATTTGGAAAAATCAAAGTAGTTTCGCTTCAATAAGCGCGGAGCAGCCATTAGCGTTTCATACTTCATACTTTTTTCAAGCATGGAAGAATCAATCAAATATAGCTGATCCTCAATTTCTTTTACCGTTGTATCTGTTTGATAGTTCATTCCACATTCCAGGCATAGAATGGATGGTGTGCCCTGAATTTCAATTACTTTTGTTCCATCGGGAAGTTCCCAATACACTGTGTTGCTCGTTTCACGTACTGTTTCGGATTCGCACCATTGACAAATCAACTTTATTCCTCCTTTGCTCCCACAATCTCGTACTTGCTCATTTGCGCCTGGAACTTTTTCTCTTTTAGCTCGTCACGTTTATCGCGTTTATCCTTTAAAGAGCTATGCTCAGGATTTTCCCGGTACGTTTTGCGGCGGTCTAAACGTTTCAAACCTTCTGGGGTCAAGTTAAATTTCGTATCATCAATAAGCGACAGAACACCATTGCTTTCAAACTTTTCAAATACTTCAGGATAAACCTTTTTATAATAATCTTCTGCACTGCCTGCCACATAGTTTAGCGGTTCAGGATAAGAGGTAATGACACCTTCAAAGTTACGTAATACGACTTTATTGGAGCTTTGAGAAATAATGTAGTTTGGCTGCAATGGAATTTTACCGCCTCCGCCAGGGGCATCAACGATAAATGTCGGAACGGCATATCCCGATGTATGGCCGCGAAGTCCTTCCATGATTTCCAATCCTTTACTGATTGGGGCACGGAAATGGCCAATCCCCTCTGATAAATCGCATTGGTAAATGTAATATGGACGAACACGAATTTTAACAAGATCATGCATAAGCTGTTTCATGATTGGAACACTGTCATTGATCCCTGCTAAAATAACCGCCTGATTACCAACCGGAACACCAGCGTTTGCCAGCATTTCACAAGCGCGCTTCGATTCTTCTGTAATTTCTATGGATGTATTGAAATGTGTATTTAGCCAAACTGGA
Source organism: Bacillus sp. OTU2372 (assembly GCF_038440275.1). Classification (NCBI taxonomy): domain Bacteria; kingdom Bacillati; phylum Bacillota; class Bacilli; order Caryophanales; family Bacillaceae; genus Bacillus; species Bacillus sp. OTU2372. The sequence goes on from NZ_JASATK010000016.1 coordinate 57,294, forward strand.
TGATACTTTTTCAAGATATTACAAAGATTTTCGGTAATTCGCTGCGGGAACACGACAGGTGCCCGTGTACCGATGCGAATAATTTCAACATGCGGAACCTCACGTAAATTTTTTAAAATATATTCTAAAATATTGTCATTGATAAGGAGACCGTCTCCTCCAGAAATTAACACATCTCTGATTTGCGGATTTGATGCAATATAATTTATCGCTGTGTCTAACTGTTTCTTTGGCACGCCCATTCCAATTTGTCCGGAAAAACGTCTTCTGGTACAGTAACGGCAGTACATGGAGCATTGATTTGTTACCAAGAACAGCACACGATCAGGATAACGATGGGTTAACCCTGGTACTGGTGAATCTTCATCTTCGTGAAGGGGATCTTCTAAATCATATTTTGTTTTATGCAATTCCTGAGAAATCGGCACAGACTGCATTCTAACCGGACATCTTGAATCATCCTGATCCATAAGCGATGCATAATATGGCGTGATATTTAATGGAATTGTTTTCGTTGAGATTTTGACGCCTTCTTCTTCCTCAGGTGTTAAGTTAACGACTTTCTTTAAATCTTCTAAATTTTTGATTGTATTCGTCAGCTGCCAAACCCAATCGTTCCATTGCTCATCGGTTACATCCTTCCAAAGCTCGATTTCTTTCCAATGTCTTTTCGGTTTGAATAAAGTGTTTCTCATTAGTAACTCCCCCTAAATTGGTTGATTTTTTATAACCCCTTTAATGAATTCTCTGTTTATTAAGAAATGGAGTATTCCATATAGTAGCGATTTTCGCCTTCTCCAAATTCATCGAATCTCGTCTCTTTTATAGCAAATCCCATTTTTTCATATAGCTTAACAGCTGACTTATTTTCCACGTTGACCGTTAAGCAGACTTTTTGAAATCCATCTTGCTTCAAAATCGGATAAATCTCCTGTAAAAATAATTTCCCTATGCCTTTTCCTTGCTGATCAGAGCGGACATAGAATCCAAAAATGTAGGCTTTATGAATATCGTGGTAAGCTCTCATCACTTCGCAAATCGCAATCGGTCTTGGATCACTTTCCTGCCGATATTGAATGAGTTTCCCATAACGTGTAAGCGGGACAAGTGTTTGTTCATCTACAGCTCCAAATCCCGGAAATGCATCTTTCTCAAGCTCCATCATCATTGCCAGCTGATTCGGCTTCAATGCAGCCGGCACTTCGATATAATAGTTTTTTTTCATTGTTTCCATCGTTCTTTCCCCCTCCGTTCCACTTCATATTCGATATTATCCAGCGGCCAAATTGGCTTAGGAATATTACGATACGTAAATGTTGATAAACAATTGGAAGCAACACCGGGCGCATCCACATAAATGATCCGGCCTACAATTGGTTCAAATGCTGCACGAAAATGATTTTTAGCCTTGAGCGCGAGAATTTTCTTCGTAGATGGTTCAAGCCCGATATGACGAAACATCGCAGGATCATTCGCTGACATCGACCTGCCAATCAGAAGGATATCCATCTGACCAACACGGATGTGTGCCGCTCCCTTTAAATCAACTTTTAAATGCTGATTGAAGGGGCCTGTATTTTGAAATATTCCGTCTGATAGAGCCATTACCGTTGCTTCCACTTGAACGGGTTCCCCAAATTCAGGAGACACTTTCCCCCCAAGGGACAACCATACCTTTTTTCCTACTCCCGCTTTACGACAAAGCTCGATCGATTTGGGATCGTAGATGCCTCCGAACAATGTGTCCGGAATATCGAGCATCACCATTTCCCGGAGAAGCTCCGTTGTATCGCCGCTCCCGCAGCTTAAAGGATTATCTGATATATCTGCCAGAACGACTGGACGATTGTCTTCAATAGATAGCGCTAATTCCAGCCCTTCCTTTACACTGGGTAAATCGATGATAAATTCTTCTTTGACACTCCAGAACAAGGAAGCCATCCTTTTGGCTGTCTCTTCTCCTTTTTTCGGATCAAGCGAAACAACTAGTACACTTGCACCGACCATGGGGATGTCCGAATAAGGAAAGCCGCCAAATACGGATACATTCTCAATTCCTGCTTCCTGTTCGGCAAGTTTTGCCCACTCGATCATTTTGTGCATCGGCCCTTCTGAAGTTCTCATATTGATAGAAGGGAGCATCATTGGCAATTTTTCAAATGAAGCATAATAATTTACCCCTTCCTTTAATTGCTTCATTAAAGCCTTTGCTGCATGAACGCCTTGGTCATACATATCAACATGGGGATAGGTTTTAAAGCCAAAATGTAGTGGTGTGTAATGAATCATTTTTTCACTTAAATTGGCATGCATATCTAGTGTTGTAGAAATCGGGATCCGCGGACCAAGAAACTCCCGAATTTTACCCAGTAAATGCTCTTCCGGATCAAAGAGATCTTCCACAACCATTGCTCCATGCAATGCCAGCAATAAACCGTCCAGCCTTCCCGTCTGTTGGATCGACTCGAGCATTTGTTTTTCGATAATCGAGTACGCTTCGATTGATACGACCCCGGAGGGAATCGCAGCCGCACACACTAGAGGTACAATTTCGACATCCTTTTCTTGTTCCAATACATCCAAAAACCCGCCCACTTCCGTTTTCGTGCCCGTATAGGCATCATAAATTTCATTGCCAATAAAGTAGCCTTCATGGCGAAACTGTTCGATTTCAGTCTTTATTGGGCTGAAACTGTGGGATTCATGGTAAAAGAATGCGATACCGATACGATGTTCTTTCATATTCTCCCCCCTCGGATATATGAAGTTATTAATATAGTCTCCCTGAACTTCCCTGTCCGTTTTGAAAATTAATAAGTTGTATAAATCGACTTCCACTCTGTCATGACATCAAATACATGATGGGATACTTCACGGTGACCGTTTCCGGACATTTTCATTCCTCCAAATGCCACGCCCATCTCAGCATTGGATGTGCCGTTATTAATATAGACAAGTCCGCTTACCGCTTCCTTGGCAGCACGGTTTGCAAAGTGTAAACTTTGAGTATAAATAGAAGTCGACAACCCATAAATGGTCCCGTTATTTACCCTTATGGCTTCCTCATATGAATCCACTTCAATGATGGCAAGAACAGGGCCAAATATTTCTTCCTGTGCAATGGTATCCTCCGATTTGACATTTTCAATGATGGTGGGTTCATAATAAAAGCCTCCCAATTCATTGACACGCTGACCGCCTGATACAATTTTCCCGCCTTCTTCGATCGCTTTTTTCACATATTGTTCAACTATATGAAGCTGATCTTCATTTACGAGTGGGCCCACTTGTATCCCTTCTTCAAGTCCATTTCCTATTTTCATAGACTTTGTTAATTCCACTACTTTTTGTAAAAGCAATTCCTTTACCGGACGCTCCACGATTACCCTGCTTGCTGCTGTACAGCGCTGGCCAGTTGTCGTAAACGCAGATTTTACAATTCCGTCTGCCGCTTTTCCCAAGTCGGCATCCTTCAAGACAATCACGGCGTTTTTTCCTCCGAGCTCCAATGAAATACGTTTTAACGTTTTACTACTCATTTCACACAGCTGTTGTCCGACTTCAGTTGAACCCGTAAACGAAATGACTTTCACATCCGGATGCTCTGCAAGTCTTTGTCCCACAATTCTTCCCGAACCTGTAATTAAGTTAACAACCCCCGCAGGAAATCCAGCTTCATCCAAGACTTCCACAAAAATCTTTGCCGATAAGGCAACCTCGGAGGCAGGCTTCCATACGACCGTATTCCCAGCAATCAGGGCGGAAAAGATTTTGTAGGAAGCAAGCGCAACCGGGAAATTCCAAGGAGTAATGCACGCGACAACTCCAAGAGGTTCACGAACCATTGTTACGTTGCGGTCCTGAAAACCTGCAGGGACTATTTCTCCAAAGAGGCGTCGTCCCTCACCGGCCATGTACTGAGCAGTTGCGATGACGACCCCTGCTTCACCTAAAGACTCAGACAGTACTTTGCCCATCTCCATTGTCATGACACGAGCAAGTTCGTCTTTTCGCTTTTCAAACAATTGAGCTGCTTTCGTTAAATATGCCGCTCGTTCTGGAATGGGGGTGTTCTTCCATTTTAAATAGGCAGCATTCGCTATTTCGACAGCATCATCCACTTGTTCTGTTGTAGCAGCCGCACAAATGCCAACAAGTTCACCTGTTGCAGGATTTAAACTATTAAAATACGATTGATCGGGCGCAGTTACCCATTCTCCATTTATATAAAGATCTCCCTGAAGAACATCTGTTTTTATTTGGCTAGACATAAGCTAGACCTCCTTTTGTGGTATTTCGAGGAAATGACAATTAGTTTCCTGAAATGCTTTCAGTGATCACATCTTCTAAAATCGTTAATCCTATGTTCAGCACATCTTCTTGAATATTAAGCGGCAGCATTAATCGGATTGTTTGCCCGCTTACGCCGCAATTCATAATAAGCAAACCATTTTCCAGTGCCTTTGATTTAATTTTAGGTACATAGTAAGGAGCAGATTGCGAATCGAATTCAATGCCGATCATCATACCGACTCCACGGACTTCAACAATACCTGGTAAATGACCGATCGAGCTTTGTAGCCTGCGCACAATTTCCGCACCTAGTTTTGCACTGCGTTCGACTAACTTTTCTTCCTCAATAACCTCGATGTTTGCCAATGCCGCTGCACAAGAAACCGGATTCCCCCCAAATGTCGAACCGTGGCCTGCCGTCGGCCATTTTTCATGCAGCTCGCGGCTTGCCACAATCGCACCAAGAGGCATCCCGCCAGAAAGGGCTTTTGCCAGTACCAAAATATCAGGAGTGACATTCGCATGCTCTGCCGCGAACATTTTGCCGGTCCGGCCAAATCCTGTTTGTACTTCATCAAAGATAAGCAAAATGCCATGTTCCTCTGTCATCTTTCTTAACGCCCGCAAGAAGCTTGGCGGTGCTGGATAATAGCCGCCTTCCCCCATTACCGGTTCAATGATGATTGCGGCTACTCGTGAAGGGTCGACGCGTAAATCAAACAATTTCTGAAGCTGATTCAAGCAATATTCTTCAACTTCTTCTTCTCTAATGTTTTTTAACTGGCTGGGATACGGATATGGTGCATGATACACTTCGCCTAAAATCGGTTCATAATAACGGCGGTATTTAGAGCTTGAGGCCGTTATGGCTGTAGCTCCTAATGTTCGGCCATGAAACGATCCTTCAAAAGCAATAATCGCTGGTCTGCCTGTTGCCGCTTTTGCCAGTTTAAGAGCCCCATCAATTGCTTCAGCTCCAGAATTGGAGAAAAAGACGGTGTCTAAATTTCCAGGAGTGATGTGTGCAAGCTTTTCTGCCAAATTTGCCGCCGTTTCATAATAACCATAATTCAATCCCAGATGTATCAAGGCTTCTGCCTGCTTTTGAATCGCCTCGACCATTTTTTTATTCGTATGCCCGACAGCGTTGACAGCGACTCCGGAAACAAAATCGATATATTCCTTTCCGTCCATCGTCCAAAATTTCGCGCCATGCGCTTTTTCAATGACAAGCTCGGTCACCCTTGTCATAACCGGTGATAAATGTTTTTTGGCTTTTTCTTGGATTTCTGCTGTTTTATTTTGTAATTTCATAGAGTTCATCCTTTCTTAATTGAAGCTTGAATATGGTGAATGATTCATCTAGAATTCTTACAATCTCATCCATTTCTGTTTTGGTAACATTTAAAGGAGGGCTAATGATAAGGTGTTCCCCCTTTGTGCCGTCAATCGAACCGGAACCGGGGTAAAAAACTGCACCGAGCTCCATGGCAATTCCATTCAATCTTTCAGCCGCTTTTTCAGCTGGATCGAACAATAGATCCTGTTCACGATCCTTCACAAGCTCGATACCCATTAAAAGCCCTCTACCACGTACATCAGAGATAAAAGCGTGTTTTTGCTTCAACTCCAAAAGCCGGTTGAAAAGGTAAAGACCTTGTTTTTTGACGTTTTCGAGCACCGATTCCTGCTTATATACGTCCAATGCGGCTAGACCGGCTGCAACCGCTACGGGATGCCCGCTATATGTGTAACCGTGAATGAATTTCCCGTCGCTGTTTTCAATGATCCCTTCGATTACCTGATCATGAACAATCATTCCGGCAAGCGGGGCATATCCCGCTGATACCCCTTTTCCAAAAGTAATGATATCCGGAACGATCCCTATCTGTTCTGTCGCAAAGTTGGTGCCGGTACGACCGAATCCAGTCATCACTTCATCAATAATTAAAAGAATTTGATAACGGTCACACAGCTCCCGAACTTTCTTAAAATACCCGAGCGGCGGCGGAACAGCTCCTTGCTGGCTTCCGACAATCGGTTCGGCTATAAACGCCGAAACGTTCTCAGGCCCGAGCTCTAAAATCGATCTTTCAATATCCGTAACGCACGTCCAGTTTTGTTTCGAAAGACAGTCATCCTTTTGACGATCATACGGACATCGATGGCAGTACGGAGAATAGACATGGGCATAGTTTAAAAGATTAGGGGTGTAGGCGTGCCTGCGTTTGACGTCCCCTCCTGCTGATAAAGAACCAATTGTGTTACCGTGATACGACTGCCATCTACCTATGACAATATGTTTTTGATGTCTGCCGGCATCCCGATGATATTGTCTTGCCAGCTTCAGTGCACTTTCATTTGCTTCGGAACCGCCGGTTGTAAAATACACCTTATTTAAATGATCCGGCGCCATTTTTCCGATTGTTTCGGCCAGCAGATGGAGCGCTTTTGTCTCGAAACGCATGGTATGGACGAAAGCTGCTTTTTTTGCTTGTTCTGCCATGGCCTCTCCGATGGACGTTATTCCATGGCCCAGGTTGGCTGCCACTGCCCCCGAACAGGCATCCAAATATTTTTTCCCGCTTTCATCGAAGAGATAGGAGCCTTCACCGTGGGTAATAATCGGATATTTCTTTTTTAAATCACGATGAAACACGTAGTCTTTTTTTATTCCATCCATCTTTCCACCACCATAGCCATTCCTAATCCCCCTGCGACACAAATCGTTGCAAGGCCAAATTGCCGCTTTTGTTTTTCAAGCTCATGACACAATGTAGTGACGATCCTTGCACCGGAGCATCCAAGTGGATGCCCTAAGGCGATCGCCCCTCCATTTACATTGACGTTGTCTCCTTTTATGCCCCATTCTCGTAAACAGGCAAGACTTTGCGCAGCGAATGCCTCATTTAATTCAATCAAATCGATATCTTCCATACGGAGCCCCGCCTTTTTCAATGCCATTTGGGATGCCGGAACAGGACTGATTCCCATTTCTTTTGGCGATACACCCACTGCAGCAAAGGAACGAATCCTTGCCATCGGGACAACTCCGAGTTGTTTCGCCTTTGCTTCAGACATCAACAGCAGCATCGAGCCACCATCATTTCTTCCGGATGAATTTCCGGCTGTTACCGAACCATCCATTTGAAACACAGGCCTTAATGTTCCAAGTGTTTCAATTTCCGTTAATCTGGGGTGCTCATCTGTCGCAAAGTTTCTGATCCCTGTTTTTCCTTCCTTTACCGGAACAGGAATGATTTCTTCTTCAAAACGACCCATTTCAATGGCGCGTTTCGCTTTCTGCTGGCTTTTATAAGCAAATTCGTCTTGTTCCTGGCGGCTAATGTTATATTTTTCAACTAGCCATTCTGCTGTTTGCCCCATCGTGAAGCGGCCGTATATCTCCTCCGGCTGGGATCTTGGCTGACTTTCCGTATTGGAATCGTACAATGTGATATCTCCCATCTTTGGTCCGAATCGATTGCCAACCGAATAATGAGGAGCTTGTGACATACTTTCAACTCCTCCTGCTAACACAACGCTCGCCTGGCCCGCCAAAATCGACATAGCTCCGTTTATGACCGCCTGCATTCCCGAGCCGCACTGCCGATGGACCGTATAAGCAGGAAGAGATTCAGGAAAATGCGCCAATAGTGCAGCGACCCTTGCGATATTCGGAGCATGGGCACTCTGCTTTGTTTGCCCGACGATGACTTCATCGACAATATTGGCACCGTAACCGGAAGCGGAAAGGTTATTTTTCATAATCAGGGAAACCAGCTCTTCTGGACGAGTGTTCACCAGTGACCCGCCAAAGCTTCCGATGGCAGTACGAAAGGCATTTACAATGACAACCACTACACGGTCACCTCTTTGCTGTTTTTGAATGACTCAGGAATATGGAAAGGTGCATCCGTTTTCTGCTCCACTTCCCTGAGGGAAACCCCAGGGGACAGCTCGATTAGATGAAGTCCATCTGCCTTCACAGTAAAAACCGCCAAATCAGTAATAATTAAATCCACTATTCGTTCCGATGTTATTGGATAGGTTAATTCCTTGACGATTTTTGGCCCCCCCTCGGTATTTGTATGCTTCGTGGTAACAATCACCTTCTTGGAGCCCTCCAATAAATCCATTGCCCCACCAACACCCAGAACACTTTTTCCTGGTACGGCCCAATTAGCAATCCGTCCATTGGCATCGATTTGCAGTGCACCAAGAATGGAGACACTTACATGCCCTCCGCGAATCATCGCAAAGGAGGAAGCGCTATCAAAAAAGGATGCTCCTTCTAATACCGAAACGGGTAGTTTCCCTGCATTGACTAGATTTGGGTCCGTATGCTCCAGATCTGGAGAAGGACCTACTCCAAGAATGCCGTTTTCTGAATGTAAAAAGACTTTGATATCTGATGGAATATAATCAGCCACCAGCGTTGGAATCCCAATCCCCAAATTGACGATATTGCCAGGTTTTAATTCTTTTGCTGCCCTTGCAGCAATGAATTGTTTTGGATTCATGCTAGTTCCCTTCCTTTACAACGATATAATCCACGTATAAATGAGGGGTCACAATTTCTTCAGGAGAAATTCTCCCTGCCTCCACCATCTCGTCAACCTCTGCAATCACAACATTTGCAGCTGTTGCCATCATTGGATTAAAGTTTCTTGCTGATTGGTTGTAAATGAGATTTCCTAATTGATCCGCTTTTTTCGCTTTTATGAAAGCAAAATCGGCTTTAATTGGCTCCTGGAACACATATTTTTTACCGTTAAGGGCTCTCACTTCTTTGGTTTCGGCGATTTTCGTTCCGACACTGACCGGTGTATAAAACCCCCCGATTCCGGCACCGCCTGCCCGGATAGCCTCAGACATCGTTCCCTGCGGAAGAAGTTCCACCTCCAATTCTTGATCCTGATAGGCTTTCACGACCTCAGGGTTAGAGGTAAAGTAGGAACCGATCGCCTTTTTCACTTGTTTTTGCCGTACTAAGACTCCAAGACCTCTCCCCGGCTCTCCAAGGTTATTACTAATAATCTCTAAGTCTTTCACGTCTTCTTTAGCCAAAGCGTCAATTAAACTGAGCGGACATCCTACAAGTCCAAATCCTCCTACCATAATCCGTGAGCCGCTTTTAACCATTTTTACAGCTTCAGCGCATGTAATCAGCTTGCTCATCCTTTTCCCTTCCTCCTCTTGGCTTTTTGTGTGTTTTAACGGTTTGGAAAAATAAAAAACCGGACAAAACATAAATCCTCCATAAAGAATGCGTTCTAAAGAACATTCCTTACAAAGTGTTCATGTTTGCCCGGTTTTAATAAGACCATGGGAAGAGGTCATCTTCCCACTTTATTATAACCAAACGTTATGTATTCTGTTGCTTGATGTTATCCCAGTAACGTTGAACTGCCGCCTGAAGGGCCACAATGATCGCTTGCTGGGATGGAGCAAAATAAAAGCTTTGAATTCGTTCTATCAGCGGCTCAACACCGTCTCGAAGACAGTAACCAATCAGTAGTTTTTGAAAATAGTTTTTCGTTAGTTCTGTTACGAATGTAAATTCGGCGCCGATAATTTTATGCTCTTTCAGTTCCACTTCGAGTACAATTCCCGCATGCTTATACATTTCATACATGGAGGTACCCTGTGGAGCCTTTGCATATCCTGTAACAATCACTGTTTCCAGTGTTTGCATGCCCCTAATCCTCCTTTCAAAAACCAACTGATCATATTTCTAACACGAGTATACGGGTCAGAAAAAACTATGTCAATAATAATATTCTAAATTTTCAAATATGTTAAAGCGCTTTCAATATCTAGAAACAACTTATGACTATTTTTTTTATCCTATAATAATATATAAATTATTATCTCTTATTTGAAAAAACCCTTCCAAAAAGATTAAAAATTTATTACCAACCACGTTCCTGCATACGCGCTTCAGGAGACAGAGTTGAAATTTCAATACCTTTCATTGCAATTCCAAGATTTTTTGAAATCTCTGCAATTAGGTGATAATCCTGGTAGTGGGTTGTTGCTTCCACGATAGCTCTAGCGAATTTTGCTGGGTTATCAGATTTGAAGATTCCGGAACCAACAAATACACCATCAGCACCTAACTGTATCATAAGTGCAGCATCAGCAGGTGTTGCTACTCCACCAGCCGCAAAGTTTACTACAGGTAGGCGTCCAAGCTGTTTAATCTCAACAAGAAGTTCATATGGAGCTCCTAGTAACTTAGCCTCTGTCATCAATTCATCTTCACTCATTGAAACGACTTTACTTACTTGTGCATTTACCTTACGGATATGACGAACTGCTTCTACGATATTACCAGTTCCCGGCTCTCCTTTTGTACGAAGCATGGATGCACCTTCACCAATACGGCGAGCTGCTTCTCCTAGATCACGGCAGCCACAAACAAATGGTACAGTGTAAACTTTTTTATTTAGATGGTATTCTTCATCAGCCGGTGTTAAAACTTCGCTCTCATCAATATAATCAACGCCCATTGCTTCGAGCACCCGGGCTTCAACGATGTGTCCGATACGTGCTTTTGCCATAACCGGAATGGAAACTGCCTTCATAACTTCCTCTGTAATTCGTGGATCTGCCATTCTTGCTACTCCGCCAGCTGCACGGATATCAGAAGGTACGCGCTCCAATGCCATTACAGCTACCGCTCCTGCTTCCTCTGCTATTTTTGCTTGCTCAGCATTCACAACATCCATTATGACGCCGCCCTTTTGCATTTCAGCCATGCCTCTTTTTACACGATCCGTACCTGTATTCATTGTTAATCCCCCTTTGATGATTGTAAATCTTTTCAATTCATTTGTTTTGTTTTCTTATAAATTCATAGAATTCTTCCTGTCACCCCTCTCAAAATGGATAATCTTGCACATTTATCCAAAATATATTTTTCGCTTATAAACATGCAATTACTGTGCCAATATTAAAAACACGTATTTATAAACAATGGTGAAAATAATATGCAAAATTTATTGGCACTACGTTTTTTATTTTTGCGCTTAGACTGCAAAAAAAATTTTTCAATAAATTTAGAAAGAGCTTTTTGATTTAATAAAAGATCCTTTAAAACAACTGGCTCCTTAGAAGGAATTTTTTTTAGAAAAAATACTATTTCAGTAGAAAACAGGCTAAAAGGAGTTGAGATGAAGCAGTCAAGAAGAGGTAATGTTGAATTGGTAGAATTAATGAGATAATGGAGTTTGACACCAAATCATCTGTATTACTTCAAATTAAATTTCCTGTTATATAGAAAAAACCTTGATAACACAATAGTTACCAAGGCTCTGTATGAATCACCTGTGAGGGGTTCGAACCCCCGACCTCAACCCTGTCAATTCTCAATGCAGTGTTTCCTCGAATAATCCTTGGTGTCCAAAACCCTAATAATAGTAAGGTTTTTGGACACCATTTAATTTTAAAATACTTGCTATTTCCTTTGATTATCTGAAGTACGTGACCATTTATGTGACCAAAGTTTTTAACACGGCTGAAAATAATGTAGGCTCCTTAAATTCAGCTGTCTCTTCCACAACAAACAGTATACGTTCTTGTTATCTCTATACTTTTCTAATTCTTATCATTCTTGTAGAGGTTCAGGCAACACAACCACTTTCTCCGTACATGATGAGCAAAATTTGGCATATTGGATACACGTTTCTAATGAATCATTTGGCTCCATAGGCCACCATCGGATCGCTCCCATGGGCGCCGTCGAAGCAAAGGTCTCGATTTCTGCAGGAACACGACCTACAACAACTACTTCGATCTCTTTGAAGTTGGTTTCTATACCCTTTTGCAGAGTCTTAAATAATTGGGTATGCTCATTTGGAGGACAGGAGTGGGGAATAGGAAACAGGATCGAAACTCTGGATAAATCTTCATGAGTGATATGAGCAGATTTCCGTGCAGGATTATCTGTAGTTGTTTCCCATACACGACTATATGGCACATTCTCGGGTAAACCCAGTTCTTTCACTCTAGTATAGATTCTCTCACGATAATAACTGTTTAGTTCTTTTACGAGGATCTGAATCTGCTGATTCCTAGTAAAAGTAGAGTTATCTCCATTTTCATTCCGATATTGGATATAGAGTAAATCGGGTATCGCTACATACTTAGTACAAAGAAATGTCCGAACTAGCATGTCGTAATCGTCTGCAACCAATATTTCTTCTCGGTGGCCTCCAATCAGATGGTAACAATCCCTCGTCCACGCACGAGGATGATTCGGTAAACCGACCAAATGACGAATGGTATTCCCATTGATTGTAGTGTGTTTTTGAACATTTTGCCATCGATTCATTTCGTGAACCCAGACTCGATAGTGCATAATGTATCCAAAACCACAATCCCAACCATACCAATGAGCATCGTGGCTTCCTGCGTAAACCTCTGCACAATCCCCATAAGCAAAGCCACATTCCGGGTGTTGTTGAAATGTATCGACGATTTTCTTTAGACAGTTAGGAGTTAGCTCATCATCATGATCTACTTCTACTAATATTTCCCCTGTACATAGACCTGCCGCATACCGTTTGATTGCCCCTATGTAGCCATTGCGGGAATCTTGGCGATACCTCCTCACACGGGGATCGTCTAAAGGAAGTAAGTCATGGTTGTATGTCTCATCCTCATCACCGGAGTCATCTACAATCACCCATTCCCAATTGGAGTACGTTTGATTCAATAGAGAGCGATAAGGTCGCTGAATTTTTTCTTTGGACTTGTAGCTAGCTGTGAACACGGACACTAAGGGAGTATCTGAAGAAAATCGAGTCGAAGGTATGGTTTTATTTTCAGGGAGAGGATCGGTCGATTTGAGCCAGCAATAAAATAGATTGGATGGTTGGATTTCTGATGGAGAATTGAAATGTAACCAACGTTTTCTCTCTTGTAAAGGTAAGGCATTAAGTGTTCTAAATTCTTCCCACTCCGTTCCTAATGAAATATAGATACGAGGATTTTTAGGATGAATATCCAGTAATGCATCATCAGGTTCGTACAACTTCACTGTAATGCAGCTTTCTGCCAATCTTATTATCAATTCTTCCAATCCATCCATTGAATACTTCTTGGAAACAAATAGATGAGTTGTCAATAGTGGAGTATGATTCGATGACATGTCAATCCCCTTTCAAAAATACCAATATCGATTTATAAATATGAGAAAGTGGAAAATATTACTCCGTGCTATCTCAAAGACAAACCCAGACGTTCATGATGACTTTGTACTATAACACGATCACCGGAGGCTGTTATTTAAACAGAAGGGTTGTTTCATCGCTCCATCGTTGTGCAAAGAATGAAGAAGTCTTTGGTCACCAATGATTTCGAGGGTCACGAGCGAGCTGCGACTCGATTATTTAGAGGATCAATTGAATTTTTCATCAGTTAAAGTCTATTACAAAAGCGTTGGCAAATATTTTGGTCAGCTGCCTCGATTAAATATTTTCCGTATTCATTTTTCATTAAAGGCTTTGCTAAATTATATAAATTTCCTCCTGAGATATAACCCTTTTAATAGGCCATTTCTTCAATACAAGCAATTTTAATGTTTTGAGTTTCCTCGATAAAAGGGAGAAATGTTATTAAGGAAATCAATACACAAAGTGAAAAAGAAAGAATTATTTCAATTGTGAAATCTTAATAGAACAGCGTGGCAATAATTCCGTACTCTTGGTATAAAAATTGAAATAAGGATTTTGCACAACATATTCGAAAATAAAAAAACCTCCCTATGCAAGAGATTTAATAATTATTACGTTATTAATTCTAAAAGTTCATTAGTCATAGGGCTCCCCCATTGTTCGTATCTGTAGATTGTTGAATTGAGCGTTAGAGCCCTGTGAACTTTCCGACATATGTTTTCCATCTATCCACCTAGACTGCTAGATAGAAAGCTTGGAAACAACTTTACAACTTCACTTTAATTTGTGAGAGTTCCATATCCGTTCAAAACTAATTTAATTTTTTAATGACAATAGAAGCATTTACGTTTGTTTGTGTGCCTCCAGCTAAAGTCTGAAGGGTAACTGCTGCAGAAGAACTATGATTTCGAAGGGTTAGAACATCTCCAGCTGATATGGCGATTATAGCCTGACCATTGTTTTGCTGAGTTCCGGCCCCTGAACCATAGACGGTTCCTGCAACAGGTGCACCATTTAAAAATAGTGAGAATTGGTTTGGTTCTACACCTGACACGGAGAAAGTAACCTCGTAGTCTCCCGGAGTGGTAACTAAAATTTGAGAGGTTCCAGGGGCATGCGTAATTCCAGGTGTAATTATTCCATTTGAATCAAAATTGACATTAGCCTCTATAGGCACAACTTGAGCACCGCGATTGTAAATATAACCGTATTGTGATAATCCACCTGCTGCTCCTGTTGCTCCTTGAGGGCCTGCTGCTCCTTGAGGACCTGTTGCTCCTGTTGCTCCTTGAGGGCCTGCTGATCCTTGAGGACCTGTTGCCCCTGTTGCTCCCTGAGGGCCTGCTGATCCTTGAGGACCTGCTGTTCCTTGAGGACCTGCTGCTCCCTGAGGACCTGCTGCTCCCTGAGGACCTGCTGCTCCCTGAGGACCTGCTGCTCCCTGAGGACCTGCTACTCCTCCTGGTATATTTACATTCACTTTAACCTTTTGTACTATTTTACATTTGCAATCCTTGTGCCCACATTTTGAACACTTTTCTTCTTTACATTTGCAATTTTTGTGCCCACACTTTGAACACCTTTCTTCTTTACATCTGCAATCTTTTTGCCAACACTTTGAACACTTTTCTTTTTTACATCTACAATTTTTGTGCCAACACTTTGAACACTTTTCTTCTTTACATCTGCAATCTTTTTTCCAACACTTTGAACACTTTTCTTTTTTACATCTACAATTTTTGTGCCAACACTTTGAACACTTTTCTTCTTTACATCTGCAATTTTTGTGCCCACACTTTGAACACTTTTCTTCTTTACATCTGCAATTTTTGTGCCCACACTTTGAACACTTTTCTTCTTTACATTTGCAATTTTTGTGCCAACACTTTGAACACTTTTCTTCTTTACATCTGCAATCTTTGTGCCAACACTTTGAACACTTTTCTTCTTTACATCTGCAATTTTTGTGCCCACACTTTGAACACTTTTCTTCTTTACATCTGCAATCTTTGTGCCCACACTTTGAACACTTTTCTTCTTTACATCTGCAATCTTTGTGCCAACACTTTGAACACTTTTCTTCTTTACATCTGCAATCTTTGTGCCAACACTTTGAACACTTTTTGCTTTTACTCACGTTATTTCCACCCCCATTCTATATATTAAAATAATATGTTTAAAGATTTAATGTGATTGGACAAGTATACATTTTTAGAGGTTTTTGGAGAGCCAGGATCAATCCTCGGCGCGTACGTTGCTTAGGTCTGCGACCTAAACGGAACTAGCAGAAAAATGCGCTGCTAGCCGGGAACGATATGATTAAAACCATCCTAAATCGAGAAGGATGGTTTTTGATTGATTATTGTTCTCTCGGAATACAAAATAAGGAGTGATGATATTCTTTATTTAGTAAAGGATTCAAGATTTGAAGATCGTAATGAGTTGCTGCGGGAGCTCTTTTTTCGATATCTTATTCACTAATAGTGGTAAAAAAAGCTGAGAACCCAGCTGCCATTTTTAGTGAATTTCTTATTTAACTAAACCAGCTAATAGTTTGTAAATATTTTTCTAACAGTATGAGACACTTTAAAACTCTTACGGTATGGTTTGCCTTTATCTATAAAATTCTTGAACTTGACTTTTCCCTATATTCTCCATGTAAATACCAACATGTCCATCTCTTTTGTAAAACAAATAAAAAGGGCTTACCCTGAAAAGGTTTAGCCCCCCTTGAATTAAATTAATCAATTGTAATACCAGCACTTGCAAAACCTGTGACTACAGAGGCAATATCGAGACCCGCTGTATTTATAGAGAAAACCATTAATAATTTATCTCCAGGGCTTACTGATATTACTTGTGCAGCAACATTATTTCGATTTTGACCAACTGAAATTACAGGACCTAAAGGTGGATTTAATAATACTGGAGTACCTACAGGACTAAAGCTGCTACTTCCTGGTGACGCTAGATATAATTGTGCACTAATAGTTACTGGTGCAAGTAGGGTAACATCTGCTGTAGTACTAAAGAAAGCACCAATAGATGTAACTGTTCCAGCCCGAGGAACTACAAATGCGTAATCAAGCACCCCTCCGGCACCTAGATTTAATGTTAATCCAGTGACGTTAACGCTGTCTATAGAACTTCCAAAGCCCAGAAGAGCACCTGTATTGGTCAAACCACCTAAAACCGTCGTTAATACAACTGGACTTCCTGAAGCAAAAGGAATAATAGCGCCAGCACCTGCTGCTCCCTGAGGACCTGCTACTCCTCCTGGTATATTTACATTCACTTTAACATCTTGTTTAATTTTACATTTGCAATCCTTGTGCCAACACTTTGAACACTTTTTGCTTTTACTACGTTGTTTTCACCCCCATTCTATACGTTAAAATAATATGCTTAAAAATTTAATGTGATTGGACAAGTCTACAATTAAAATGTGTCAATGTTACTACTGAAAAGTTTATTTTTAGAGGTTTTTTTGGGGGTCCAGGGACAACCTCCGGCGCGTACATTTCTGAGATCTGCGACCTAAAAAGAACTAGGCAGAAAAATGCGCTGCTAGCCAGGAACGATATGATTAAAACCATCCTAAACCGGGAAGGATGGTTTTCTGACTGATTATTTTATCTCTCGGAATACAAGATAAGGAGAAATGAGATTCTTTATGTAGTAAAGGATGCAAGAATTGAAAATCGTAATGAGTTGCTGTGGGAGTTGAGAAAGCACATGCTTAAGCAGACAAAACTGAAACTACAGGCGGGTAGTTTCTATAAAAAATTGAATCTCGTGAATGCAACTGAAATAGGTACACCAATTAATCGAAGCAATCTTCGCCGCAATTTCAATAGTTTCATCCAAAATGCAGGAGTGAAGAAAATTCGCTTCCACGACATAGACACAAACATGCCACTGGAATGCCAATTATTCCAGCTAAAATTTTAGGGTGAATTCTGACCCTTAAATGTCTCATTAAATGTTTCATAACTAATCTCTTGAAGTTTGCGTAAATCCTCAAGGTTACACTGTTTTATATTTATAGTCATTTAAATATGTCGCTCCTTTATACAATCAATAATTTCTCTTGTTTCCCTTTTTTACAAATTCCCAGTCTATTTCAATATTTTTCTAACTCTTTGCAAGAAGATTAAAAATGGTTTCTATCTCTGTTTCGGAAAAACCGGCTAATGCGACAATATTGGAATAATCATTTTCTCGTCTTATAAAAGGATAAACATTTTTCCCTTTCTCTGTTGGAAAGAGTTTTTTTTATTATTTTGTTATGTTGATCGTCTTTCTTTTCAATAAAACCATTCATTTCAAGCTTTTTTATAGCACGAGCTGCTGTTGTTCGGTCTACTTTTAACATTTTCTTGAATGATTCCTGGGTTTTCACATATTCGCGCCAGGTACAAATACTGCCCTTTTGTAAGGTCATATTCTTTAAACTCTATAATACTTATAGAATCTAATGCCCTTGCTATCATTCCAATTTCACGAAGAATTTCCTTCATAATTAACTCCTTTGTACATATTTTGTTGCAAATGCAATAAAAAAAGGATGTAAATTAAATTCAACCTAATTTTGTTGCACTTGCAACAAAAAAAGACAAAAAGGTCGAGTAAAGTGAAAGATGTTTTTTATGTATTAGGAATTTTCATATTAACCCTTGGTATTTCTTTCACTATACAATCAGATCACCTCATTCTTCACATACAAGAACCAATGTTCCGTATGTGAAGAAAAAGAAAAGACCATTTACTTTCGGTCTTTAGTTTAGAATATAAAAAGAAGCAGGGAATTTGGACCATGTCCCCCTGCTTCCTCCATATATTTTTGATGCCCCTGCCAAGGAATTTCATATTAACACATTCCTTACTAACTTGCCACGTCTATACTAACGAAATATTCTTTATAACTGCAGCAAAAACTAAATCATTTTCTATGAATTTATCATAAGATAGGCCCATTATGTATTTTTCAACTTTAACTTTAGCGTCTAGCATATCTTCAATAAAACTCTAGGCTCTCTCAGACCTTCCTTAATCTCCCTAAATAGCTCATTTTTCCATCGCCTTTTTGTCTACATAAAGGATCTTAACTCCATTCACTTCTTTATCCATTTTGTAGGTTTCAGAGGATTTATCATAAATCACTTTCAGGTTCTTGTCGTTTAGCCATTCAATCGAAAATTCTTTATCCGACCTAAATGTGTTTCCTGATTCATTTTGGAACTTTTCATCCTTATTTAAAATGGATAATTGGCGAGAAAGTCCCGTCGTAGCTCCACAATTTCTTTCGAAAAGATATGCTATATTTTCACCATTTGGAGAATGGATTTTTTGTTTAATGTCGTTACCGCACATATCCCCAAAAATTGCATCCAGTGCAAACTTTCCAGCTATAAATAAAGCAAGTATAATTATTATGGCAATCAGATACGCTTTTAACTTATTCCTCATCAAGTCTTCCTCCCTCCATTCGGATCCATCCATAACTCCAATAACATTCACCCTAAGTCTGCCTAGATGGTAAAGCTTTTCAACAATCAGGAAGGAAAGAAAAATATAGCTATATTTGAAGCTAAAACAGGAGAACATATCTAGAAATGAGGAAGAATAAAATCAACCTAAAAATAAGTTGTTATTATTTTTCCCTATTTATTGGTTCTAATAATAAGATTGTAAACAAAATTCGAGGAGGTCTAGTATGCAACAGGATCAACAAGCTAAAGAGAATTTGGGCTCCGGTTCGATTATGAATCCAGAATTTGCTGGAACTGATGCACAAAAAGTAAAACAAGAAATTCAAAAAGATGTAAGCCAAGGACAAGGTGCAATTACTTCCCGGGAGGCAGGATCATTGCGCGATTAAAAAACCACGCCAAGTGGTTTTTTATTTTTCTGCCTTTGCACTCCTAATTTTCTTTGGTGTTTTTGTAATGGTCAGTCCCTCATCATACATAAAGATGTACAAAGGGGGATTTTTCATGAAAACGTATTTAACAGCAAATAACTTAATCAGATATGCAGTGGCCTATGTTTTTATAACCTCTGCACTTATGAAATTAATGAGTTCTAAATTAGCGAACCATTTTCTTGGATTAGGACTGCCCTATCCTCAGCAAATGTTAAAGCTAGTCATTTTCCTAGAAATGGTTTGCGGGATTTTAATATTAATCAATAAATCTGTTAAAAATGCGGTCGTACCTCTAATTGGCATCATGGTCGTAGCCCTTCTATTAACAAAGTTTCCCTTGTTGCACACCGGTTTCCTTCCATTTGCTTTTCAAGCCCGTTTAGACATTGTGATGTTAATTCTGCTTGTTTATCTATATAAGCACTCTCCTAGATAATCCCTTCATGTGCTAAAATAAAACTATCTATTATTATTTGGTGAGTGAACACACTATGAAACTAAAAGAAAAGGTAACGTCTCTGCCGCTTACTCCTGGTGTATATTTGATGAAGGACTCCCATGGCCATATCATTTATGTGGGTAAGGCCAAAAACCTAAAGAGGCGAGTAAAGTCATATTTTCAACAATCAAAAGCCCATCCTCAAAAAATTAAAAAGATGGTGGCTAACCTTGACGATTTTGACTATGTTCTTACGGACACGGAGTTCGAAGCTTTTCTGCTCGAATGTAAACTAATCAAGGAATTAAAGCCTCATTTTAACAAAAAAATGAAAAGTCCCCGATCCTATACTTATCTCGTTATAAAAATAGTTGAAGAAAAGCGGGTCTTGGAAATGGCCCACTCCTTGGTTAAAAATGACGGGAATCTATATTTCGGACCATATATAAACAAGCACACCGTCGAAAGAGCTATCGTTGGAATAAAAGAAGCTTTTAAAATTTGCTGCAGCAACCCATCCATGAAACATGGACCGTGTTTAAATTACACTTTAGGATTGTGTATTGGAATGTGTCTTGGAGGTTCCGCTTTAGAACAATATAATCGAATATTAGACAAAATCATTGCATTGTTGAATAGGACGGACACAGAAATACTGGAGGAAATTGAGCAGGGGATGTTAGCTGCATCCGAACAATTCCAGTTTGAACTGGCGGCGAAATATCGGAACATCCTTGAAACGATCAATGCCCTCCTCGATAAGGAACAGGTCATCGAGTTCACAGAGGCAAATCAAAAAATTGTCGTCGTTGAATCCATAACTGAGTCTACGTACAAACTTTTTCTTATTAAGGGGAACAAAATTTTATATCGAGAAAAACTAAATAGCCACCAAAAGCAAGGGAACATAATGAATAACCTATTAACCTATTTTAAAAAGGCCCATCCCTGCTCTTCCATTGTAGTCAGTAAAGATGAACTTGATGTGGCGCAAATTATTTACAGTTATTTAAAAAGCGGCAATTGCTTTTATCGTATTATTCCTGATTATTGGCTTGAGGCTGGAAATGAGTCGTTTATTGATAATGTATTTGAAGAATTACTAAAAGAAATGTTTACTATTAATTATAAAACAATTGAAAGTTCGTGAGGAGTCATCCGACTACATTTAGGAAAAAGGACAGGTTCCTTGTCTACCAATTTAATTGGACTAGCCTGTCCCTATGTCATGAATAACTGAAATATTTATTCCAACGAAATCTTCACAACGTCTTCCAAATATTTTGTTTTATTATATCCAAAAATCTCGAGCCTTTTAGGAATCACTTTTTCTCCAGTGCTGTCATTGTCTAACTTCATATTTAGAACGGTAAAGAAATAACGAGGCTGCTTGATTTCTTCGTATGGGACAGGCGTATCGTTATCGTATTCCACTCCGTTTTTATCAACTAGCACTCCATCGGTATTCATCTCGATTGAACTAGCTTCCTTTTCACTCTCATCCACAATACGAAATTGAAGCGACTCATATGCGCGATTCTCAATTTCATGATTGCTTATGACAACATTGGTCGGCTGTCCAACTTCCACCTTGTCAATGGAGATTGTACTGCCTGCATATTCAAAGGTTTGAGGATATTTCTGAGAAGCATCCAGTTCAATGTTTTTTTGGTCTTCAAAACTTAAATAAATAGAACCCAGTTTAACGTTAACCTCTTTTGGCTTTTCTCCCAAAAGCGGATCAAAGTTTGTTTGAATAGTAGTCCAATTCATATTTTGTGGTATATCTGAATAAGAGCCGCCGTCAAAATTAGGTTTCGCTTTCTTATTGTTCACTTCTAGATAGTCAATATTGAGAGTTTCTATCCGTTTTTTTGACTGATCACTATTAATACTATATTGCAAAATCGTAGTTGTTGGAGCAATGGTTAGTTTATCAAATCGAACCGGGATTCCCTCGACTTCTGTTTTTTCATCCAATGCATATTCGACGGAGGGTTGTTTTGTAACAGGAATCTCAAAGTTCCACTCCCCCGTTTCAGTTTCCAATTTCTCATCAGCCCAATAACCATTCCGATCAGTGGAATTACGATCCAACTTCTGAATCTTAGTGATCTGCAGTTTAATTGTCCCGTTATCCTTGGAGAGTGGCAGTAAACTAATCTTTCCTCGATACACATTCTTTTCCTGTGTGTTTACATCCGATTCAAGATTTGGAGGATCGTACCTTTGATATGCTTCTCTGCTCATGATGTCATATTCGTTCTCCACATTAACCCCATTATCATAATTTATCACATATTGATTGTCTTTATTTGTATCCTCTATTTCATAAAAAACAATCGTCTGAACATCATCAGAAATCGCACCCCTGATTTTAATTTTCACCCCATTGCTTTCTGCTTCCAAGTTCAGCCTTTCACCCAGACCCTGTTGAAGAAAGGCACTTAATTGCTGATCTTCTTCTTTCCACGAATAGTAGAGGTTGGTAAACACCCCCGTAAAATAACCTATACCCATTAATAATGCGAATAAGCTTGCAAAAATAAGTCCCTTCCTTTTACGTTTCTTATTCTTCTGTTTCCTTTGCTTTTCCTCTTCTGCCAGCTTAGCTTTGACGTTCTCCATTAAACCAGATGGCACATGTAAATCTTGAAATGTTTCAGTAAGATCTAACATGGTTAACATGACATCTTGAAAGGTTGCCAAATCCTCCTGACATTCTCGACAATGATAAATATGGATCTCTAAATCAATCTTTTTCGACCGATCTAGGGTTCTTTCTAAGTAATCGATGTAATCCTTATGATACTCCTTACAGCCATTAAAGGTTGATCCATATCCAAGTTCTTTTCTAATTGACTGAATACCGGAAAACAAGAGCTCTTTAACCTTTATCACTGGAACTTGGAGAAGAAGTGCAACCTCCTCCTTAGAGAGTCCTTTTACATATGTAAGGAGAATTGCTTCTTTCTCGGACGGTTTCAATCGATCAAGTGCTTTAAATAAATCCTGACGTGGTTGATTTTCCTCTGAATCTGGTAATTTTCTATTATGAGAAAGCTCCCGGCAGATAGATATAAATATGGAGGTAACCCACGTTTCGACTGATGTTTCTTTTTTATATCGTGGCAACTCCTTTTGGACCTTTTTAATAGACTGATAAAAAAGCTCTTCTATTTGCTGCTGATTCATAAGATAGGACCAACCTAGTGTATAGAACGATTTTTCATGCTGATCGAACCAATCGACGATGGATTCCAAGCCTTTTTCTCTTATCGTAGTGGTTGAAATGGAATCAACTTTTGTTGGGATCATAAATGCGTTTCCCCCTTTCCTATCTTTACAACCTTTTGTCAGTTACTATTGACGTATTCATCCCTGTATTAGTTATGATTTTTTAATTTAACACATCCAAATATTTAATTAATTGTAAAAAAATACATTTATTTATCCTATATTAACATAGTTCTTAAATTCTATAAAAAATAACAAAGTTTACGAAAACAGCCTTAATAAAAGAAATTAAGGCGTTCTTTCAGAAAAAATGAAAAAAGATACATTTACGTTATTTGACAACCAAAGAAGGAAAAAAGGAATTAAGAAAAGAATAGAATGAGAGGATTACGAATAGAGGTGATAACATGTTAACAAAAGACGAATTAGCTTCTATAAAAGCACTTCAAGAGGTGTGTGAGCAAGACGGCGGATTCCAGCTAAAACTTAATTTTGACATGCTAGAAAATAGAAACGGAATGAAAAAGGAGGACTTCTTTCATTATGAGGAAGGTAAACTTGTCGGTTTTCTTGGCAGCTATGGGTTTGGCAATAAAGTAGAGCTTTGCGGGATGGTTCACCCAGATTACCGCAGAAGAGGTATTTTTTCTAAATTGCTAGAAATGGGTCTTGAGGAAACAAAGAAACGAAACATCCAGACAATTCTATTAAATGCCCCTACTGATTCCTTATCGGCAAAGGAGTTTTTAAAGAATCTTCCTTGTACCTTTTCAGTAGCCGAATATCAAATGAAATGGCAGAAAACAAATTTAATCGAGGACCCTGCTGTTACCCTAAGACCTTCTACCACAACGGAGGATTTTGAAACTGAAGTACAGCTTGAAGTCTTGGCCTTTGGATTTGCGGAGGAAGAATCACGGGAGTTTAATCTGAAACTCAGAGAAAACCACTTTGAGGAAAATTTCATCATTGAAGCACACGGGCAAGCTGCCGGAAAAATGCGCGTAGCTGAATCAGATGGTGAAGCTTGGATTTATGGGTTTGCGGTATTTCCTGAACTACAGGGAAAAGGAATTGGCAGAAAGGCTCTATCAAGGGTTGTCAAGCTGGAAGATCAAAAAGGCTTGTCTATTTTCCTCGAGGTCGAGGCGAAAAATGCGCATGCCCTAAAGCTCTATGAATCATGTGGATTTAGAAGTTACCATTCTCAGGATTACTATCTATATCAAAATTAGTATAAAGAGCCTTTTTATGATCCATAAAAGGCTCTTTAACTTTGTAATTCTTGTAAAAAATACCTCGTTTGTTTCATCAAGGTACACTTTTCGACTTTAATTTATGTTATAATGAAAGAGTTTACATAGGTGTTAATTACCTGCTTACCTCTCAACAAGAATGGTCTGGAGTTGATAAAAATGAACAATATTTTAGAACGTTTAAATCCCGTTTTTGAGTGGATTACAAAGCTTGCCGGCACCAATCTGTTATGGGTTTTGTTTAACTTCCCGATTGCTTACCTAGTATTATCTTTATTTACTGTTAAAGAGATGTCGCAAATATCCATGTTAATTATGACCATTGCCGTGCTGGCACCATTTATTTTATTTCCTGCAACTACGGCAATGTTTGGCATTGTCAGGAAATGGATTATGAAAGAAGAAGTGCCAATTATTCGATTCTTTTGGAAATACTATAAGGAAAATTATAAGAGGAGCCTCGTCGGGGGATTGATTCTAACTTTTCTTTGGGCCATTGTTGGCGTTGACTATTATTATTTTCATTCCCGCATTTTCCTAGGCAGTTATCTATTCTTATTCCTAATGGTTTGGCTTTTCATCATCACTCTTTTCTTTTTTGCGCATACCGTTCATACCGAAACAAAACTCGGACAAGCATTAAAGAATGTGTTCATTTTATCGATTGCTAGCCCCATCCTTTCGTTTGGGATTGCCATTATCAGTATTGTCATTTTGTATATTAGTTTGATGAAAATAACCTTTCTATTGCCATTTTTCAGCGGCGCGGTTATCTCTTTTCTCGGATTCTTTGCCTACTATAAGGTATTTACAAGGATTGTTCAATTAGAACAAAATGCTTCAGTTGAAAAAAATATGATAGAAAGCTAGGTTACTTGTGGTTGACAAGCCCTAATTTGCGGATAGCAGCAGCTAACTTGTGGATGGCTCCACCAACTTGCGGATAGCAGCCCAATTTGCTGATAACGTTCTCCAACTTGGTGATAGCCAGCAACCAAATAAAATTCCTCTCAAACTGAGAGGAATTTTTATTTGCTGTGTTCTATTTAATTATGAAGATCCACTCTAGCTTTAATAACCCTAAAGCTATCTTCCGTTTCCTCTACTTCATAAATCTTTGCTCGAGATTCAGGTGTACTGAATGGATGATGGAGAATAAGCATCCATTCCCCTTCAAATGTTTTGAACAGCATCCCGTGTCCACTATCACCAACAACTAACGGATTCAGTTGTTCCCATGGCCCTTCTAGCTCACCAGAGCTAGATCTAGCCATCGTTTGGACATACCCCTCATTGTTATAGCTTGACCACAGCATCACAAGGTGACCACCTTTTGTCCGGTATAATTGACACCCATCCGATACATAAACCGAAGGCTTAACATTAGGCTTTCGTTCAGCATTAATCCATGGGGCATCTGAAGCTTTAAAAAGATGTTGCGGTTCCCCATCTGCTGCAGATAAATCATCCTTTAGTAGAATGGCCTCAAACGTACCATCGATGACCTGGATCCATTCATGACAATAAACCATCCATGGCTTTCCATCCTCATCCACATACAAGGTTCCGTCTAATGTCATGTAGTTTCTAGGCGGCACCGGCCCATCCGTTTTTAGTAATTCAAATGGTCCCTCTGGCGAATCAGATACAGCAATGCTTGTGCCACGAAGATGATTGGTGTTCCAAACTTCCGGTGATTCTGCTAGCTTCGTATCTCTATTATGAAGAGTAACGAATAAATAATATTTATCATGGTACTGGTGAACCTCTGGTGCCCATGTACCATGCTGTGGATGGGCCCAAGTTCCATCAGGAACCTCGAAAACGACATAAGGTCCCTCCCAATCTTGTAAATCTTTACTTTTATAAACTAGTACACCATTTCTCGCTAAATCTGTTAATTCAGGAATTCCAGTTGTATATAAATAGTAAGTGTTTGTTTCGTTATGCGACAAGATGAACGGGTCGTGTGCAGGAATATTAATAAGTCGGTGCCCCTTCTTAGGATGCGATGTGTCAGAGGCATTATTATATGGCATGCTAGCATCTCCTA
Source organism: Bacillus sp. OTU2372 (assembly GCF_038440275.1). Classification (NCBI taxonomy): domain Bacteria; kingdom Bacillati; phylum Bacillota; class Bacilli; order Caryophanales; family Bacillaceae; genus Bacillus; species Bacillus sp. OTU2372. The sequence goes on from NZ_JASATK010000016.1 coordinate 83,680, forward strand.
CCTATTTTAAATTCATCACAACTGTTGTGGCTTTACTCAACCTTAATTACAACAGTTGAACTTTCCAAACCAACAGAAGAAGTTTTTAATGTAATCGTCCCCGGTTGATCAGTCGATTTCACATAAATCAGTACTTTCCCATGATAGGCATTTCTATAATTTGCTTTATAGTCCTGATGGCTGGCAGGGTTACTGCATTCCATTCCGATCATTTCACCAGGTCCCTCAATCTCGCAATTTATTTGATTATCGGCGTCATAGACTAGGGTTTCGTCTTGATCAAGGATATTTACTTCAACATGTGCGACATCCTGTTTATCAGCTTTAAGAATGATCGTATCCGCGAGTAACTGTAGCTTAGTTGGCTCACCAGCAGACTTTAATTCATGTGTACAACAAATGTTTCCGTTTCTTTTACCTACTGCCTTTAACGTACCCTTTTCATATGGGATGTCCCAATAAATTGTTCCATTTGGGAAGTCCTCTCGTTTTTTCAAGCCAACAGAGACACCATTTAATAATAAGTCCACTTCAGGACAATTGGTACAACAAGCCACCCTAACCGTTTCTCCTTTATTCCCTTTCCAGTGGCAGACTACTTCATGGTCCCAATAAATTTGACCTGGATTTTCTTCCTTAATAGAAGTTAAACCTACATGGACCATATCCTTTTCGGACCATTCACTTTGTTTAAAAAAGTATAAAGGCTTTTTGAAGCCAGCAAGATCGAGCAATCCTGGTGTAGCATGACGAAGCGGCCAGCCACGGGCTTCTCCCAAATAGTCAATCCCTGTCCAAATAAATTGTCCTGATATAAAGTCATTCTGTTCTACTGCCAGCCATGCCTCATGATGCCTTCCGTTTTCACTTCCATAAATTACCCGATTAGGGTATTTTTCATGGTCTTCAGGATAAAGAAACTCTTGATAGTTATATCCAACCACGTCAAGTACATCTGGAAATTCCGTTTCATTTGACATTATCACACTTGCGAGAGCTGCTGTCACAGGTCGCGAAGGATCATATTGCTTTACAACCTTTGCCAGCCTTTTCGCAATCTCCCCCATTCCCTTTGCTTCCGGTTTGTCCGCGTAATAACGTTCTTCGAGGACTGGATGTGAATAAGGATCATTTGGGTAATCAATTTCATTCCCAATACTCCAGAAAACAATCGACGGATGGTTCCGGTCTCTTAAAATCATATCCCTCAAATCAATCTCTGCCCATTCCGGAAACTCGGATGCGTATCCGTCAAGTGATGGTTTGCCTTTATTCCAACCCTCTACCCACTTGTTCTTTGGATATTCCCACTCATCAAATGCTTCATCTTGGACTAAAAACCCATACGAATCACACATATCTAGTAACTCAGGTGCAGGTGGATTATGGCTCATTCTAATTGCATTTACACCAGCTTCTTTTAATAACTGCAACCGTCGACGCCAGACCTTTTCAGGAACAGCTGCTCCGAGACACCCTGCATCATGATGGAGACATACACCTTTCATTTTCATGTTCTGTCCATTAAGATAAAATCCTGAATTTACATCGAAATAAAAATATCGAACACCAAGTGGAGTCGTTTCAAAATCGATCACTTCACCATTTTTTATCACCATCGTTTCCACACGGTATAAATACGGATTTTCAGGTGACCAGAGATTCGGCTGTTCTAGCAAGATAGAATGAGAAAATTCTTGTTCCCCATTTGCAGCAATGGTCTCCCCAGATGAACAAGCGATGATTTCTTTGCCGGCCGCATCTTTAATTTGATGGACAATTTGGAATTTAGCTTCGTTTGATTCTTCATTTTTCAAAGTTGTTTGAATTTGGATTTCTGCTTCTGATGATGAAATATTCGGAGTGGTGACAAAAATACCATATGGCTTGATATACAGCTGATCAGTTAAATGGATAAATACATTCCGGTAAATGCCAGACCCTGGATACCAGCGGGAATCAGCAAAATCTGTGTGATCCACTTTCACCGCAATCACATTTTCTTGTGTTTCGAAGTTTACATAGGGGGTTAAATCATAATGAAATGAGCTGTAGCCATAAGGTCTTTTACCGAGAAATTGTCCATTAATCCACACTTCACTATTTTTATAAATCCCATCGAATTGAATAACTATTCTCTTTCCTTTTAAGCTATCAGGTACGATAAATTTCTTTCGGTACCAGCCAATTCCTCCTGGCAAATATCCTGTTGAACTGGCATATTCCTTTTTAAAAGGACCTTCAATACTCCAATCATGCGGCAAGTCTAATGTACGCCACTCTGAATCATCAAACTGAATTTTAAATGCATCAGAATGGTCACCCTTTAAAAATTTCCAATCAAAGTTAAACTTTCTACTTTTAACAGACAGATTCCATTCTTGAGATACTGCATTTACCATATACAGCTTACACCCCTTATCTTAATATATTAATTTTTAATAAATGGCAGACTGATAGATAAAGGGCTATCAAACATTGATGATAGCCCTTTTTTTCCTTTACATTCAATCTCTCATTAATTACCTTCAACCTGTTTTTTAAAGGCATCCATTTGCTTTTGGATTTCTTTTAAGACCTTATCATAACCTGCGTCTTTTAATCTCTTACGGAAATCTTTTACCGCTTTTTCTGGATCACCAGCTTTACCAAATGCAATGGCTGGTACCATTTGTGCTGTCACTTGTGATAGAGCAGAAATTTCAGCTTGTACAGGGGTGCTATCAAACACAAATCGGCCATATGGGTAAGGCTTCTTAATTTTATCGTACTTCGCATAAATCTCAGAAATTCCATCATATGAGTCGGCACTTGGGATTTCATACTTGTCCATACGACCGCCCCAGAAGTTGGTAGAGAATTGATCCTTTGTTTCATCATAACCCGCAGGTTGAACCCGTTTTCCGTCTTTAATTTCGTATTGTACACCTTCAATGCCATAGCTCCATAATCGATAAAGCTCCTGATCATTTCGAATTAAATCATATACCATTAGGGCACGCTCAGGATTTTTACTATGAGCTCCAACAGCCATCGCACCATGTGTAATGGACGTTGAAATTAAGTTGTTCCGTGTATCAGACCAAGCAAACATATCGATCGCTGAACCCGGTTGTTTCACGTCCATTTGCGGGCGAAGACCTGAGAAGGTTTGGGTATGATGCTGGTCAGCACCTGTTTTTCCTGCTTGGAATTCGGCTCTAGTGTCCCCTTTATAGTTCAATACGTCCTTACGCCAATAGCCAGCATCTCCCCATTGTTTCATCAACTTCGCATAGTCTACAAACGTATCAGTGAAAATCGGACTCATCACATCATACTTTTCATCATAGGATTTAGCCCAGTAAATTGGGAACACGCCTGTCGTGATTGGCAATTCAATCGCATCTGAATAAGAAGTTGTGTATCCCCATGCAGTGGTCACGTTTGTTCCTTGTGCATCCCAAGGAATGACACCTGGCTTGTTGTCTTTAACCCCTTGGAAGTATTTACCCAGTGTTTCAAAATCGCTAATATGTTCATTGATTCCAAATTCTTTTGCCCAATCTGTCCGGTAGAAGAATCCGTGGTTAACCCATTGAGTATATTGGTCCTCAGGAATCATGACAATTTTGCCCTTGTACTTTGATTCCTCCCAATCAGCTTTGGGAACCTCTGCCCATGTCTTAGGAGCATATGTTGGGAGAAGCTTGGTAAGATCCATGAAAGCACCTTTTTGTGCATTTCCCCACGCATCTAACCAGTCAGTAGCTGTGATGACTAAATCAACAGGTTCTCCAGATGCTAGAGTTAGATTATATTTTGTCATATAATCAGCCCATTCAATCCATTTTAATTGAATCGTAGCGTTTACTTTTTCTTTTAATTCAGCATTCACTTTTTCCAATACTTTTTCTACTTGTCCATTGGTTGGTTTATCCCCCAATACCATCATGGTTACGGTTACAGGTTTGGAGGTATCAATTTTTCCATTTTTGTCTACCTTTGTTCCAGTGTTTTCTGAACTGGTTTTACTTGAGCCACTACAGGCTGCGAGACTGAAGGTCAACATCATGATTATGACCAGTGCCAGGATTTTTTTCATCTTAGACATTCTATTTCCCCCTTAAGTTTTTAAAATGATTACTCTCTATGAAACGAGGAAAGTTCCTCGGGTCATATTTCATTACCCCTTAACTGCACCAACTGTAATTCCTGTAATAAAATACTTTTGTACAAACGGATAAAATAGAATAACCGGTCCAGTAGCTACAACGGCTGTTGCCATTTTCATAGATTCCAATGGTACATCTTGTGGTGGCACATTGGAGGATGCTGCTGAATTCCTGATAAAGTCAGCACTCGTAATCACGTTATAAAGAAACAGCTGTAGCGGTCTATATTCCATATTAGGTGAAAGGAAAAGCATGGAATTATACCATTCATTCCAATACCCAAGGGCAATGAATAGTCCGATTGTCGCCAAGGCTGGAGTAGACATAGGTAGAATAATTCTTAAAAAAATGGTGAAATCTCCCGCACCATCAATCTTCGCAGATTCCGTAATCTCGTGTGGAATCGACTTTGTGAAGGATTTCATCATAATAATTAGAAAAGGACTCAGCAATCCTGGCAGCAGTACTGCCAAGTAATTATCTTTAAGATGCAGATACTGCGTAATTAATAGATAAAACGGGACAAGACCACCTGAAAAAAGGGTTGTAAAATAGATATAAAATGAAATCTTATTACGATACAAGAAATCCTGGCGCTGCAAGGCATAACCTGTCATTGCGACAATAAACAAACCTACCGCAGTCCCTACAATCGTAATACCCAACGTTACGATATAGGATCCAACGACAAGTCTTGGATTCTGGAAAACGATCTCATAGGCAAATGTAGAAAACTCTTTAGGCCATAAAGAAAATCCATGGTCCATAATAGACTTCTCTGTTGATAAAGAAGACGATATGATCAAGATAAAGGGCAAAAGACAAGATAGAGCAAAAACGCCGATAAAGCCATATCCAATAATACGAACCATTATAGTAGACACATCTATATTTCGTCTGGCCGTATTTTCCATAAATACGTCCCTCCTTTAAAATAATGAGTTATCTGGTGAAACCTTTTTAATAATCCAGTTAGCCACTAGGACAATAACGAGGCCAAAGAAAGATTGATATAAACTTACAGCACTTCCTAATGAGAAGTTAAAATTCGTCATCAATGTTCGGAAGACATAGGTTTCAATAATATCTGTGGTAGGATAGAGCATGGTATTATTTGCCCCAACCAAGTTATAAAACAAACCGAAATTTCCTTTTAATACTCCACCTAAAGAGAACAATAGTAAAATGATGAAAGTTGGCTTAAGCCAAGGAATAATGATATATCGAATACGCTGGAAGGCATTAGCGCCATCGATTTCTGCAGCTTCTATAATAGATTTATCTAGACCCATAATGGCAGCAAAATAAACGATTGATCCATAGCCTGTGGATTGCCATAGGAATGTAATGACAATAATATAAGGCCAAATATGTGGATTAGAATAAGTTTGTACTGGATCCAATCCAAACATTTTTAAAAATGAATTTAATAAACCATAATCGTAACTAAGTATGTTATAGGCTAAAAGTCCAACTAGTACTGCGGAAATAAAGTGTGGTAAAAACATAATCGTTTGTGATACTTTTTTGAACCATTTATTTGTCAGTTCATTAAGCATGATGGCTACTGCTATTTGTAGGAAATTACCTAGAACAATGAAAGCTAGATTATAAGCAATTGTATTAAAGGTTAACTTCCACAAATCACCGGTCATGACCAAAAAGCGAAAATTATCAAGGCCTACGAAAGCGCTTTTAAAAATTCCAAGTGAATAATCATAGTTCACAAATGCAAGATATAGTCCCGGCATGGGCAGATAAGCAAAGACAGCAAAGAAAATAATCGCAGGCAAACACATAAAAAGCAGGGTTCGGTTCTTCCACATTCTTTTAAATGCGGACTCTTTTGTTTTTGTTTGTTTTTCAACAATAGGTGTTGGTGATTCCACTGTAACAGTTTTCAAATAAATCCCCCCTAAACAACATAATTTGACCTAATAAGCGGCAAACCAGCATACAAAACAAGCGACAAGGTGAGCTAGCAGATTACTAATCTAGTACCTGAAAAAGACTTTCCTTTAAGAAACAAAAGGATTTAGATATGATATATACCAATATCATTTAACTAGGAGATTTGAAATGGGTTTCAAAAATACCCCTACAAAAAATTCATATACGGTTATTTTGTTTTTGATTATGTATTGATCCCAGTAGCTGATGAAATGGGTTTCATTTAATTGAGATAAAAGCAATTTCTTGTGAGGAATAACATAGAAGTCCTTAGAACTCTTGATTGTAAGCGGTTACCTTGTCTTAATTATATTCCTGCACCTATTAAATGTAAATACTGTTATTTCGATAATTTTAACTATTTCTAAAATTACCATTATTTTAATCATACTTACGTTACTCAGACTTTTTAGGTACTCCGCTTGAAATAACATCAAATAGAAATGGGTTTCAGGTCGATATTAATGACCGGTTTAGATGATGTTCCCCTGGCTAAGAATAAATAGTCCAAGGGAACACACTAACTTTAAAACGGGAGGAAGTACCTAGTAATCGGAACGTCCTGATTAATCAAAATCACAAGACATGGGCAATAAATCCTTTACACTAATTCCCTTAAGTTTGAATGTATAAGAGTAGCATCGATTGGCAAATAGCGTGAATTCAGGATGTGTTTTTTGCCCCCAGCTATCATCTCCGCCTACGCCCATTTGTTTATAATTAATCCTTACTACCGTCTTTACGCTTGGTGGTAATTTATATCCGTGATCATGTTCTTCAAGCTCAACTGGAGTATATGGTAAGGCATTCACCTCAACTGTAGGGTTTCCAGTTATCTTTAACCCTGCGCCCTGTTGATCGGAAAGTACAGCCCATCTTACCCCTGTTTTATTGCCGCATTCCTGAGGTTTTAAGTATGGTACATATTGATCTTTTACTTTTCCAGTATATAATCCAATTTTTGCGCCTTTCTCTTTATCCCAATAATTTTCATAAGGGCCTTTTCCATACCAAGTAATGGTGTCAAACGAGCTATTTAATAAGGTCATCATTCCAACCTCTGGCAGCTCAGGAAGGTCGTTCCCTGGTTGTAGTTGATAGTCTACTGTTATTTCTCCATCACCCGTAATGGTGTAAACAATCTTGCATACAGATAATGTTGTTGGCAAACTGTATTCGGTTGTCACTACCGTAGTCGATGGACTTTTCGCATCCACTAAAAAAGATGTCAGAATTTTATTCGTCCCCGCATCTCTCCAAACAGAGCTGCGTTCATGTAATTTATTCCCACGGTCATTATCTGTCATCGCACGCCAAAAATTCAGACCTAATTCATTCTCAAGTAGAGGGATACCATTGAATCTATAAGACTCTAAAGCCCCATTGGTTTTATTAAAAACAACAGTAAAGCTAGCACCATTTATCGTTACATAATCTTTTTCTTGTCGTACTTCTGTTTTAGGTAAGTTGATAGGCATACTTGCTGCTGCTGTTTTCACTGTAGGAATCACAAATTGTTCAAAAGCAACTTCATGGCCCCTCTGAGCCCAAAGCGTATTATTTTTCAAATGCAGGCTAACCGTTAAAATGTATTCATCTGACTGTTTACAGACTTCTGGAAGAGAGTAAGCAAGTTGAATCGTTTTGGTGGAGCATGGGTCTACCTCAATTTCCAAAGTTCCATTTTGGATGAACATACCATTTTCTGCTAGCTGCCACACTAGTTCGTACTCTCGAAGGTCAGTAAACAGATAGTTATTCACCACATCTACAAGACCCTCTTCCAGATTATTGGCTGTAAAACGAACATTCTGATAGCACTTTTTAACCTCAATAATCTTTGGTGAAATCGTACCATTTGCAAAAATCAAACCATTCCCTGAAAAATTACCATCATGAGGTGTTTCTCCAAAGTCACCACCATAGGCTAAGTATGGTACACCATCCTTGGTCTTTGTTAATAAAGCTTGATCCTTCCAATCCCAAATAAATCCACCCTGAATAATAGGATATTTTTCGAAGAGGTCTGTATACTTATAAAGGTTACCACAGGAATTGCCCATCGCATGGCTATATTCACATAGAATGTATGGTTTTGGATTTTCTGCATTCTCGGCATATTCAGCATATTTCTGCACACCTTCAGGATTTACATACATCGTGCTTTCAATATCTGAAGCTGCTTCTGATTTACGGTAATGGAAAATCCCTTCATAATGAACGATTCTAGTAGGGTCATTTTTCTTTAAAAAATCATGCATTTTAATAAAATTATCCCCGCCAAATGATTCATTTCCAAGCGACCAAATAATTATTGAAGGATGGTTTTTATCTCGTTGAAACATGGAATTACATCGATCTAGGACGTTTTCCCGCCACTCTACCTTGCTTCCTGGCACCGTATCGCCTTCATCTTTTTGCCCATACTTCCAAGTCCCATGTGTTTCAAGATTCGTTTCATCAATCACATACAAACCATATTGATCACATAATTCATACCAAACCGTATTATTCGGATAATGGGAAGTACGGACGGCATTAATATTATGCTGCTTCATTAGTTTAATATCATTAATCATATCTTCATAACCAATGGCTCTCCCTTTATCCGCTGCAAACTCGTGACGGTTTACACCTTTGAGGACAATTCGCCTACCGTTGATTTTCATGAGACCGTCTTTTATTTCAAATGTTCGAAATCCAACCTTACAGCTTTCCGCTTCTCGGATGGTTCCGCTTTCATCTTTTAAAAGTAAAACGAGTGTATAGAGGTATGGTTTTTCTGCACTCCATTTAAAAGGATTTACTACATGGGTTGAAGAATTAATTGAAATAAAGGATTGATTATTCATATTCACCTTTATTTGAAGAGAGTCCTCAAAAACAGGATTGTTTTCTTGGTCATAAAGCATTCCTTCGACTGTATAACCGTTCACTACCTGCTCAAACGCATTTTTAATTTTGGCTTCGATTTTTAATTCGGCATCCTTATAATCTTGATCCAACTCCGTGGTCACAAAGAAATCATTGATATGAACTTCTGGAGTTGAATACAGATACACATCACGAAATATTCCACTCATCCTCCAAAAATCCTGGTCCTCTAACCAGCTCGAATCACACCAACGATAGACCTCTACTGCTAACTTATTTTCGCCGTCAATTAAGTAAGGTGTTAAATCAAACTCTGCTGGTGTAAAGGTATCCTCACTGTATCCAACAAGTTCTCCATTCACCCATACATAAAAGGCTGACTCCACTCCTTGAAAGCTGATATAAACCGGTTGGTCCTTCCAATCCTCTGGAATCGTAAAATTCCTGATATACTGACCAACAGGGTTATATTTTGTTGGAGCAAAAGGTGGCTTTATATCTTCTTTTCCTTCCCAAGGATATCGAAGATTTGTATATTGAGGATAATCATACCCTTGTAACTGCCAGTGTGCCGGCACCTTGATTTCATCCCACTCACTAGCATCATAATCCTCTTTAAAAAATGTTTGATTTCTTTTTTCAGGATTCTCATAAAATGCGAATTTCCAGTTTCCATTTAATGAATGATAAAATTCAGACGAAGTTCGGTCCCCTTTTAATGCTTCCTCAACTGTTCTGTATGGCATTAATGTTGCATGAGCATCCAATCGATTTAATTGAAAGATCTCGGGGTTGTTATTCCACTCGGGATATCCATTTTTAGGTTGAGTATACTTATATTTATTCAACTGTTTAAGCATAAAAATACCTCTCTTTCATACATTTAAATTCATAATTTCCCACACAACTACCCATTAATGAAACCCGTTTCAAAAATTGTAAATAATAAAGGAATATTAATCATCTATTATAGTAAAATTGAATACTATCAATTAATATTCCACATATTACGAAACCCATTTCATTTTTATCGTACCCTAAATTATGGAAGGGTGCAATCATTTATTTTATGATTCTGAAAATAATTTACAAGAATCCCTCAATACGAGTGATGTTGGAACGACCGTTTCTTTCTCTGCTTCGTTCTCATTTATTAAATCTACTAGAACATTGATAGCCGTTTGACCCAGCTGATCATAATTCTGGCTGACTGTCGTAATTCCTGGAGGAAAATGCTGCGCCAAATAAATATCATCGAAGCCAACAATGGAAACATCATCTGGTACTTTTAACCCAAATTTAGTAAGAACCTTTATGACCCCTATTGCTACTAAATCATTGGCACAGATAACCGCTGTAGGTCTTTCTCTTAAATAAAGCAATTGTGCAGCCACTTCTTCACCAGATTCAATATTAAACCCAGTACCAAAAATCCACTCTTTGTTGACGTCTAACCCTTTAGATTTCATGGCTTTCACAAACGTATTCTTTTTCACGTCCGTTGAACTAATTCCTTCCAATCCACCTAGAAAACCTATCTTTTTATGTTTTAGATTTACTAATAGTTCAACAAGCTTTTCAATCCCTGACTCTTCATCCGTTCTAACCATATGGGCATCCACCCCAGACATTTGACCGTTCACAAAAACAACCGGAATTCTTTCCATCACTTTCTTCATTTCTTCCGCATATTCTTGATCGGTGTCCGTATCATTAATTCTTCCGCCAAGATAGATAATCCCATCCACTTGTTTTTCTACTAAACTTTGTAAGTATTTTGATTCATTTGCTGAGTTGTTCATCGTATTGCACAAAAAAGTTGTATACCCTAATTCCAATGCATGTGCTTCACATTTTTGAACGAGTGTTGAAAAAAATGGATGATTGATGTCTGGCAGGATAAAACCAATCGTTTTCGATTGCTTATGTAATAAGCTCCTTGCTAGACTATTAGGTCTAAAATTATATTTTTCAATTACATCTACTATCTTCCGCATTGTTTGAGGCCGCACTTTTGCATTTCCGGTTAAGACTCTCGAAACAGTAGCTGGAGATACATTAGCTTCTTTGGCAATGTCATATATAGTTATATTTTCCTTTTTCATAACTTTCCTCCATCGCTAATGATTTCATTGCATTCAAGAAGGAAGAATGAAACCGATTTCAATTAAATTGTAATCCTATAATAGCCACAAGTCAATATATTGTTTAACCACTCTTTGAGCAAATCAATTTTGTAAGCTTTTTGTCACTTCATCGGCCGCTTGCTGTACTTGTTTTATTAATTTGGGAATAGTCCGCTCGTTTATTCTAGTTATAGGTCCTGCGATACTCACAGCAGCTATTGGTTTGCTTTTACTATTCCTAACAGGAACTGCAACCGACACAACCCCTTCATGAAGTTCTTCCTTACTCACCGAATATCCTTTGGATCGGATTGTATGTAATAACTTTTTTAACATCATTGGATCTGTGATTGTTTGTGATGTATAGGATATTAGTCCCCTCTCCAACACCTGATCAATAGTGGACTCTTCTTGATACGCTAACAAAACTTGTCCAGTGCTCGTACAATGAAGCGGACTTCTCCTCCCAGCATGGGACAATAAATGGACGGGATGTGCACTATCGATTTTCAGGAGATACATCAGCTGAAATTCTTTAATAATACCAATATGGGCTGTTTCACCCGTCCTCTCTGCCAGTTTCTCTATATGATCGAGTGACAAATGATATAAATTTTCCTTTTTAATGAGCGTCTGTCCCAAAGCTAATAAAGATGCTGCTAGACGGTAGGATTTAGTGGATGAATCCCTGACAATAAAGCCTTCTACCATCAATGTATGAACCAAGCGAAATGCCGTACTTTGCCCTATTTCCAAACGGCTTGCAATATCCTCTAATTGTAATTCAGGTTCTTCCAGGGAAAATAGATTGAGAAGACGAAGAGCATTTCTAAAAGACGAGTAATGATAACTATTCGTAGAAGGATACCTCAATGTGATGACCACTCCTTTTCAGGAATATTTCCTAATCTCAGCGATACTTCATTTGCTGCCTCCATGACCCTTCCTGTAAACCTTTTAATTTCATGATTTTGAATACGGTCCCTTGTCCCGACAACGCTGACGGCCGCTACAACTTCACCCGTATAGTCCCTAACTGGAGCCGCAATACTTACAATATTGTCATGCATTTCATCGATACAGATGGAATATCCCTGTTCTTTAATTTGACGTAATTGATCGATTAGTTGCTCAGGGTCTGTCTGGCTGTTTAGTCCCATTCGTAGAAGTCCTTCCCTGATGATGCTGTCAACTGTATTCTTTTTCCCAAATGCCAATAAAACTTTGCCAGCACTTGTACAAGATACCGGATTCTTTTTTCCAATCGATGATAATAGAGGTACTGGGTTCGTGCATTCGACTTTATGGACGTAGGTAATTTCTATTCCTTCTAAAATAGCAACATGAGCCGATTCCCCTAAATCAGATACTAATTTTTTTAATATGTCTTTCGATTCTCGATGAATTTCTAAATGGGAAGTAATCACTCCACTAATAGAAAGTAACGAAAATCCAGGACTATATTTATCCCCTTCTTTTTGTAAAAAACTTTCGGCAGTCAAATCGGATACTAGCCTGCTCACTGAACTTTTATTCATTTCAAGAGCATTGGCTATCTCAGTGATTCCCCAAACTGGTTTTTCAATTGTAAAAAGTTTTAGTATTTGTAGTCCATTTTGGACCGATTGTAAAACAGATGTTTTTTTATTAGTCGGAATGATACAAATCACCTCAAAAGATTTAATTTGTTCCGTATATAAGAAGTTAACACTACTATTCAGAATATTTTAATTATATTATATCTTTATCAAAATATAAAACGCTTTCAACTAAAGGAGCTGGAAAAATTGAAAACACAAGTTGGGATTATCGGGGCCGGCCCAGCTGGCCTTATTCTTGCACAACTACTTCATCTACAAGGCATTGATTCTGTTATCTTAGAGCGTAAATCAAGAAACAATATCGAGGGAACCGTAAAGGCCGGTATTTTAGAACAAACGACAATTGATATTTTAAGAGAAATGGGTGTCGGCGACCGAATGGATCGAGAAGGTCATTTTCATAATGGCAACTACTTTCAATTTAATGGACAAAGACGCCACATTGATCTAAAAAAATATTCTGGTGGAAAGCAAGTCGTTGTCTATCCACAGCATGAAGTGATAATCGATCTGGTCAATGCCCGCTACAAAAATGGCAAAGACATTATCTTTGACGTAGAAGAAATCACTCTACATGATATCGATTCAAACCAACCGAAAATAAGGTATCGTAAAAATGGGTTGGACGAAGAACTTGTCTGTGATTTTATCGCAGGCTGTGACGGCTATCATGGACCAAGCCGCCTCGCCATTCCTGACAATTTAAGAAAAGAACATGTTCATTTTTACCAGTATGGCTGGTTAGGAATCCTCTCCGATTCCGCACCAGCAGCGGATGAATTAATTTATGCGAATCATAACCAAGGTTTTGCCTTGCTTAGTACACGTACACCTATTTTACAGCGTCACTATCTGCAGGTAGACCCATTTGATGATATTGCCAATTGGTCGGATGATCGAATATGGTCAGAATTAACGGCACGAACTAAAACAAATGATGGCTGGCAGGTGCCAGATGGACCGATTAATTCAAAAGGATTTTTTCAAATGCGCAGTTTCGTTTGTGAGACGATGCAATATGGCCGCCTCTTTATTGCCGGTGATGCTGCTCATACGGTTCCGCCAACAGGTGCCAAGGGACTTAACCTTGCCGCTTCGGATGTAAAAGTAATGTCGCGTGGAATTATCGAGTTTTATCAGGATGGCAGTACAGATATACTGGATCGTTATTCGGAAATTTGTCTACGTCGTGTTTGGAAGGCAGAACGCTTCTCTTATTTCATGACAAGACTTCTTCATACCAATCCTAAATTTGATTCCTTTGAACGGGGTGTTCAGCTGGCGGAGCTAGATTACTATACTTCATCTGAAGCTGGATTAAGTACTATAGCTGAAAATTACGTGGGATTGCCGATTCAATGGGAGAAAGCTGGCGATTTTAAGACATTAATCAAATAAAAGGATATTGGACTTTTGGGTAATATTGGTGAAAAGGCCAATGTTGTTTAAAAATGAGCCAATGATGGCAGTAAATCGGCCAATGTGTCCATATATTGAGCCAATCTAGCCTAAAAATCAGCCAAAACCCTTAGAAATTCAGGCAATCAAATATTTAGGCACTAAAAAAAGGAATTTGACTCTGATCAAATTCCTTTTTTCTTGAATTACTGTTTATTGCATCATCTAGGACACCTTTAAAGGCTTCTGATACTCTTCTTCCGCAACCGTATACGCCTTAGTATGCCCCGCTCCAGGCACAATCCAAAGAACTTTTTTACTCTTAGAAGCATGATAGATTTCATAAGCCATCTCAGTTGGCACCATAACATCCTTGTCTCCGTGGTTGATAAACATAGGTAATTTATTTTTCTTGACGCTCTCTAGTGCTGAAGCCTCTTCAAATGTATGTATACCCTGCTCTGAATTTAGTAATTACACTTGTCACGTCCATGATTGGAAATGCTGGAGGGTGATAGAGATACTTTAATTGATGGACGATTCGGCCTTGACCGTTTTATAACCACTGTCCTCGATAATTCCTTTTACTTCACTAGGCACATTTTCTCCTGATGTCATTAAGACTGTTGCTGCTCCCATTGAGAACCCATGCAGGAAGATCGTATTTTCGGTCTTTTCTTTTATTAAAAAATATCCAATTGATATAATCCCCTTTACTCATGCCATGACCTCTAGCATCAGATTTAACACATCATATTTCAGGTCGTAGTACTACTTTGTAATCCCTGGCATTTGTTCACTGCTGCCTTTATAGCCATGAGCTAAAATGACAGCTTTTCCGTGGGAGTTTGGGTTCTTCAAGTAGCGCCCTTTTAGCGTTAAACCATCAAAGGATTAGATTTGGAAGACTCAAATTTCTGCTGCTCGGTCTAATTAATAAGCGCTGCGATTTTGTCTTGCTGTTCTTTTGTTCCTTCTATGTTTGCTGCGGCTGCACTGCTCCCGCCATCATGCAGTTGAGGAGGTCCTTCTTGGCTTCTTTTTTGCCGACATTATAAAAATAGTTTCCCGCAACTCCGAGCCCTATACCAATTAGGACAAAAGAAATACCTACTTTCAACATTCTCTTCTTCAATTTACATGCCTATCTATCTTTTTCTACAATTCTTACCTCTGTATTTTAGCAGAAATATAATATATTCATATAGAAATAGTCCAAACACTAACTTTGAAAATTAAAAAAAGCATTCAAGGAGGTATCCTTGAATGCCTTTTTCCTCCTTAGGAAGGGATTTCTACTTCATTATTAGATTTATGTGATTTATAGGATGGGTAAACTTTATACCCTGCCCAGTATAAAATCGCACTTATCGGCATGCTTACCATCCAGGAAATCGATAAGAAAAACACACCAATGACCCCACCAATAAGCAGTGAACCTAAACCTAACCAATTGTACTTATTATCCCTCTTGTAAAGGGCATCTACATCAAAGTTTTGCTTATGAACGAAGTAATAGTCCGCAATTAATATTCCAAGTAATGGTCCAAGGAATGCTGAATAAAATGCGATGAACGTATTAAATGCCGAACTGGTGATCAGTAACCATGGGAATGTAACAATACTTAATACTCCTACAATGATCACTGAAACACCCCAAGTAAAGTTAAATGTCTCCATCAATACAAGTGCTGGTGGTTTAATATTAATGG
Organism: Bacillus sp. OTU2372; assembly: GCF_038440275.1. Taxonomy (NCBI): domain Bacteria; kingdom Bacillati; phylum Bacillota; class Bacilli; order Caryophanales; family Bacillaceae; genus Bacillus; species Bacillus sp. OTU2372. Next base: position 99,495 of record NZ_JASATK010000016.1, read on the forward strand.
TTAAATTACTGGTAAACTGTGCTACTATTATAAAAATCATCATAGCGACCGCTACAATTGGATTAGGAATGACCGATACAATCGCTTGAACAGGATCCCAAATGCCAGTAGCTGCTGCCGCTAGGATTCCAATTACGAGCATGATGACAAACATTGGTACGATGCCAAAAAAGTGACCTATTGTGTTATAGCGTGGTTTATTCTCAAGATATCTTGCTAAGTCAGCATTATTAATAATGGCAGTGATTAAAACACCCACACATGCAGTTATTGCTGCAAAAAATGGCATTCCCCACGAACCAGTGGTATTCCAATTATCTGCGATCTTTAATCCACCTACATTGATTAACTGTACCGTTATATAAATTAAAAATCCAAGAACAACTACTGATAAGAGCGAATCAAACCATTTAATCGAGTTAATCCCAAAATAGGCAATCGCTGTTTGAAGGACCTGAAATAGAATAAAATATAACCAGATGTTGCTATAACCCCAAATGGTTTCAGTAATATAATTCGTAGCTGCTGCACCAATCCAGGAACCGATTCCATACCAAAATACTGCTGGTAATACCCTGATTAAAGAGGCAATCCTTGCTCCATTATATCCGAACGATGATCTTGCTTGAACAATAAAGGGGATACCATACTTAATACCAGGACGGGAGTTTACGATAAAAAGGTAGCCAATAAAAAAAGCGGAAATAACAGTGACTACACCCGCTTGAAACAGATTCAATTTTCCTGCAGGCGGTAGAAATGACTGTCCGACCAAAAAAATTGAATGACCACCATCGATGAAATCCACAACGTAATATAGGTGGTTAGACCAAATAACCTATTTTCATTGGAAACTGGGTTCAGTGATTCTCTTTTTGATTGGGATGTAATGTCTGTAGAATTAGCCATTTTTATAATTCCCCCACTATCTTAATTAGTTAAAAAAGTAGGATGCTCTTTTTTACGGAACATCCTATATCAATATATAGATTCGTTATTTCTTTATTGAGCTATAACCGAAGCTAGCTAACTTCCCGATATATTCCTTTTTCTCAGGATATTTATAGGTTTTTAATTTACTTGTTTTCTTGCCTAGATCAACAATCGATTCAGCAAACTTAACAGCGGCTACTACGCCATCAATAACTGGAACACCCAGTTCTTTTTCAAGACTATCCGAAAATTCGGCCATTCCCGCACAACCTAGCAGTATAGCTTCTGCATGGTCCTCCTCGACCGCTTTTCTTCCCTCTAACCGCAGCAATTCCATCCCTGCTTCTGGGTCTCCTTCAAAGTCCAAAACTCCCATAGGGGTGGTTCTAATATTTACGACACGCTTATGCATACCGTAAGAATCTACTAATTCTTCAAGCATTGTTTTGATCCTTGGTAAAACCGTTACTACGGAAAACCTAGCCGCTAGAATGGATGCTAAATAAACTGAGGCTTCTGCAATCCCTACAACAGGTTTATCCGTTACTTCCCTAGCTGCATGTAAACCTGGGTCGCCATAACAAGCGATGACAAAGGCATCGACTCCCTCTTCTTCACCTTTGATCACTTCTTCGATGACCCCTGGAATGCTCAAATACTCATCATAATAGGATTCAATCGATACAGGACCCATTTTAGGACTAACGGCAAGAATCTGTGTATCTGACCGTGCAGCCGACTTAGCCGCTTCCTCGATCCCCTTAGTCATCGCTATTGTAGTATTCGGATTAATTACTTTAATTTTCATACTCGTTCCCCCTATAATTGAGACTAATAACTATAATTTTTGATTTACTTCGTGGACAATTACAGCACTGTTTGTTATTTCTGGCTGTTCATAGATTTTGCATATCCAATATTTCATTAATGAATAGTATAGAATCCCCGAGATTAATAGTGCAGTGAAAAATCCATAATCAGGCAAAAGGAAGACTGAAAGGCCGGCAGGAATATAACTGATAATCGCTGCGGGATTTACATTATTCCAATACTTGTATTGACCATTCACCTTATAGAGTTCACTGATATTCAACTGTCGTTTTCTAAGTAAATAGTAATCCGTAAACATAATCCCAACGATCGGTGCAAGGGTGGAAGTAATTGCTAAAAGAATCTGTGGGACATAATCTGCGTAGTTCCATGGCTGAATCAACAGCCCGATCACACCAGCAATGATGGCACCTTTGGCAAATGATATTTTTCGAGGAAAAAGATTAACAATGATATATCCCGGCGGTAAAAGATTGGCACTAATATTAGTAGACCACTGTGCTAAAATAACAAACGCTAAACAAACGATTAACAACAATGGATTATCCTGACCCATGGTTTGAACCATTGCATCAATTGGATTCCACGTTCCTGTCGCGACACCACTAGTTAAACCAATAATGGTAAAGAGCAGCATAGAACCGATTAATCCAAAGATATGTGCCCAAAAACTACCTTTATTGATTTTCCACCAACTCGTTTCACTACTTTCAAACTTAGTTTTCAAGAATCGCGTGAAATCAGGAGCATTTAAAGCCATCGTAATATAAGTACCCATCATTACAACAACCCCATATCCAAGAGATATGCCCCCTTCTCCACCTTTTGAAAAAATTTCACCAAAAGTGATATGATTTTCTTTCATAATGTACACTTGCAAGATAATACCGATGATAAGAATACTTGGTGAAGCTAACCACTCAAATTTGGTAATAGCCTCCATCCCCATTGCAGTATTAATAATTTGTACAGCACCAAAGATGATGATCAGTAAGGTAAGATTGGAGTATCCAGTTAGCATTTCCATGATCGTATTTAAGGCGTATGCCCCCATCCAGGTTTGAAACCCAAACCAAAAAATTGCTGGGATTGCTCGTATTAAAGCTGGTATATGTGTGCCTAAATAGCCAAAACAGGCCCGTATATAAACTGCATAGGGGATTCCATATCTTACCCCTATATCTCCAAGAAGAGTTAAAAGAACGGCGACGATTAAATTCCCTAGGATGCAAGCGATGATAATTTGTGCAGGAGATAAGGCAGGATACAGTTGAGCAGCAGTAATAGGCGTGACAAGTTGAACCGCGATGCCAACCCATAGAATGAAGTAAGCTACAGCAGACATTGTTCTTTCACTGCTTGTAGATGGCATGATGTCCTTACCGGTTAAGCTAATTCCCTTTTCCGTTTCTTGACTCATGGAACTACCTCCCATTAATAGCTTTGTATTAATTAATAGAGTTTTCAAAATACTCAAGCTATACCTTACCCTATTTCCTAAGCATGGCAGTCCGATCACTGCCATGCCAAGAAATATTAGATATAATTTAATACTGTTTCAAAAAGGATTTCGGTTCCATTGATGATATCGGCGATTTCAGCCCATTCTTTCGGATTATGGCTAATTCCATCCCGACAGCGAACAAAAATCATTCCGATATCGGTTATCTCAGCTAATAGCATCGCATCATGACCAGCGCCGCTAACCATGATTGGGGCGGTAATACCTTTTGTTTCGCTAACCACGCTTAACCTATCTACAACCTCTTTGGAACACTCCACTGGGTCGATTTCCATATTACAATTAATCGTATAGGCCAAGCCTCTTTCTTTACAGATCTGCTTGAGTTTGGTTTCAATTTGATTAAAGACTCTGTTTCGTCGTGACAGGTTGATATCCCTCAAATCGAGTGAAAACTCGACCACATTTGGGATGATATTACTCCCGCCTGGATAGGCTTGGATAATGCCCACGGTGCCAACCGTTTGCTTTGCTGACTCGCCACTGCAAACCTTATCCACTTCTACGATTAATTCAGCTGCTCCTACGAGCGGATCATTCCTTAGGGACATAGGAACCGTTCCCGCATGACCTGCCACACCCTCCAATTTAATGGTATACCATGCCGGACCAGCAATTCCTTGAACAATCCCAACCGACTGGTTCGTAGTATCTAAGTATGGTCCCTGTTCGATATGCATCTCTAAATATAACTTAATCTCCCCATTAGTACGGATTGATTCTTCGAAACAATCCGGATTAATCCCGTAGCCAAAGGATTTAAGAGCTTCATATCTAGTAACATGGTTTTCATCCACTTTATTAAAATCTGCTTTGGTTATTTTACCAACCATGCCTCTACTTCCAAACAGGCCATCATTAAATCGAGAGCCCTCCTCTTCACAAAAGGCGACCACTTCAATCGGATGTTCATGGGCAAGGTTTGACAGAGAAATCGCATGGGCGATTTCGATTCCAGCTAAGACCCCAATGATTCCATCAAACCTCCCACCGTTTCGGACAGAATCGATATGTGATCCGATCATTACCGCCGGTAATTGAGGTTTTGTTCCCTCTATACGCCCAATCAAATTGCCAAAATTATCATGTGAAACGGTTAACCCAGCCTCCTCCATCCATTTGGATACAAGAATGTGAGCCTCTTTGTCTTCCTTACTTAACGCACGTCTCTCGACTCCATTTTGTTCGTTTTTACCAATCTCCCCTAGCTCCATAATGCGCGTATAGAGCCTTTCTCCATTTATTTTGCTTACTGTTTGCATTTCATACCCTCTTTTCCGGCTGCACTCCTGAATGTATGTTAGCTCTAATTATTTTTTCTTAGCGCATCTGTCTTGTTATAATCAATGGTCTCGTCATTGGTTATCACAACTCCATAATCTGAAAGAGCTTTCTCTTTCGTGATATATCCGTCAAAATAATCGGACAAGACTTTCTCTGGATTCCTTTCGAATGGGTCTCCATATCCCCCGCCACAAGGCCCGACTAACTGAATCGTACTTCCTGATGAAACCGTTCGATTGGGCAGCTTTGATGGCAGTTTCACGATTTCTCCTGTTTCCTCGTCGCTGATGGATAAACCGCCAACTGACCCTGATTTTCCATGATCAAATCCCCACGGTGCAAATTTATGACCATCTGCTTCGACAGAAAAGCTTCCATCGCTTAAGAAGGTAACCTCGCGGACCGATCCAATCCCTCCACGCCATTTACCTGGGGCACTATCATGATCTCTGAGCTCGTAGCGATTTACTTGTAATGGATAGTGAGATTCGATATCCTCGATTGGGTTGTTTCGTGTATTAGCGTACAAAGTGTCAACGGCATCCATACCGTCCTTACCGTAACGACCGCCATAACTGCCTTCCATAATATCCATGTAAACCCAATAGTTTTCATCTTCGGTCTTCCCACTGAACGCGACTACTTGAAGGTTGCCGACTCCGGCACTTATTTGATGCGGAACCACCTGGGCCAATGCTTTCATGAGTGTATCTGCGACAATGTTCCCTGAGTTAAACCGGGCAATGGTCGGGGCTGGGAATATCGGATTGCACATGGTTCCTTTTGGTGCCACTATGTTGATTGGCCGTGTTAAACCAGAGTTTTGCGGGAAGTTCCCGTATTTGGTGGAATCTAATAGAATAGATCTCAATGTTAAATAAATGGCGATATCAACTGTACCAACTAATGGCATATTAATGGGTCTATCAGAAACCTGTGGTGAAGTTCCTGTTAAATCAACTGTTAATTCATTACCATTGACCTTCACAGTTACGGCGATTTTTAAATCCTTTTTAGATGGATCATCGCTGTCCAAGTATCCATCTAAAAACCCTTCAGCCGAATATTCGCCATCTGGCAGTTTGTTAATGGCATCTCTCATCATTTTTTCGGAGTAATTCATCAATTCCTCTGCGGCTGCTTCAACGGTTTCTAAACCATACTTTTCAATAATTTCGATATATCGCTGCGCCCCGATTCTAGCAGCAGCTATTTGGGCTTCCATATCGCCGACAACCAATTTAGGAGCCCGGATATTATCCATTAAAATATCCCAAACATATCGATTTTTAATTCCTCTGTCATAGACCTTGATGGCTTTAAATTGAAGACCCTCTGCATAAGCATCCACCGCATCCACAATGCCGCAGCTTCCTGGTGTAGAGGCGCCAATATCTAGGTGATGGGCGGTTGTAACTGAAAACCCAATGAGCTTATCTTGATAAAAAACCGGTATACAGAACCCGACGTCAGGCCCATGGGACGCGCCATGATAAGGAGAGTTATGCATAATCACATCCCCAGGTTGGAAAGTATCCTTCCTTTCCTCCATAATCTGTTGAATTCCCTTCACATAGCCTGGGATTGGGCCGGACTGAAGAGGCGTACTATGAGATGATTCACATAATTGTTGTCCATTAATATCAACGAGAGCACAGCCAAAATCCTCTGATTCTCGGATAATACTAGAATAGGACATTCTTGCCAGCTTATGCCCCATTTCAATTGCCACGTTTTCTAAAGCCCCAAGCACAACCTGAACTGTGATAGGGTCAATCTTTTTTAATTCTGTTCCAACTTGAGTCTGTGTCATCATTTATACACCTACCTTGATAATCATATTTCCAAATTCCTCAATATACGCTGTACAGTTTGGCGGAATAACAGTTGTCGTATCTTTTTGAAGCACAATACAAGGACCAGCGAACTCTGTATCAACAGGAATTTTTTCTCTCTGATAAAACTTGGTTTCAACGTTTTCAAGATTTCCGTCAATATTAAAAATTGTTGTACCTGTCTTAAGCAGTGCATCCTCTAATTGATGCTGATGATGGACAGCTTGTTTCTCGATTTTTGGCATGTATCCTAGCCCTGTCACACGAATGTTGACAAATTCGATTGGGCTGTCAAGGAAGTTATGTCCATATTCTGCCTTATGAATTTCATGGAAGTTATTTAATGCTTCAACGATGGTTTCTTTATCCAATACTCCACCTGGTAAGTCGACACGAAGCTCATAACCTTGACCTGCGTATCGACAATCCGCACTGCGGAGAACTTGAATCTGCTCTTCCTCTACGCCATCATCTTTTAATTGGCTAATAATTTGTTTCTCTAACGCTATAAAGTCTTCATTAAGCCCGATAAAATCAAAATGGGTGCTTATCATAAACTCTGTCTTGATTACGTCATATTTAAGGTCTGTTGTTAATAATCCAGTGGCTGAATTAATTCCTGGGTACAACGGTATAATGACCTCTGGGATATTTAAGATTTGTGCAACTTCTACGGCATGAAGCGGTCCTGCGCCCCCAAAGGCAACCAAGGAGAATTCTCTTGGATCCTCACCCTTTTGAATGGTTTTTTCCCGAATGGCATTGGCCATATTATTATTCATGATTTGAAGAATACCTTCTGCCGTTCTTTCTCTGCTCAAACCTAAATTTTCTGACAGCTCATCAATCACCTTATAAGCGGCATTGCTATATATTTTCATCTCGCCGCCTAGGAAATTGTGTTCATCAATTCGGCCTAAGACAACATTCGCATCACTAACGGTCGGCTTTGTCCCGCCATGACCATAACAAGCAGGACCAGGTCTTGAACCGGCACTTCTTGGCCCAACCTTAAAAGCACCACCTTCATTAATATGAGCGATACTGCCTCCACCTGCTCCAATCGTATGAATGTCAATCATCGGAACCATTACAGGATATCCGGCAATCCATGTATCACGAGCAGATGATTCACTATATCCACTTCCAGTGATAATACCGATATCTGCACTCGTACCACCAACGTCAAAGGTAATTAACTTCTCTCTGTTCGTCAGTTCCCCAGCCCATGCACCGCCTAAAATTCCCGCTGCCGGACCTGAAAGCAGTGTGTTTACCGGTTTTTCTGAAACGGTTTTAGGTGTGGCCACTCCTCCATTTGAGCACATAATATGTAATTCAGCTGGGACTCCGGATTCTTTTAACCTCACATCTAGGTTTTGAATATAACTTTTTACTTTTGGCCCAATAAAGCCGTTTATGGATGAAGTAGTAAATCGTTCAAATTCACGAAACTGTGGCGAAACATCAGAAGAAATCGTGATGAATGCTTCTGGGTATTCTTCTTCAATAATTTCTTTTACTCTTTGTTCATGCTGTGGGTTAATATATGAGAATAAGAAGTTAACAATAATAGAATCAACGCCTGACTCCTTTAAAGTAGCGACTGCGCCTCGTACTTCTTCTTCATGAAGCGGTGTAATAACCTGCTCCTTAGCAGGACCCATTCTCTCAGAAACCGTTAATCGGTGTCTTCTTTGAACAAGTGGGCGATCTTGCCATGGAATTTCCTGCATAATTGAATAGTTTTGCGGACGCTGGTGTCTACCAATGTGAATGATATCCCGATATCCCTTTGTCGTAATCATTCCCGTTTTTGCACCATCATTCTCGAGAATGGCATTGGTTGCAATTGTTGTCCCATGAAACACGTGGTCTATTTCTGTCCTGTTAATGTTTTGACGTTCACAGAGCTCCAGAATCCCTTGGACAACACCCGTGGATGGATCTTCCAATGTAGTTGGAACTTTATGAATGGCAGTGATTCTTTTTTCCGTGTCTGTAAAGATTACATCAGTAAATGTTCCTCCGACATCTACGCCAAATAATTTCATTAACTGTTACCTCCTTATTTTGCTTACACTTTTATAATTGCAAGAAGCATGCCAAGTTTAAGAATGCTATAAATAAAGACTTTTGAATCCTGCGTTTTCTATGTAATTGCATTATTGCAACGAATAAAATTCCGAATTTTCTAAAAAACCACTTAATAGTAGTGGATAATAAAAAATTGCAATTTCACAATTGAAATTGCAATTTTGCAACGTTAATGTTGTATTTCCTCACTTTCCTTGTGATTGTCGATGCATCCACGCCCAACTTGACACTTGCTTCCTTCATGGTCGATGACGTCTCTAGAACCTGTAAAAGAATCAGTTTCTCATATCGTTCCATTTCTTCTTTTAGATTCAAGCCGTTCCCTATCTTTCTCGTTTTTGACGCATAGGATGGCAAAAACTGTTCAGGGAGATGTTTCATTTCTATACATTGATCCGGAGCGGTGACGATTAACCTTTCAACCGTGTTCTGCAGTTCACGGACATTCCCTTTCCATTCAAAATCTATAAAACTTTGAATTACTTCTGGGTCAAAGGATTTGTTTAATCTATATTTTTGATTAAACATCTCTTTGAAATGATTTATCAAGAAAGGAATATCCTCCTTACGATCCGATAAGGAAGGAATGTTGATTGGAATCACTACCAAACGATAATATAGGTCTTCCCGGAATGACCCCTTTTTCACCATTTCTTCTAGGTTACGATTGGTTGCCGCTATAAATCGAACATCGACTTGAACGGGTTCTGTACCTCCAAGAGGAGTGAACTGTTTCTCTTGTAATAACTGCAATAATTTCGCTTGCAGGCTAAAAGGTAATTCTCCAATTTCATCTAAGAATAATGTTCCTTTATCAGCTGCAAGGGCCAACCCTTTTTTTCCTTCTTTATTTGCCCCGGTAAAGGCACCTTTCGTATATCCAAACAGCTCCGATTCCATAATACTCTCTGGAATCGCTCCACAGTTCACCTTAATAAAAGGGGCTTTTTTTCGATTGCTTAATTGATGGATGGTCCTTGCTAATACTTCTTTGCCGACACCGGTTTCACCATGAAGATAAATCGTTGCGTCTACATTGGCCACCCGGCAAACTAGCTCATAAACCTTTTCCATTGCTCTCGATTTGACCACCATCTCTTTATTCTGTTTTTGTAGATGGCTTAGCTCGTTCTGATAGTAATCTAGTAATATTCTTGTTTCTTCCAGCTTTTCATGAAGATTAGATATTTCTGTAACATCTTTAGATATATTGATTATTTTATTTAATGTTCCATCATCATGAAATATAGGATGCCCTTCCACCATTAAGCGGCGTCCTGACTTAGTGGTTTGATGCATCGTAATTTTACGCTTTTTTTCTAAGACCTGTTGTGTGGAAGAAACATTAATAACCCCTGCTTTTTCTAAACTATTGGTAGATTTCCCAACTAGGTCAACTTCTCTCACTCCAAAAAAGTGCTCACAAGTGTTATTTACCCGTAATACAATACCATTAGCATCTGTAATTGTGACCAATTCACCACTTAGGTTCATGATAGCTTCTAACTCTTGTTTTAGCTCTATGACTTTAGGTAAATGATTGACAAAACCCTGAAAAATCTCTTCCTGAAAAATTAGAATGGCACCTAAATCTTGCTTTACTATTGGAAAACTCATTAACAGCGTTCTTTCATTCAGGTAATAATTTGTGACCTCAAAATTTCCTTCTTTAATGACCTTAATGATCGTACTACCGGGTAATAAATCTTGAATATTTTTGGATTTGTGTAAATCAAGGAAACCTTCACAAATTTCGTTGGCAAACGTTATGTATCCTTTACTGTTCACTACTAAAAATCCAAAAGGTAGTTTTTCAGCAACATCTTGTGAATCAAACATTAACACCCCTCCTTTTGATAAAAGAAGTATCTGAATTTTCGATATTTTTATAATATATTCTATCTTATTTTTTTGATTTTTTATACCAATAAGGCAGAAATGAGCAAGATTGTGTATGAAGGTCAAGATAGGTATCTTTTTAATCCATGACAATCAAAAAGAGCATTCATCAGACCAAATCCAATGAATGCCCCTTTCTATTAACTAATTCAACTCCGCTTTGGCTTAAATGTTTTACAACATGTCTCCGCCGAATGGTCAGCTGTATCTTGATGATTCTTTTCACCTAACTCGGCAGACATTTCGGTATCATATCTTGCATGGCTATCCAGTTCAACCATAATCTTATCAGCAGTACAGACATTTCCATCTCCATAGAATGTGCAGTTCGAGATTGCACATGAAACTTCTACTTTGGGCATTTTAGTACCTCCCTTTTTGTTATACCTTTGATAGCTATTTTTTGCAAATGTCGATATTTCATTCAATGTTGCAATTCCAATATCTCTCAAGTAATTTATTTTCTGCTGGTTTTAAATGATATAATAAAAAGCATATGACCTTAACGGATTAAAACGGTAATTGTTTATGTAAAGGGGATTTTTATGAATAAAAAAGCACTTGCTATGGCAATGATAACGGTAATTATATGGGGCTCTGCGTTTGCTGCCATCCGCGCAAGCCTGCAAGGTGGATATTCATCAGGCCACTTAGTGTTATTTCGCTATTTAATTGCCTCTCTTTCGTTTGTTATTTACGCACTTCTTCCCGGAGTTAAATTCCAACTTCCAGCCAAAAAAGACTGGTTTAGAATTTTAATTTTGGGTTGGATAGGGATCAGCACCTACCATATAGGTGTTACCTTTGGTTCTCAAACCATATCGGCCGGTACGGCGGCCATGCTTGTAGCGTCTTCACCAATTTTCACCACCATTATTGCCATGTTTGTGTTAAAAGAGCGGCTTGAGGTAATGGGATGGATAGGACTTTTCATTGGATTTGCAGGCATAGCCATTATAACCATGGGCTCAAATGACACATTTACTTTTTCTTCGGGAATCATCCTTATATTAATTGCTGCAGCGGCCACTTCTATTTTCTTTGTTTTACAAAAACCGCTCTTCGATCGCTACAAGCCCATTGAATTGACAGCCTATTTTACCTGGGCCGGCACACTTCCATTTCTAGTTTTCTCACCTGGGCTGATTGAGGGGATTCAGCATGCAACATTACAAGCAAATTTGTCAGCCATTTACGTAGGAATATTCCCGGCAGGCATCGCTTATGTTACTTGGGCTATAGCTCTTTCGATGGGAAATGCCAGCTCTGTTTCAACCATTCTTTACATTGAGCCTGTATTTGCCATATTAGTAGCTTGGGTTTGGCTGCAAGAATGGCCAAGCACCCTCTCTATTGTGGGAGGAATCATTACCGTTTCGGGTGTATTATTGGTAAATCTGTTAGGTAAAAAGAAAACGGTTGGTATGACAATTAACTATTAATCTAGTAATATCTAATAGAGAAAAAAATTAGGGATTATAGCCAATTGCTATAATCCCCAATCTAATTTTAGTATCTCTTTAAGCAGTATTACCTGTTCTGCTCCAATCTGATCTGCAATTTTTCTCTCTAGTTCCGCTTTTAACGTCTCGTTTTTCACATAACATTCTTCGCCAAATGCTGTTAACTCCAGGCATTTTTCTTTTTTATTATTCTCTACATTTTTAATTTCAACTAATCCTTTAGACTCCAGGCTTCTAATAAACTTATGAGTTGCTTAACGTGAAATATCTACATTTTTTGAAACAGCTGATATGGTTGGCTGTTTTTTATAAATTCTTGCCATAATAAACCATTCAGAATTCGAAATGGATACTTCACTATTATCGTTCCACAGTTTTTCAGTTATTCTTCGAAGTTGGACATGCCGCTCACTGATTGAATCAATTAAATCCAAGTGTTGTAATTCAGCGTTCATCCTTATCACTCCAATCATTATATCGCCACTACTATACAAAACACTCCGGACATTGTCAATTAGATTGACAAACCATCAACCAAATTATAAAAATGGGACCCTCTTTTAAGAAAGTCCCATTCTTCTATAAACATTTTTTTTAGGGATACATCCATTAACCCTCTGTTTGTGCCCGTACGGCTATAAAAGCCAACTCGTGCAAGATGAATTGGGGCTTTTCGGTCGTTAAATCAGCTAAATCTTTTTATTTTCTCAATCAAATACTGTACTCCATATAATAGAAAGGCTTTATAGCACCTCAACCTACTTTTTCCATTCTTGTTTAAGTTATCCAACTTTTATAAAAATAAAACGCCCGTAAAAGCTGTCATATCCTAATCAACAAGATTCTTCTCACTTTGTTTCCTTCAAATTTTATATCCATACTTTCTTATTCTTTAACTTATTTTCCCATCATTTCTTGTATAATAGTCATACAACTAATTTTCCGATAATGTGTTTTTAAAGGGGCTGTTTATTTGAAAAAAAGGAAGATCAAAAACGGCAAGAGTACCTCTTGGGGAGTATTAGGTACAATCGGAGTTTTATTATTAGGTAAATTAAAATATGTTTTAGTCATTTTAAAATTCCTTAAACTTCAAACACTTTTGAGTATGTTTATTTATCTTGGGACATACGCTTTCATTTTTGGCTGGAAGTTTGCTGTAGCCTTAGTCTATCTCTTATTTATTCATGAAATGGGCCACGCGTATGCAGCTAAAAGAATTAAACTGCCAGTTAGCCCAGCTGTGTTTATCCCTTTTATGGGTGCGGTTATTGGAATGAAGGAAATGCCGAAGAATGCAAAAGATGAGGGATTTGTCGCCTACATGGGTCCTTTATTTGGATTGTTATCCTTTTTGCCGGCCATCCCTTTGTATGTTTATACACATGAGCCATTTTGGGCCCTTCTAATTATATTAGGCGGGATGATCAATTTATTTAATTTAATCCCTATCACCCCACTGGATGGCGGGAGAATTGCCGCCGGGATTAGCACTAAGCTTTGGGGCTTAGGAATCATTTTGTTATTAGCTTACTCTATTTATCGGCTTAGTATATTAGGTTTTATCATCGTCATCCTAGGTTCTAGAGAATGGTACAAATTATATAAAAAACAAAAACGTTTAAAAGACGATCAATTAGAAGTGCAAGAACTTGAACACATCTTAGAAAAATTAAAGCAGGAATCCTATTCTCTAGACTCGACTCAAGAATTGGTTAGAAAGGCAAAATCGAAAACCTCCGATATGGAGATGATTAAATTATTAAATACACTAAATGTAGAAATTGAAAAAATGAAAAAAGATCATTATCTTCAGCAATTATCAGGTGCCTATTTTTTAAGTGAAGAACATAGCTATCAAAATCAACAAGTTATTTTAGGTATTCTTAACCAATTAGAAAAAAGATTAACAGCTTTTAAAAGAGATGTACAAATCACAGAAAGCTATTATAAAACCGATAAAAAAACGAAACTGCAATTATTTTTAATTTATATTGGTCTAGTCATAGCGCTGACAATTAGTTATTATTATGGAAGTGAAATTCTCATGAATCATCCGGAAATACAAAAAGCGATGAATAGCTAAAAATAATGTCAGATAACAAAAGAAGGTACACACACATAAATGGTAGTGTACCTTCTTACATTTAAAGTCAGATTAATTCATTTTTCTTTTTTAATATCATATACAAGACGATGCTGCAGCCCGAACATATAAGTGCTAGAACAGCAATAAATCCATATCCTGCCTGCAATCCCAAGATCACGTTCACTCCGCCATTCTCACTTTTGAACATCTTACTAACTAAATCAATAATAAAACCAATCAATAGATTACCAATCACACTGGCGATTCCCATTAGGGTTACCGTAAACGTAATCGCCGCTCCTGTACCTTTTGGGTACCGCTTAGCTAAAAGCGCCATCACGGTAGGATATATTAACGCAATGCCCACTCCTGATATGGCAAATAACATCGCTCCTTTTTCGCCTGTCAAAATCGCAGCTAAACTACAAATACCTGAAAAAGCGGAAGCAATAATAATCGATAAGGTAAAACCAATTTTATCCGTAACGGCTCCTAAAAAAAGCCTAGCAAGCATAAAGAAAAGGAAAAACATAGACAACATCCTCGATGCATCATGGATGTTCCAACGATAGGCTTTTACCAAGAATTGTACCAGCCAGCTTCCAATCGCAATCTCTGAGACCACACCGAAGGATAAAACAGCGACTATGAGCCATGCGACAGGGTCCCGGATTAGAGACTTGTAGGAAGTAGTTTCTTCTATTTCATGAGTTTCTTCTGGGAATTTACCTAACACCGAAGGAACAATTGGCAGAAGAGACAACAGTAAAACCAAAAGGTACATCCCTCTCCATCCAATTTCATCACCAAACATATTCCAGCCCATTATCGATGCCGCTATCGTCGGAGCTACGGTTGAACTTAGCCCGTAAAAAAAGTGCGAAAGGTTCATCATCGTTCCCGTATTTTTAGTGAAAATTCGAGCAGCCATGATGCCCAGACCAATCTCAAGAACGCCGTTGCCAATATAGAGTAAAAAGAACGAAGCAGACAGAGTGGGATAATTCACGGATAGATATATCACAAAACCCGCTAATGCCATGGATAAAAATGCGATGATTCCCGTCCATTTGATCCCTATTTTGTTGCTTAATGCCGATGTAAATGAACAGGCAAGAAGATAGCCTAAAGAATTCAAGGCTAACAAAATACCAATTTGTGACTGATTTAAATGAAGTTCATTTTGTATGATTGGAATAGCTGGACCTTTAATGTTTTCGGATAAACCAAAGATCAGAAATCCTCCAAAGACGATACTGAGTAAAAGATAATAATTGTATTTTGGATTTACCTTTAAGGAAGTGCTGCTTTTTTCAGTACTTAGGGATTGTTGAGTTTCCATAAAAGTTCCTTTCTTTTTATAAACTTTTGTATCCTATCTAATGATCATTCAATTACTCTATTTAAAAATGAAGTATAAAGAATTTTATTCATTTAACAAGAATTTATCAATACAATTTAAGCCAAAGAAGGAATCTAAAAACCAATTTCTTATATTGTCCAACAAATATCATCTGAGTCTTCTTTTCGTTGAACTTACTGCATATAGTTTGATAAGGAACAAAACCGGAGTGAAAGTCTCGCTGTTTTTCAGCTAGATGCTGCTGTATGTGATTTATTCTTCAGATAGAAAAATATTCAACATTCTGTAAAGGATGTGGGGTCTAAATGGATTTAAATACCTTTATCAGATTATATCAAGCATTTTTAAAAGAATGTGAACAAAAAGGCTGGATGATCGAAATTCTTATCGAAGAATTCGGCAATTATCTTGCTGCCATCACCAATTTGGATGGCATTGAAGTGCAATTCTATATTGAATTGGACTTAGAAAATTGTGTTCAGCTTAATGGTGCTACCAATCAAAGCAGATTGGATTACGGGGTAATACGGGATGAAGGTGAAGGAGACTTATTTGCAAAAGAAGTACTGGATGAATTCCATCAGTATTGGGTCAAACATATACCTAAACGGTACTCGAGCTTTATTCTCAATAAACGATGACATCTAATAATGTTAGAAGATATAAATGTTCATTATATCTTCTTTTATTTTTATTTACTAATTCGGTGGTAAACAATGCTAACAACTAATTATATCCCATAAAATTTCTTAGTGTTTTCAACTAATCTTTCAGAGACTTCTGTTTCTGAAAGGTTTTTTATTTCAGCAATCTTGAAGATTGATTCCCTCATCATAGCAGGGTGAGTCATTTTTCCCGAAAATGGACCTTCGAACGGCCATGGACCGTCTGTTTCAATCATCATTTGCTCTAATGGGTAGCTTTGAACTAAGTTCTGGATTTTCTCTTTATAGACAATCTCTGGTGTAACTGAAATATAGTATCGATTTTGAATCATTCTCGCAACGGTCATTTCATCCCCTTTAAACCAATGGAAATGAGCCTTTGTTACTGAATGCTTTTCTAATAGATCACAAACAATCGGGGCATCATCATAAACTGCATGCAGGACAATCGGCTTATCCCATTTCTTTGCCAATTTCACGAACGTCTCAAGGAGTTCAATATATTGACCGTACTGAAGCCTAGATACCTTTTGGTCCAATCTTAGATAGTATGGCAAACCCACCTCTCCAACCGCCATCATTTCTGTTCGATGTTGATTCATCCATTCTATCAGCATGCTGAACTCTTGTTCAGCCGGCAGACTTTGCTCAGGATGAAACCCAAATGCAGGCTTTACCTTTGGATACTTTCTCGATAATTCTAGATTTCGCTTACATGATTCTAGGTCAAATGAAACGGACAGCAATGCTTCAATCGAGTCTGAACTTTTCAATATCGATTCTATTTCTTGATCTTTATATTGATCTAAATGAATATGAGCATCGATCATTTTCATATGTATTCACACTTCCAGAACCAATTTTATCGTATTAGTTTATGTAGCTTTAGCTTTTTAAAAGATTAATTTCATAACAAGATAAAGGGCTGCCGCATTAACTGTTCACAACAGACCACGCAGCTGCCCACATCCATACTTATAAAAAAAATCAGGAAAACTTATCTTTCTGAAAGTGAAAATCCTTTTCCAATTGTAGATTCAACACTAGATACCATTTTATTTACGGCACTAAACAGTGCTTTTATGGAAGAAGTCATAATATCAGCATCAATCCCACAGCCCCAATAAACAGCACCATCTAGAGCCGTAAATCCGACATAAGATACAGCATTTGATTCCGATCCTCTTTCTAGTGCATGCTCCTTATAAACTAAATCTTTAAAATTGATACCAAGTGTGGTTCGCAGACCATTGCTGATGGCGTCAAGTTTTCCATTCCCTACACCAGTAAATTCATGAGCCTCGTTATTTAACTTAACTGATACAGTTGTTTCATATTTTTCATTTTGAGTAAATCTGTAATTGATAAACTCAACCGGTGTATTTATATTTACATATTCTTTTAAGAAAATATCATGAATTTCGTTTGGCATAAGTTCCTTGTGCATGTGGTCCGATACATTTTTAACACTATAACCAAAGCTTTCACGCATCTCTGCCGGCAGATCAAGTCCAAAATTCTGCATCAGCACATAACCGATACCACCTTTACCAGATTGGCTATTAATCCGGATAATATCTCCCTCATACTGTCTGCCAATATCCTTTGGATCAATCAATAGATAAGGGACTGTCCAATACTCATTTTCTCTTTCCTCACGCCATTTCATTCCTTTTGCGATGGCATCCTGATGTGATCCTGAGAAGGCCGTAAAGACAAGTTCACCGCCATATGGGTGTCTTTCATGAACCTTCATTCTTGTTAATTTTTCATATTTGGCAAGGATATGATAGATATTTTCAAAATGAAGCTTTGGATTTACACCGTGAGAATACATGTTTAAGGCAAGTGTTACGATGTCTACATTTCCTGTTCTTTCTCCATTTCCAAACAGTGTTCCTTCTACCCTCTGAGCTCCTGCAAGCATTCCTAGCTCTGCATCTGCGACCCCGGTTCCCCTGTCATTGTGTGGATGAAGGGAAAGAATCACATTGTCCCGGTAGTTTAGATGATCACTCATGTATTCGATTTGACTCGCATAAACATGTGGCATTGACATGGATACTGTAGCTGGAAGATTGATAATCACCTTGTTGTCAGCAGTTGGCTGCCATACATCCAGTACGCGGTTGCAAATTTCAAGCGCAAACTCCATTTCTGTACCCGTGAAGCTTTCCGGTGAATATTGAAACTGGAAATTCCCCTCCGTTTCGGAAGCGTATTTCTTAACCATTATTGCCCCGGTTACAGCAATGTCGATAATTTCTTCCTCCGTTTTTTGGAACACCTGCTCACGCTGCGGCACGGATGTTGAATTGTAAAGGTGGACGACAGCTTTATTTACGCCTTGAAGCGATTCAAACGTTTTTCTGATAATATGTTCTCTTGACTGGGTCAATACTTGAATCGTCACATCTTCAGGAATTAATTCCTGTTCAATCAAGGTACGTAAAAAAGTATATTCTGTTTCAGATGCCGCAGGAAAGCCTACTTCTATTTCCTTGAAGCCTACTTCCAACAGTAATTGAAAATATTCCAGCTTCTCCTCTAGACTCATCGGCACAACCAAGGCTTGGTTTCCATCTCTCAGATCCACACTGCACCATGTCGGAGCTTCCTCAATATACTCCTTTTCCGTCCATTTCAAGCTTTTTACTGGAGGCATGAAATAACCTCTGGAATACTTTTCAATATTTTTCATTCTGTTGCCCACCTTTTTATCAATTTAATTTGTCTTTATTAAATAAAAAAAGCCTATCATCTCATAAGAGACGACAGGCTTTGCCTACGTGGTACCACTCTTTTTGATTCGTTTAAAAAGCAAACGAATCCACTTAACGACTTTATTACGGTGATCAACCGTTAAGGCCTACATTTCAGCCTTACCACTCCTGGGTGAGTTGGGGGCGTTATTGACTGTCTCTCACCAACCGACAGCTCTCTTAACAATAAATATCCCTTAATACTCCCAATCATCGCGTTTGATTTTTTTGAATTTTCCCCATTTTATTATTTTTTTTAACATCAGTCAACCCTTAAAAATTAAATTTAGTCAAAACACATTTTTTACGCTGCTTTATATTTTTCAACCTTCCTAAGATGAATTCCCTTTAATCAAGGAAGTTGTTATGCCAACAATTGTAATAGCCACGCATGAATAAAGGAATGTGTCTAATGCCAGTACAGTAAAACCTGCTAAAACAATGAGTCCATCAATGATTATGATGGCAAGGGCAATATTTAAGGTGAAATTTGCAGCAATGATTTTAGCAAGTAAGTCAGTACCTCCAGTACTAGTCTTATATCTGAGCATTAGACCAACACCCGTTCCAATAATGACTCCTCCTATTAATGCACTTGAAAGCTGTGATAGGAAAAATTGATTGCGCAGAGGTGAAAGCAAATCAATGAACAGAGAAGAAAACAGCAGCCCTTGTACATTGCTAAAAAAATACCCTCGTTCCGTTGTTGATGCGAATATACAGATAGGCAGACTCAAAGCCACCATTGTAACTCCAGTCTGAAAATTAAAGAAGTAATGAAGTACTAATGCAATTCCAAGGACTCCGCCGTCAATTAAATGATGGGGTACTAAAAACCCATTTACCCCAATTCCTAATAGCAAACTGCCAATGAGAGTAGCCATTAATTTCTGAAAAATTTATATCACCTTGTCCTGTCTTTTTAATCTATTAATATGTCGTCATCTCTAAATTAAGAATGATGGACAGAGTAAAATTGGACAGGTTAAGGTAATTAAAACGGTTCATTTATTAGTTCAAATACCTACTAATTTGCTGTTAAATTTTTTCTATCAACTGCTTTAGGTGGTTGTTCCATCCATCCCTTTTCAATCATCGTTTTTGCTGCTTCTTCAACAAATAGGGAGATTTTCATAAACGATTTTGAATAGATCATGCCTATATCATGTCGTCCATTTACAGCCACTGAATTTCCAAACGCTCTGATTTTCATTGAAAACATATCCATCTTATGAAATAACATTAACTTGTCTGAAAAGGGAGAAAATGTAGATGCCGTTACCAAATGGTCAAGAAAGGGCGGCGAAGGCAGATTTTCATCAGAAAGCTTTTGCATATACGCTTCAATATTTTTAGTTGTCAGGTCCCGGCCTTTTTCAAATAACTTCCTAATCTTTTCATCCTTTGCAACTTGTGCAAATGCCATAATGAGGGCTTTACTGGTTACATTATTTTCAATATTATCGTAAAAATGAGCAATTTCTAAAGCATGCAAAGGCCTGACATGTCCGAAAAAACCATTTAAAAAGTCCTGATGAACAAATTCAGCTTTATCCGGAACCGGAATAAGAGGTGGTTTGATGATAAAACCTTTGTTCATTAGTATCTCTTTGATTTGTTCCATCAGAGCCATGGTAGAATTCATACAATAAGTAAAAAACTCCACTACATCCTTTCGATAAACAAGTGGCAGGCCTACGTTATAAATACTCATACCGGCTTTAGCTGCATATTTCAAGTAATGAACATAGAATTGATCTTCGAATAACCGAGGGGCACCAAGGTTTACATCTTCTTTACTGAATCCTATAGGAATAGGGAAGTTTTCCTTTTCAAAAATTTCCTTGGATACTTTCATAAACTCTTCGCATAATTTTACTGCATTCTCTAATAAAGTTTTAATATCCTCATCCTCAACGTGTTGAAGATAATAACTTAACACGCATTTTGCCATACTGTTTCCCGTATAAGTTGCCCAAAGTTTGCCCATTTCTGCTGAAGTTAATTTTTCTTTCGTGTTAGTTTTATTTGAACTTAATTTAATAGGCATAATCGTTTGCATGGGAACTCCTTCATCCGCATTTTTGGTTAGTATTACCTCCAGTTGAAATCATATTCTAACGCAAAATAACCTACTATTTTGGTTTTAAAAAAGGAAAAATAAAAAAAGAGCATTCAGCTCTTTTTTATTTTTCCTTCTGCAACTAAACAATTTTTGTTATAAAAATGAAATAGAGCTGCTTTTGTGCTTAAAATATTTTCTCTAAGTTTTGATTCTTCTATAGTTTTTGCACGACCTTATATACCACCACTGCAGAAATTATGCCTCCTTCCAAAGTTGTTACCTTGATATCTACATAATTCATTTGGTCAAGCGTATTTAAAAAAATATTTACCTGTTCCTCGACATCATTAGGGGAACCAGTAAATATTTTTGTTTTCACCTTTCGAACTGTAAATTCCAAAACGCATCCGCTCCTCCGATTTATGGAAATCCTATGCTAAAAGTCAATATCACTCGTTTGCTATCTATTTGTATATTCATTCAATCCTGTGTACATTTCCTACACATTCTTATAATTTCTGCCAACAACAGAGGCTGAAAATGAAGAAAGCTTGCTGTTGGCAGATTTAAAACTGTTCTAAGAATTATTGTTTTTGTTCGCCGCCCCTGACCAAATAGCTAGAATTAAGACGATGATACCAAAAATGACACTATTCCACATAGCGCCAACATTACTGGTGAAACCATACACCCACGGAGAAATGATGAGCCAGATACCGATCAGTCCAGTAAGCCAAAGTTGCCACATCATAAAAACCTCCTCTTTTCTAATTGACGTTAACGTCAACGTCATTAAATAATATGAATTTTTAGAAAAGGATATTCCTAGTTTCATATCTGTTAAAGAAAAAAGAGCACAATCATTAATCATCTGATTAATGACCGTGCTCCAAGGAATTAGTTAATTAAAACGGATTGGGACTTTTACCTTTTCTTCAATTCGTCCATAAAGTGTAAAGAACGTTCCAATTGCTCTTGATACATATCACGCATGGTTACTACGTTTTCTATTTTCGAATTCATTTTTTCAATCAAGTTGTGTAAAACATCGATGTATTGATTCACCAGCACTCTTTGTACATCGGCACTCTCGGCATTCTCATGAAACGTCTGTCTTATGTCTTTAAGCGACTCCTCCGCCTCCATCACTTCCTGAATCTCTTGCAGAGAGATACCCAAATAATCTTTCAGCCGCAGAATTTGCTTAAGACGATCAATCGTGTTTTGTTCATAAAGACGATGCCCGCCATTTGTACGTAATGCAGGCGAAATTAGCCCGACTTGCTCATAGTAACGAAGCGTTCTTGGTGTAATACCTAGTTGTCGTGAAACCGTGTCAATGGTCAACACGTCGTATGTCTCATTATTCGTCAAACTGATACACCCACTTTTGTACAGAGATATCCTAAATAACAGGTTAATTCTATTAAAACATATGGCTAACTTCCAAGTAAATCCATTTATATTACTCACACTTCGGTATAATTTTTTATATATTATGATTGTTCTGATTATTAAAAAAGTAAAAATAGCGTTTCCACTTTTAGTAGAAACGCTTTCAATAATTCAATCATTTTGCCTACATGGCAGCTGAATATTGTAATTTCACTTTCTTTCCATTACGGCAAAGTAATTATTTTCACTATCTGCAAAATTGAATATTCTACCAGAAGGCATAGTGACCATTTCACCGACAGTAATGTTTTTATTGGATAAGTCAGTGTATAATTGATCTAGGTCTCTTGAAAAAAACATTATGGAAGGTGTACCAAGATTTAATTCTGGCTGCATTTTAGAAATTAGTTCCTTATTATGTAGTACTATACTTGTCTCGACTCCATTTGCTGGGGCAATTTCAATCCATCTCATCCCCTGACCATTATTTTCCTCTGAAATCACCTTAAAACCTACTTTTTCTGTCCAAAATTTCACTGCCTCATCTTGATTATTTACATACAACATGATTTGACCTAACATATTAATCATTCTTTCACCCTCTATATTGAATTACTTGAAATTATAACACACTTATCTATTTTTTGGACAAATTGTATTATTATACCTAATTTCCAACGTAATCCAATATATCCTTCTTCTAAGTTAATGGGATTTTATGTTAATATATGATTTATAAATTAGCTAACCTACGATCAAAAAGGAGATCTTAAAAAATGACAACTTCAATTAAACGTTTAAGGACTTGCGATAAAGGCCACAAATACTATAAAAGCAGCGACTGTCCAACCTGCCCGATTTGTGAGCAAGAACGGAAACCTGCCGAAGGATTTCTTTCTCTTCTCTCGGCACCATCCAGACGCGCATTGGAAAACAATGGCATCATTACTTTACAACAGCTTTCCAACTATAGCGAAAACGAGATTTTGCAATTACATGGTATTGGACCTTCTTCCATTCCTAAGCTTAGGACTGCATTGAAAATGAGTGGGCAATCTTTTAGAGAACAATAGGTTTTGCAGCTATCTACCGATATTTGCCTTTAATTCCCTATCAATACAAACAAAGAGGCTGCCAAAAATGACAGCCAAAATGAACCCGTTAAGAGTAAACCATTTAATTTTTATATAAACATCTTATTAATCATCAAATCTAAATTTGGGTAATGCCTCTGCTGTGTCAACGTTTTGAAGTTCTTCCTGCTTTTCTTTTGACTTTTTCGCTATGAAGAAACCGATAATTCCCACCAAAACGATCGCAAGTAAAAGCCAAATAAAAACCATAAAAGCATGCTCCCTTCAAATAAATTTATCAGGCATTAGAATATATGAAGAGAAGCTTGTCATTTTTAATGTCAAAATAATAAAAATTTTTACAGATCCAGCTAAAATCTGTAATATTTATACTAGAAAGATCCCGATCTATGATCTGTTCATCCTAACTTGAATACTCAAAAGCTTGTCCAAAAAGTTCAACAAAATTTAATTCGCTCTAGCGACGGACTTGCTAGTTCAAACGCATATGAAAAGGTAAAAAAAGCCGAGAACAGAGTTACTAAAATATATGGCCTTACACCAGGCGCATCCTTGAGCCTGAATTGTGCATAAAAGCATCAAAAGAGGCTTAATGCGCCTGCAATGATAACGGTAAATGTGTACATGAAAAATTCATTAAGCATATCTTTCCACTCCATATGGTCCAAGTGCGTGATTCTATGATTATATATTAATTATTCAGACTGTGACCACTAATAATTTTTCAACTAATTTATGGAGGTAACTGTATATTATCCCGATTTTTCCATACCTTAACTCATGGAGGTGATACCTTTGGATAAAAATCAAAAATTGAATGATAAAAGCAATAACGATTCAACATCCGATGCTTCTAAAAAGCCGATCGTATTAGACGAGGTTCCTGAACCGCGTGGCAAGTATGGAGGACAAATCGATACTGATCTAGATAATTATTGACAATTGAAACGCCAATCATTTGGCGTTTTTTTAATTTTACTTTCAAAATAAGGGACCAAATCTTTTTATGTATAAATAACACCTCAACCAATATTGGCTTAATTGTTGTAAATTGGTATAATTTAGTAAAAAAGGAGTTTCCTATGAAAATACTTAGTAAACTATCTATTATATTTACTATTTTAGGTGTCTTGTTCATCAGTTTTGCTTATATTTATTCAATTTATTTTGAGCCACTAATGGTTTCAGGATTTAGTATTTTGTTTATTGGATTATTAGCAAGTTTTGGTGCAATGTACACAAAGGAACAAGGTAATATAAAGTTTTTAGCAGTTGCTGCATTTTTCCTTTTGAGTATTATTGTTACTTGGAATCAACCATTTGATATTCTACGATTATTGACCTGGATAAAAAATTAATAAAGATTCAATATGATTTAAAAAGGAGCTTAAATAAAGCTCTTTTTAATGTGCACTAATTCTTGGTATCATAAAATTTTATTTATTCATCAGGTACTCCTCAAAAATCCTTCTTTCTGCTATGTTTATGTTAGCTACTACCAATTTAAGGATGTGAAGGGCAGGTCAGTCCTGCTGTGACATGAATATAAAAATTTTGATTGCGGATGATAATTCGTTTATTCGCGAAGGTATGAAGATCATTTTGAGTACATACGGGGAGTTTGAGGTGCTGGCAACCGTAGATGATGGTAAGCAAGCAGTTGAATATTGTCAACATCATCAAGTTGACATTGCGCTTCTGGATGTAAGGATGCCCAATATGAATGGCGTTGAAGCAACAAAACTTCTGACGGAAACAACAAACACTAAGCCGATGATTCTGACAACCTTTGATGACGATGAGTACATTATGGATGCGATTAAGAATGGGGCAAAAGGCTACTTATTGAAAAATACCGACCCGGAACGAATCCGCGATGCCATTAAAAGTGTCTACTATGGTAACACCGTTATGCAGGATGTCGTGCTCGATAAGGTTAAATCCAAAATGACTGGCAAGGCAAAACCCGAGTCCAAGGTGGATGCCAGCCTCTTCACCGAGCGGGAAATGGACATCATGACACTAATCGCCAAGGGCTATTCCAACAAGGCGATTTCAAAGGAGCTGTTTATTTCGGAAGGCACAGTTGCTAACTATATTACTTCGATTCTAGGTAAAACTGGCTTGGAGCATCGAACACAAATTGCCATTTACTTTCTTACTGGCTCAGTAGATTAAGAGGACCAAGAAATGGAATTATGGATCATTTTCAGCAAGCTTATTATCATCCTGTTTCTCAGCTTTTCCTATGTCCAATCTGAAACAAGCAATCTGGCTTGGATTGTCCTTTCGATTTTAGTGTATATCAGTATCAATATTACGGTTTACCTTGTTCAATTGGAAAAAGTGAAGATTGGCATTCACCTCGTGTCGATGACGCTGATTTTTATTTTCTTTCGGGAAGTGAATTCGTTATTCATCCTGCTCCTGCCAAATAATATCTATGAGCTTACCTGGCCTTTTTTTGAAAAAAAGTGGTTGTTATTGGTAGTGGGATTGCTGCCTGGATTCATTGTCCCTCAGCAACAGGCGTCATACGGTCTGATTGCAACCTTCTGCTTTGTAGTTTATTTTATGACCAGCCATTACTCGAAAAGGCTGATTAACTATGAGAATACGCTTGATAAGATGCGGGTAGACATACAGCGGCTCTCCAAAAGCCTTAATGAAAATAAAGAGTACATTAGGCAATCGGAATATACCTATCGCTTAGAGGAACGCAACCGGATTTCCCAGCAGATTCATGACAGCATCGGCCACTCCATGACTGGCGCACTGATTCAAATGGAAGCCGCGAAGACTCTTATGGCCATTGATCAGACTAGAGCAGTGGAGCTTCTTCAGAATGCGATAAACATTTCAAAAGAAGGCATCGAGGAAATTAGGATTACCTTAAAAAATATGAAGCCTCCAACCGAACAAATCGGCTTACAGCGCCTAAAACTGTTCATTGAGGAGTTTTCTATCCAGCACCAGTTACGAATGCCGTTTGTATACAAAGGAAACATAGATCTGATTACGCCTATTCAATGGAAGATTATTGCTGAGAATATTACCGAAGCCCTCACGAATTCATTAAAATACTCAGGTGCGTCGGAAATTTCGATTGACATTCAGGTATTGAATAAGGTTGTTCGGGTCGAGGTCCGTGATAACGGTAAAGGGATTGGATCCGGCAAAGTGGTAAAAGGGCTCGGCATCGTAGGTATGGAAGAACGGACCGCCTCCATAAAAGGCACAGTTATCGTCGATGGAACCAATGGATTCTCCGTCACCACCCTCCTCCCCATCGCCTAATGAAAGCATTCATATGAAAAACATGAAATTTCTCATGTATAAAGGGTGAACTAATGCACTTATGTTAGTTCACCCTTTTTCCTTATAATAAAATTACAAATACAGGAAATGGTGTCAGGCACCATTCCATATGAGGTGAGTTTATGAACGTGTTGGAGATTAAAAATTTAACGAAGAAATTTGGCGATTTTATTGCTGTTGATAATATGTCCTTAGCGATTCAAGAAGGTGAAATTTTCGGTTTCCTTGGATCAAATGGAGCTGGCAAGAGTACAACGATTAATATGATTTCTGGTCTATTACGAAATAACAGCGGGGAAATCCATATCCTCGGTAAGAACATTGCTTCACACAGTAAGTTTGCCAAGATGAATATCGGGATTGTACCGCAGGACCTGGCGATTTATGAGGATATGACAGCTTACGAGAATGTGAGATTTTTTGCGGGATTATACGGACTGCGAGGAACAGAGTTGAAAGAACGAGTCGAAGAGGCACTGGAGTTTGTCGGTCTCTTTGATAAGCAAAAGAGCTACCCAAAGAACTTTTCCGGCGGGATGAAACGCAGATTGAATATTGCTTGTGCAATTGCCCATCGGCCAAAGCTGATTATTATGGATGAACCCACTGTTGGCATTGATCCCCAATCACGAAACTACATTTTAACCTCTGTCCGCAAATTAAACGATATGGGCTGTACCGTCATTTACACGAGCCACTACATGGAAGAGGTGGAAGAAATCTGTTCGCGGATTGCCATTGTCGATCATGGTAAGGTGATTGCGGAAGGAACAAAGGAACAATTAAAAGCGATTATTACGGATACTAAGGATATATTGATTGAAGTGAAAAACTCAGAAAACCTCGACGAAGCGTCATTAAAGGAGATCAAAGGGGTTAATTCCGTTTCCATCGAGGAAAATGTTGTAAAAATCAACTCCCAATCGGAAGTAAACAACTTAAACCAGATTATTCAGTTCTTCATTAACAGAGGAAAGGAAATCCGCTCACTCCAGGAACTGGCTCCAAACCTTGAAACCGTTTTTCTTACTTTAACCGGTAGAAATTTAAGAGATTAGGAGGACTCAATCGTGAATATCATCAATATCGCTCTAAATGAATTCAAGCGCAACATTCGAGATATTAGGACGCTGGTGTTTATGTTGGCCTTCCCTATCGTATTAATGTTGATTCTTGGAACTGCTTTGTCTAGTACCTTTGACAAAAGCATTAAAATTGGAAAAATCAATGTGCTATATACCGAAAAAAATGACAGCAGCTTCTCTGCCCCATTCCAAAATTTTATAAAAGAAGCCAAAAAGAAAGACATTCATTTCTCAAAAGCTTCTGAACGTACAGACGGAAAGCGTGCAGTTAAGCAAAACCACTATGATGCCTATGTGGAAGTCACGGATAAAGGAATTCAATTTTACGGCAGTGAGCGGAACAGCATCCAGGCAAGTATGGTTGAAGGCATGCTGACTGCTTTTACCGATAAATACAATTTGATCACCGAAGTAGCAAAGGAAAAACCTGAACAAGTGCAAGCCGTATTGGCAAGTACCTCGAGCGACTATGTAAAAGAAACCTCCTTAAATGCAAATAAAGCACCGGGATCAATGGATTATTATGCGATGGCAATGACGACTATGATCGCCTTATACAGTGCCATTTCCGCCAGTTCCTTGATCCGAGGAGAAAGAAGACGGAACACAGCCATTCGACTCGCCATTGCACCTATCAACAAAATGGAAATTTTTCTCGGTAAAATTTTGGGAGGAATCGGTATTAACTTTGTTTGCATCTTGCTTGTAATGGCATTCAGCCGTTTTGCTTTTAGCGCCAATTGGGGCAGCCATCCCGGCATAGTGGTGCTCATTCTGTTCACGCTCGTATTCCTTGCCGTCAGCTTTGGGCTCGGCCTCAGCTATATCATTAAAACGGATCAAGGTGTGCAAACCATTGTCATGATCGTCCTGCAGCTTGCTGCCTTTTTTGGCGGGGC
This sequence comes from Bacillus sp. OTU2372, assembly GCF_038440275.1. NCBI lineage: Bacteria > Bacillati > Bacillota > Bacilli > Caryophanales > Bacillaceae > Bacillus > Bacillus sp. OTU2372. Next base: position 128,094 of record NZ_JASATK010000016.1, read on the forward strand.
GTATTTCAGGATTGACAACGCCGACGGGTTTCTGAAGCTCATGACGAATTTGTCGCCACTTACATGGGCAAGGGATGCGTTAACAAAAAGTATTTATAACAATGACTTAATGGCTGCACTGCCTGCAATTTCATTAAATATAGGAATAGCCATTGTTTTCCTGTTGATAGCCATCGTTGCATTCAGAAAACGGGAGGGTCTCTAGGATGAAAGAAATCATGTGGCTGGTGGCCAATTCATTACGTTCCATCTTTTTAAACAAGCGAAGAATTTTCGCATACGTTCTTGTGCCGTTACTGGGCATCTTCATTGCCTTCATGGCTTATGGCAATACAGGTCCCACCTTTCTCAATGCCGGGATTGTCGACCTGGATCAGACGACAATTTCGCAAAATACCAGCAGGTTTATCAGTGATTTAAATAATGTTAAAACAAGTAAACTAGCAGAATCGGAGGTCAAAAATAAAATCGCTTCCGGCGCCCTGGATTGCGCAATTATCCTCGAACCAGGTTTTTCACAAACGATCATGAACGGCGAAAAGCCTGAGGTGCAGATCGTCTCGGTTAAAGGGGCACAGGTCACGACTTATATAAAGGCCTACCTTAACAACTATATTGGTAACCTCTCGTCCTTAAGCACTTCTGCCAATGGGGATTTTACGGTTTTTAATACTCTCTATCAAAATTACCAAAATTCGGAGTTTAAAGTATCTACCCATTCTTTAAAAGATACATCTAATAACAACGATATGACTATTCAGACAATTGGCTTTCTGCTGATGATTATGCTCAACTCTGCAGGCGGCCTATCCGAATTGATTCTAAAAGAAAAAGAAAACCGCACCTATTTCCGGATTATGTCGGCTCCAATAGACGGAAAAAAGTATGTTCTTTCTAATGTGATTGTCAATATGATCATTATGACCATTCAAGTGGTTGTCACCTTGACGGTTATGACGAAAGTCTTTGGTATTTCAGCTGGGTTCCCCTTCTGGGAAATGATTGGTGTGATGATGTTTTTCTCACTTGTCTCTGTTGGTTTATCATTAGTGATTACCGCCTTTGCCACCAACTCGAATTCTGCAGGTGCCTTGCAAAATCTTATTATGACTCCCACCTGTCTGTTGGCAGGCTGCTTCTGGCCAGTGGAAATCATGCCAAAGGCTGCACAAAAAATTGCAGATTTCCTGCCGCAAAGATGGCTGCTCGATACAATTTCTGAGCTGCAAAAAGGACATACACTCAGCAGTTTGTCATTGAATCTGGCAACTTTATTGGCCTTCGCTCTTGTGTTCTTTATGATTGCGATATATAAGTTTAGCCGGAATAATAACGTGAGGAATTTTATTTAAGGGCTGTAAAAAACTCGCCTTGTTCG
>NZ_JASATK010000017.1:0-124017 GCF_038440275.1 Bacillus sp. OTU2372
GGAGTTTAGGGTACAGGCAGCATAATCGGTGCTTTTTCGTTGTCTCATTTTAATAGGTCAGTTCATATAAATCCAGTGCTGTTTTGCATTTAACTATTTCAAGAAGGCAGTAAATGTTTAAATTACTGTCACTTTTCCTTGTTGATCATTTAAAAGCTGAATCATACCTGCAAGCATTTCTTCCGTAAATTTCCCCTGGCTATAATTCACAATGGCTCTTAAAGGTACACTTTCCACCATCGCGTTATTCATTTTTGCTTCATCATCGTTTGCAGACGCATTTTGTTTCTCGCTAGTTTGGCTCAATTTTCCAACAAACTGTTTGGCAATTTCTGATAAAACAGGGTTAGCGAATATTTCTCCAAGGGTAGTATTTCGATCAACTGGCTTTTGAACAAGTACGGAAGATTGAACCTGGATCTTTTCAGATAAAACAATTTCTCGCGAGGACTTTCCGATTAGGACTTCAAATTCTCCCGTCTCGACATGCCAATCCCTCAAATGAACGTTATAGTAAGCAAATGACCGTTTATCTAACACGAAGGTAACCGTTTTTTGTTCTCCAGGTTGTAATTCAACTTTTTCAAATCCTTTTAACTCTTTTTCAGGCCTGCTCACTGTACTTGCTACGTCTTTTACATAAAGTTGAACAATCTCTTTTCCCGGTACACTGCCACTATTTTTTACGATTAGACTTACACTCACCTTTTCTGTATCTTTTAGTTCCTTTTTATCTAGAATAAGATTGCTATATTCAAAGTTTGTATAACTTAATCCATAACCAAATGGAAATAACGGCTCAATTTCTTTTTTGTCGTAGTAGCGGTATCCAACGAAAATACCTTCTTTATATTCAACTTTGTCCCCATCACCAGGAAAGTTTAAAAATGATGGGTTATCGCTTAACTTCTGCGGAAAAGTTTCCGCTAATTTTCCGCTTGGATTTGCATCGCCAAAAAGCAAATCGGCGATTGCCCCTCCTAGTGCCTGACCACCTAAATAGCCCTCAAGTAATCCTTTCACATGATTGATCCAAGGCATGATAACAGGAGCACCATTGCTTAATACAACTACTATGTTCTGATTGACTTTTGCAATCGCTTCTATTAATTGAACATGGTTTTCAGGTAGACGTAAATGCTCACGATCATATCCCTCAGATTCATAGCTTTCAGGAAGGCCAACAAAAAGTACGGCAGTATCTGCCCCTGCTGCCACTTCTTTTGCCTCGTTCATTAATTTTTCGTTTACTGTATCGCTGTCTAGATTATAACCTTGTGAATAGATTACATTCGCATTGCCAGAAATAGATTCAATTTCATCCAAAATATTATCCAGTTTTGTAGGGACGATATGCGAGCTGCCTCCACCCTGGAATCGAGGTTTCTTGACAAATTCTCCAATAACCGCAATGGTCCCTTCTCTTTTTAGCGGAAGAATATGGTCTTCATTTTTGAGAAGGACCATACTTTCTCTAGCAACTTCCCTTGCCAGGTGATGATGGGCTTCACGACTGTATGTCGCATTTTCTTTTTTATGATCAACTGCTTTAAAGATGATTGTAAGCAATCTCTCCACTGCTTTGTCCAATTCTTCTTCTGAAACTTGACCACTTTTTACAGCATTTACAATTTTTTGGTCACCTACACTGTTAGCAGGCATTTCAAGCTCTAGTCCGTTATTTAGGGCTTTTTCACGTTCGTTTACCGCTCCCCAATCCGAAACGACAATGCCTTCAAATCCCCATTCATCTTTTAAAATATCTTTTAATAGATACTCATTCTCTGAAGCGTATTCTCCATTCACCTTGTTGTAAGCAGCCATCAATGTCCATGGTTTTGCCTGCTTAACAGGGCCTTCAAAGCTTGCAAGATAAATTTCACGGAGTGTCCTTTCGTCAATAACAACATCTGTTGTCATTCTACGATATTCCTGGTTATTAGCTGCAAAGTGTTTCAAAGAAGTCCCTATGCCTTGACTCTGGACACCCTTAATATGATTAGCTGCCATTTCTGACGAAAGATATGGGTCTTCAGAGAAATATTCAAAGTTTCTTCCGCAAAGAGGAGACCGTTTAATGTTTGCACCAGGACCAAGAAGAATAGCTACATCTTCAGCCTGACATTCCTCACCTAGGGCAACACCAACTTTATTTATCAATTCCCTGTTCCAGGAACTAGCCATACCAGCAGCAGATGGGAAGCACGTGGCAGGCACGCTGTCATAGATTCCTAAATGGTCTGAACTCCCCTCTTGTTTACGGAGTCCGTGAGGGCCATCCGTAACCATAATGGACGGAATCCCCAGGCGTTCAATTCCTTGCAATCGCCAAAATTCAAGTCCTGAACATAAACTAGCCTTTTCCTCCAGTGTCATTTTGCCGATTATGTCGCTTATATTCCGATTCATTACACACGATCCCTTTCTATGCTTGTATTCGCAATCTACTACTCTCCATTTATTGGCCAACAGTATCTAATTCTCTCTCAAGTGCATTTAACTCATCCACAAGCGCATGTAATCGATCTTCCGTTAACTTCGATAGCGGATGGTACAATAGCTTTTGAATAGGCTCGGCTTTTAACCGGATTAGCTGCCCATGAGGATTAGAGATTCCGGGTACATACGTTTCTAAAATCTTCGTTGTTTCCTCCTGTGCAAGCAGGTCCATTAATCTAGTATTTGAAGAATAAATCGTCTTAAACCCACGTTTATTCTTGTAAGTGAAACGGTAGTTACCGGATCCTATAACAAGTGATACACCCTTCTCTGTCTGGTTAATATCAAAAATACCATCCGCTTTTGTTAAGCCTATACCGTTTTCTTTGACATCCCCTTTTTCTGCAAATGGCAAGATCACCTGTGCGGTCGTATTTACCGGAATTTCTATTTCTACGGTTACTTCCTCATGTGTGATATTCCACGCAGAGACAATACGTCCATACATCGATTCATGTGCGGTACTTGCATAAGTTAGTTCTTTACCACCTATCCTAGGTTGAATACGAATCCGTTTATAAGCCGGCTCAGACTCATCCATGTCTAACCCTGCCACTACTCTGTACATCCAGTCTCCAATGGCCCCATAGGCGTAATGATTGAACGAATTCATATCATCACTCCAGAATGACCCATCTTCTTTAATACCATCCCAATGCTCCCAGATGGTGGTTGCCCCCTTGGTAACAGAATATAACCATGATGGATAGGTTTCTTGCAAGAGTAACTTCACAGCCGTTTCATGATAGCCGTTATTCGAAAGAACCAGGTTTAAATAAGGTGTTCCAACAAATCCTGTTGTTAAATGATAGTCATTTTCTAGAACAAGTTTATTTAAGTCATAGGCTATTCTCTCTCTTATGTTTTCGTCTACAAGATCAAACATGAGGGTAAGCACATGCGCCGTTTGTGTTGTAATGGCCAATCTTCCTAACGGAGTGATAAACTCATCGTTAAAGTATTTTTTTATCCGTTTGAATAGTTCATCATACCGCTTTACATCGTCCCCTTTGTTTAGAACTTTTGCTGTGTCACGTAAAAGTCGGGTTGAGTGAGCATAAAAGGCAGTAGCGATTAGTTCATCCGGTGTAGCACCAAAATAACTGTCTTCTTTGGAGTCCAGCCCAAGCCAATCTCCGAAATGGAAGCCGGTATTCCAAGCAACCTCATTTTCCCCTTGGGCACGGATGTATTCTACCCAAGCTTGCATGCTAGGATATTGTTCTTCGAGAATCCTAGTATCACCATAAATAAGGTATACCGTCCAAGGACAAATAACAGCTGCATCTCCCCAAGCAGCAGATGAATCGCCATCAACCACATTTGGGATCACGGAAGGAACTCCCCCATTCGGGAGTTGGTCTGCCTTTAAATCAAGGAGCCATTTGGTGAAAAATGGGCCGCCATGATAATTGAACAATGCTGTACGAATGAATACTTGCGCATCCCCAGTCCAACCTAACCTCTCATCACGCTGTGGACAATCGGTCGGGACATCCACAAAGTTGCCTCGCTGTCCCCATTTAATATTCTGCTGCAGTTGATTGACCATGGGATTCGAAGTCTCAAAGTTACCTGTTTGCACCATGTCGGTATGAATGACTTCGCCAACAAAATGGGCGAGATCCAGGCCGTTATCCTGGCCAGGATAACCTTCTATTTTCACATAACGGAATCCTTGGAAGGTGAAAGCGGGTGCATAACTCTCCATCCCTTCGCCTTTCGTGATATACTCGACGGTTTGCTTGGCCGACCTAAGGTTGCCGAAGTAAATATTGCCATCCTTATCGAGTATTTCTGCATGCTTTAATATGATTTTGGTCCCCGCCGGTGCATTGACGGTAAATCGAATGCGGCCCACCATATTTTTGCCCATATCTAAAACGGTATCGCCTGCTGGTGTAGTTAACACTGCTTGCGGCTTAATTGTTTCTGTTACTCGTGTAGGATTGTTTTCCTGAGCAACCAAATTCTCCAATGGAAGATCAAGAAGATCCGAACCCTTCCATTTGGAATCATTGAAACCAGGTTTGCTCCAACCCATTTGTTCCAATCGTGCATCATATGTTTCTCCATGATATAGCTCGGAATACAGAATCGGACCTGTGGAAGTCTTCCAGGTTTGATCCGTTCCGATAACCTCTTCTGTTCCGTCGTCATATCGGATTTTCAATTGAAGTATTATTCCTCGCTTTGTGCCGTAATTATTTCGTGTGCAATCCCAAGAGAGATCTCCTTTGTACCAGCCGTCTGCTAACATGGCTCCGAATGCATTTGAACTGCTTGTAAGTAGGGATGTTACATCATAGGTTTGATATTGAATTCTTTTACTATAACTTGTCCAACCTGGTGTAAGTAAATCTTCTCCCACTCGCATTCCATTTAAATAAAGCTCGTATAGTCCGACACCTGTGACATAGATACGAGCTGATTCAATTCCATCTTTTAGATCAAATTCTTTCCTTAGCAGAAAGGCAGGTTCTGAATCTGGATCTAGCTCCTGTGGATTTGGTGTAATCCACTCCGCCTTCCACTCACTCCTTTCAAAAAGGGCGGTTTCCCACCAAGCAATATCACTCCAATTGGATTGTCGGCCAAAATGGTCCCAAACCTTTACACGGTAATAATATCTAGTACCGGATTTCAGCCCGGGTCCTTCGTAAACAATGTGAAGGGATTGCTCCGACTCTAAATATCCTGTATCCCATAAAGGTGTTTCAAAATCTAATTTTAAAGAAACTTGGAGCTGATAAGCCAGTTGAGTCGTTCCACGGCGGTCTGAATGAATTTTCCAGCTGAGTCGAGGTTTTTTCACATCCAAACCGAGTGGATTTTTTCTATATTCACAGGTTACATCATATATTTTCAATTCGTTCATTTGCATAGTTAAAATTCCCTGTCCTTTCCTATAGAAACATAATCTTTCAACAGCGTTTCAGGTATCTGGCTGATCAATTCATTCACAGTCCAAGGCTCATCTGCCTTTTTAATTTCTTTGATAATTTTAGGATCAGAATAAAGAGAAATTCGACCACCGCCAGTAACAGTGAATACCGCTCCGTTTACGTAGGAGGCCTGTTCTGTGCAGAGATATGCTAAGAAAGGAGCAACGTTTTCCGCGGGACCATGTTCCTTCTCGGATTCTTCCACACGATTATCGTTCGGATCCATCTTTATTCCATTTTCCTCCATCATCGTTCTGAGAGTTGCTTTGAAACTCATGTGACCGGGTGAAGCAGCCTGGGGGCAATAAGCGTTTACGGTAATGCCAAACCGATCAAGTTCCTTTGCAGTGGATTTAGTAAGTCCGACAATGCCGGCATTTGCAGCACTATAGGCACTGAGGTTGGCAATTCCCGTCCATGCGTCTGAGGCACAATTGAGAATTCGCCCAAAGCCCTGTTTTATCATATGGGGGATAGCATGGGACATCAGATTGTAAGCACCCTTGAGCTTGGAAACTGTCTGATAATCCCAATCGGATTCTTTCATCTCTACGAAAGGACCGAATCCCATCCCAGCCGCATTGTTAACTACGATGTCAATCCGACCATATTTTTCAATAGCTAGTTGGACCATTTTGCCAGCGGTTTCAAAATCAGAAACATCTCCATAGAAAGGAGTTGCTTCTCCACCTTCCATCATAATTTCCTGTGCAGTACTTTCTGCATCGCCTCTAAGTTCGAGTATCTTTTTCATTTCCTCCGCGTTAAACTCGGGAGTACCTTTTACACCTAGCGAACGAAATGTCTCGTTTACAGAAATGGTATTGGGACTTTTGGGTTTTCGATTATTCGTGATGACCTTAGCACCTTCACGTGCCATAAAAAGAGCAATGCCTCGACCGACTCCCTGTCCAGAACCAGTTACAATTGCGACTTTTCCTTCTAAAGATTTTGTCATGTTACCATCCTACTTTCAAAATATATTTAGTAAAATACCATTTGAATTATCGAACCAATTACCATGACTTGGTCTGATTGATTTATATTTCATTGAATAAACCTCTTACTACATTTGCTCTAACATATTAATATTTTTTCAAAAAACGAGATATTTGTATTTCAATTTTTTTGTTAATATTATAAAATCTTTACAATATTTATTTAGGTCTGTGGATTTCCTATCAACTACAGGGTAAGTAACTTCATACCTCTTAACATCTTCAGTGGAGAAGAAACATAAAAAAATCGTACAATTGGACAGTCCAAAAGTACGATTTGTCATATATTTTAATGTTTAATAAATATCATTATTGAAGCTATAAAGACCAAACAATATTCTTATCCAATTAGTTTTTGTAACAGATTGCATAAAAAAATCCACCATTCATTCAGAGTTTGGTGGATTTGACACACTAGTACACATTAAATCAGTCGCACTAGTGCTATGTAATTTTTAGAAAAAATACTGGTGACTTTTCACTCTTAAATCATAGGTTCAACTTTAAAAAAACACTTACAAAAATCAGCTGAAACCCTTGATATCATTGAGTTTGGTTGGCGGGACTGCGTGGGAATCGAACCCACCAGACCTGGCACGCAGGTCTCAAGCAGTTTTGAAGACTGTGGAGGACACACCTGACTTACACATCTCTAATAGTTCTGAAAATTTATACAGAACGAAATTAGATGAGTAGTTGTACGTCATGGGAAAGATAATTTCGTTTAAATGCAAATCTCCAACACACTAAAAATTGTAATTTATAAATTCTTTAAAATACTGCTCGCATTGTTTTTATATCGTAAACCTGCCTGAACGTAGCGATCAACCATCTCCCTGGTTTTATGACCTGTTTGTTTCATAATTGCAATCTCAGTCATCCCCATCATGGCTGCACTTGTCGACAGCCCACTTCTCAAACTATGTGCTGCAAAGTCCTTTACATCCATACCAAGTTCCCCGATATATTTCTTTAATATGAGTGCTACGGATTTATCACTCAACCTTTCCTTGATATTTCCATGCCGATCAATGGAACATTTGTGTAAGCGTTATAAACTGATGAGCGCGTTTTAATTGCCATTACAACCTCTTCAAGTGCAGCATTACCTGCACGTTCACCAATGCCATTAATCGTACATTCAACTTTATCTGCACCATTTTTAATTGCAGCTAAAGTATTAGCAGTTGCCATACCAAGATCATTATGACAATGGACACTTAAAAGAACTTTATCATTCAATTTTTTCAAACGATCATTTATTTTAAAGATTAATTCACCATACTCTTCCGGCTCGGCATATCCAACTGTATCGGGCACATTAATAATGGTAGCCCCTGCCTTTACAACAGCTTCAATCGTTGCCCATAAATATTCAAAATCGGAGCGAGTCGCATCCTCTAATGAATACTGTACATCTGATAGAAATTTTTTTGCATACTTTACTGCATCAACACCGATATCTAAAATTTGACTTTTTGATTTCCCAAATTTCTTATCCACATGAATGTCTGAAGCGCCTAAAACTATATGGATTAACGGTTTCTCAGCATATTTTATACTATTATAAACAGCATCGATATCAGCCTCTACTGCTCTTGCTAACGCAGTGATGATAATATCGTCTGTATTTCCTACTTTCATGGCAATTTCTTTCACAGCATTAAAATCACCCACTGAAGACGATGGAAAACCAGCTTCGATTATATCGACTTGCAGCTTCTTTAATTGGTGTGCAACTTCTAGTTTTTCATACAGGTTCAGCTTAGCCCCTGGAACTTGCTCGCCATCTCTTAATGTTGTGTCAAACATCCAAATTTTTCTTGTCATTTTCAAAAACACTCCTTTTTTATTAATGTATAAAAAAAGCCCCGTCTCTTTAGAAAATAGAGACGAGGCATTGCTCGCGGTACCACTCTAATTGATTAATCATTACATAATTAACCCACTCATTTTTTTCGGCAGCTATTACCACCTATCTACATAACGGTAGAAAACCGACATCCCCTACTTTTAATGTTCAGGGAGTAGCTCTTGGAAGAGTTCAAAGGCAATAACTACCGATTCTCACCAACCATCGGCTCTCTGAATAGCTTTTAAATCCTTTTACTATTTCCAATCATCGCATATTATTATTTAATTATTTATAATATAAAACCAGTCAATTCGATTTGTCAATTGAATTTTAAAAAAATAAAAAATATTTTGAATTTTGATGTTTCACAATCTAAACCCTTTTCTCCCAAAAGTTTGACGCTCCTGAAATTGATAACCTTTGAGGGTTCGGATCTCCCTTCGTTCTTTCTTGTCAAATACATAACTCAAAATACCATATAGTATCAATATATTTCACGATCGGTCTCCGACCTCACTTCGCCTCCCGCTATGGTCTATGTCCCCTAACTAAAATCAAACATAATATACATATTGACCATACTTTCAATATCTGATTATACATTCTATTATGTATGAAAAAAGAGGATCTACGCCCTTATTTGGATATAGTATCCTCTTCTAATAATAGTCTGTTTAAGTGTACTTTTACGAACGGAGGTACTACAGAAAAATACTGGTAATTTATAACACCCATTTTCCCTCTTCCTGAGAGCGTTACCAAAATTGTACAACAGAAAATACTGGTAATTTATAACACCCATTTTTTCTCTTCCTGAGAGCGAACGTTATGATCGGACTTATTATTGCAATCATCATATTTAATATCATTGCCTTTAAAACAAATAAGAACCTAACAGCCAACCAAATTATACATATTTGGCTATTTACAATAACATTACATCAGACTTTTGAAGTTTTTGTGGATTTAAAATTTCATGGTTATCCTTCTATCACTTTATCAGTTTACAGGGAAAATAAGAATAGCACCTACACACAGTGCAATAATACGGATCAGGTACATAGGTACTGAGAACAACCAGAACTGTGGAAGCTTATATTTACCCATACCTAAAATCATAGCAGGCATACCATCGATTGGCATGTACCCGCCGTTCCATCCAGATACTACAACTGCAACTGCGGCAGCAACAGGATTAAGTCCCAAACTAAGGCTGGTTGTAATAGCAATTGGCGCAAAGATGAATACAGAACCCATATTTGAACCAGTAAAAGTAGCACAGGTGCTAGTTAGAAGTGCGAAAATCAAGATAAGAATGAATGGACTGATATTCGTACCTAATGAATGCGCTACAACCTTTCCGATCATAGCTGTAAATCCAGAGTTAGCCAGAGCGTCAGCAACGCCGATAACACCAGCCATCATAAGGATGACAGGGGCACCCATATTATCACGAACTTCCTTGAAATCAAGTACGTTGATCATTAGTAGAATTGCTCCTGCAAGGCCAGGGATTACATAAGAAGCATTGCCCAATACGTTCATAAGCATCATACCGACAACACTAAGGGCAAATAAAGCGATGGTTAAGCTTTCTTTCCATGCAGGCATAGCCACAATCTCAGCCGTAGCTGCCACTTCATCCATTGCAGAAGATTCCGAAATTGGATGATCCGGCAGAAGACGATAAGCAACCAAACTCCATACTAAGAAACCAAGAGCCAGGATGAAATTCACTACAGCAAATTTCGTCATTGAAAGCCCGTCGTGATAACCTGCCGTTTCTAGTACGCTGACAGTAACACCATAGAAGAGTGCTACATTGAAAGGAATCAATGGGTGGTTAGTAGCAAATCCCAAAGGCATCATCAGTTTGGACGTAGGCATTTTTTTATTGTAAGGAATAGTAGATATCAAAGATAGAATAAGTACATAGTAACCAGTGGCACCGGCACCTGGTAAACTGGCACCAAGCATAACTACCACGAGCAAAAGAGCATAGCTCTTATAACCGCCCTTATTTACCAAAGCAAGCATTGAGGACTGGACCTTACCAATCAAGCTCGTCTTCATTAGTCCCGCCATAACAACCATAAAGCCAGCGATCATGATAACACTTGGGTTCACGAAGCCTGCGAAGGCCTCCTGAACAGTAGACAAACCGGTAACTACTAGCAGAAGACAGGCCAGGACTGGTGGTGCGCCGAAGGCCATCTTGTCTGACATAATCAATCCAATCATCAGGATCAAGATACCCAGGGCAAGAATCATATGCAATGTCATTTTTTACTTCTCCTCTCTTAATAACCAAGTTAACTGGACATTTTTTAACTTGGGTTTGATACCAAAGCCTATCAAACTATAATGATGTGATAAATTTAATATCTAACTTATTTCTCCAGATGTAGGATTGTAAACCCCTTCATTTTCACGTTTTTCACCATATATATCTTCAACTGAAAAACTATTATATTTTACACATATTCTATTCTTATATGCGTATACTAAATGTAAGCGTCCTTGGGCATCTTGATAAATAGTAGGATATTCAAATTGTGAATTATTCGTTTTATTCTCTGCTCCAATGAAACCTTCTGCGTGTTCAATAATTCGACCGATTGGCCAAGTATTTCCGCCATCTTCAGACACTGAAACCACTACGGGATTTCTTAATCCAGGCCATGCAACCTTACCTTTTTGTGGATTATTGGCAGCGTTCGCATTATAAGCAATAGCAATAGCACCGTTATCTAATTTGATTGCACTTATACTCGCATTATTATTTGGTAAGATTGTTGGCTCAGGCACTGTCCAAGAATCTCCAAAATCTTTTGACTCACTTCTATAAATATAATCCGCAAATCTACTTCTCATAAATGCAACTAAATGACCATCTTCTAATTCGATAACATTGGCATGTACTCGTCCGTTACTATCAGGCATGCGTACTTCTTTCCACGTTAGTCCTTCATCATCTGATACTTGAAATACGGTAGGATCGTTTGTAAGACCTAATTCTGAATCTTCACATACCCACGTGCTAAATATCCATCTTCCATTACTTAATACTTGAATAGCTTGTCGAACGAATGTACCAGGCTGGCTAAATAATACTTCCGGCTCTGTCCAATTTTCACCATTGTCGTATGTCTTCTGATATTTAATAATGGACGTAAACTGCATATTATCTTTACCTGGTTGTCGACCTTCCTGAGAAGTATAGATTAACCATATTGATTTATCAGGTGCTTGGAAGAATGATGGGTTTTGCTCACTACGAGTATCATCCTGCGAGACAATTGTCGGTTCATTCCACTCTTGAGTTTCATGATTAAATTTTGATAATACAATGGAAATATCTGGACTACCTTCAAATGAACCTGCAAACCATGCACATAATAAATCTCCATCTTCTAACTTAATAATAGTTGGTGCATGTGCGGTTGAAAAAGGACCAGATGGAATTAAAGAAAAATCAATATTTGTATAATCATCATGAACTAATTTACCGTTTGGAATCGACCTGTTAATGACTAATTTATTGTTACTCATACTAATCACCTAATCACCCTATCTTTCTCATTAAATTTCTATCTTAATTACCGCTTTCTTATATTTCGTCGCTTGATTTATATGTTTTAACGCTTTATGTCCATCGTGAGGCAGACAAATATAGGCCATACCTTTATTGATTTTCATGATTTCTTTCGGACTACCGTTTAATCGAACTACATCCTTTTCCGCATTATATTCTACATCTACTACTAATTGATTAATGGGGGTCCAGGCTACGTATTCCGATCCGTCCAAAACAATTTGAATATCCATATATTTTTTATGTGCTTCAAAGGTTCCTTCATCTATAGGATTCGTAGTTCCTTCCTGAAAGAACAAATAACCACCATCAAAATCAAATCGCTTAGTATAATCTATTTCGACTTCGTTTAATTTCTCTAAACCGTTGGCGAATTTTGGATTTAATGATCTATATTCATCTAAATTTTCTATTAAATCTATTATCACACAATTCACTTCGTTTCTTAATTAGCATTATTTGCTAGCTGTACCGCGTAATCAATTGCATTTTCAAGACTAAGTTCACTCGCAGTCATCTTACCTGCTTGGTCGAATGCTGTTCCATGATCAACTGAGGTTCGGATAATTGGTAATCCCAATGTAATATTTACTCCAGAAACCTCTTTCCATTTATTTTCTTCTTTATCAAATACAAACCCTAAAAGTTTTAATGGAATATGTCCTTGGTCATGGTACATTACCACAACGATATCATACATTCCACCACGAGCTTTTGAGAAAACAGTATCTGCAGGTAAAGGTCCGAATACATTAATCCCTTCACTTTTAGCTACTTCAATAGCAGGGATGATCTCATCAATTTCTTCCGTACCAAACAATCCGTTTTCTCCACAATGTGGATTTAATCCCGCCACAGCAATCCTTGGATTTTCGATACCCAAGTTTAAACAAGCATGATGAGCAATGTTTATTACATCTAATACTCTCTCTTTTTTAACTAAATCGCAGGCATGTCTTAAAGAAACATGCGTTGAAACGTGAACCACCCTTAAATCACCATCAGCTAACATCATAGAAAATTTATTCGTATTTGTAAGCTGTCCATAAATTTCAGTATGACCTGCAAAGTGATGTCCTGCTAAGTTTAACGCTTCTTTATTTAATGGATTCGTAACGGTGGCATCTACTTTCCCTTCAAGGGCTAATTGAATGACTTTTTCCACATAGAGATATGCCGCATTTCCAGCCTCTTTAGACACTTCACCAATCTGTAATTCATTTGCATCTACAGAAGCTAAGTCAATGACATCCATTGTTCCCCATTCATACAATCCATCTTCCGGTGTAGTAATGGCATTTACTTTCAAATTAATCTCTGGGAATTTCTCTAAATAGCTCTCGACAATACTTTTATCTCCAATTAGTAAGGGGTTACATTTTTCATATAAGCCTTTCTTTTGAAAAGCTTTGATTGAAATTTCAGGTCCGATACCTGCAGGGTCACCCATTGTTATCCCGATAATTTTTTTCATAATGTCCTCCTAACTACTTCATTCCTAATTCAATATTTTCATTTAATACTGATTTTAATGCTGTAATTCCTTCATCTGACACTTGATTAAATGGTGCACGGCACTTCCCTACCGGATAGCCTAGTAGTTCAACAGCCGTTTTTACCACAGTATTTGGATTCGCAAACTTAAAACAATCTCTGAAACTTCTGATAGAATCTTGATATTTACGAGCTTCTTCAATATGACCATTAATAAATTGATCGTATATTTGTGCCATAGTAAATGGATAAACATTAGAACATCCTGCAATTCCGCCAGTTCCCCCAGCAAGTAACGTCCATAATATTAATGAATCATTACCTGATAGCACAGAAAAATCTTCTCTATTTCTTGTTCTTTCAATATATTGAAGGATATTATCAAAGTTTCCACTGCTATCTTTGACACCAACAATATTGTCAATGTGACTTAGTTTTTCAACAGTCGCAGGTTGAATAGAATTACCCGTTCTAGCTGGAATATTGTATAAAACAATGGGCATATCCACCGCTTCAGCAACTGTTTTAAAATGATGATAAATCTCTTCTTGAGTGGCTGTTGCAAAATAGGGTGTAATGATTGATAAGTAGTCTACACCCACACGCTTTGCTTCTAGAGACAAGCGAATGGTATCTTGTGTTCCAACTAATCCTGTGGATGCATAAACTGGAACCCTTCCTGCCACTGTATCAACTACTGTTTCCATGATTTTCACTTTTTCTTCTTCACTTAAAATATAACCTTCACCATTCGTACCGAACGTAAAAATACCATGAACACCATTCTCAATAACTCGATTCACCTGATTTACGAGTTCTTCATAGTTAACTTCTTCATTGTCATACATGGGTGTAACAATTGGTGAAATAATTCCTTGTAATTTGTTTTGCACACTATTCACTCCTACATAATTTCTTGATAAATTTTACGAGCATCTTCTGGTGTTACTTCTCTCCTATTATTCACTAGTAATCTTTGAACTTCCATTCCAGCCTCGACTAATCCTTCAAGATCTTCCTCCGGCACATTGAAAGTTTTTAAGCTAGTTGGAATTTCAAGTGTTTTCACAATATTTTCTATTAAATCAATGATATATTTCGATTTTTCATTTACAGTTAATTCTTCATTATTTTCCTTAACCACTCGATCATAGGCTTTAGCTAAGAGGTCTTTAATAACTGGCTCATTAAACTTCATAACTGGTGTTAGAAGAATGGCGTTAGAAACACCATGAGCAATGTGATACTTTCCACCTAAAGGATAGGACAAGGCATGAACAGCGGTAGTCCCTGAAGATGTAATTGCTACCCCAGCATAGAAAGAACCTAATAACATATTACGCTTCGCTTCAAGTGCATCTGGATTTGTGCAAGCTTCAATAATGTTATTCATAATTAAATCTAATGCCTCTAGTGCAAAGGTATCACTGATTGGGTTCGCTTTTTTTGAAGTAAAACATTCAATAGCGTGTGCTAGAGCATCAATACCTGTTGCTGCTGCAATAGGCTTAGGTAAATTTTTTATCATGCTGCTATCTAAAATAACATGGTCCGCAATTAATTCACCATTTACAATACCAACCTTTAAATTCTTTTCAGGTACACCTACAATGCTATTAGGAGTTGCTTCTGATCCTGTACCAGCTGTGGTAGGAATCATTAATGTTGTCACTTGTTTTTTAGCTACTAACGGATCCTCTAGTAAATCTTTTACAGTATAATCATCAGTAGATAACACGGATGCTAATTTAGCGATATCCATAACACTTCCGCCACCAACTCCAATGATAAAATCAGAGTTCTGTGCTTTAAAATGTTCTACAACCTCTTGAGCTTCTATATAAGATGGCTCTGTTGGTATATCAGATAAGATTTCGTACTCGATATTATTCTTTTCTATAATACTAATGACTTCGTTTAGCAATCCAACTTTAAGTATGCCTTTATCTGTAAATATCGTGATTTTTGTCACACCATCTTTGATAATGGTATGGAGGTTTTGCATGGCATCTGAACCTGCAAATATATTTTTCGGCATTTTTAAATTATATTGATTTAACATAATGTGCATCCCCTTTGTCCTTAATCAAGGCATTTAATTTAATAAATAGGTCTTCATCACCAAATCCGCCAGATTTAGTAATGACATAATGTTTTTCATCCTTAAAATCAATATGTCCAAGAACAATTCCTGGGAATAATTCTTTCAGAGGTTTAATTTCAGTAATCCCCAATACTCTCATAGATTGATATAATGTATCTCCACCTGTAAATAATATCGTTCTTTTCATACCATTTGACATAAGATTCTTTACTAGGTATCCGAGTGACTGTCCTATCCTAAATCTTAGTTCATTTCCTTGATCAGGTAGTTGATCTACTTGATCGTTCGATACATTCCCAAATGTTTCAAACATGAAAGGTTGTTCCATTTTTAAATATTGATGGATATTTTCTTGCCCTTTTTCTGTTTCCCAATATTGTTTATCCCAAAGTTGCTCCAACGTTAAAGATATTCTTTCATAACCATTCACTTCCGCAAATACAACTTGCTTTTTTGTTACGGGATTTACACTTCCACATACAATCAATAATGGAAGTTCCATATCGTTTTTAGTGGTATCCCTTTTTTTATAGATTATATTTGCTAATGCTTTAGCAAACCCAGCGCACCCCACCGTTATCTTTAATGCATCATTCAATAACAGCTCATTCCCTTGAGATAACATCTCCTCATCAGATTGACTTTCTATTAACAAAATTCTTTCTTCCTTTGGAGGAATTTCATATTTCTTTGTAATATAAGTTTTTAAATCTGCTTCTTTAAGTAGAAGAGATGGGATATGGCTTTCTGTTACTGGTTCGTACGGATCTTGTCCAAAAACACTTCCATTTACTGGAATGGAATCAATAAGTAATATTCCTTCACAACTAAAGCGATTTTGTTCTGGATACGCCGGAATAAAAGGAATGGTTACATCCTCGAAAACATCACTCAAAGCTCTTAACTCAGAAGCAACATTTCCTCTTAATGCTGAATCAACTTTTTTAAATATATATGGAATATTTTCTTCTTTCGCTTTTAAGGAGATTTTCTTAATAACTTCATAGGCGTCACGTTTATTCAAATATCTTGTTTCAGTATTGAAGACAAGTACTTCTAATTGATCTGTAGTTTCACCAAATTCAAAATCCAAATCAGAGGTCACTAAAGTATTCACACCATAATTAGAGAATTGGACTCCAGTATCAAGTGCTCCCGTAAAATCGTCAGCCATTATAAGTACCCTTATCATTTGATCACCACCTACTTTATACTTGAATTATAGGTTAATATTCTGCCTAAAAAAATACGATAATTATAATTATCGTTACATTTTGAAACTTTTCTATTGGAAACGTTACCGAAATTAAAATATTCGCATTAAACTGTTTAATTATGAAACACTCAAGTGGAATATGTAGGCAAAACAAAAATACTTTACTTAAAGTACCCTGTTAAAAAGGTAGCAAAGTTCGCTTAAAGAATGGAGAAATAAGAAAGGGAAAGAGTCAAATTTCACTCTTTCCCTCAATAATTAGGCTGCTTGTCCTTCTTTAACTTTTCTTGCATTCTTTTGGTTTTTAACATAACCCGCTACAAGTAACAAGATGGTTACGATAGCTAGAATGGCATAGGACATTGCCCCATGTGGAAGATCAACCAAACGATTTAAACTTTTATCTTTTAAAATCATGTCTGCAGCTGTCCAAGTAAGAATACCAGCCCCAATATAGATAATGATAGGATATTTATCCATCAAGTAAACAAGAAATTTAGAACCAATGATCATAAGTGGAATACTTATGGCAATCCCAGCAATTAATAGACCCATATGACCACCTGCAGCCCCGGCAACGGCAACAACATTGTCCAAACTCATGGTTAAATCGGCAACGGCAATAGTAACAACTGCTTTCCAAATAGTGTTATGACTCTTTATGTGAGTATCTTCCTCTTTACCTTGGTCCAGTACTCCCCATGCGATATATGCCAGCAATAAACCAGCAACAACATGAATGTATGGGATTCCCATAATCATCAGAACAACCGCAGCAAGGATAATACGGAAAATAACAGCAAATGCCGTACCACAGAAGATCGCTTTATTTTGTAAATTTTTAGGCAATGATCTTGTTGCCATGGCAATTACTACTGCATTATCACCTGATAGAATGATATCAATCATGATGATTTTTAATATTGTTACAATTACTTCTGTCTCCATTTATTAAAAACCTCTTTCTGTAAATTAATTAGTGTCAGCTTGTCCAAACTTTTTTCGATGTTTGTTCTAGTTGCATAAACTTTTATTACCCCGCATCAATGACTTTTTTTGAACCTTCCGGACGGCTAAAACGCTTCAAAAATGCCCATGCAGCACGGCTTTGGTCATAAATAGCACCGTGTGGCATGTCTTTCATGAGTGTAAAGCAAACTCTTACCTGACCATCAGAGTTTTTATAAAAAAATGTCTGGAAACGGTCACCTTCCGTATATTTGTTTTTCTGAGTGTAATAGTTATCACTATTGTACTCCCCATCTGGGATATATCTCATATGAATACGGGGTTTAGTTTCTATTATATTGCAATTGTTTACTTTAAGCATATTCTCTAGCAAACTGTCTAAATTATCCCATAAAGGGACTTTTTCGTCATTATCACCTGTAAAAATAGAACAGGGGAGCTCATAGCCGCTAGATATTAATTCTTCAAAACTATCGGCAAAAGGTGCACTCCACGGAGAAATTGCCGCAAAAAGTTCCGGATGTTGATTCCCAACCTGACGAGTGATCATACCCCCATTAGAGAACCCAGTAAGATAGACTCTAGTTTTGTCTATTAAATAGGATTGATAAAGCTTTTCTATAATATGGCCAAATACTTCCCCATCTCTATCAAGCAACCATATGTTTAGGGGTGAATCGACCAACACTAAGATAAATTTCTTCGTTTCATCAGCAAGCTTATCCCAGCCATTCTTGGTAGAAAAAATCCAGGAAGGTTCTCCTCTACCGTGAAGACTAAATACAACCGGAAGACCGGCAACCTCTTTCGCCCGCATTCCTTCAGGAAGATAAGTGAAAAAATCGTACTGATTATTGTTAACCGTTACCGAGTCATGTGCAAAGCGATTGGACCGGTTGAAGTCATCCTTGCTAAGAATTGGTTTTAAAGTGCCATCCGGAGCATTCTTCCAGCGAATAAATTTGTTGAAAAATTGATTCATAATTGTCTGGCCGAGTTCTGGCGTAGCCTCAAACTCTCCAATAGAAACTCTAATTTGAACAGCTTCTTCAGTTGAATTTTTATAAACCTTTGTACTTATGCCTTCATAATCAACTACCTCGGCAGGAGCCGTGATTTGGTTACACACAGAAAAATACTCAAGTGCCTCTTTTGTGAAATTTTCGTTTTGACCAAACATCCAAAGGCAAACAGGAATATCATGATTTTTCTTATAATAAACGGAACTAACGTTTCGAACAAGCCAATGGTCAGAAGGGTTCGATTGGGCTATATAGTCGTTTGGTACACCGTTAACAAGAGCAACACCGGCAAAACGGTTTGGATTTGTAACAGTAACATTTCCGGCAAACACTGCACCTTCCTCATAGCCCACCAAATAGACAAGCGTTTCCCAACACCAGA
Organism: Bacillus sp. OTU2372; assembly: GCF_038440275.1. Lineage (NCBI taxonomy): Bacteria > Bacillati > Bacillota > Bacilli > Caryophanales > Bacillaceae > Bacillus > Bacillus sp. OTU2372. The sequence continues at coordinate 19,080 of NZ_JASATK010000017.1, forward strand.
CGAATCCATCTCGTCCAGGTATACTTTTATCATTTTTTGATTTAAAGTTTTTCCTGGTTTCATTATAAAATTCCGCAATCATTGTTGGGCTCTGTGCTTGCCAACCATTTTTTGCAATAGGCATAACTAGAACTGCACCATCATGTTCAGCTAATTCAAGCCAGCCGGAGTTAATGGCAAATTTTTCAACAGACTCATATGATTGAGCATCTCGATCAGGCGCACAAACGTAAATGGTCTTTGCAGGAGTATATGAATTGGCTAATGTTGAAATATAATAAAATATCTCGAATTTTCCTGAGTAATTTTTCACCATTTTTATCCTTTCCGAAATAATCTATTATGATTGCGGTTTTTCTTACAATCTATTTATTAAGAACTGATAGGCCATTTGGTCCGCTTCCTTTCCCATCGTTGGGCCATGATTAGCCTGGGAAGACGATAAATATATGGCGTCCGCATTAGAAGACACTTGGGCTTTGTAAAGACTCTCGCTTTGATCAATAGGCACGAGAGGATCCTTGCCACCATGCAAAATCATCATCGGTGGACAATCGGCACTTACGTAGGTAATAGGACTACATTTTTTGGCTAATTCGATATACTTCCAATCTGGGTCACTCGTATCGCCGCTGTCTAGCAATCGATTCAAATCTAATAACGATTTTCCAGGTTCAGTATAGCCAAGGATTTGGGTTATTACAGTATCCATGGATTTGCCTGCATTATCGACTTCTGTTCCAGACAGATTCTTGATTACTTCATTCGCGTCGCTCCTGAGGAGTGCTACTAGGTCAGTTGGAGCATAAAAAATGGCTGCTGCCCTTACTGAACTCGTATATTCTTGGTTACCGCCGACATCTCCTTCCATTTCACTGCAGCTTGCGCTCATTGCAACCATTGCGGCTAGATGTCCACCAGCAGAGTTCCCCAACACTCCAATCCGTTCGGGATCGATATGATATTTCTCTGAATTTGCCTTCAAAAACCGTACTACTCCCTTGCAGTCATGGATACACGCTGGGAAAACAGACTGACTAGCCAAGCGATAGGATGGAGATACAACAGTAAATCCTTGCTCTACCAATCTTATAAGTTCCCGGCAATAGACTGCTTTTTGAGTAACCTGCTTGTATTCTCCATACATCCATCCCCCTCCGAAATAGTAAATGATGCATGGGCCTGGCGTTTTTTGGTTAAGATCTTGATAGATATCCATTTTCAGCGTGTATGGCTCCCCATTATCCAGGATTACCTCCGCAAAGGGAACATCTTCATAGCGCGGCGTGCGCCCCGGTGGACATAAAGGTTTTACTTTAGGCAGTTGTTGTTCCATACCATTTTCCTCCTTATTTCGCAAGCTAGTACCAAATCAATGGCAATAATCGTAAGCAGCCTGTTAAAATTTCCATTTCCATTTATCTTCCCCGTATATAAAAAGGAAAATATAAAAGAGCCCTTTGCCTGCTAATTGGGAAAAGGTCTCGATATGGAAAACTTAACTCCAGTATCAAGTGCTTCCGTTAAATCGTCAGCCATTATAATACCCTTAACATTTGTTCATTATAATTGAATTATAGGTTGATACTCTACCTAAAAAAAATAGGATAATTTTTATTGTTGTTACGTTTTGAAACTTTTCCATCGAAAACGTTACCAAAATTCAAAGATTTGTGGTAAATTGTTTAAATAAGAAACACACAAGGAGGAATGTCTATGCAAAAGATAACAAAAATCCTTGGTATAGCACCATACGAAGAGTTAAGATATGCAATGGAAAATGTAGGATCCACTTTCCCTAATATTTTACTAAATACGTATACTGGTGATTTGCAAGAAGGGAAAAATCTAGCCCTAAAGGCGATTCACAATGATTACGATATTGTGATATCAAGAGGAGGTACAGCTGAGTTAATCAGGAAGAATGTATCCATACCAGTTATAGATGTTTCAATATCTATTTATGACATTTTAGGAGCGATCAAACTAGCAGATAACTACACTTCAAAATTTGCTATTATAGGCTATTCAAGTATTACCGAAACTGCCCATTTAATTTGCGACATATTAGACTATTCCGTGGAAATATATACGATAGATGATTCAAGTGATACTTTAGGCCTTTTAAAATCACTGATGAAAAAAGGGATTAAATTAGTTCTTTGTGATGCAATAACGAATAAACTAGCACTAGAAATTTCTTTAAATACAATCCTGATTACATCAGGAAGTGAAAGTATAAAACAGACATACGAACAAGCAATAGAGTTAAATAACCATCTTCAAAGATTAAAATTACAAAATAACTTACTTACTGAGGCGATTGAAAATTTTAAAAATGACTGCATAATTTTATCCAGTCATTTTGAATTGATTTATTCAAGTTTAGATACAGAAATTCATGACTCAATCTATAATTATTTACTTAATAAAAAAGATACTACTCCATTTAATGAATCACATACTTTTTATCATTCCGTAAACAACACTCTATATAACTTAAAAGTAAATATTTCAAATAAGACAGATGATATTTTTTATATTGTAACTGTTCAAAAATCTGTAACACCTATCATGAATTCTAAATTCGGTGTTACATATGAAGATAAGTCAGAAGTGGAACAAAAATTAAATAATAACTTATATAAAAATCCTATTATCACGAATGATATTTACGATAAAATTAAACAAATTAATTCAACTAATTCTCCAATTATATTACTAGGAGAAAGGGGTATAGGAAAATATATCGTCTCTCAAAGTGTATTCACCAGACAAAATAATAACAATAATATAATGGTAACAATTAATTCTAACTTACTAAATGATACAATGTGGAAACATCTTTTAAACACAAGTAACGGCCCTTTACTTGAGGTTGGTAATACAATCCAGTTTAATCACTTTGATAAAATTTCAAATGAAAACTTTGAAAAGTTAATCACTATTATTGAATCTACTAACTTACACGTAAATAATCGGCTCATATTTATTTGCGAAAAAACATCTGAAGGTATTACATCGAAATTCTATAAAGAATTAATGAATCGAATGAATTGTATAAGTTTTCCACTACCTACCTTAAGAGAAAGAAAAAATGAACTACCGGCTATATTAACGATGTATTTAAATAAGGTGAATATTGAAAACAATACTGATATTATCGGGTACGAGCCCAAAGCTCTGGCTACGCTTTCACAATATAATTGGCCAGGTAATTTCGAACAGTTAAAACAAGTTCTAACCGAATTAGTATGCTTATCTAAATCGCTATATATAACTAGTAATAATGTCAATAGTATTTTGGGCAAACAAAAAATTGTCGAAAATATTTCTTATTCTGAAGCTGGAATGAATATTTTATTTAACGGTAGCAAAACATTACATGAATTTAATATGGAGTTGGTTAAACTAGTACTTGATCAAAATAATGGCAACCAAACCCTAACAGCTGAGCAGCTTGGTATCAGTCGAACAACGTTATGGAGATATTTAAATAAATAAAAAAGGCACTTTGTCAATGGTTTAGTTACAAATTCTTATACATTTATAATGACTGGTTTAAGTTATCCAGCTGCTTTCTGTTCAAAGAAGAGTGACTGGATAATTTTTTTATTTGATGATTAACTGTTAAAGGCTAAAAAAATTTTCGCATGATTATTGTAGATGAATTGAGCCACTTATGCGAAGAAGAGAGCCATCTTTTGCGGGGGAAGAGTCAATATAAAGGAACAACGTCTTGTAGTAGTTAGAATTGTTCTTAAAGTGGCTCCGTTTGGAGTTTTTGGTATAATCGGTTTAACCGTTTCTAAGTTTTTTGTACAGCTTCAGCGATTCCATTAGGGAAGTTAATCGTTACGACTTTTGCTGCGTACTTAATCTTTTTTGCTTTGGGCTAGTAGCGAAATTATTTAAAATCATTCTTTTCATATTGTGTACCTACTTAACTTGATAAGGATGCAATACTAAACTAATATAAACAAGTACAACATTGATTTTTAAATAAGAGGTGTATCTATGAAGCTAGATAAGTTCACAATTGGGCAAGTATTTAAAACCAAATCCTTTAAATTAACAAAAGAAGAGATTATGGGATTTGCAGAAGAGTTTGACCCTCAATATATGCATTTAGATGAGGAAAAAGCGCAACTAGGGAGATTTAACGGAATAATTGCTTCTGGAATCCATACCATTGCCCTTTCATTTAAACTTTGGATTGAAGAAGGTATGTATGGAAATGATGTTATTGCTGGAACTGAGATGAACAATATTAAGTTTATAAAACCTGTTTATCCGAAAGATGAATTACATACTATTGTAGAAGTTATTGACAAAAAAACAAAAAATAACGAAACTGGAATTCTTACTGTCCTATTGTCTACTTATAATAATAAAGAACAAAAAGTATTTGAAGGTGATTTGTCTGTACTGATTAAAAAATAAGATTTTATCAAAATAAGTAAAATCCTCTATATATATTTTTGGGGTATGGTCCAACTTATAAATATCCTTTTTGAGGTATTAAAAGAAGCCTTATAAATTTTATAAGGCCTTTGCTCCTGATGAGAAAGTGTTACTTTTGACGAGTTTCTTCTATTATATTGATACGTTTTAATTTAATGTCGTTTGCTTACTTCTTAGATGATCCTCATAATTAAAATTTCGGCATAGCTTCAACAGCATCCGCCAAATCACTATAGGAATCTCTTAAATATTTTGCAGTGGTCGAAATATTACTATGTCCTGCTAATCTTCGAACTTTTTCAATGTCATTATGGGTTGCTTTTAACATCCATTTGCAAAAGGTATGCCTGAACATATGGGGTGTTAATTTTTTCTTCGGTGGGCTGTAACTTTCAATCATCGCCTGGATTCCACGAACCGTAAATTGGGGTGATCGCTGGCTATAAAACACATAGGATGATTCTTCTACATGAGGTTTTTTGTTTGCCATTTCTGCTCTAAAAAGTAACCAGTCGTACAGTTCTTGCCATAAGATATTGGACATAGGAACAGTCCGAAGCTTGCGTCCCTTTCCAATGATCCGAATACGTCGCAATTCCATATCAAGATCGGTTAGCTTTAAGTTTGAAAGTTCATCTACCCTTAAACCAGCGTATGTTAATAAATAAATAATGGCTCGATCCCGGCGATACTTCTCTTCTGGATCTACCCCTCTGCTTTTGACCGGTGTCTTTCTGACACGATTCAAAAGATCTTCAAACTCTTCTTCTGTCAGCCACATGATTTTTTCAGAATCTTCATCAGCTGATTTGACATTTTTAATTTCAACCATCGGGTTATGCTGCAGTTTCTGATATTTAACAGCCCAGGAATAAAAACTGCGCAAAGCATTTAACCGACGATTTATGGAGGTAATGGCCAATGGTTTCCCTTCTTGTGTATGTAACAACCCATGAATCCATTTTTTAACATCTGTTGCTGTCACAAAAACATCAGGCCGAATATGTAAATCTTCTAAAAAGATAAGGATATCATTCCGATAGGAAATAACGGTTTTTAAAGACTTGTCTTTTTTCTGAAGATAAGTAATATACTCTTCTAGCATATTTTTTCACCTCATAACTTATATGCCGAGTTTAAACCCCTAGACATCATATCAAATCGGGCTAAAATCGAACATTATGTGACAAGTATAACATAAGATTTTGGTAGTTTAAATGAATATAACTCATATTATGTGCTTAGTTTAACGAGTAAGATCGGAAGCAATTTATACATAAAATCAATGGTAGCTTTTATCCTAATAGAATGTCCGGATTAAGAAAAATTTCTGTATACCTGAAACTGAGATTTGTTTTCTTTCCCTTACCTTTATCCATAAGCAAAAGTTATTTTTGATGAGTTTCTTCTATTATATTTATAATTTACACTTTTAAAGATTTCCTTCATTTGAATCACAGACAAATGTGAAAAGAGCCAAAATACGCAAGTAGTGCATAACTTGCATATTTTAGGCTCTTCAATTTTATTCCTTATTGTGTTAAGATTTTTCTCTTGAAAATTGATTAATCTCTAATGGCTACATATTTAAATGTTTCTATTTTCATTTTAGGCGGTTCTGGTGCAAATATCGCATCATCGTTGTGTGAGCCATCAAGCCTCGTTCTTCCATCATTTCGACTAAATCACGAAAACTGAGGCTTGTACCGTAGGTACACGATGATCGTGAAGTATTCGTCTGGAAAACCGGACTTTGAGGCAATGATGTCCCGGTTTTATTAAAAAAGGATGATTAGAAATCTGCCAATCATCCTTATATTTAAAAATTGAACAAAAACTCCTTAATGAAGGTGGTGGTATAACATCTATGCTTAAGGTCAATATATGATTTCAAGCTAAATGTATCCAACATTGTTCTCTCTCCAAAGCTATTTTTCTTCTAAATAGAGAATTTAAACTTAGAATATCCACCAGCTCTATTGTTAATATAAACACTTCTAGATAGTAAAATTAAGATGAAGGGATGGCGATTAAGCTATCCCCTTTTAACTATAATGCTTTCGTTCCCCCGGATTTGCTTTGTGATTGCAGTTCAGCCTCAATTTCAGAAGTTTTTGAGGATTCACTCATGCGCCAGTAGGCGATTAAACTTATGAAGACACAAGCGGCAACGTAAAAAAAGAAGATGGACTCCACTCCTGCATTCTTTAGCCACAATGCCACAAACTCTGCTGTTCCGCCAAATATGGCAACAGTTAAAGAATAAGGAAATCCTACACCAAGTGCGCGAATCTCGGTTGGGAATAGCTCGGCTTTTACGATTGCATTAATGGACGTATAACCGGAGACGATAATAAGCCCCAACATCATTAACAAGAACGCAAAAATCGGGTTCTTGAATTGCTGCATGAACAGGAATATTGGAGCCGTCAATAAGGTTCCAAGAATACCGAATCCCAATAATAGCGGTCGGCGGCCAATTTTATCAGACAGCATGCCGACAAGCGGCTGCAGTACCACAAATATCAATAAAGCAATGAAATTAATCCAGCTAACCGTTACTTTATCAATACCCACTGTATTAATCATGAACTTCTGCAAATAGGTGGTATACGTATAGAAGGCAACCGTTCCCCCAAGGGTTAAGCCTACCACAGTTAGAACTGCCTTCGGATATTTCATTAACACTTTCAGCGTTCCTGCATTCTTACGGGATTCCGTTCCCATCTTCGAAAACTGCTCTGATTCATCCATTGAACGGCGCAGCCATAAGACAATCAATGCTCCAATGGCCCCGATGACAAACGGAATACGCCAGCCCCAGGAAATCATATCGGCATCACTTAATAGTTGCTGAAGAATGATCTGAACGCCAAGCGCCACAAGCTGTCCGCCCACGAGAGTAACATACTGGAAACTTGAATAGAAGCCCCGGCGGCCGCTACTGGCCATTTCAGATAAATAAGTTGCAGATGTTCCGTATTCTCCGCCGAGGGAGATCCCCTGAACAAGACGGGCAAGAACGAGAATAACCGGAGACAGCATTCCGATACTGCTATACCCTGGAGTACAGGCAATAACCAGTGACCCTCCGGCCATGATTCCAACAGAAAGGGTCAACGCCGCCCGGCGCCCAAACCGGTCAGCATAGCGTCCCATTATCAAACTTCCAATTGGGCGCATGAGGAAACCGATGGCAAATACCCCCGCCGTGTTGAGTAATTGGACCGTTGGATTTCCTTGTGGAAAAAATTCCGCTGAAAAATAGACAGCAAAAGCCGAATAGACATACCAGTCATACCATTCAATTAAATTCCCCAGCGATCCTTTGAAAATATTGCTGATAATACGTCGTGACATAGCACGGTCAGTCGATTGTTTCACTTTTTATATCCCCCTTTTCCTGACATCGTGATAAAGATTTCCCCCAAAATGTTTCTGCTTTACACTAAGCGAAAGCGCATTCAATTCTTCAGAGTTTTCCCCCTTTTCGATCTATTGATTTAGACATGTTTTTTTGTTGCAAGTTCCGTGCCAACTTGTACCACCTGACAAAATCCTTCCTTTTTAAGACACTTCTTCCCTGTCAAAAAAATAATCCGGCAAAAAATTCCGCTTTCAACGGAATTTTTTGCCGGATTTATCTCCGAACAGAATATTTTTTCCTCTATGGACGAACCGTTTCATCATAGTATTGCTTAGCCCCCGGATGGAGCGGCACCAACAAGCCTTTCCCTGCCTCTTTTTTACTGATTTGGCTTGCGGCCTCATGTGCCTGTTTCACTGTCTTAAGATTTTCAAATAGACTTTTCGTTAATCGATACACCTGTTCATTCGGTAAATCAGAACGAACCAGGAGGATATTACGAATGGCGACCGTAGGAACAGGCTGTTTATTTTGGTAAACACCCGCGGGAATTTCTGCTTTTTCAAAAAAAGGGTAAGTCGCCGTTAAACGATTAATATCGGAAGGATTGATGGGAACAATGGCCACTTCTTTTGACTTCTGCAAATTTGTAACAGCGTTATTGGGAAGCCCTGACGTAACAAAAGCAGCATCAATGGACTTATTCTTCAATTGTTCGATCGCCTCCGAATAGGAGAGGTATTCAGGCTCGATGTCATGATAAGTGATGCCATGTTCTCCCAAAATCATCTGGGCATTCACCTCAACCCCACTATTCGGGGCACCTACTCCCACCCTTTTCCCTTTTAAATCATATACCGTTTGAATATGGTTTTCTGCAAGCGTTACAATTTGCACATAGTTAAAATAAAGTCCAGCCACTGCCTTAAATCGAAGGGACGGGCCACTGGCCTTAAACCCTTCCTGGCCTTTTAATGCAAAAGAAGCGACATCCGACATTACAAAGGCCAGATCGGCCTTGCGATTTTCCAAAAGGTTCACATTTTCCACTGATCCGTCGGTCGACTGGATGGCAGTATGGTAATCCAATTTCTCTTTATAAACCTTTGCCAATGCTCCGCCAATTGTGTAATACGGTCCGGAAACGCCACCTGTGGCAATGGTTAGAAATTTTTGTTCACCGCCGGAATTCAGATCGTTTCCTTCTTTCGCCGGTGTTGTGGTACACCCCGCAGCAAAAACACTCATAGCCAGAATGGCTGTTCCTATTACCAGTAAGACTCTTTTCATCCCTTATCCCTCAAATAGTTCTTCAGCTTTTCTCGTAAACCGCGCTCACTGATGGCTAATTGTTTCGCTGTTTTCATCCGGTGGCCCTCATTTTTTTCCAAAGTATAAAGGATATACTCTCGTTCGACCTCAGCCATGGAAAGGCCGTCCGCAATGACCAGTCCGCTCTCTTCATGACTCTCCACTTTTGGCGACTTTTCCCGTACCGTTTCCGGGAGATCTTCGGGCTGAAGGACATCACTTTCCGAAAGAACGACCCCATACTCCAACATATTAGAAAGTTCTCTCACGTTTCCAGGGTAGGAATAGTTATACAACATCCTTTTCGCAGCCGAACTGCAGGTTTTCGCCCGAACCCCTATTTTACCGGAGTACAAAGCTAAAAAATGGTCAACAAGCAGCGGAATATCCTCCTTCCGCTCCTTAAGAGAAGGAATTTGAATCGGAATCACGTTCAACCGATAGAAAAGATCCTCCCGGAAATGTCCCTTTTCCACTTCTTCTCGAAGATTCCGGTGAGTAGCCGAAATGATCCGTACATCGACTTTCTTTACCTCTTGAGAACCTAACGGTGTGACCACTTTTTCCTGAATGACCCTTAATATTTTCGCCTGCAAAGCAAGCGGCATTTCGCCGATTTCATCCAGAAAAATCGTTCCACCATCAGATCGTTCAAACAGCCCCTGCTTTCGCTGATAGGCACCTGTGAACGCCCCTTTTTCATACCCAAACAATTCACTTTCCAGCAATTGTTCCGGAATGGCGGCACAATTGATGACGGAAAAGGTACGATTTTGACGGCATCCCTGGTAATGGATCGCCCGGGCCACCAGTTCCTTGCCTGTCCCACTTTCTCCTGTAATTAGGATATTGGAAGGGATATCCTTTAGCTTCTCAATCAATTGGAATACTTTCTGCATGCTTTTGCTTTTCCCAATGATACCTGCGTACGTTTCCTGCTGCCGTACCGCTTCGCTCAATACCTGAATCTGCCGATGCAGCTGCTGATAACTCAGGGCTTGATTCAGAAGTAATTTGACTTCATCTAAATTCAGCGGCTTCGTAAGATAATGGTAGGCTCCTTTTTTGATAGCATCGATTGACGATTCAATCGTTCCATAGGCAGTCATGATGATCACAACCACCTCCGGCTTTCTTTCCTTGACGGTGCGAAGAAGATCCATGCCGTTGGTTTTTCCTAAATTCAGATCAAGCAAAATCCCATCAATTTCGTTTTCTTCAATCAGAGTTACAGCACTTTTTGCATCTAATGCCGTCCAAACTTTAAATTCATCCTCAAGAGCGAATGAAAGTGAGGAACAGATGGACTGCTCGTCATCAATAATTAACACATTCAGCATGAAGTACCCCTTCCTTCCGCAAAAAACAACTTGAAAACCGTTTCTTTTCCCTTGATACTTTTCACTTCGATCCACCCGCCATGCTCCTGCATGATTTTCCGGCAAATATATAAGCCTAAGCCAATTCCCTGGCTTTTTGTCGTATAGAAAGGTTCGAACAACTGATCAACATCCTGCTCACCGATTCCTGTTCCTGTATCAGCAATTTCAAGACACAGCCTTTGTCCTTCCAGCCTGGCTAGAAACGTCAGTCGCTTTTCCTCTGTGTAGGCCATTGCTTCCATTGCATTAAGAATCAAGTTTATAAATACTTGTTTGATGCGGTCTCGATCGATACACACTGCCAGATCTGGAGAAATATCCATCTCAAGCTTGACCGCTTCAGTACGGATCTTTTTTTTGAAAAAATCTGTCACCGAATGAACAATCTCTTGAAGGTTTTCCCATTCCCGCTTCATCGGTTTTTCCTTTGAATAACTCAGTAAATCCTCAATTATCCGGTTCATTCTTTCCACTTCTTCAGGGACATGACGTACCAACTCGGCGCGGTAGCGGGAATCATCCAGTTTTTTTGGAAGCAATTCAACAAAAGTTTTGATAGCCGTAAGCGGATTGCGAATTTCATGGGCAATGCCGGCGACAACCTGGCCTAGTGCCCTCAGCTTTTCCTGTGAAATTAATCGTGCCTGCAGGTTCTTCTGCTCTGTGCGGTCCTGTAGGGAAAGGATTCCTCCCACTTGTTCTCCTGCTCCGTTATTTAGTGGAGCAATATAATAATGGAGAATCCTTCCTGAACCATCGTTCAGTTGAACTTCACCCTGCAGCATGCGCAGTTCTGCCATTAACTGATGAAACGGGAGCTCCGGAAGGCAATCAAGGATGAACGTTTCCGCTATCTCTCCCTTGTTGCCAAGCAGGCTGCGGGCAACATGATTAATCAAGGTAACCCTTCCTTCCAGGTCAAAAGAAAGGATCCCATTATCCACACTATCCAGTACCTCGGTTTGAAAAGCGAGGCTATCAGCCAATGCGATCGTTTGTTTTCTGACCTCTTTTTTCAATCGTTTATTCCAGTAAAAGCTCCCCGCCAGAATGATCACGATGAACCCCAGAAAAGCGAGCAGCCCATACACAAGTGTTCGCCACCAGCCAAGATCCAAACCACTGTACGGTTCAAGATACTGAGAATATAAGCGCTCATAGATCCCATCATGATGGAGATCTACCAATCCCTCATTTAATTCATTCAACAACGTATAATTGCCTTTACGGACGGCAAATGCATAATCCGATGGCGGAACCAGCCCGTTGCGAATTCGATAATTTCGTTGGTTATTGCTTTTCTCAAGGATATACTCGGCAGTCCAACGGTTCCCCAGGAACACATCTGCCCTTCCTAAAAAAAGCATATCCAACGCATCAGGCTGATTAAAGGCAACCAGCATTTCGCTTCTTCTTACGCCTTCCAGCTGCGTGATGACGGTATCTCCCCGCTGAAGCGCTACCACTTTTCCTTTCAAGTTATCCAAGCCGGAAATATCCCGAACCTTTGTCGGGACGACCAATGCATCAGACATGGTTAAATAGGAATCACTGAAGTCAAAATAGGTGCCCCGAGTGTTTGTATATTTCATTCCAACAACCACGTCCAACTGGCCTGCCCTCAGCTTTTGTATCGCATCATCCAACTCCAGAGGAATATATTTTACTTTCCACCTCTGATGTGCGGCGATATGACTGAATAGTTCGATATCAAATCCGGCAGCTTTCCCCTTCTGGTCCACATAGGAAAGAGGGGGCAAACTCTTGTCAAAGCCAACCCGAATGACATGTTCCCCCTTCGCTTCGGCCAGTTCCGGAAAGACCGGGATCAGAAGCAACAGCAATAAAATCCAAAGTCCCACTACATGACGCAAAAAGACCCGCCCCCTGTGATGCAAGCAGTAAAAAAATAAGAACCGCTCCATATCTTTTCTGTCTATTATTCTATCACTCTCATATTAAATCAAACAAATATTGCCGATATACAGTGGATACGTATCTATTATTTAATGCTTTAGCAGAGAGGGGGTCTGTCCCCCACTGCATCTTTTAATCTCTTAATCTTCCTTTTCAGTGATTCAATCATGGCGTCCTGGTGAATAATTTTCTCAACAACAAAACATTTTCTTGTCATCATTTCATATTCTTCTGATGACATCCTATCCCATTCTATAAACTTAGGATCTTCAGCAGCTCCCCTTTTCAAGATCCTCATTTGGTTATAATAGTTCCTTCTTTCCTCAAGCATTGACCTTAACATCTCCAGCAGTGACTTCGTGTGCATTTCCATAAGTTGAGGTGTATTCAGTCTAATATGTTCATGGCTTATAAATTCAGGTTTTTTTAATTGATCTAAACGCTCTCCGTTGACGGAGGGTATTACAAACATCTCACAGAAACCGCAATAAATCTTATCACTCTTGGTAGTAGGGCTTGAACCAAGACTTGATCCGCAAAAGGGACAAGTGCTATTATTCATAATGTAAACACTACCTTTCTAAAAATATTTTAGTGAGGAAAAAGGGCGATCCACGAAATTGCCCTTTGTCAAACTTATTTTTCAACAAAATAATCGTCATATAGCTGCGTCAAAGACGTTTTCCACCAATCTATGACCACAGTTTAACCTTTTAAAAGGCTGTCAGGGATCTCATTCCTTGGCTATTTTTTGTCCTAATTTCCCTTCACTTGCAAGTGTATAACGTGATACGGCCTATTTTGGCCTATTTCTGCAAGTACATCGGTGTAAGGACACGGCCTAAAATAAAAGACCCTAAGGAATATTCCCTAGAGCCGTTTATAGATATTCGAACTATTATTTAACTGCTTCCTTTAACTCCTTGCCAGGTTTAAATGCTGGGATTTTAGAAGCTGGAATCTGAATTTCTTCCCCAGTTTGTGGATTGCGACCGGTTCTAGCTGCACGTTCACGAACTTCGAATGTACCAAATCCAATTAACTGGATTTTCTCATCCTTAGAAAGTGTATTAGAAATCGTTTCAAACAATGCATCTACAGCTGCAGAAGCATCTTTTTTTGATAGTTCTGTTTGTGTTGCAACAGCATTTACTAAATCTGTCTTATTCATATTCATGCCACCTTTTCCCTTTATTATTGGATTATGTAGAGTATAAACCTTTTTGAGTTTTGCTTCCGTGCAAGGCAACGAGAATTTATTTTAGTATAAATTGTATATAAATTTTCATTTCAATTAATTCTACCAAAGTACAGTTATGTGGAATTTACGTAAGGCTCTATGAATGACAGAATCAATTCATGATCCTGCCCATGAATTTGATGGCATCCGTCATGATGCCCTTTGATTCCTTTTCATTCTGGACCAGCTTCAAATACTTTGCGGTCTAAGATTAGGTAGTAAAAATAACAAACAACACTTTTTCCCCGGGAGAAACTCTTCAGGAACTTGTAGCCAATTATCTGGATGTAAATTTCCCATTAAATATGATCGTTGGTGTAGATGATGCTTCGAAAATTTGGAGCTTAAAACCAGGAACAATAAAAAATCTTTGTGCAAACAAACAGGTAAAATGCATGAAAGTCGGGCAAACTTGGGTCCTTTCCAAAAAACAGCCGAATCCAAAGAAATGAATTGAAAAAAATACACAAAAGTTCTCCAAATAACTGGAGAACTTTTTATTATTTTCTTGTAAACCATCTTCATGCCGGGATCATAAGACTGATATCAAATTAGTAAGAGTAATAGTTAATATATCTTATAAAATATAAACTTTAGTATTATGACATCGCATCAATGACTTTTTTTGAACCTTCCGGACGACTAAAACGCTTCAAAAATGCCCATCCAGCACGGCTTTGGTCATAAATAGCACCGTGTGGCATGTCTTTCATGAGTGTAAAGCAAACTCTTACATTACCATCAGAGTTTTTATAAAAAAAAGTCTGGAAACGGTCACCCTCCGTATATTTGTTTTTTTGAGTGTAGTAGTTATCACCATTGTACACCCCATCTGGGATAAATCTCATATGAATACGAGGTTCGGCTTCTTTTATACTGCAATTGTTTACTTTAAGCATATCTTCTAGCAAACTGTCTAAGTTATCCCATAAAGGGACTTTTTCGTCATTATCACCTGTAATAATAAAACAGGGGAGCTCGTAGCCTCTTGATAATAATTCTTCAAAACTGTCGACAAAAGGTGCGCTCCACGGAGAAATTGCTGCAAAAAGTTCCGGATGTTGATTCCCTACCTGACGAGTGAACATACCTCCATTAGAGAAACCAGTAAGATATACTCTAGATTTGTCTATTAAATAGGATTGATAAAGCTTTTCTATAATAGGGCCAAATACTTCACCATCTCTATCCAGCAACCATATATTTAGGGGTGAATCGACCAATACCAAGATAAATTCCTTCGTTTCATCAGCAAGCTTATCCCAGCCATTCTTGGTAGAAAAAATCCAGGACGGTTCTCCTCTGCCGTGAAGACTAAATACAATTGGAAGACCCTCAGCCTCTTTCGCTCCCATTCCCTCGGGAAGATAAGTGAAAAAATCGTACTTATTATTGTTAACTGTTACAGAGTCATGTGCATAGCGATTGGATCCGTTGAAGGCATCCTTGCTAAGATATGGTTTTAAAGTGCCATCCGGAGCATTCTTCCAGCGAATAAACTTGTTAAAAAATTGATTCATAATTGTCTTGGCGAGTACTGGCGTAGCCTCAAACTCTCCGACAGAAACTCTAATTTGAACCGCATCCTCAGTTAAATTTTTATACAGCTCTGTGCTTATGCCTTCATATTCAACTACCTCTGCAGGAGCAGTGATTTGGTTACACACAGAAAAATGGTCAAGGGCCTCTTTTGCGAAATTTTCGTTCTGTCCAAACATCCAAAGGCAAACCGGGATATCTTGATTTTTCTTATTATAGGCAGAACTTACGTTTCGAACAAGCCAATGGTCAGAAGGGTTCGATAAGGCTGTATAGTCGTTTGGTACACCGTTAACAAGAGCAACACCGGCAAAGCGGTTTGGATTTGTAACAGTAACATTACCGGCAAACACTGCTCCTTCCTCATAACCCACCAAATAGACAAGTGTTTCCCAGCACCAGACGAATCCATCTCGGCCTGGTATACTTTTGCTATTTTTTGATTTAAAGTTTTTCCTGGTTTCACTATAAAATTCCGCAATCATTGTAGGGCTCTGTGCTTGCCAACCATTTTTTGCAATAGGCATAACTAGAACTGCACCATCATGTTCTGCTAAGTCAAGCCAGCCGGAGTTAATTGCAAATTTTTCAACAGATTCATATGATTGAGCATCTCTATCAGGAGCACAAACGAATATTGTCTTCGCAGGAGTATATGAATTTGCTAATGTTGAAATATAATAAAACACCTCGAATTTTTTCGAAAAATTTTCCTCCATTTTTTTCCTTTCCAATTATTTACCGGGGGTAATACAAAGCCACCCCCAAAAAATAATTTTCATATTTTTGTAAGTTTTTATCCCTTTAGAACGGGAAAATTAACATTACCTGAAACCAATGCAATTACCATAATCGCCAAAATACCTAAATTAACATAAGTTTCATAATCTCATTATTATCTCAGTATTATATATTTTTTTCTTACAGTCGGTTTTTTAAGAACTGATATGCCATTTGATCAGCTTCATTTCCCATCGTTGGACCATGATTAGCCTGGGAAGACGATAAATACATCGCATCCGCATTAGAAGACACTAGGGCTTTGTAAAGACTCTCGCTTTGGCCGATAGGCACGAGAGGGTCCTTGCCACCGTGCAAAATCATCATCGGTGGACAATCGGCACTTACATATGTAATAGGACTACATTTTTTTGCTAATTCTATATATTTCCAATCTGGGTCACCCGTATCGCCGCTTTCTAGCAATTGATTCAAATCTAATAACGATTTTCCAGGTTCAGTATATCCAAGAATTTGGGTTATCACATTATCCATGGATTTGCCTGCATTATCGACTTCTGTTCCAGACAGATTCTTTATTGCTTCATTCGCATCGTTCCTGAGGAGTGCTACTAGGTCGGATGGAGCATAAAAAATGGTTGCTGCCTTTACTGCACTCGTATATTCTTGGTTACCGCCGACATCGCCTTCCATTTCACTGCAATTTGCGCTCATTGCGACCATTGCGGCTAGATGCCCACCAGCAGAGTTCCCCAACACTCCAATCCGTTCGGGATCGATATGAAATTTCTCTGAATTTGCTTTCAAAAACCGCACTACTCCCTTGCAGTCATGGATACACGCTGGGAAAACAGACTGGCTAGCCAAGCGATAGGATGGAGATACAATAGTAAATCCTTGCTCTACCAATCTTATAAGTTCCCGACAATAGACTGCTTTTTGAGTAACCTGCTTGTATTCTCCATACATCCATCCCCCCCCGAAATAGTAAACGATGCATGGGCCTGGCGTTTTCTGGTTAAGATCTTGATAGATATCCATTTTCAGAGTGTATGGCTCCCCATTATCCAGGGTTACCTCCGCAAAGGGAACGTCTTCGTAGCGCGGCGGGCGCCCCGGTGGACATAAAGGTTTTACTTTAGGTAGTTGTTGTTCCATACAATTTTCCTCCCTATATTAATGATCATAAAAAGTGCTGTTTTAAAAATTCCATTTCATTTATATTTCTTACTTATAAAAAGTAAAAATAAAGAGACCTTTGCCATCTAATTAGAGAAAGGTCTCGCTAAGCATAAGTTTATGCCAACAAAGCCGATGGAGGAACCCATGTATTGACGACTTTGTTTCAGGTTATACCTGACGCTACCCCTTTACGAGTATTCATACTGCCCCTCTAGGAATTGCAAAGGAAGGGCTTTCAATATATTTTAGTATTTTTTAAAGATTAATCTTTTCTATCACTTTATCAGTGTACAGGGAAGATAATTATAGCACCTATACATAGCAATAAAATACGGATCAGGTACATAGGTACTGAGAACAACCAGAACTGTGAAAGCTTATATTTTCCCATTCCTAAAACCATTGCAGGCAAACCATCGATTGGCATGTACCCGCCGCTCCATCCAGATATTACAACTGCAGTTGCGGCAGCAACAGGATTAAGTCCCAAACTCATAGTGGTTGCTATAGCGACTGGCGCAAAGATGAATACAGAACCCATATTTGAACCAGTAAAAGTAGCACAGGTACTAGTTAGAAGTGCGAAGATAAAGATAAGAATAAATGGATTGATATTAGTGCCCAATGAATGCGCCACAACTTTTCCGATCAAAGCCGTAAATCCTGAGTTAGCCAAAGCGTCAGCAACGCCGATAACACCAGCCATCATAAGGATTACAGGTGTACCCATATTATCTCGAACTTCCTTGAAGTCAAGCACGTTGATGGCTAGCAAGAATGCTCCTGCAAGGCCAGGAATTACATAGGCAGCGTTGCCCAACATGCTCATAAGCATCATACCAACAACACTGATGATAAAGGCAGCGATGGTAATGTATTCTTTCCATGCAGGCATAGCCTTAATCCCAATCTCAATCGTAGACGCTACCTCTTCATTTACAGAATCTTCCGCAATTGGATGATCCGGCAGAAGACGATAAGCAATCAAACTCCATGCCAAGAAACCAAGAGCCAGGATGAAATTCACTACAGCAAATTTCGTCATAGAAAGCCCGCCGTGATAACCTGCCGTTTGCAGCACGCTGACAGTAAGACCATAGAAAAATGCTACATTGAAAGGAATCAAAGGGTTGCCGGTAGCAAACCCCAAAGGCATCATCAGTTTGGACGTAGGCATTTTTTTATTGTAAGGGATAGTAGATATCAAGGATAGAATCAGTACATAGTAACCAGCGGCACCGCCACCTACTAAACTGGCGCCAAGCATAACTACCACAAGCAAAAGAGCATAGCTCTTATAACCGCCCTTATTTACCAAAGCGAGCATAGAGGACTGAACCTTACTAATCAAGCTAGTCTTCATTAGTCCCGCCATAACAACCATAAAGCCAGCGATCATGATAACCATTGGGTTTACGAAGCCATCGAAAGCTTGTGGAACAGTGGACAGACCGGTGACTACTAAAAGAAGGCAGGCTAGGATTGGTGGTGCGCCGAATGCCATCTTGTCTGACATAATCAATCCAATCATCAATATCAAGATACCAAGGGCAAGAATCATGTGCAATGTCATTTTTTTTCTCCTCTCGTTTCATAACCAATGTCGAATTTTATTTTTATGAACTGACCCATACTCTGTTTATTATTTGGTAAGATTCTGTCGGATTGTAAACCCCTTCATTTTCACGTGTTTCACCATCATTATTAAATTTTATAGTAAGATTCCTTTAATATTTCCCCTATTCCTATCGATCAAAATAGATTCAATATGGGAATGTGAAACGAAGAAATCTGTCAATACCCCTTTGAATGATAAAGATTCATGATTTTGAAAGACTTTAAAGTAAAAACAATAATAGAAGAAGTGACAAAGGCTGTCTTAGTGGTGGAGACTTCTCTACACAAAAACCAACAATAAGAGTTACAAATTCTTATATGAAGTAGATGACCAACACTTTGACAGCCTCATCATTCTATAAATCTAGTTAAAAATATGATTCCTATCAAATTAACAATTGGTACCATTGTGATTTGATCTTCAGTCATCCAAGCCTAGATCATCAAGCTTCCACCGTTTACATCTAATACAGCACCATTTACATAACTGGCTTTATCAGAAACAAGATATAGAATAGCATCAGCCACTTCTTCAGGTTGTCCAATTCTCCTCAGAGGGGTTCTCAATTCCGCTTGACGACTCAATTTTTCATCAACACTCTGCGTCATTGGTGTATCAATCCTTCCTGGTACGACCACATTTACTCGAATCCCGTAAGGACCATATTCACCAGCAAGTTTTCGACTTAATCCTAAAAGTCCAGATTTACTTGCTGCATAATGTGAAGAAGTTACAGAACTAAAAGTACGTGAAGCTTGTGAACAAATATTTACCACCGCACCTTGTCCTTGTTCTACCATCATTTCCAGAGCAACCTGACTGCAAAGGAAAGGACCAGTTAGATTAATGGCAATCACTTTATTCCAATCTTCAAGCGTAATATCCTTAAAGGGGATCGCACCATTTAGACCCTTTGGTGAGATTCCAGCATTATTAACAAGGATATCTACTCTTCCAAAACGCTCTTTTATTTTTTCTCTTGCATCAGAAACTGATTGAAGATCTGACACATCCATCGGTAGAGCCAATACATCTATATCAAACTTTCTAAGATACTGGGATAACTTGTTTAAACCTTCTACATTAGTGTCACTTAAGACTAGATGATTTCCTTTTTGGGCAAGCTTTTCACTTAATGCTTGCCCAATCCCTCCAGCTGCTCCTGTTACCCAACTAACTTTATTCCTTAGTTCCATTTAGGACTCTACCTTTACGATTTCGTTGTCGACATAGTTTATTCCAAGGTTTTGTAATTTCTCACGAAGCCCGTAAATATCTAAACCAAGTTCCCTTTTTGCAAGACGTTGTCTTACTTTTGCTTCACGATCTTCTCGTGCTTGTGCGGCTAGAGCCATTTTTTCAACATCCTCTTTAGGCACAACTACAACACCATCACGATCTCCAATAATAACATCACCAGGGTTAACAATAGCGCCTGCACATACAACAGGAATATTAACTGAACCTGGAGTGGCCTTTACCGTCCCTTTTGCTGAGAAAGCTTTCGCCCATACTGGAAATTTCATTTCTGTTAATTCAGTTGTATCGCGTACCCCTGCATCAATGATTAATCCTTCAACACCTATTGATTGTGCGGAAACTCCAAGGAGCTCTCCAAACATCCCATCTGTGCTATCTGAAGTTACGGTTACGACTAGAATATCTCCTGGTTGACACATTTCCATTGCCGCATGAATCATCAAGTTATCACCTGGATGACAGGAAACGGTAACTGCTGTTCCACATACCTTTGCAGAATCATAGATGGGGCGAAGGTACGGATTCATTAAACCCTTACGTCCCATCGCTTCATGAATCGTCGCTGTTCCAAAAGATTTTAACTTTTCAACCGCATTCTGATCTGACCGCTCGATATTTTTTACAATAACATGGCTCATACAAGTGTACCTCCCACAGTCGGATAGAGACGTTGATAGGCTTCCGCATACTTGATCTTACTGCCAGAAAGATTGATTGCACTGCCGATGTTTCGGCCGGCTTGCATACCGCGGCGCTTCGCTAATTCGGAATAATACTCCAATAGATGTTCTTGAGCGTTCATACATTCCATTGCTTTTCGTTTACGATCAAACACAGAACTAATATCTAAAAAGGCATTCGGTTTAAAATCACATTGTTCTGGTTGATGCGGCTCAAATAGGAAGACTTGAGGTGCGCCTAATTTTTCATGTTTTGAAGGATAGCCTTCCGCTTGTGCAAGAACACGGCATTCAAGAACAAATTCTGTCGTACGATTATGGTCAAAATTATACGGATCCTCAAGTGAATGTGTCAGGATGATTTCTGGTTGATGTTCTCTGAATTCATTCACAACAATATCCTGTAATTCTTTTGTTGGTTGTAAAGGATAATCCCCTGCGTCTAAGAATCGAATTTCAGCACCTAGAATTCTTGCTGCTTCTTCTGACTCAGAGCGGCGGGTTGCCTTAATTTCTTCTAGTGTTTTACCATCTTTCCATAAACGAGCAGACTCTCCACGTTCGCCGAATGATAAGCAGATAACGCGTACTTGATATCCAAGATCATGATATAAAGCGATTGCTCCACCACAGCGCCAAATAAAATCTGCTGCATGGGCACTTACTACTGTAATTGTTTTTTGTTTATTAGACATGATCTATTCCCCTTTACCATATAGTTTGAATATTCAGATTATTAATTCGATATTATCGATTATAATGATAAGTATACTTTGATTAGTTAATTAACTCTTTAAGGTTTGTAAATGAACATTTTTTTGGATAAATTGAATGACTTGTTTATTGAATTCTTGCGGTGCTTCACTAGGAAGAAAGTGTCCATAAGGCAATACAGCCATTTCAGATTTAGGAATAAGTGAATGTACTTTCTCACCCATACTTAAGTCATTCACTTGATCCTCTGAACCCCACACTACTAATGTTGGTACCTTGATATGAGGCAATCTTCTTTGAAGATTGTATCTAGCCCTATGTAAAGGTTGATTCATATGATTTAAGATTTTTTGATATGCTTCAACGGCATTTGTTATTTTTGTACGTTCATACCATCTTTGAGCCGTTTCTTCAGTATTAATGCTTCCTGGTTCAGTCGTTTGCATGACATGTTGTAAAATTTCTTCGTAAGTAGGCGGAGTAAAGGTGGTCATTGATGATAAAGTTCGAGTTGAAATTCCACCATTTGCTACTAATGTTAAAGTACAAACACGTTCTGGACTTTCATATCCAAAAAGGGCTGCCACCCATCCACCCATTGAATGGCCTACTACGTGTGTTGACGCAGCTCCGATTGCATCCTGAAACTCCCTTACAAAATCCGCTAGATACGAAAACGAATACTCTACCGGAAGCCGGTCTCCATTACCCCATCCCACAAAGTCTGGAGCGTATACATGAAAGTGCTTACTAAGTTCTTCTATATTCTTTAACCAATAATCGCCGCCAGTATAGAAGCCAACCCCGTGAAGCAGGATCAGAGACTCGCCTTGACCTGCTTCTAAGTAATAAGTTGTACCGTGACTTAATTGAATCTGCAGTTCTCTAATCTCCATCTTAATCCTCCTTTTCTAGTATTCTTGTATTTTTAGATTAAGAAAGATTGAGTTTTATATAGAACTAGATTTTGTATCGATTACTTCCAGACTGCAAATGTCATTCCTACTCCTGTACCTGCTGGTGAACGGTAGCCTGCAACATATTCTAAGTAATCAATTTTCTTATCTTCTAAAGCACCCGCAGCCACAATCCAGTTCAAAATCTCACCAGAGGCACCCTCTAATTTTTCTCTTGGAATGGACTTAAGTACTTCCACATCCCCTCTCTTTAGTCCGTCGATAACCACTTCATCTAGTTTTTCATCTAGTTTGAAATGGCTTAGACCACCAGACCCAATGATCGCAACACGTTTATCATCTTCCCAAGATCCAATTGCTCTTCTAAGCGCTTTACCAAATTCATAGCATCGAGCTGGTGTCGGCTTATTCGGCGGGAAGAAACAGTTAACAAAGATTGGAACCATTGGTATCGTTTTATTTGATAAAAGGCGTCGTCTGACAAAAGTATAGGCGTGACCGATTGAACGTCCCTCTAATTGCGTTGTACTTTGAGATACATCAAATCCATCAAGCATCATTTGTTCGATGATATGTGTCCCAAGCCCGCTTTCTGTTGGATAAGTATCCGTTCCCTCTGTTGTATGCCATGCCCAAATGACCGGACGTAGAGATGGATGGAGATCCTCTAATTTCACAGGAAAATCTTTCAATTCTGTTCCATTGAATACCCCGAAAGTTGGCTTGACTTCATTCATAAACAACTCTTCCTGATCATCTCCTATGACAACTAAAATATCAGGATCAGCTGCTAAGATTTCTTTGTTTAGATAATCTACAGCTGCATTACACATTTCGTATTTTTCTTGCCAAAGTTTTTGATCTAAATGCTCTTCGAGAGTTGCAGCAAGCTCCTGTGAACGTTCTTCAAAATTTGTTTCAGGATTTAAGCGATCCCTGTCTGCATGCATCGTCCAAACTTCCGCCGGACTGCTAACTTGTGGACTATGTGACGAACCAATTCCAAGTACAATTTTTGCCAATTTTACCTCGCCTCTTTTACCTATATATTTTTTTAAAACGATAAACATGTTATCTTCTAAATCCCCTGCTTTTAATTGGAATTTTCCATCATTCAGGTAATACCGCGATGATCTCCAATTGTACCACTGCCCCTTGTCTTAATTGGGTAACTTTAGAATGTCGTGCAGGACGACTTTCTGGATTCGGAAACATTTTGATCCACTCTTCATTGACTAAATCTCTAATGCTTTCATCCTGAACCAGTACAGTCATTTTTCCAATATGTTCTGGACTTCCACCGGCAACTCCCATGAAACTGCGAACGTTTTGAAAAGCAAACTTTACTTGTTCCGCTGGATAATCCGGAATTTCCCCTGATACCGGATTATTACCGGCAATAGCCGAAGAAAAGACCATCCTGCCTAGTTTAGCACCCAGTGGTATGGGAGTGTTGCCATGGGCTACCCCTTCAATTTCAATGCTTTTACGATAAGTCATTCCATCACCTCATTGCTTTACGTTTTTATCACTACTGCATTTTCATACTCATAAATGAGTTCAAAATCGTTCAACATTTTTTGTAGATACTCTTAAAATTACTATTTCAATAAATAAAATTTTGAATCTTATAACCATTTCTCGAATGACATACCCGTTAGAGAAACCTTCACATTACGTATTCTTAGGCAGCCAAATCACAATATAATCATCAGGTTTTAAAAAAACGTACTTAGATTCATAACAGTTAATATAGATTGATCAGGGTAAATGCAACGAGAGGCTATTTTCCACTCACCATTGACTTTTCGTAGGACATCTATTCGCTCACCAAAAATTTCTTCGACATTATGATCTGTACCTCGGCTCCGCTTTGTTAAAAAATAACTTTTTACATTGATTTCATTTATATTGGTACCTGGTTCAATGACAATATTAGACACAAAATGACGAATGTGTGATGGCGGATCTTCGGACCAGGCTGAAGTGGTTCCAAATCTTTTGACACGTGTTGTTAAGGATTTCTTACTTTCCTCAAAATATGCCATAGCATCATCTTTGCCAGTCTGATCTTTGGATTCTCTTGTTACACGTACAGGCATCCGATAAACAATGTCATCAGTTAGTAGTTCTATCCATTCTCCGAATTTTCTGTCATCTAATAAATTGGCTTCTTGATTGAGAAAATTGGTTATTTCATAATATACTTCCATATTGTTTTTAACTTCTTTTACTTCCATACTCATCCTATTCACCTCCCCCTAATAACTAAAATTCTTTCAATAATAAAACGCTTTCAACTTATTCATCACGTTCCGCTGATAATAATTCAAGCCAATAATCATGAATCCCTCTTGAAGCAAAGTCCACAAAACAAGTAGGATAAGCAATACCTGGGCCCGGCCATGATTGATCCGGTTCGATTTTGTCCATCCCCATCATATAATTAAGGACATTGTTAAAATTTAAATTACGATCTCGTGCTATTTTCCCCTTACTGGCTTTTGTCACACGAGTCCAA
Source organism: Bacillus sp. OTU2372 (assembly GCF_038440275.1). NCBI lineage: Bacteria > Bacillati > Bacillota > Bacilli > Caryophanales > Bacillaceae > Bacillus > Bacillus sp. OTU2372. The sequence continues at coordinate 43,933 of NZ_JASATK010000017.1, forward strand.
ATTTCTGTATCATCTGCTTCCAATGTGCCTGATGGACCGAAAGAAGCCACATAACCTTTATAAGCGTCTTTTTTATACTCTTCCGGAGCAGCTTTATCAATTAATAACCAAGACCAGATTTCTGTTTTATCCAGTGCTATTGGCCTCCAAATGCGCAACGTTAAATAGTTATGCAAATGCCCTTCGCTTCCATGCACAGGACTGTGGAATGCTAGATTTGGAAAACAGTTCCCAACAATAACAACTGTATTTTTATATACTTCTAACTGTTCTTTTGTTAGGTTTTTCTCAAACATTGGCCACATTTCTTTTGGAAGTCCTTGGTATGGAGGTACATTTAGACCATTTTCCGATGAACTAACATTAATCGCATGTCCGTTATTTAATCGAACCTGATGTCCATAACTTGCATAAAGGGGGTCCTGTGGACTGATACCAAGCTCGACAGTTGATTTGTGTGTCGTCGCTACATGATATGGATCTCCACCAAAGTTTTCTGCCGCAATCTTCCAATTGGTATTGACAACCCAACGCTGGGGAGAGCCTATCACTTCCATTCCACCATCACTTCGCGCCAAAAATAAATCGAAATACCATTTGAGTTCACCTAGGTAGTCTTCAAGCGGAATCGCATTTTTATCCAGATTACCGAAAATGAGTCCTTTATAAGTCTCGACTCGAGGAATTTTTCGTAAATTCCACTCTGGCTTAACCATTTTATTACCAAAGACTCTATTACCAGCTACTACCCCCACCAATTTTCCATCTGTATTAAAACTCCATCCATGGAATGGGCAAGTAAATGTCTTTCTGTTACCCATATCTGCCGTACATAAATGGGTTCCACGATGAGAACAAGAGTTTAAGAAAACATTAATTTCTCCTTGTTTATTCTTTACTAATAAGACGGGGTCATCCATCAACCATCTTGTGACATAGTCATCAGGCTCTTTTAGTTCAGATTCATGCCCTAAATATTGCCATGTATAACCAAATACCTTGTCTCTTTCTAATTCGAAGACATAAGGATCACTGAACAGCCATTGCGGATACAAGCCTTGGTCAAACTTTTCTTTAATATCATCTAATCTTTCTTTAGTAAGTACACCATTTGAGTTTTGTTGACTTGTAAGGTTCAATGTAACTCCCTCCATTTATCAAGTTTTATAGCCCTCAGAATTAACCCTACTAGCAGACTTTCAATCTACTTTATACCCTTAACAGTTTCAGTAGCTTGATTAAAGAAAGCTTCTATTAATTCAATAAAATGTTCTGGACTTTTATCCCAGTCTTCACAGGCAGTAAAACTCCCACTTCAAGATTCGAATGAAACAAAGAAGATTATTGGGAGATAGCTGCCCATAAAGATCCGATAAGTTTCGCTAACCATCAACTCCAATTAAAAGGGTAAATTCCCACTTTTGAAATTTTTCGTTCAGTTACCCGTTACCTTAATTAAATTATATTAATTTTCTATGTAGAAAAGTTGCTATAAAAATTAGCTTAATTGCTACTTTAGATTGTCCACTTAAACTAGACAACTTTTTTAAAGTGTTCAAGGTTATACTGAATTGGAGTTAAATACCCCAGTGCTCCATAAATACGAATATGATTAAACAAATGAACATAGTCGTGTAATTCTCTTGTTAGATCTGTTAGGGTATCGAAATGACGGCACCTAACATAATTGTAGCCTATCAATTTTGTCTTGGATTGATGAAGCTACAATAGAGGGGAAGTATAGTAATGCTCCATTAAGAAAATGGCCATTGGATTGTTTTTTTCATAAAGATCATGTAGTAGGAAATACTCTTTGAATTTATCCGTTCAGGTATGTAAGGGGGTGTAAGGCTTCGAATTGACGTAAGAATGTTCATACTTTCAGGGGAACCCAGGTAATGTGGAAGCCCCAAAAATAGGCAAACAAACAGCAGCAGCGGTCTATGCAAGTTTAAAAACGTCCTAGGAGCTAAAAATACTTAAACGGCAGGAAACAAGGGTTAGACTTGACCGAATTCAAAGGATTAGAAGCATGAATGAGTTAGATAAATTGATCTATATCACGAGGACAACGAAGCTTCTTTTTATGGATAACTACTCGTTATGGAAATGGAGAGAAATCATTAGGAGGTATTCGAAAAGCAAGTCATGTGATTAAAAAACTTCTGGTTTAAAAATTATTTATTTAAATTAAATGTTAATATTTACAATAGAAAAGCCCCATCCCCATATCGAGATCGGACTTGTAGAGAATCGTGTATTTCCACTGGTTAATTATAAAAAAAATCCCTATTAACGTTTCTATATTGATTAGGTGACATTCCCTTATGTTTTTTAAACATCTGACTAAAATATGAATCACTACTTACTCCTACCTGCCTTCTTATATATGAAATAGAATAAGAGGTAGTTTTTAATAAGAAACAAGCCTGATTTAATCTTTTTTCGGTTATATATTCTGTAATCGTACACCCCATTTCTTCACGAAAAACTCTAGAAACATGGTAGGGAGATAAGTGAAGATGGTTTGCTAATCTTTCAAGAACAAATTCCTTTTGATAATTATTCTCTATCCATTCAATAATTTTCTCAGTATGTCGTGTTATTCTCTTAGTTACCGGCAACTCAGTAGGGGGTTGTATTAATTCTTTTATGTCTCTTAAAAAGGAAATCAAAAAAATCTTCATTTCTTCCTGATATTCATTTGGATTTCCATTTATTATCCTAAAATGCAATTCCTTTAATTTGCCTTCTAAAAGATCATTTTCAAGAAGGTTAAAAGTTTGTATAGGAAGATTTTCTTTCCATATGAAATGAAAGAAAGAAGATAAGGAAGGTAGATTTTTTAAAATTCCCGTTGCAATCATAGGATCGAACACGAGCCTAGTACGCACATACGGTGTATCTATTGTAATTTTATGGAGTTGGTAAGGTTGTAAATAAATTAAAGTTCCCGGTTGGATAAAATAAATTTTTTTATCCATTAACAGTCGACCATTACCGTTATGCACATAAAGAAACTCTAATCCCTGATGGGCATGGAAGGTTTCCCAAATACGTTCCTTTGATATGTTTTTGTAGTTAAAAAGAAACGAATTTTGACCTAAGTTTAAATTATAAATAAAACTCATAGATAACTCCTTCCAAAACAAATTTTTGAAATCGTTTACAAAATGTGTAAAACTCTTCCTATGCACCAGACAATATTGTTAAACATATTTTATTGAAAATTCTAAAAATAATCAATAGTAGTAGTTAAAATAGAAAACGTAAAAGTTTGCTTTTCTTCTATTTATATAATCAGTAATTAAAAATCAGTAAAAAAGCCCTCACACATCAATGTTCAGGGTACAGTGTTTCTTCGTATTCCTTTACTATCCGGTAAAATGTACTCCTAGGCAAGTTAACCTTCTTCATAGCCTCAACTGCTGTTATCTCATTATCCTTCCATTGTTTATATGCTTGTTCAAACTCTTGAGTAATTTCAGTTTTTGGTCTGCCCATGTGTTTCCCTTGATCTTTTGCAACAGCGATTCCTTCTGCTTGCCTTGTCTTTATTTCGTCACGTTCTTTTTCAGCGAATGCAGTAAGAAGAGTCAGAATGATTTTTTGAATCGCTTGTTTCATAATGTCATCCTGTTCATTGCTGTTATTGATCATAGGCTCTTTGATGAAACGCAGCTGTACACCATTTTCAACAAACCATTCATATTCCTTCATAGTGTCATTCATATTCCGTCCCATACGAGTAATGGAATCAAATACCACTGTATCCCCTTCACGAACCATTTGTTTCAGTAATTGATATTTAGGACGGTCAAAGTTTTTACCGCTGGCCTTATCAATGAATATATCCCGTTCTTCAATGCCTTCCTTTCTCATAGTCTCCAATTGTCTCGCTTCATTTTGTTCTTTTGATGATACACGAACATAACCAAATATTTTCATATGTACTAGATCTTCCTTTTTAGTAATATTTGTTATTTATTAAATTAATAATATATCAATCTATCCCAAATGGTCAATTGCGATTTCGGGATATCCCAAAAATGTTTTTATAACCTTTTAGGACTACAAGAACGTTGATTTTATAGGGGGTATGTAACTATCCCGAAAGGTGTACCTTTTGGAACATACGAAAGTTATCCATCTAAATACGTAAAACAAGGAAAAGTACAATTGTTTATAGTGACATACCTTTTTAAACACATCAATTAACAAATAACCTTAAAGGCTATTTGGGCATGCTTGAGCCCGCATGTTGCTTAATCAAAAAAGTGTTCCGTACCCCTAAAAGGTTTCTTTTTTAATTAAAGTCGTTATATAAGTAAATTAGAACAATTTCATTAATCAGGATTCTAAGCGTGTTAAACACAAAAAAAAGACCTCTTCCTTTCGAAAGAGATCTCCGTTCCCATTAACCATTAATAACTTCAGTACATGACCTTTTTTATACATAAGAAACCCAGCTAAATTTGCCGAACGTGTAAAGGGCAGCTCACCAGCAAGATGAACGAAAAAACCACGATTTTCCCCTGGATTTTTTACTTTGTTATCTTACTTTTTTGAATTTATTTTCATCCAGTAGTTCGATATTTAAAATTTTTAGTGAGAGTAATTCTATTCTGAATGCTCCTATATGCTCGTACATGTAGTCTATAACTCTTTTTAATTCATCTGGATCTAAACCTAATTTATTAAGGGGTGAACCTAAACATTTATTATGGACCATTTTTATTAGATCCTCAATTTTACCTTCTTCATCATACTTGTACTGTTTCTGTAAGGATTCGAAAAGCTTTTGATTTACGAGTTCATAATACTTTTCATTCCCACCTGTAACTGTCGAAATACCTTTTTGTAATATCGTTTTTTTTGTCATAAGTTTATCCCCTAATCAGTCGTTATCCTTTGCTAAACCATCTGAAAATGACTTTTTTCCAAAGTAATTATTAATAATAAATGGGGTTTTTTTCAATCGTACTAAAGATGCATTCCTAATTTTTGTGAGTAATATATCAAGCCATAAGTAAACGCCCCGGCAACCAACTAAACTCCCTCTTCAGCTAAACCCCAGTTTGCCAAATTTAGTCCATGACTGATACTTCTATAACATCCTCGAAATCAATCTGCCGAAATTCACCTTCCAGCAGTTCAATTCTTAGTTGATGCGATATGGGATCTACGTAATGAATGCGACCGGTTAGTTCGGATGTAAAGCCGTTAGACCATATCATTATCTTTACCGACAGGTTAAACTCCATTCCATAACAAATACGTAGGTCGAACTCCTCCTTCTCGTATTCATCAATGATTGGCTTTATAATTCGGTTCTGGTCGATCCAAAGATCCCTGTGTGCCTTAATTATCTCCGGCATCCCAAACGCAAACTGCCATTTCTTTTTACCTCGATCTCGTATTGCCATAAAGCTCACCTCGTTATCATTATAAACGAACAAATGTTTCGTTTGGAAGTAAAAATAAAAAGGACCTTTAGGTCCTAAGTTAATTATTCAAGTAATGCACCCGTTGGTTGAACAAGAGTTCTTTAAATTAAATAAGGAATACTATCCTATAATAAAACACTTAAATTCATGGGGTATTTTAGGATTAGAAACAAATAATTTTTTTCTAAAATAATCAAAGTCATTATAGTATATTTCGTATCTATTAATATAAAATGGACCGCTTATTTTTTTATAACTTGTCTAAAAGACTATTAACCCTATATAAAAAGGCTAAACGATTGACTAGCAAAATTGTGTAAACAAAATGCAAAGATAACGATTTAAGACTCCCAATTTAATCAAGCTCGCTCTTGTGCCGTAAAATCTTGATTGACTACCTTTTTATTATTTAAGAAACGTGAAAATCCAAATGTTGTAATACTTGCAAACACAACACTTAACGCACTGAACCATGTAATTGAAGATAATGATATTTGCCCCACAATTACTCCACCTAAACCTGCACCAAAAGCAAAACCTAATTGCATCATGGATTGGTTTAGACCTAGCAACACATCTGAGGATTCAGGTGATATCGTTGCTAAATTATATTGCTGAGTTGCACCTGATGACCAGGCTGCAAATGACCAGACTGTCAATATAATAAATACTGCAATATTTGAATGTGATATGAATGAAAGCACGACTAAAGATGTTACGTTTACAAGCAACCCTCTTTTTAATGTGAAAATTACGCCTTTTTTATCTGCACTTAAGCCACCTAGTTTAGAACCAAATAAGCTTGCAACTCCAAGAACAAGAAAAGTAATGCTTAAAAGATGATCACTCATACCTACAGTATTTACAAGGAATGGAGATAAATAAGTAAAAATAATCGCGTACCCTGTCATTAAAAAGAAGGTGATTGATAATGCTAAAGCAATTTTTGGTTTTTTGAACATAGCAATTTGTCTCGTTAAAGGGATTGAAGCATCACCATTCATTTTTGGTATTGTATTTATAACAATAAAAATGACAAATAAAACTAATAATGCGATACCGATAAATACAAATTTCCAGCCATACGTAGATGTAATAAAACGTCCAATAGGAACGCCAATGATTAATGATGCGGTAAATCCCATGACAACTGTTGCAATTGAACTTGCCTTTTTATTAGCAGGGGCAATCTTTGCTGCGATACTTAAAACTGTAACGACTGCTACACCTGTACTTAAAGCCATAATAATGCGAGCAATCATAAATAATCCATACCCTGGTACAATCACTGAAAGTAAATTTCCTACAATAAAAACAAATAACGTATAGATCAGTAATTTACGTCTTTCCATTTTAGACGTTAATACCATTAATATAGGTGTACCGATTGCATAGGCTAATGAAAAGACTGTAATTAATTGACCAGCCGCTCCAATTGACACTCCTAGAGCATCTGCCATTTTATCCAAAATACCTGAGATGATGTATTGTGAAGTACCAACTAAAAAACTTATCAATGCTAAAATATAAATCTTTGCTGTATTTGACATGTGAAATTTTCTCCTCAATATCACTATTAATTTCTATATTTCTATAAAAACTGAAATAATATACAAAATGAAAGAATCTATATAAGCTTCATTCTATTCTAGTGCTTTAAATTAATGTACTAAGATGCTTCTTACTATCGTATTCTTCCAATTCTTTACCATTTTTTAAACGATGAATAAAATCAGGATTAGAAATTAATGGACGTCCGAAAGCAGCGACATCAATTATTCCTTCTTCAATCGCCTGATTCGCCATTTCTGGATTTAATGTACCTACCCCAATAATGACACCGTCCCAGTATTTTCGGACTAATTGATGCATCGTTTTTCCATTTGCAAGCACTCGATCAAATTGCATAATAGATGGGTGAACCATTGTTGCACCCGCTTCCTTAAATGCCTCAACAAATGTACGAATAGCCATTTCTGGATCTTCCCACATGTAATTTGGTATATCTGTTTTATGAGCAGAGAATCGGATCATTGTTCGTTCTGTACCGATTGCGTCGATAACTGCTTTAATTACTTCCTTCATGAACGTTAATCTTTGAGCAAGGTCACCACCATATTCGTCTGTACGATGATTTGTTATATCTGAATTAAATTGGTCAATTAAGTATCCGTGGGCACCGTTAATTTCCACACCGTCAAAACCTGCTGCTATTGCATTTTTCGCAGCTTGCGCAAATTGATTGATTACTTCATTAATATCTTCAATTGTCATTTCTTCAGGAACATCATATGGCTTACGGAAACGAGAGACAAGGCCTTCAGCGGGAATAGCTGATGGTGCTTGAGGAGGCAGATTTCCAGCAAGATCGTTATGAGATAAACGACCAACATGCCATATTTGAGCGATTATTGTTCCTCCCTCTTTATGCACAGCATCAGTAACTTTTTTCCATCCCTTTATTTGTTCATCTGAATAAATGCCTGGAATTCCAGGATAGCCTTTTCCACGAGGACTAATGATCGTTCCTTCTGAAATGATTAAACCAACTCCATCGGCAGCACGTTTTCGGTAATATTCAACAATATCCTCTCCTACTACCCCCGTTTGATCGTCTGCAAAGGTTCTTGTTAATGGTGCCATTGCGATACGAGAGCGTAAATTCCAAGCTCCGATTTTTATCGGTTCAAACAATTTACTTTCTAAACCATTTTTTAAATTTCCCCAAGAATTTGTTTCTTTGCTAATTTTACCCATACATTTTTCCTCCGTTCATTTCTTTTATTCGTTATTTCTATAAATACTGAAATTTAAATTAAAATTATTCCGCTTTGAAATTTAAAACAAAGCCGGAGCGTATTGTGCAAGGACTTCTCGTTGTAAACTGTAATATCTGAAGGTTCCCTCTCTACGAACTGCTAATAATCCGCATTCGAGTAATGGTTTTAAATGATGCGTCAATGTTGAATTGGCTGGGACTTTTAATTGATTTGCCATTTCCAGGCAAGCTAACTCTGATTGTTGAGCAAGTAATTTTACGATTTGTAAACGAGTCGATTCACCTAGTGCCTTATAGCTTTTACTGCAATATCATCATTCACCGCTAAAATCCTCCTTTCAGCAATTCTTATTTTAGTATTTATAGAAATATTGTAATTAATCAGAGATGCTCTGTCATAGGATGGTTAGTCAACCATCCTATTTACCTTACCTATTTACCTTACCCATTGAACCACTTGGTCGAGGCTTCTTCTTGTTTTTTCACGTTTTGGCTCATGAATTCTATAGCCGAATGCCACCATAACGGAGACATCAAACTTGCCATCTTCAAGCAATCCTTCATTTTTCAAAATGTCATGCACCTGATTGTAGTTGAAACCTTCAATTGGGCAGGAATCAATTCCGATTTGAGCTGCAGCTGTCATCATATTACCGAGGGGGATATACGTTTGTTTACTTGCCCAGTCAAATAAGTAACGCTCGTTTTCCAATAGATGGAAATCCTCTTGGAACGTTTTCAGTCCATGAATCATTTGTTCTAAAACGTCTTCCGGCATTTGTTGGACATTTTTATAAATGTCTAAAATATAGTCAGAGTCGTAGCGCACATCTGTACGAGCAAGAAGGATGACGAAATGGCTTGCTGATGGCAGCTGTCTTTGTGCACCCCAAGAAACGGCTTTTAATTTTTGTTTCAATTCCTCATTTTCGACCACTAAAAATTTCCACGGCTCAGACCCGATTGAACTTGGAGATAAGCGGCCAGTTTCTAAAATGAATTCAAAATCTTCATCGGAAATCCGTTTTGTCGGATCGAATTCTTTTGTAGCATAACGAAATTGATATGCCTTTAGAATTTCTTGTTTTTTATCTATGTTGTTCATCTATATACACACCTTTCGAAAAATGAATTGCATCATAATAGTAGCTTTACTTTTATTGCTCTAGAATTATTTTATACACTTAGAGTGCAACAATTTTATACTATTCCATTCCCCCTCAATAAACTCTTTAGGTAATTTAAGAATGATCATTCTTATTTGGATAAGGAACTGTTAGCTCTAACTTGTACTGAGTATATCAATTTAAGAACGTTCAGTAAAGAATTTTTAACCGAAAGTTAAAACCATTATTTTCCTAACCACTCAGAACTCTTTAGTATATTGTTTATGGCATCATAAAAATGTAGGTTATGGCATTTAATTTGTACAGTGCCGTAGGCACTGCACAAATTAAAAAAACCACTTGTCAACATTCCAAAATACACATACACTTCCTGTTGGGACAAAGCAGTGCAGGAGGTATTAAGGAGATGTTGGCAGTGGCCGAGATTAATTATATCAGACATGAAGCAAACAGCAAAGGTGATAGTTATTCAGAGATCGGAAAAAGATTAAATAGAGATTATAGAACAGTTAAAAAGTATGCCGAACAGGAAGATTTTAGTCCAGAAGGTAAACCAAAACAATATAGACCATCTCCAGTAATGGATTCAGTAAAACACATTGTGGATGAATGGTTAATGGAGGATTTTAAACAGAAAAAGAAGTTTCGTAGAACAGCAAAAAGAATATGGGAACAATTAAAGGAAGAGTTCAGTTTTAAAGGTTCTGATCGGACGGTACGAAACTATGTAACACAACGTAAAAAAGAATTGTTAAATGAATCGGATAAAGCAGCTTTACCATTAGAAAACAAACCAGGCTCAGCACAAGTAGATTTTGGAGAAGCGCCATTTAAATATCAAGGGGAACAAATTACTTTACCTTATTTAGTTATGTCTTACCCTAATAGCAATGCCTTTTATTTTCAGGTATTCCCTTCTCAAAACAAAGAGTGCTTTCTAGAAGGTATGAAGCGTATTTTTCATCACGGCTGCCGTAAGGAAAGTATTGCCAAATGGGGAACGGCAGTTAACGGAGGAGTTCCAGAACTTCGTTCTTCATTACGGATTTGAGTGTGAATTCTGTAATCCAAATAGCGGTAATGAGAAGGGCCACGTAGAAGCGATGGTGAAATAAGTCAGAAATAACTACTTGCTTCCAGGTCTACACGTCTTGGATTTAGATGAACTAAATCAGACTTTATGGGAGAAAGCTGAGAAAGATCGTGAACGAAAACACTATGAAAAGGAAGAATTAATCTCAGACTTATTTAAAGAGGATCTGAATACATTTTTGGTATTACCAAGTAAGGAATACCAATGTGTAAGATACGAGACGGTGAAGGCAGATAAGTATGGATACATAAAGGTGGAGAAGAACTTTTACTCTACTTCACCAAGGTATGCATTAAATAAGGTCTTAATAAGAATCTCATTCAATACCATAGAAATCTTAACGGAGGAACACGAATTAGTAGTAAGCCATCCAAGATTATATGGACAATATAGGAAGTCAATAAAATGGCAGCCATACTTAAATTTGATGGCCAAACGCCCTATGGCACTTAAATATACGAGTTTTTATGAACAGCCCCCAGATGAATGGCAGTATTATTTGAATGCATGTACGGCTTCTGAGAAGTCAGAGGCTTTGAGATTCCTAGCAAAGGTATTGAAAGACCATGATTTTAGTAGAATCACAGAAGCTTTAACCATCGCCTCAGAGCATGGTCATCCTTCAGTCGAATCAATTAATCAGGTATTTTACCATCTTATTAACGGCCGAGGGATACGTTCTGACATAAGCCCTAAACAATCATTGCCGAGAATGCCGGAAGCAGCAAGAGGTTTAGAACAATATGACCAGCTTCTGAAAGGAGCTGAGTTAAATTGAATACGCAAATCCAAGAGTATGCCAAACGCTTGAAGTTAAGCTGGGTAAGAGAACATTATGATGAGATAAAAGCAGAATCACATGAGGAATATCTACTTCAGCTTTTCGAAAGGGAAATCCAGCAACGTGAAGAAAGAAAGATAAATTCAATGCTTACTCAAGCTTGTTTACCTAAAGTCAGTGAAAACCCTTTTGATTGGAAAGATTTCGTTCTCACTAAAGGATTGAATAAAGAATACTTACTGAACGCCACCCTTATGGAACAGCAAGAGAATCTGATTTTTTATGGTGGAGTTGGTACCGGAAAGACATTTTTAGCAACGCTCATTGGGCTAAATGCCATACATAAGTATGGCAAGCCTATTAAATTTTATACCGTGGCATCATTAGTCAATCAATTATTAGAAGCCAATGAAAAAGGCAATCTGAATAAGCTATTTAAAAAGATTGAAAAGCTTGACCTTCTAATTCTGGACGAATTAGGCTATATTCCTTTGCATAAACAAGGGGCAGAATTACTTTTTCAAGTTATTTCAATGTGTTATGAAAAGAAAAGCATCACATGCATGACATAGATTACCAATACTAATTTGAATCCCCTCCCATTTATCCCATCCTTTTTTGCGTAATAGAAAAAGCCCATCCATGGTAGGAATGAGCCTCAATGTAATTGAAAACCATGGGAATAATTTGATCATTTTAGATGCCAGGCACCTTGCTGTTTCTGAAGGGTTACTGGCATCTTTTTTCCTATGATTAGTCAACCACAAGACCTAGTTACAAATTAGATAAAATCAGAGATTAATATTCAGCCGTCATAAAATATACAATGATTTTTTTTATAAATGGGAAATTATGAATTCCGCATTACCCTATAGCTTAATTCCCAAAATTCAAAGGAAGAAGGAAGTAATACGGTCCCCTATTTTAATAGGATAAAAGGTTTTATTCTTTTCAAGTAATCCTTCCCCTACTCTGACTATAGCAAAAGATGCTTCACAGTCTGTCTATTAGGTAGTCTATACAGACTATTTCTTTCTTGTATATTTAATTCAAACTGCATAAAGAAAATGAGTATTCTTTACTGACAAAGAAATGATAGAGTGCCCCATAAAGGTTGGCATCATTATGAAACTTACAAGCAACAACAATAGGATTTGCAGTATGCATCGGGTTGGCCTTTTTGATTTCATCTATAGTCCATTGAATTCTTTCAATTAAAATGGGCTGAACACTAATTCCTCCACCAATTGCAAAAATTTCCGGATCTAAAATGTAGCTAAGGTTTAATATTTGCGCTGCTAAGTAAAGGCAATATTTATTAAAGATGGCGTTCGCTTCGTCATCGTTGTCCACTATATATTTAAATACCTGTTTTCCATCTGTTGTATCTTCAAGTTTCTTTATCTCTGCAATCTTTCGTACCATTTCAACAGCAGAACAAACCAAACCAAAATATTCGACTTCTTTTGTTTGTGGATTAATTAAATTATTGATATAACTTACCTCTCCAGCAGAAAGATGGACTCCTCGATGAAGTTTTCCATCAATTATGATTCCTCCTCCTACTCCACTTCCAAGTACGAGCACCACCGAATTCTTAGCATCCTTTACACTTCCAAGCCACAATTCCGCTAAAGCCGCACACTTTGCATCATTTTCTATAAACACATCGATATCGTATTTCTTTTCAATTTTATTTTTTAGATTGACTTCATGTAAAAATGGGAATGAACCGCCATTATAAATCATCCCTGTATCTACATCAATGGTACCTGGACAACTGATCGCAATCCCCTTTATATCATTTAATAAATGCTCATCAATAATCGAAAAAATCACACTTTCAAAATCAGTTAAATTTGTTCTTGGAATTGGCTGCTTACCTTTGCTTACAATATTCGCAGCTGCATCCATTAGGGCATACTTAACAAAAGTGCCCCCTATATCAATGACTAAATACATAATAATCACCTTTCTACCAAAATCTTTTAGAATGATCCCTTATAGTTGAAATCTGGAATCGCTGTCCAGCGTTTGCGGAGTTCATGGGCGACATACTTTGGTTTACGTTCACGGGTAAAGATCCCTTTTTTATTTCCCTGAACACGGATAATCCCTTGACTGGTCGCAAAATCTGCGAAGTTCCACACTTGCTCGCCAACAAATTGGTTATATTCATCAAACACTTCATGATTGGCCCGATAGAACTCTACTTGATATTCTTCCGTAAACATAACTGGCTCTACATCGTGCAATCCTGCAACCGTATCGGCACCGTATTCAGTCATCATAAACGGTTTGTTCGGGCATCGTTTAAGCCAGCCATTAAATTCTGCACGAAGTTTTTCTTTTGCTGAAGCGAAATTACCGCCATCAACATACCAGCCGTAATATCGATTAAAGGTAAGGATATCAAGAAGTTCCGCAACTTGGTCTTTTTCTGGTGAAGATTCAATTTGAGTGACAAGAGTAACAGGTCGTTTATGCGGGTCAAGTTCTTTTGCCAGTTCTACTAGCGGCTTAAAGTATTCATATGCTCCCTCTTCCTCTGAAGCAGGTTCATTTGCTATATTCCACATAACGACTGACGGATGGTTTTTATCACGTTCAATTAATTCCTTAATAACCTGTTGATGATGCTCGAATGTTTTGAGCTCCTTCCAAGTATTTCGAAGATTCCCTCCGTTATACATGACCATCATATTCAAGTGCAAACCGACGGCTGGTACTTCATCAATGACGACAAATCCTTCACGGTCAGCAAGACGCATGATTTCTTCGGAATACGGGTAATGGGCCGTACGGAACGAGTTAGCCCCGATCCATTTCATTAGGTTGAAGTCCAGTAGATTTGCGGCTTCATCAAAACCTCTTCCATGGATGGGTGTATCTTCATGTTTACCAAAGCCTTTAAAATAAAATGGTTTATTATTAATCAGGAACTTCCCTTCTTTTATCTCTACCGTTCTGACACCAAATGGGTGTTCATACACATCAACGGTTTTCCTACCCATTTCCAACTCTACACGGAGAGTGTACAAGTAGGCATTTAATGGCTCCCACAGCCTAACATTGGGAATGCTGATTTCCCCTTTAGCTCCTTTTGCCTCACCCACGACATCACCAGATTCATTTATCACCTTCACTTTTACTTGTGTGGAACCAGTCATATCAACACAATAATGAACCAGTCCATCTATTTCCGTTACAATGGTTACATCCTTTACATAAGTTGTTGGTGTGGTATAAATTTTAACGGGCCGGTGTAAACCAGCATAGTTAAAAAAGTCAAAGTTTGGCTGGTTGCGGATTACTTTGCCCATGCCGGGAATCTCCTTTTCCATTACAAAGCCAACCGGCAAGGTAGTCTCATCAACAATATTATTGACAGCAACCGTTAATCGATTTTTCCCTTTTTGTAAAAAATGATTGATTTCCGCCTCAAAAGGTAAGAAACCACCTTTATGCTCGACTACAAGTTCCCCATTAACATATACTTTTGCAAAATGAGTGGCAGAACCAAATCGCAAAACCACCCGTTCAGCGGTAAGTATATTCGGAATGGTCATTTCTCGCTCATACCAAACCCAGCCAACATGGTCACGTATATTTGCATGGACCCCAATATCATTAAACGATGAGGGAACAGCCATGCTTCTTGTATCGGACAATTTGGCATTATGCCAATTTTCTTGAAACCCTACTCCTGGATCAAGTTTAAAATTCCAAATCCCATTTAAATCTATGATACTACGTGTTTCAGAAACAATTGGATATAACATTTCAAAATCTCCTCTTCATCTACTAGATTCTTTATCTTGGTTGAATGGCAAAGGAAAACAAGTTTTCTGATTATATTAGTTTAGAGAAAGGGAGATAGTCAAAGGTGTTTCTACCTATCTCCTTTCTTTCATGCGGTTTTACCAGAATTCATTTCCTTTCTTTTTACTTCTATATCATTTACAAGTTGGGCCGTACGTTTTTTGTTTAAAGGGTACAAGAATGCAAGAAATATAAAAACCAATAATAGACCAATTGAAGGTATTAAAGTAGCCAATGTATGGATTCCATGAAGTGTACTTTGAGTTTGTGACTGTAGGGCTGGATTATAGCCAACCGCTGCAACCGCTGCACCACCTATACCGCCGGCAACAGCCTGTCCTACTTTACGGGCAAAAGAGTAGAGGGAATAAATGGTTCCATCCTCACGTAAACCGGTTACATATTCATGGTAATCAACTAAGTCTGTAATGAACGCCCAACTAACTAAGTTAAATAGGGCATAACCAAACATGCCAATTGATAAAATCGCAATATATTGTATGGCTGACAAATTTGGCAAAAGGTATAAAATGAAATAGACCATTGTTGCAAGCAAGAACCCTGCCGAAGCTACTTCTTTTTTCCCAAATTTTGATACCAATGGTTTAACAAGCGGCATCCCAATAAAAATCGTTGCTGATTGAACAAGGCTAAGCACACTTAATATTTTTGCATTTCCGAAGTAATCCTTAAACAAATAAGTATTGACAGTTCCAATTAACATTAAACTAATTAAGAATATAAGAGATCCAATAAGAAAAACAATTAATGGCTTATTCTTGGAAATACCTTTTAGAGTTTTGGCCAAATTAACATTTGGTTTTGCGCTTTCATTTATGACTACTCGTTCAACACTTAATTTATAGCAAGCCATATAACTTGAGATTGATAGAATTCCGAAGATAATTGCTGCCATTAAAAAGTGATTAGCATCAGCTTTATTATTTACAAACATGAGCAATGGTCCGACAACACCGACAATTAATTGGGCCAAAGTGGCTCCAAGAGATCTCCAAGTTGATAAAGTGGTCCGTTCTACTGGGTCCCCTGTAATCACGGAAGCC
Organism: Bacillus sp. OTU2372; assembly: GCF_038440275.1. NCBI lineage: Bacteria > Bacillati > Bacillota > Bacilli > Caryophanales > Bacillaceae > Bacillus > Bacillus sp. OTU2372. The sequence goes on from NZ_JASATK010000017.1 coordinate 60,046, forward strand.
ATTGATCCGTATGGGATATTAACCGTACTATACAAGGTTCCCCATAGAATGTAGGTTACATAAGCATACGCTGTATAAAATCCATTTGACATCCCTGGAATATGAATAAACATTAATACCCCTGAAATCACAAGCGGGAATGACATTCTATAAATCCAAGGTTTGAATTTCCCGTTTTTCCCTGCTTTTCTTGTATCAATAAAGCGTCCCCATGAAATGTCTGCAACAGCATCCCACAAACGGGCTAACAGGAATAATCCTCCTACACCAGCAGGATTGAGATGAAAAACGTCAGTATAATAGACCATCAAGAAGGATCCGACAAGTCCAAAAAAGAAATCATTACCAAAATCACCAAATAAGTACCCGATCTTATCTTTGAAACCAAAAGGACGCATATTAGTCACCTCGAAAATTTTTTTATATTGGATAAATGATAAAGATAAATGGCAGCTGTATACCAAATCATGAATACGATTACATTTTCATTGAATTTTAGTATTGGGCAATCTTACTAAACAAATATTTCTATCCATCTCCTCCATGTTTAGAATGTTGAAATCGATTTCTTAAACAGATTATAGTTTTTATTTTTAATAAATTATGGTATGTTTTACAGATAAAAAGGATGAATTACAGATTAGTTTCCATTCATTTTTAGATAAGATTGGGGGAATAAGTGTGCATATTTTGAAACAAGAGGAGATCAATTATATTTGTACATTAGCTTTTAACATGTATAAAATACCGGTTTACTTTTACAATCATCATGGTGAGTTAGTCTATGATGCCGCCCCTAATTCTCTGTATAATCCCTTGTATCCTTCTAATTCAGCTATTATCGCTGAGCTTTTTTCTGGTACGGGACTTCATAATTTTCCAGTATTAAAGGAAACAAAATACCTGGAGAAATTTTTTTCAATTAGCGTCCATTCTAACCATCAATTGAACGGAAATATAATTGTTGGCCCTGTTCTTAATTTTAGAATGACCGAGGAAACCATCAATGGAACCTTAAGAGACATGCAAATCAAAGTAAATAAAGAGGAAATGATTCGTTATTATACTGAACTTCCTTTCATAAGTAATTTTAATTTTATTAATATGAGCATGGTTATTTATTACATGGTTTATCAACAACAATTGTCATTAGAAGATATCTTGCACAATAATGAGGGAGTAGAAAAGGAACGGATTAAGGTAGAGCCTCCGGATTCCCGAATAACCGAAGGACGCCAAACGAAAATGGTTCATAAAATGGTTCATACTGACATATCCATTGAAAAGAAATTCTTAAATTATATAAAGCTGGGGAAAAAAGATAAATTATTAGAAAGTTTCCACGCGGTTCAAAAACAAGGAAAAAAAGGAGTACTTTCAAAGACAAGTTATTTGCGGAGTCAAAAAAATCTAGCTATTTCAATCATTACACTCGCAACAAGGGCAGCAGTGGAAGAAAAATCAAACCCAATTCTCTCACCGATAACGGAAGAGTTTGCTAAAGCACATCAGGAACAAGCAGACTTTTTATACCAGGAAAAGGTTATTGACAAAAAGGTAGATACCTCAAAGATAATAGATAATACATTTATAAATAAAGTTTTAAAATAAAGTTTTACTTATTTATTAAAACCTCGCACCTACCAAATCTAAGAATGCGATTTGAAGAAAGTAAAATCTTTGTAAGGCTCTGTAGAATAAAAAAGCCCAAGAGTAAATGTTAGCTCTTGGGCCTTCTCATTCCCTATTTTAATCTAAAGTCTAAATGGCCCAGATACACCTAGCTTTTGATTGAAAAAAAAGTTTTAAAAGTCACTGTTTCTCACAGCCCTATCCCTGTTTTCACAGAAAAAAAGGACTATCCAAAGATAGCCATAGTTAAGACAACTATATAAAGAGTTGGGGGGGGAATATAGTATAACTAGTGAATACCCCTATTTCGACACTGTTAAACAGAAAAAAATGTAATAAAAAAGGACTATCATTGATAGTCAAAGATGGGTAAAGAAAGCTAGTCGGAATGTCAGATTGGGAGATACAGACAACAGACAGCAACTAACTATTGAATACCCCTATTTCAAACTATTAAACAGAAAAATTATCATCAGTAAAAATACTGACACCAAACGTGGGTACTTGTGTGGTGCCTGTATGTGCAAGAATGGTCAGAATCACAAGATTTTCTATGGCAAAGAGTACTATGTCCCCCACTTACTATACTTCATCTGGAACGTTTAATACCCTTATCGTCTTAAATACTGGAATCATTTTGACCCTTAAATCGTACTCAGAATGAATTATTTCAAAATCTTGTTCTGTCGCTGTAAATTGCATAGAAACAACGTTATCTTGATCTAATAGGACGTAGGAATTTACGTTTGAAAACAGCATGTAAGATTTATGTGCTATCAGCGTCCACCCATATAGTAGTTCATGACTTTTATTTGCCATTTCTACACCCCCTATTTTAGATTATAAGCTCTAGAAAGACTATGAGACTATGAAATATTGCCACCTGTATGTTAGGAAACTAATGGATATTTTATTAAAAAGGATGGCAGAGGGCACCAGTCATAATTACTCTTATTTATTTATTGCTGTTTAATGATACTACTGACCCTATCGGGTCAGGTGCTACGGCTAAAAGATAAGGTATTTGATGCCTTCTCAGTGTTAAGGACATCACTACAGTGAACTGCCACTTCAACCCCTTATTTAACTCTAGCCCCATTACTTTAAGTACAATTCTTCACAAACCAAGAAATGAATACTTTTACCAAAACAATATTCATTTCTACTTAGATTCTTTTTGATCTTTTAAAGCCTTTGCAATTATTGGTTTGTAGAATTCTATTTCTTTTCTATGACGTTCAGCTATTTCTTTTATGCAAGCGACGAAAATATCCTCTAAAAAAACTGTAGTTTAATTGTGCCTAGCATAACTCTTTTTGAGAGTGAACTTGAGAAAAGCAATTGAACTATCTATAATCAAAATCATCACCACTAATTGCTATACAGTTTTATAGTTTAACTTTAGCTTTATAAATTCATTTTTAATAATAAGCTTTCATTTTCAATCAAAAAATCGAGAGGAGAATTTTATGCCTGAAACAGGAACAATAAAAAAATCTTCTTCAAAAAAGAAGAAAAAGAAAACAGCTTTTCTCGAAAATTTAAATTTTTTTCTTTTACTTAAGGTTGCCTTTCTTATTTCCCTATCCCTGCTAATTGTCTATCTCTATTATCTACATACAAAAGGAACTTTTATTTCCAATATGGCCTTACTGTGGAATTTGCATAAGAAATTTATTATGATTATTTTCGGGTTTGTATCATATAGTGTGGGAGTTTTTTACTTGGGTTTTAGGAAAGGAAGAAAAGGATAAAAATAGTTAATTCACTTTAAAAATTATTTTAATTTCCTCAAATGATCATAAAAAGCAGATGATCCCTATTATTTAGGATGTTGGAGATTTGCATTCTAGCGCATTTATCTTTTCTATTCACATGTAATTTCCTTATAGGTGAATTATTTGAGAATTCAATTAAAAAATTATATACAAATATTTGGCACTTCTTTTAAAAAGGATTATTTATTGTTAAAGATGCTATCGGGCATAACTCTTATCTCTGAGTTTTAATATTCATATTAATATATCTATATTTATAGGTAATAATGCTATATACAATATAATCAGAAATAACTAATATTATAAAAATATGATATATGAATTTAATAACATATATGTTGAAATATATAATGAGAATAATTATATCCTATCGGCCCTAGCTCGCATAGTTCAAATAAATCGATTGTAAGAAAGAAACTTTCTTCGTATATACTAAAAGTCTCGAAAATACTTTTCGAGACTTTTTTGATCAAATATGAATGACTTGAATTTTTTAAGAACCATTTTCACACACAGTTTTGAAGACTCCATGTGTTGTTTAAGGATTTTTGTAAATTATCAGAGAAGAATTAACCCCCGCCAAATCAACCTTTAATGAACTATATTCAGAAAAATCACTAGAAAAGAAATCACTTGTACCTTTGTCCAATCCAATAATTTAAGTATTTGCTTGAACTTATTTAACATCAAGTTCGATAAGCAATCTTGGCTCTTCCAAAATTTAAGGACATCATTTAGAAATCACTTACCAATATGCCTATAAAGAAATTGTATCATTTCTTTATAGGCAGTACTTTTATTTTTAAGTTTTTCGAATTTATGGCCTTCATCTTCAAAACGAATAAATTCAACTTGATGTTTTCGATCCTTTAATTTATTCACTATTTGCTCGGATTCTGTGATCGGGACACGGGGATCATTTTCCCCATGGAGAACCATTAGCGGGGAAGTGATTCTATCTGTATGATTCAATGGATCAATTCTATCAAAAAATTTTCCATCTCTTTCTATTGTGCCATATTCAGCCTCCCTTTGCTCCTTACGCCAAGGGCTTGTTGTTTCGAGGAAAGTTCTAAGACTTGACATTCCCACAATATCAATGGCGGCAGACCAATACATTGGAAAATGGCTAATGGCGGCAAGAACCATAAACCCACCATAGCTGCCGCCCATTATGGCAATCTTTTCAGAATCTATGTTCCTATTTGTCTTTAGCCATTCGACTAAATAAACCAGATCCATTACAGCATCTATTCTTTTTTGGACATCATCAAGATGGGTGTATGTTTTGCCGTAGCCCGTACTGCCCCGAATGTTTGGTGCACAAACAGCATAACCCTGATTTAATAAGTATTGCTGGATTGAGTTGTAAACAGCACGACTTTGGCTCTCAGGACCCCCGTGAATATATAGGACAACAGGCAGTTTTTTAGTAATGTTTTTCGGTGTGTAGTAAAATGCTGGAATCTGAAGGTTGTCAAAAGAGCGGAAAGTTATGATTTCAGGTTCAATCAATTTATCCTTTAGAGCTGGTGATCGAGAAACATATGTAAGCCTCTCAGCTTGTATTGTTTTGAGATCAAGTTCCCATATATCAGGTGGATATGCTGGTCCATTAAATTCATATGCCAGTTTTTGATTATCAGGGGAAAATTTCATTTTTGATATGACACCAAGTGGTGTTTTCCATGTATAAAGATAGCTTGTGTTTAAGTCTAAAATAATCCCTTTGGAAATTCCCCCTTCATTTATCGTAAAAGCAAGCTTATCTTTATCATTACTCATTTCTAGATTTTCGAAATCCCACTCTTCAAGCTCCATCCAATCGAAATGTTTTGTTTTTAGGTTAATAAATGCAAGCCCAAAGAATTCTCTATCCTTATTGGATAATAAATAGAGATGAGTTCCATCCTTATTAAAATGAACATTTTTAAATTTTGCTTCCCCTGAGTGTTTTGTTATCCAGTTCACCCTTCCAGTTGAAAGGTCAAGTATACCTAAATCATTATCAAGAGGTGTATTTGTTTTCTCAATTAATAGAGACTTTCCTTCTGGTACCCATTTAAGGGATGAAAATAGCCCATTATCCGAATAAACAAGACGGATTTCTAACGTTTCCAGATTTTGAATGTATATATCTAAATAGACTGGTTGCCGGCGATTACTAGACCAGGCAATCCATTTTCCATCAGGGGAGCTTCCGCCATAGCGATGAATATGTTCTGGTGAGTTTGTCAGATCTATTAGTTTATTATCTTTATTTAGTAAGTATAATTGCTCATTTTCATTTCCCTTAATATCCATCCCAATAATTAAATTAGATGTACCGTTCACATACTTAATAAGGGTTATTCTATCCTTTGTAAAAGAGACTTGGGCAGGCCAGGCTTCACCTAGATCGAGCTCCCATACTTGAGGTACTCCAGTATAATCAGCAATAAAGCGTAACTTGTTACCAACAGGAGCGTATACTGGATTTTTCGCAGTACGAACATGTAGATAAGGATCTAAACCTACGACATCCATAAAATCTCCCCTTTCTGTATTAAATCAAAAACATTCACTACAATTGAGAGCCGTTGAAAGATCAAATGAAATAAAACGGGATAAAACTCTCCAATCCATTTTATTTTATCGAAGGGGAATTATGCTATTTTAGCTTTCAGTCCAACGATAAAATCTTTGTGTTCCGCAATGGCCCTTTTAAGTGCATCTTCATCAAGCTAAGAAAGATCGGATAACTCATCAATTCGCCTTAGGCCAATTCGTGAGATATTTAAAAAAGCGAAGACATTCGTTTTTGACTTTTTACAGTTGCTAACCAAGTCATACAAACGATCGGCGCCCGTACTACCAGCATCAATAATCGTTGTTACCCCGGTCTTATAGCCAATCTCATCCACATCATCTCCATATGGATCAAATTCTGGAAAGGCATGGACATGCATATCAATCCAGCCACTGGAAACAAATACCTTGTGCTTATAGTCGACTATTTTGTCACCGATTCCAGTTTTTTTATCCTTCTATAGAAACTTTAAATTTTTAAATGATTACTACCACTAATACTCTCTAAATTTTTCATTCGTCTTTAACAACATTAGACTTTCACTATTTAACTTCTATGTATTTCTTAGGCTCACCTTGGTATGTCCCTGAGCCAATGCTTAAGCTATGCCTTCTTTTTGTCTCTCCAGTATCATTTCCCTTTCTCATTCTAGCTACTGATAAAAGTATTTTTATGATTAGTTTTAAGGTTGGTGAGACATCAAATCAAACATTACTATACTTTAAATCCACATTACTTCTCCTCATATTAAGAAGTTCTGATATTCTAACCATTGTATCTAATAATACATAGATCATCACTTTATCTCGAAATCCAACAAACCTTGAATCATCAATTTGGTTCAGTAACGCTTTTATTTCAGCTGATGTAAAGGATTGGATTTCATCTTCTGGGGTTTTAATTGGCTTAAATTTTTCGTGAATAGGTATTTCATTCCTTCCTTCTTGATAACAATGTCGTAAGAAAGCACGATTTGTTCTGATACGCACATTAACAGTAGTTGGTTTTAAACCTTGGTCATTGAGCATGTAGCCAATATAATTACGAAACAATTCAACCGAAACTTCTTCGTTTGGAACATCCCCACCTAAAAAATCATTGAGATAATGAAAATGTTCATAATAGCCTTGGATTGTAGGCTTTGCTAAACCCTCAGTTTATTTGAAGGCCATAAATCGCTCAAACATTTCAAACAGAGTCATTTTTTGTTCAGTTTGTTTGAACCTTTTAATACTCTGTGTGCTTCTTGAACCTTTTCGTTGAGTTTTCCTTACGGGTTGCATTAAAAAAATCCACCTTTCAGTTAGAATTTGGTGGATTTGACACACTAGTACACACAAAATCAGTCCCACTAGTACTATGTAATTTTTAGAAAAAATACTGGTGACTTTTTACTCTTTACTCACTGTTTAAACCGTTGATAAAACACCTACAAAAAACAGCTTAAACCCTTGATATAACTGAGTTTGGTTGGCGGTACTGCGTGGGAATCGAACCCACCAGACCTGGCACGCAGGTCTCAAGCAGTTTTGAAGACTTTGGAGGGCACCAGCCTCCCATACAATTCAATATCTAGGAGCTCTTTTTTATTTTCTCCTACTAATGCATTCGTTTTTTGAAAATTAATATCAACCAACCCTTTTGCAATTCTCAAAAAAACATAAGCTAATATTTTAGCTGTTAGATTATATACATATAAACCTTGTAGCTTTCTTCTAGAATAAGAGCCCTTTCAAAAAATAATTCAAACAACTATATCATCGATTGTTTCTCCTTTTTATCTTTAAAACACTAGATATTAACCTTTATTTTTCAAATAAAAAGAGAAGTGTTGTAGCACTTCTCTTCTGACCTCTCCTCTAAGGAGGTGTTATAGGTGTTATTTTTAATTGAACTACCACTTCGTTGTTTAAATACAGGGGCTTTCTTTTCTATACCTGCACACAAAGCGGGACAATTTTCCCCTTATTTACATCGATCAATCCCTGGTCTGTGATTTTTAAAGCGGGACTGACTGGAAGGGATAGGGTACTTAATGACATGATGACGTTGTAATGCTTGTAGCCTAATGCTTTCAAAGAATTGGTAAGCTGCTCAACTTGTTCGGCTACAATCTCCAATGGCTCTTCAGAAAGAATTCCCCCTACCGGAAGCGAGAGCATCGAAAGGATCTCCCCATTTTCGACACAGCAGATACCGCCCTGGTTCCTTATTATCTCATTCGCGGCGAGCATCATATCATGCTTATCATGACCAATCACTAATAGATTGTGATTATCATGAGAATATGTGGTAGCTACTGCCCCTCGCTTAAGTATATCCCCGGCAATCAACCCATGTGCGCGGTTGCTATTTTTTCCATACCGTTCAAATGTAGCAATCAACGCATAAGGGCTTTTTTCCCAGCAAACTAGGTCTTCAACCACATCCAGCACATCAAAACTTTCCTTTGTAAAAGTGGAACCGTCCTGTACATCGATAATTCGGCATCGACAGTCCGGACCCTCAGCCTCTACCTTAATCTCAAAATCAGCTTCCTCTAGCTCCTCAAGGATCACACTTCGATAAAATGCCAAAGGGAATTGCCGGCCTGCAACAGGCTGTACATAGGATTCAGCAGAATCATAAACAAGCTTACCCTTTTTATAGACCGCATCAATTTCGAAGCTATCAATATCGGAAACTAGCAAAAAGTCAGCGATTTTTCCTGGGGAAATTACTCCCCGGTCGTATATCCTCATGCGCTGGGCGGGTGTATACGTACATGCATAAATCGCCTTTTCTGGGGTCATACCCATGTCAACGGCCCTCTTTAAAAGACGATTAAGATGTCCCCTATAGTGAAAAGAATCCGCCATCACATCATCCGTAACAAAACAGAAATGCTCGTCCACTTGGTTTTCAATTAGATAATCAATCACTTCTCGGGTCATCGATTTTTCCTGAATTTCAAGAAACATCCCAGCAGCAATCCTTGCTTCCATCCCCTCGACCGTTTGATGGGTATGGTCGGAATTAACTCCTGCAAAAATCACCTTCTGCAGGTCTAAATCCAACAGTTTTGGAACATGTCCTTCGATAATTAAATCTGGATAATTTGAACGGATATGGGACAGGATCTGATTCGTTTTGCAATCGTGGCCGGAAGTCACCTCATAATAGTTCATAACCTCGCCAAGACATTGAATATTTTCCGATTGCAGGAGCTCATCGATATCACTAATTTCAATCGCTCCGCCCGTTGTTTCCATTGCTGTTGCCGGAACCGAGCTTGGAATGGCGTAAAACATATCCACCGTGCAGTCCTTACTCGCCTTTATCATTTCTTTTACTCCAGTGATTCCGAAAACATTTGCCATTTCATGGGGCTCAGGTATAATCGTGGTTACTCCATTTTTAATTAACCCATGGGAAAAGGTAGCAGGGGTCACCATCGTACTTTCAATATGCAAATGAATATCAATCAGACCAGGAATCATATATTTTCCATTTCCATTGACTATCTGGTCCGCCTCGAACGTGTCAAGGCAACGATCCCCGATATAATAAAACATTCCGTCTGTGATGACCACATTGCGTTTGTTAAATCTTTTAAAATAACTATTAAAGACATAAACGTCTTTTACTAGCAGATCAATTTTCATTATGACCCCTCCTAAGCATCAACAAGCACCATTTGGTCCTTCGGGAACTCTAAAATGATTTCCTGGCCCGATTGAAATGGCTCTGTCATGTCCTGATTCACCGTAAAATCTGCGATTGATGTTTCGACAATATACTGATAGCTTCTTCCTAAAAAGGTCCTGACCTTGATCCTGCCAGCTACTTCATTTTCCTTTTGTCCAGAACCGTCGTTTGCCCGTATAACTAGGTTATCCGGACGAATGGCAACAGTTTTTCCCGCACGATTCATCATACGCTCGTCCTTTTGCATGAAAAACGTATGGCCTTCCATGCTCAGTTTTATTCTATTGCCCACATCTGTCCTTTCATCAAAATCAATAAAGTTCTTAAAACCAATAAAATCTGCGACAAACTTAGTTTTTGGGAATTGATAAATAGTAGCTGGATCACTCAGCTGTTCAATTATGCCTTTATTCATAATCGCAACCTGATCAGAAATAGAGAAACATTCCTCCTGGTCATGGGTGACGTAAACAGTCGTAATTCCCAATTCTTGCTGAATTCGGCGAATTTCCACCCTCATATTCTCGCGCAAATTAGCATCAAGATTACTTAACGGTTCATCAAACAAAAGCAGATCAGGTTCAATGACAAGCGCTCTCGCAATCGCGACCCTTTGTTTTTGTCCACCAGAAAGCTCCTTTGGATATCTTTTTTCAAATCCCTTTAGGTTCACAATCTCTAGCGTCTTCATAACCCGCTTTTCAATTTCGCTTTTTGAAGTCTTTCTAAGTCTCAAGCCAAATGACACATTATCGAAAATCGATAGATGTGGAAATAAGGCATAATTTTGAAAAACAAAGCCAAAGTTTCGCTTGTTAACAGCAACCTTGGTATAATCTTTTCCTTTAAAAATAAACTTTCCTTGATTGGCCTGCAAAAAACCGGCAATTAGCCTTAAGGTCGTTGTTTTCCCGCAGCCGCTGGGTCCTAGTAGAGAAACGAGCTTCCCTTGTTCGATTTCAAGATTGAAATCCTTTAAAATATTTTGTTTGTTAAAAGCGACAGATACATCGCTTAATGCTAAGAGCGCCATCCTCACTGCCTCCTATCGTTTCGTAAAATATGACAAACCCATGAGCCGCTCGACAAAAAACATGAAGAATGCTGTAAGAATCATCAGCAGTACAGAAATTGCTGCAATGGTTGGATCAAAATAGTTCTCTACATATGTCAGCATCTGAATAGGAAATGTGCTGACTCCTGGCCCTGTCAAAAACACCGAAATGTCTACATTATTAAAAGATTCCAGAAAAGCAATCATAATCGCCGCGAGAATGCCCGATTTAATATTCGGGAGAACCACATGGAAAAAGGTCCCAATCTTACTAGCACCCAAACTTTCTGCTGCTTCTTCAATAGAAAAATCAAAGTTGGATAAACTTGAAGCAATAACACGGATAATGAATGGAAGCATAATGACCGTATGCCCAATAAATAAAGCAGTATAAACAGGTAGCTGGTAGGCAGCCACAAGAAATTTTAAAAAAGTAAAACCAAGAACGATCCCCGGGATCAAAATCGGAGAAAGAAATACAGCATTTAAGATATTTTTCCCTTTAAATTCGAACCGGCTTAAGGCATAAGCCGCTGGCAAGCCAATCAATAAAGCTAACAAATTTCCTCCAAGGGACACTAGAATTGATGTTTTAAAGGTCGTGAAAAACATTTCCACCTTAAAAATATTCTCGTACCATCGTAATGAATAGTTTTCAGGAGGAAATTTTAAAATGCTACCCGCTTCAAATGAAGTTAAGGAGATAATCAGTAATGGCCCAAGTAAAAAGACAAACACTAGAATAGTAAACAGAGCCAATCCGCGATTTTTTTCCTGCATACACCTCTATCCCTTCGGATTTAATTTTTTCGCAACAAGATTCATCACTGTCGTAACAAAAAACGTTATAATAATCATTATGGCGGCTATAATAGATGCCACCTGCCTGTCATTAAGTGTAATAGCATTTTGATAAAGAAAGGTCGAAATCACACGCTGTTTGCCGCCCAGTAAGGCAGGTGTAGTATAGGCAGTGAAGCTGCCGACGAACACAAGGATACTCCCAATCACCAAGCCAGGAACACAAAGCGGAACCACCACCCTTAAAAAGACATCCATTTTTGAAGCACCTAAACTCTCCGCTGCATTTAACACATCTATTTCGATATTTTCCATCACACCTACAAGGGAAACAATAATCAGCGGCAAAAACAAATGGACAAGTCCAATCATAATCGCAACTGGGGTGTACAAAATGTTCAACGGATAGTCGATTAACCCGATTCCCATTAACAGTTTATTAATCACACCGTTCTTGCCGATGATCACCATCCAGGCGAACGAGCGGACAACCGGGCTTGTTAACAGCGGGAAGATCGTCAGCAACAGCAGGATGGCTTTCTTCTTTGTTCCTAACTTAGAAATATAATAAGCTGCTGGGAATCCGAGCAAAATACAGATAAAAGTTGTTACCACGCTTACCTTAAAAGTAGTAAGCAGTATATCTGTGAAATACTTGTCTTTGAATAAATCAATGTATGCTTTTAAGGTAAAACCATTCTCATTAAAAAAAGTTGTACCAATCGTAAGAATCATAGGCACAATCATAAACACGGCTAAAAACAGAACACCAGGTAATGCCAACAGGTAGATATACCTTTTTTTCATCCTAATCCCCCTGTCCGATTATGAATTGACAATACGGATGAACAGCTCAAAAAACTCATCAACATTCACACTTGAGCAAACCTGCAAATTGGCAGGATTCATAAGACGGTTTTGAATGTCACATACAAGCTGCCCATCGCATAGCTCACTTTTAGTTTCAACATCCGCATAGTATGTTTCCGTTGATACAAGATTTTTTTGCACCGCAATCGCTACTGCAAGTGGATCATGCATTGCACATGCCCTTACCCCGTTCCTTTGAAAATATTTTTCTCGGTAATCGGCTATACTGTCACTGATATATTCCCTTAAAGTGCGATTTTCGATCCGTTTGATATGTTCTTCTGTCAACAATGCCTTTCTCGTTACATCCAGCCCGACTTGGGTTATCGATTTAAACCCTGCTTGTAACACAATTTTGGCTGCCTCTGGATCAACATAGAAGTTGTACTCAGCAGTTGGCGTTACATTGCCAGCTCCATGAACAACTCCGCCCATAAAGATTACTTCTTTTACATGCTTAGCAATTTCCGGGCATTTTTTCAATGCGAGAGCCAGATTGGTAAGTGGTCCAGTCATCACTAAAATGACTTCCCCCGAAAAATTTAATATCGAGTGAATCATGAAGTCAGGAGCAAAGCCTTCATCCGGCTGTTTTTTGTTGAGGACATTCTTTAATGCACCCCCAAGACCATCTTCTCCATGTACACGATGTTCAAAATAAGAATTCCGCAAGAGGGGAGCGTTAGCCCCTTTAATCACGGAAATATCCTGCCTGTTTAACAAATCTAATATTTTACACGTATTCCTTGTAGCCGTTTCAAGTGAAACATTCCCATTTACAGTCGTAATCCCGAGGATGTCAAATTGCCGGCTTTTTGCTGCTAGAATGATTCCAATAGCATCATCAATACCAGTATCCACATCAAGAATCAATTTTCTTGTCATTGGCTACGCCTCACTTTTTTAGTAATCTTATTAAAAGCCCCGCTTAAGCAGGGCTCTTCTTATTGTCTAGCTCCATCGCCCAACGTATAGATATTTGATGCTCCTGCGATTTCTTCCTTTTGATAACCACCATCAAATTGCAAAGCCCGTGGAGTTATTTAAAATAGTTGGTTTGCTCTCCGGAGCGCTCCAGTTTCATCTGTCGCTAAACGGTCGATTCCGCTTTTGTTATTGGGCAAGCTCTCGATTCCAGCGATCGATCCATGTTTTAGAGTTTTTATTAACAAATTCCATATTTAACGTGGTTAAGTGATCAACAACGTCTTTACCATAGGTTAAACCCTTGGCATCCTTTTCAGAAAGCTTAACCTCAGTATTAACCGGAGAATCAACCTTTGCTTTTGCAGACCTTTCCTGAACCTCTTTGCTTAAAATGTAATTAATGAATTCCTCTGCCAATTCTTTTTGATCACTATCTTTAACTACATTCACCGTGTTCATAACCGCATAGCCCCCCTCTTCAGGACTAACAAACTTCGCATTAGGTACTGCTTCCTGTACACTAGCAAAATACATTTCCATCAGTGGCCCTGCTACAATTTCCCCTTGAGAGAACATATTTACAAACTCTGAGGTTTGACCATATTCCTTCACCACGTTCGGCATTATCTTTTTCATCTGATTAAAAGCTTGATCTTCATTGAATTCTTTGCTTCCACTTACCTTTGAAGCAGCATCTAAAAACATTGGGCCGGTGGTGGATGTAATTCCAGGGATAGTGATTTTCCCTGTTAAATCCTTGCTCCATAGATCCTTCCAAGAAGTTATTGGTTTTTTCACCTCATCCGGATTGTAAGCAATCCCGAATTGTGCAATTGTATAGGCTGGACCATAATCCTTGCCTAACGGAGCCTTCGCGGAGTCATAGATTTTGTCTACATTTGGAATTTTACTTTTATCAAGCTTTGCGAATAAACCATCATTAATACCTTGCTGTGCATAATAATCGGATAAATAGATTACATCAACATCTGAATTACCTTGGCGTACTTTATTGAGACGGTCGGCATTGTTTCCTGTGTCCAAAACAATCTTTACATTGTACTTTTCTTCAAAAGGCTTATATACTTCGTCACGAAAGAAATCCTCTGCAAATCCCCAAGTTGAAATAACTAGTTCCTTCTTTTCACTAGTTGTTTTTTCCTTTCCGTTTCCGGAACATGCTGATAAGGCAAAAACAATAACTGCTAGCAATAATAAATTCAATAACTTTTTCACTAATAAAACCCCCAGTTTTAATAATTTTAGTATGTTTTATAAATCAAAAAAAAAGACAATCTCAAATAGAATAAACATTCTACTCAAGATTGTCTTTTCTTTGTAAACAAAGATTAGATAGATCGAGTGTATATATTGTGGCTTCCCTTCCAGATATATCCGGCAAGGAAGACCATTGGTTTATTTTTGTTTCAGGACAATATTGGTAAAAGCAAACTGCGTTGCTGAGTCATAATCTCTCAAAACTGCTTCAAGATTCCATTCTGTCTCACCGTTCAGCTTTTGCATTAACTTTTTTTTATAAAGAAGTGACAAATGGAAGTCTACTTCTTGCTTCAGGTTGGGCACTTCACCTTCTAGTACAGCGGAGCGCTGTGAACGCCGGTGTTTCGCCTGAATAGTAATGATATTCTCATCAACGGTTACCTTTAGCATGGTGGTTCCCACGCCAAACAAATCCTTCGAAACATCATTATAAATTCGAGAAAGAAATTTCTTTGTTTCATTCGAGTCAATAGGGAAGATGAAAATCACCTGCCAATATCGTTGATATACTCATTATACATATATTATTATACATTTACAATATAACATTCGGTTTTTTTGTCAAACACTGTCGTTTTTTTATTAAAACATCAAAATACTCTAGGAAACACGAACAATCCATATTTCCAACATATTTTATCATGGTATTTTCCGAACAATTGCTGATCTTCATTTAACGGTATTTTCAAATTATTTAGTTTTCTATGTATTATATCTATTTCGGCTAGATTTGGCTAGTGTAGCTATAAAAAAATATATAGCTTTGCCACCATATGTTGGCACGCAAATTCTTTTTTAATCTATGATCTTGCTCCACTATGTTATTCAATACTTCTGTTATCTAAGTTGCATACGCGGTTGCCGTCGCCTTCATCCTCAACTGCAACAGAAATCATTACCTTCGACGTCTGAACCTATAAATTTTTGTGCATCCAACATAATATTAGCCCCCATCTGTGTAGCACTAAACTCTTTTTTAATGACCTTGGTAGTGCATTGCCATGATGGCCAAGTGCAACCTATGTTAAGCGAACTGGAGCTTTTTCGTTCATTATAACTATTTTGCCACATTAGCATTAAGTACATTCCATTACAATCTATTACTTGGTTTAAAATTCAAAAAAGCACTATTACTATTACGTACTTACTTTATCTATATCTACTGCTGTTATTTCTTTTTCAATGAGTTTTTCTACTTTTTGTTTCTCATTTAATCATTCTAGGCTCATTTTGGGTCTACCTAAATGTTTTATTTTTGCTTTTGCAGATTGAATCCCTTCTCGTTGCCTCATCTGCATATACGAACATGGTGTCTAGGGAAAATTCACCTGAAGCATTTATCATGTTACCAATCTTCTGCCAAATCTTTAAATCCTCTAAATACTGTCGAGTAATAAACCATTGGTTAAACGTTATCCAAGCAAATCGTATTGAGGAAGACTTAGGTATAAAATGTTAGGATAGATTTTAATAATTTCACATATTCCTTCTCCCATGCACAGTCGTTTTTCAAACAGGCATAAATGTGTTGGGATTAAATCAAGCAATAACTGATAGAAATCTACTTTCATTCTCCCACCTTCAAAAAATTATAATTTATAAAACTCAATATCCACTATGTATATACATTTAAATCCAGTTTTTACCATCACTACTCAAAAGGACAGATTATTGCGTGATCTTCTTTTAACTATATTTATTAAAATTCCCTTGAAGTCTCATTGCTAGAATATCAGTAACTACGGCTATTCCAATGTCTTAGAAGACAATTCACGAAGTAGCTCAGAAAAATCAATAACCATATATTGGTGCAATCCATAATTTAAGTGATACATAACTCTTTTCGTACAAATCGCATCGATTCCAACACTCATTTCAAACCAAGGGTAAATTTTCCACTGCTATACTTGTAAGAATTTGAGAGTATAGAACATTTTGAACTAGAATTATTAGAATATATTTTTTATTACAACCACAAACGAATGAAGTCAAAATTAAAAAACCTAAGTCCAGTCGAATATCGGACTCAGGTCTTGGAAGCTGCCTAAACTTTTTGTCTAACTTTATTGGGTCAGATCAATATGACTTTGCTTTTCATTATTTTCTCAATTTGCAGCTAGCTGTTTTGTTGAGGTTTTTATTAGATTTTAATAATTATTTCCACTCTATTCCGGAATATCTTCCTCCACTTGCTAATCTCTCAAGTGCCCCACCATTTCTCGTTACCACTTTATCTATGTAAGGTTCATTTCCCTTTATTCTTGCCTATAGAGACATCTCATTAATTTATATTTTAATAATGTTGTTAAACATTATATGATTATTGTTATTAAATTTATCAACAATATATATAACAATTAAAACATATTGTATTTTTTATACATTAAAGTATATGTCAATATACACATTAATATATGTTAGTAGAATTACATATATTAATGATTGTTTTGCAACAGACCTGTCATATACTATGTCTTAACCACGTAAAAAGAGTTTGTAACTGAGTTTCGAAATTAAAATGAATTTATTAAAACCTCTCTTTGGAGAAGAGGTTATCATATCAAAAACTTTTATTTATAATTATAGAACAAAAAAATAAGGCTAACCTCAATAATTTTACAACTTTGAGTCAGCCCTATCCTTTATCTTTTTAATAAGAATTTTCTAGCAACTAGTTTTGTTGTTCCTCCCATAGCCCCCATCATTCCTCTTCCATAACCAGATGAATACCACATGTTTCTAAGAAACGGCGGACTCTTGATAAGGAGAATACAGCACCCCTTAAGTAAAAGGAAATTAAGAAACGTTATATTTCATTGATTAATATACTTAGAACAACAACGAATAAAAAGATTTTCGCAATAATTGTTATAATCTGACTTAATAATTCGCGCAACAAAAAGCCCAAGTATTCTTTATCATCAGCAATGACTGATACACAAGCCAAGGGGCAAAGTAAATATAGAAACATCACGTCTGATGAAATATGGCAACTGAAAACAAAATAAAATGCTACTGTAAATACTGCTAGAAGGATAAGAAGTGAAGCTCCTTGAAAATGAAGTGTGTCAAAGTTATTTGGATCTACCATATCTAGAGCGCAAACGGGTAGTAGAGGCAATAAAAAGCTTTCTTAGCTGATATGTTCAACATTATTAAAACCCATTTAAATGTTACTATATAAGATATGATGACATATGTCTTGAAATATATTTTAATTAATATTATAAAACATAGATCTGATTAATAAATAATTTTAATTTGGGGAATTTACGAGTTACCAAATAGCATTGGTAGCAAACAATACGGCAAGTTTGCAATCCATTTATCTTTCCATCCAATTCCAATTTCTTCACGCGCGCCGTTTCTTAATAGCATTCGTTGCTCTACCTGTTGCTAGTAATCTACCTTCTTCATCTTTAATATCCCCTACTCCAACTATTAAATTTTTTCCTTTGTTCATTAGCTTTCCCTCTGCAAAGATTTTGCCTTTTATTGCAGGTCTAAAGTAGTTAATATTCATTTCAGCAGTAACTGAATATTCATCAGTTTCCAAGACTGATCTAACTGCTGTACCAATGACGGAATCCATAAGAACAGAAAGAACTCCCCCATGAACAACTTTTCCCGACTGTAACAAGTCATCACGTATTGGTAATGATAGGATCGCAAACCCTTCACTGATATCTTCAATTTTAACCCCGATTAATTTTCGAAAATTGTTATTTTCCATTAACTTTTCTTCAATTTGCCGTAGATCATTCTTCATTAGAAGACTCCTTTTTTAGATTTGATTTCCAGTGTATAGTAAAAATTGGGGATAACGGTCAATTAAAGATTAGTGGCACTTTTTGATAAAATGGGGTCAAAACTTTGAGAATAATATTCTTGTAATTTTATCGTTACTCCACCGTGTCCAAATTTACAACGACTATTTTTGAACTCAGTTTTCCCCTTTATATATTCAAGAAAAAAGAGAATGTTCTTTCGTCTTTCTAAAATATTTAGTAATACTTTCCTGTAAAACCATTCATCAATCGTGTTGTATACCCCTCTATTTATTCCATACTTATTTGTACAAATATTTATAAAGGATAGATCTGTTAAATGAATCGTATTATTACCATCTACTAACACGTAACCCCCCCCCTTTATCGCTTCGTTTAAAAAAACTTTCACTTTTCTTCCTATTCTTTTTTTGGTGATGAAGAAAAACATTCTCCTATTGAAGCAGGGGCTCTTTGTTGGTCGATTTGAGTGTTTTTTGCATAAATACGACTTCCTCACTTAATGCAGAAATACGTTCCAATACTTCCTTGTCAACCAGTTCATTCTGAGGGCTGAAATGGTTGTTATGAGCATAGACAAATCCTGGCGCAACATAGGCACGGAAATAACTTGCAATTGGTTTTAATTGATTCTCAATCACTAAATAATGCTGATATGTTCCTCCTGTAGCAATGAACCCCATTACTTTATTACGGAAATCTGTTGGAGGAACCAAATCAAATAAATTTTTAAGAGCACCTGTAATGGAACCTTGGAAAATTGGGGTACCGATAATATAAAAATCAGCCGATGAAACAAGTTCTATTACTTTTTTTGTATCTCCGGTATATTCTGATGGATTACGTCCATCACAGAACTGGACATCAAACTGCTTTAAATCAAGTAATTCTACTTCAACCTCAGGATAGTTTTTCTTTACCTCTTCTAATACCTTTTCAACAACAATTTTTGTTTTTGATCCTGTAATTGTTCCTGATATCCCTAATAATTTCATTTTTCATTCCTCCATCATAAATTTGATTCAATACTATTAAAGTATCTTGCAAGATTCATACCAATTTTTAATCCTTATGAAAATGCAGATCATTTATTTTGACGTTTCAAATTTGAACGAATAAAGTTCAGCGTTTGAAACGTTTGTTTTTTCTTATTAAACCTATTCATAAACATTGGAATATAACAAATTTTCAAGTAAAATAATAATAAATCCAATAAATTTAACTTTTAGTTATATTAAATAGATAGAAAAAATAAATAGGATCAATAGAAGGAAGGAAATTATGAGTATAGAACAATTGCAATATATTGTAGAAATAGCGAAATCTGGAAGCATTTCTAATGCAGCACAAAATTTACATATTTCTCAAGCAGCAATAAGTAAAGCGGTTTCCAATTTAGAGGAGGAGCTGGGAGTAACTCTATTTAAACGGTCAAGGTCAGGCACAGTACCCACAGAAGAAAGTGTGCAATTAATCAGGAAAGCATTTGAAATTGTGATTAAACTTCAAGAGTTTAGAGAGGAGGCGCAAATACAAACAGCTACCATTCAAGGGGATTTTAAATTCTCCGCAATCCCGAGTTATTTTATGACGATATTACCTAAAACTTTTTCAAAATTTATTAAAGAATTTCCTGAAATCAATGTTCAAATGACTGAAAAAGAAACGTTTGAAATCCTTAATGAAGTAAAACAAAATCAAATTGACTTCGGATTAATTGCTAGTTTTGAACCCGAGTTGTTGGATCAAGAAGAGTTCCTGTTTGATATCTTACTGGAAGGTAAAGTACAAGTTTTTGTTAGTAAAAATTCACCTCTCGCTTATTGTGACACGCTAACGCCCCCAGAATTAGTAAATGAAACGCTTGTGACATACAATGGTAGTACCATTAGTTCTTTTATTAATGATTTTTTCAACAAATATGGTGCTATGAAAATTTTATTTACATCAAATAACACTGAGGTAATAAAAAAAACCGTTGCAGAAGGGCTGGCGATCTACTTTAACTATGATTTAGGCCAAAGCAGCCATCATTATGTGGTTAACGGTGATATTGTTCCCATTCCTTTAGTTGGGCATGATCGCACAAATATTTTCTTCGGGTTAGTTCGTTCAAAAAAGAAATATTTTTCCGCTGCAGCAAGGGAGTTCATAAAACAACTAAAACAGCAAATTGCGAAAGGAGATTATTAATCTCCCTTCGCTAAAGGTTAATGATATTAAATAACCCCTTTTTCTTTGAATGCTGCAATGTCACAGCTCGTGTAGCCAAGCTGGGATAAAACTTCGTCTGTATTCTCACCTAATAATGGAGGTGCCTTACGAACTGCCCCCGGCGTATCCGATAATTTAATAGGGATTCCTAACATTTTCAGCATACCAATGGTAGGATGCTCTACTTCTTGTATCATTTCCCGATGTTGTATCTGTGGATGGGCCAAGACCTGAGTCAGGTCATGAATCGGGCCTCCAGGCACACCGGCACATTTTAACTTTTCGATGATTTCCGATGATTCTTTGCTTTTCGTGAACTCCGTGAGAATCTCCACGAGTTCTTCTCGGTTTGCCACCCGGTTTACATTTAGGGAATATTTCGGATGATCCTTTAACTCGTACAGTTCAAGCGCATCACACATTTTTCTCCACAATGCATCGTTTGTCACCGCAATTGATACATAACCATCCTTTGTCTTAAAGACTTGGTAAGGAACAAGGGAGGGATGTGCGGATCCGAAACGTTCAGGCGCTTTTCCTGTTGCCAAAACATTCTGTCCCAAATAATTAGACAACGATACGACCGTTTCAAACAAGGAGGCTTCTACGTATTGACCTTTTCCTGTCTTTTCCCTGGCCAATAACGCCAAAACCACTGCAAGCGTTGCATATAGTCCTGTTCCCAAATCCACAATCGAAAAGCCGACCTTTACTGGGGGCCGACCCGGTTCTCCTGTAACACTCATTAACCCGCCAAATCCTTGCATTAATAAATCATACGCAGGCTCATCCTTCATCGGCCCTGTCCGGCCAAACCCACTGATGGCACAATACACGAGGCGGGGATTTATTTCCTTCAGTACGTCATACCCTAATCCGAATTTTTCCATTGTGCCATTTCGAAAGTTTTCTATTAAAACATCCGATTCTGCCACAAGTTGTTTTACAATCCTCTGTCCTTCCTCCGTTTTAAGATCCAACGTGATCCCTTTTTTATTCTTATTTAAGCTCATAAAATAACAGGATTCCCCGTTTATCTCAGGTGGTGTAAATTTCCGGGTTTCATCTCCGAGCCCCGGCTGCTCAACTTTGATGACTTCTGCACCCATGTCTCCCAACTGCATGCTGCAAAAAGGACCTGCAAGAGTTCTTGAAAGTTCTAATACTTTTATTCCTTCTAATGGACCAGCCATACAATAACCTCCTATTACTTTATCAATATTTCATAGTTCCATATATGGGATCATTGATTAACATCCTTTTCTATTAACTAAAATGCAAGAATCATGCCAATCTCTATCCCTTATAAAAAGCCACAAAATAAATGGAAATTACTCAAATTTGAATCTATGATGTTCAAGAATTGCGACATCCTTGTATGGTTGTTAGTATTATTTTTTTCGATTAAAAAAGAAGCCGACTCTGGAATCAGCTTCTTTTTAATATCTATCGTTGACCAATGTCGGCCACTACCATGCCTATCAAACAGAAAGAGCAAAGCTCAATCTGTTAATTCAACAAGAAAACCATTAATAATTAAAAGATTAAAGTCGAATAGCAACGGATACTAGCTTTGTTTCAAGATAGTCATCTAGGCCATAACGGCCTCCTTCACGGCCTAAACCACTTTCTTTAACACCTCCGAATGGTACTTGTACGGCGAAAGGAGCAGGATCATTCACACCGACCATTCCGTACTCTAATTTTTCAGAAACCCGATACGACCGAGATAGATCGTTTGTATAGAAATAAGCGGCAAGTCCATATTCGATATTGTTTGCCATCATAATGACTTCTTCTTCTGATACAAAACGTATCAAAGGTGCAACAGGACCGAATGTTTCTTCTGAACATATTTTCATATTATCCTTTACATCAACAAGAATAGTAGGGGCGTAAAAATAGCCTTTCGCTAAATCTCCATCTGAAAGTCTGCTTCCGCCATACAAAACTCGTGCCCCTTTGTTGACAGCATCGATCACTTGATCATGTGCCTTCTCCATCCCTTTTTCGTTCACCATTGGACCAATTTCATTGGATTCATCCAGGCCATTTCCAACGTTCAAAGAGGCAACTTTTTCGTGCAAACCTTTTGCAAATTCATCATAGATGGTGTCGTGAACATAAATTCGATTCGCACAGATGCATTGTTGACCAGTTGAAGCAAATTTACTTTTGATTGCCCCCTCCACAGCCAAATCTAAGTCAGCATCCTCAAATACAATAAATGGAGCATGGCCCCCCAGTTCCATCGACACCTTTTTTACGGTATCTGCAGATTGACGAATTAAAATTTTCCCTACTTCCGTGGAACCTGTGAACGTCACTTTACGGACTACTTTACTTTCCATGAGTGGGTTAACAATGTCGCTAGGGCTCCCGATCACTAAATTAACCACACCTTTAGGCAAACCGGCCTCATCAAACACTTTAAACAATTCAACGGACGAGAGTGGTGCTTCGGTTGACGGTCTGAGGACAACGGTGCAGCCTACAGCTAATGCAGGACCAAGTTTGCGCGCTCCCATCGATAATGGGAAATTCCAAGGCGTGATTGCCGCAACAACCCCTACGGGTTGACGAATAACAGTCATTCGCTTATTGGGTGCGGAAGCCGGAACGGTTTCTCCATACACCCTTCGAGCCTCCTCCGCGTACCACTTAAAAAAAGCAATCGCACTCCCTACTTCATAACGAGCATTATGGATGGATTTGCCCATTTCTTTGGTGATAACCTGGGCAAGGTGTTCTTTCTTTTCTTCAAGCTTTTTTACAACTCTTTGAAGGTAATCCGATCGCTGTTCAGCAGTTAAATTCGACCATAAGGGAAAAGCATCTTCGGCAGCTTGGATCGCATGCTCTGTTTCCGCCTTTCCTACGAGGAATACTTGATCTACTACCTCTCCTGTCGCTGGGTTTTTAATGTCCAGTGTTTTGTTCGTGCTAATCCATTCTCCATTAATATACATACAAGTGCACTCTCCTTTTATCTAGGTAATACCTGATTGTAGATTTTTACAACATCTTCTTTATAGACCTTGCGAGGATTGGAGGGAATCGTCCCATCAGCCATCGCATCATTAGCTAAACGGTCGATCACTTCATCCGTTACTTCAATTCCTAGATAACTGAAATCCTTGGGAATATCAACGGAAGCAATAAAAGATTCCAATAAACCGACAAGCTCGTCTGCAGCGGTTTGGTCGTTTTTTAAAACTAACTCTGGCTGGAAAATCCTTGCTATATCGGCATACTTTTTTATATTGGAAATCAGGTTATGTTGAATGACATAAGGTAATAAAATGGCATTGGCAACTCCATGCGGAACATGATAGATAGCTGACATCGGATGTGAACAAGAGTGTACAAGGCCAAGACCTGCAAGACTAAATGCCATCCCTGCCATCGTGCTTGCTAATTGGATCTGTGCACGAGCCTCCAAGTTTTCTGGATGCGAATAGCTTGCTGGAAGATATTCTCGAATCATGCGGATGGCCTGCAATGCAAGTCCATCCGATATCGGTGCAGCTCGAACCACTGTATAAGCCTCTATGGCATGGACTAAAGCATCAAGCGCAGTTGCCGAAACATGATGTTTCGGTAAAGTAACCGTCATCAAAGGATCAATAAATGCAATTTTCGGGATAAGGTATGGCGAAGAGACAGCATATTTTCTGCCAACTTCAGGGTCGGTTACTATTGCCACGGCGGTTACTTCCGAACCAGTCCCTACGGTTGTCGGAATCGCAAACAATAATGGAATTGGATGAGTGATAGGCTTTTCACCCCTGCGGTAGTCCAGGATATGGCCAGAATGTGTAACGGCCACTCCGACCGCTTTAGCGAAGTCCATTGCGCTTCCGCCACCAATCGCTAAAATCATATCGCAAGACTTCTGTGTATACTGAGCTGCCCCTCGCATAATGGTTTCAACTTGTGGATTTGGTTCTACCTCTGAAAAAATAACACTTTCAATTTCATTTTCTATTAAATTGGCTGTAGTCGTTTTGATTAATCCAGCTTTTACAAGTCCTTCATCGGTTGCAATAAACACTCTACTTTTGTTAGCAAGACGAATTTCATGAGCAAGCTCGTTTTTAATGACATCCAAACTAAACCGTACATTAGTTGGCAGACAAGAATTAAAGCTTCGATTTTGCAACATTGCGATCACCTTTCCAAAATAAAATTCGATAGGCAGGGGAAGATCTCATCACCTACCTTAATGATGTTACACGCCTGAAGTAGTTAGTCATATTTATATTTGCAATTTTTATGCCAAACCTCTTAATTTAATAAAATTGGGGAATAGCCTTCAATTCGAATTTAAATTGTTTCAAATTTGAATTGTCTATGTTTATATTTTGAAGTGTTTACAAAAGAATCACCCCTGTACGCCTGCCTTGATCCCACATTAAGGAGTGACAATATTGACTAGAGGATTGAATGAATCCAACAAGGATAAAAATTCATTCCATTTATTTAGTTCACCGGAGATCTCCAGTTTTCTATCTGCTAGTACTTGTGCTGGAGCAACACGACCATTTCCCATTCCATACAAAGTGAATTTATCAACATGTAAGGAGATATCCGGGTTGTCATCTAACACGTCCATTTTGCGTGATAATACCGAATTTTCCAAATATAATACAAACTCTTCATTTGTATCTGTTATCGTCACATTCACCGTCATTTTTTTACCATTAGCTTTTGGACCATTCAGTTTAATGGCTAATAACTTTAAGAAATCATCGACTGAAACTTTATTAAAAACTGCCGAACTATCATATGCCGGAACCTCTTTATTCACGCCATTTCTTAGTTCCATGGCGCCAGCCAGGTACATATTCCGCCAATTCGCTGACTCTGCTTGATAGCCTAATTGTTCAAACGTATCTGCTAATAAATGCTTGGCTTCCATATTGTCCGGATCAGCCATCACTACATGTTTCAAAACTTGAGCTACCCAACGATACTCGCCATTTTTATAATCTGTTTTAGCTTGTTGAATGACATGAGCAGCGCCACCCATATATTGAACATATTTTTTTCCTGCTTCCACTTGTGGCAGTGGATCTAAATCAGATGGATGGCCACTATAATAACCTAAATAAAAATTGTAAATTCCCTTCACATTGTGCTTTAAGGTACCATAATACCCCCGATTGCCCCAATATTGATTTAAGGTTTCCGGCAGTTGGATCGTTTCGGCTATTTCATCCATGGTATATCCATGATTGGCCAGACGAACTGTTTGATCATGCATGTATTTATATAAATCACGCTGCAATTTCAAATGCTGGGTCGCATTCTCCTTTCCCCAAACAGGCCAAGCATGCGCCATAACCAAAGCATCCATTTCTTTATTCTCAACCAAATCGATCGTCTTTTCGATGGCACTCACCCACTGTAGGGCATCACGCGTTTTTGCCCCTCTTACGGTATAAATTTGATGCATGGTTTTATTTACATTCTCAGAAGCATATAAAACTTTGTAATCTTCACAATAAAAATGCATTTCAGCTGGCGCTTCTGTGTCAGGGGTTAATAAGAATTGAAAAGTTAATCCATCAATATCCAATGCTTGGATTTCATTTTCGATTTCCACATTCGGCATTTCAAATGTGGTAATGCCATTCGTCTGAATTGTACCAATCCCTACACAGACAGTTCCCCTCGGACCAGGAGGCAGAACATGACCAAATTGATACTGTCCACGACGTTTCATAATAGAACCTAAAAGAACATTTTCACTGATAGCTTCTTTTGTAAAATGCTGCGGTACAATAATCGGAATAGTAGGATTTTCCGCATATTCCAGTACTGCTTGAATACCGCCAAAATGGTCCACATGACTTTGACTAACAATGATAGCTGTAACTGGTTTTTTAGGTCGATGCTTATAATATAATTCCAAAGCTGCTTTAGCTGATTCGATGCTTTTTAATGTATCGCAGACGATCAGTCCGTTTTTACCTTCGATTAAAACCGTGGTAGATATGGATAGTCCTCGAACTTGATAGACACCATCCACAACTTGAAATAAACCGGCAATCGATTGCAATTGTGAATTCCTCCACAAACTCGGATTTACCGTTTCAGGTGCAGAATCACGAAGGAATTCTACGATATCTGTATCCCAAAGTACTTCCCCTGTATCGCTTTTAAAAATATTAAAATCGAATGGAGCTATAAGACCTCTTTGTGCATCCTCAAAATCCTGCCTGTCTTCAAAATTCAGAGAGTGGTAGACTGCTTCATTTACTTGTTTTGTAAAAGAGCTGGCAGGAAGTGATTCGGTTGACTTCGAACTTATCATTCAATGAGCCTCCAGATCATATTTTTTATATAAATTTACACTTGCATTCCCGTATTACAGTACATTGGAAACCAACTACAAATGTTTATCCAAATTATATTAATAACTTTCATTCAAGTAAAACGAATAATATTTATATTAAATTAACTATTTGTTATGTAAAAACTAAACATAGATTTATTTTGAAAATTAATTGAATCAAATGACGAAAGAGAAGCAGTCATTGCTTCCTGCTCCTCAATCTTTGACTCTAGACCATTACATTTTCTGCATCGTTCTCCAACGAGGACGTTTCCTTTACGTTTATCTTATCCGGTTTTACAAAAAGGAGGGACAAAATACTCGCAATGACCGAAAGAACGACAACCATTAGAAGCGAGTTATTAAATCCTTGAACAATATTACTGCCTCCTTTTGCAACCAAAATTCCGCTTACCATTGGTCCAATCGCCCCAGATACCGTGACTAATCCGGAATAAGTTCCGAGCATGAAAGTATTGCCCGGAATTAACCGATTAATGATGTGAGGGTTAAGTGCCATTGCGCAATGGAAAAATCCCGCTCCTGCACACATGACAAACATAGCCCAAGCCGCGCTATGTACCACTGTGATGGAGTAAAGGAGGATGGAACCAATCAACAACGAGAATCCGACAACCATTACACGGGATTTAGTATGACTGCCGCTCTTTTTGAGTACGTAATCAGAGAACATCGAAATTCCAATACCCACCGCACCAGTAATCAAGCCAGCAATAGCGGCAATATTCGCCATCTCAGTAGAAGATACATTTAACGCCTTAACTAAATAGGTAGGCATCCAAACAGAACTCCAGCTAGCAAACCAATAAGTTGAGAAGGAAACTAAAGTGGTTAAAATAAAGGTACGGGTCAACATGGCGGCAGAAAAATCCGAAAATTGTACTTTCTGCTTGACCGGTATCACTGCCTTCACCATACGATTCTCTTTTTCATAGTCCTCCGGCTGCTCTTTCCCAATGAAGATCCATAGAAGAAGCCAGACAAAACTGCAAACACCTAGACTAGCAAAAGACACTTTCCAGCCAAAATGGTTAATCAAGTATACTAATATAGGAGCACTGACAAGCGACCCAACCGGACTACCGAAATTGAGAATGGCAGTTGCCATCCCTCGTTTTTCAGGGGGAAAAAATTTGTTCAAATGAGTGACAGCGCTTGCATAAAAAGGCCCTTCAAAAATACCTAATAAAATCCGGTAGGCTATAAGCATATGCAGGTTTGTAATCGCAGCGGAGCATAACTGTAAAACAGTCCAGCTGATGGCTGTATACGTAAGTACTTTCTTTGTCCCGAATTTATCGGCGAGTGTACCCCCAAAAATATTGGCAAATATAAAAGACCAAAAGAAGCTGCTCCCAACTACCCCCCATTGGATGGGTGATAGGCCGAATTCCTTTGAAATGGGAATAGCCGCATAACCCGCGATTGCTTTATCCGCATAATCGATTACAAACATGAAAAAGACAAAACCTAAAGTGATCCAACGCAATAGCTTCAATCCTTTCGAAATGGTTTATTTGGTCTACTACTATAAATGGACAACTAATTTTTAAGGCCAACCAAGCAATTACGTTTGATAATTCAAATAAAGCTACATAAGACGAGATAAAAATAGGTAATTTTGCTATCGTAAAATTATTGTTTGTAACCTATCCCTCTAAAAAAGACCAACCACTTTCTTATTTGAACATCTACTCCATGGCATCCCTCCCCTCACAGAAAATGAAATAAACCTTTTTTCTTGCAGCCCTCAGTGTTTCGAGAAGGGGCTATTTATTGTTTAACCACTACAAAAGAGTGGAAACAAACATTTTTTCATTGCATTCTGCATCTTTCCTCATGACTTACATGCAGTTGAATAAATCTACCTATCTGAGATTAGCCTGAAGTCAGAACATCGGACCTTTACAATTTAGATGCATCAGTTTCACTTAATTTCCTCCATAAAGTACTTCTGCTCATACCCAAAATTTCTGCTGCATCTTTTTTATTCCCATTTGTCTTTTTCAAGACTCTTTTAATGGTATTAATCTCAGCTTCTTTTATAATGGTTTGATAGGACTCATGATCAGGAACCTGCTTTATGGAGAGAAAATTATTGTCTTCTAAGGTCTCGATCAAGTTATTTAAAACATCCTGTTTCGTTATGTTAACTGGAGATTCCAGATAGGCGAAAAATCTCTCTAAGTTATTTTCTAATTCTCGAATATTCCCTTTCCAATGGTACTGATTTAATTGTTTGGTAATTTCTTTAATCCATCTCTCAATGACACTAATAAAATTTGGATGTTTGCATAATGTATAAGATAAGACCAAATCCTCCAAGTCCTGTTTACGCTCATTTAATGATGGTAATTTTAGATTCAACACGCTAATACGATAAAATAAATCTAAGCGAAACTTTCCCTGTCTTACTTGTTCTAAAAGATTTACATTCGTTGCAGCTATGATTCTCACATCAATCGGAATGGACGTCGCACTTCCTACTCTTCGTACTACCCTTTCTTGGAGAATTCTTAGCAACTTTGACTGCATACTTAATGGAATTTCTCCCAATTCATCTAAAAAAACCGTTCCTTTATGAGCAAGCTCGAATAGTCCCGGCTTTCCTCCCTTAATGGCCCCTGTAAAAGCCCCTTCATTGTAGCCAAAGAATTCCGATTCCATTAGATTTTCCGGTATGGCCGCACAATTGATCGCGATAAATGGTTCTTTCGAACGTGAACTCGCATTATGAATACTTTGAGCAAATAGCTCCTTTCCTGTACCCGATTCGCCAATAATTAATACGTTGGCATCTGTTTTAGCAAACTTTTTAGCCTTGTATTTTAACTTTTCCATGACTTCACTTTTCCCGATAATATCGTCAAATTCATATATCGCTCTATTTGAATCATCGTAGAGTTTTCTTCTTATTTTTTTCTCGTGTTTCTGAATTTCTACTGCATCAGAAATAATGATCACAGATCCATCATTTTCCCCTTTTACAGTAATGGGAAAGGAATTTATATATAAAGTTTTATTTTGGTACTCTAGTAGCTTATCTTTTATAGAGGTAGAATTTTTCAAATATTCAGATAGAAAATCAAACTCTTCTATTTCTTTTATGCTGAGTCCTCTTATATCTCTATATTTTTCAAGTCCCAGCAACTCAACTGCCTTTTGATTAATTTGAATGATTCTTCCAACCACATTCAAACTAATAACACCATCATTGAAATGATCTAAAATATATTCTTGCCTTTTATGGTTACTTTGCTCCTCAAAACGGGTCAGTAATAAATTAAAGGCAATATCGACAGCCACCTTCACACTCTCTTTGCCATACCAAATGAACCCTTTCATGCCCTTTTCTAAAGCTTTCGAAACGATTAAACCAGAACCTATTACAATACTTTGTTTTTTCTCTAGCAGTTCATCAATTAAGGCATCAGCTGATTCCGTATCTGGATAATAATATTGATGAATCTTTACATTGAAAACACGTTCTAGTTCTGCCAAATCGTTTTTCAAAAATACTTCTTTATAATTGATAATATTTACTTCTTCTCCTACCAGAGCTGCCTGGCCCAGGGCTTTCAAAAAGTCGCTCGTTTGAACTCTTAAAGGAACTAACTGTCCCCTAACGTTTATTTTTTTAAAAACTTCAAATATAGTAGCCCCGCAAATTAATACGTCATCATTCTGAATATAGGTAGGGTTTTTCAGGATATCAGTAGACTCTAGTTTTTGAACGACTAGTTCCTGAAAATTTGCTTTCCTAATTTTTATCTCTTCTTCTACATATTGATCGATAGGTGAAAAGCCACTTACAAAAAGCTTCATGGCAACCTCCTTTGAAATCTGGCCGTCATTAACACAATGATTGTGCTAGTGATGCCTTTATATGATAGGCTCCTGAATTAACTCAGCCAATTTTTGACGTTCTCGAACATCATCAAATGAATATCTTCTTCGGCAATTCCTTGAGATAAGAGTGTTGGAATGACCTTATCCAGCAGGAATGTCATTGACCAATCAGGATGTTTTACCTTTTTTAAACTTTCCGGTTTATAAAGATCGGTTGTACAACAATAGTCTTGTGACAAAAACATTCTATTTGCATATCCCTTTTCAATTAAAGCTCGAAGGGTATCATTCCTTTGTTCAGTAGTTACTAAAGAAGTAATACCATAGCGATCCATTCCGATATAAACACCTTTATCGAGAACTCTCTCCAAATAATCTAAATTATCCGTATCCCCGCAATGCCCTATTAATACTTTACTTAGATCCACACCTTCTTCTTCGAAGATTTTAATCTGTAATAAACCAGTCTCTTTTGCAGGAGCAGAGTGAGTCATGATTGGGACACCTGTACTATGATGGGCGCGGGCAACTGCTCTTACGACTTTTTCTACGTCAGGAGTCATGCCTTGAACATCGGTTGCACATTTTAAAAATCCTGCTTTAATCTCAGTGTTTTGAACGCCAACTTCTATGTCTCTTACGAATTGATCAGCCATAAATTCGATATCGTTTGCTCTAAATCGAGTGGGCAAATCATTAAAAGTATAAATTCCAGTTGCTGCAATGATTTGAACACCAGAATCTTCTGAAACCTTTTTCATGAATCGAATATCCCGATCCAGCCCCATTACAGTGGGATCAAAGATTGTTTTAACACCTCTGTTTTTAACTCCTGTTACTTGATTCATGGCTAATTGATATTCTTCTTCCGCATCATACAAATGCGGAAATTGGACAGCTACACTTTCTGCCCTTGTTCTTAAATGTTCATGAATCAATGTCTTTCCTAATTGATCTACTTCTACCGGACCCAAAACCGAATTAATTTGCTTCATATTCCCCTCCATATGTACTTTCTACTATTTCCTAACGCGAAATGCTTGATTTAACATGGTTCATCCACTTTCCAGCCTAGAAAGGGCTAGAAAGCGGATACAAAATTATAAGTATTCTGATATTTAGAAATAAACTTAGGTTAAGATGTCTTTAAAACTACTATCCTCTATTTATTTTGAAACCGCTTTTATTTAACAAGACTTTTCTCTTCAACAAAATGAGGCATTACTTTTTCAGCAAACAGCTCCATTGACTTTAATACTTGCTTTTGTTGCTGTCCGCCAATATTCATCCATAGAATGATATTATTTAAACCAGTTACTTCCTTATAACGTTTAATATCCTCAATGACCTTTTCTGGTGAACCCACTAGTGTATTGTCAGAGGTTAAAAAGCGTTCATAATCTACATTACGTTCTCGAGTAATGACTCCAAAAGTTGGGCGATTATCGCGCTCGCTCATATACCATTCCAGGCCTCTTCTATACTCCTCTTGAGCTTGCTCAGTCGTTTCAGCGACATAACAGAACAATAGTTTTCCTGAGCGTGCAACTGCATCTGTGACATATTCCTGTGTCAAGCCTGATTCTAAAGCAGTCTTTTTATATAGATCAATCTTATGTTTTGTATCCTCATTTGTAATTCCACCTAACACAAATGAATGTCCTTGCTTTGCTGCATTAATCATGGAAGCATCATTTCCTGATACCATTACAAAGATTGGTGGTCCTGAAGGTTGAACAGGTCTCGGATAAACTGGGATGTCCTTTATATCATAAAACTTTCCGGAATACGTAACTTTGTGATTTTTTAAAGCTGTTGTAATAATATCTAATGACTCCAGGTACCTTTCATGGCGTTCTTCAAAATTAATATTATAGGCTTCATATTCTAATTGGTCATACCCTTTCCCGACTCCCAAATACAATCTTCCATTGCTGATGACATCTACTAATGCCATATCCTCTGCGATTTGTAGTGGATGATGTAAAGGTATACGGGATACTGCAGAACCTAGCATAATATTAGAAGTTTGAGCTGCAGCTGCTGCCAAGTAAACGGATGTGGAGCTAACAACACCATAGGCTCGGGCATTATGCTCTGCAATCCATGCTGTATGAAATCCGAGCTTATCTGCTACCTTAATTTGCTCTAAACCATCCCGCAATTCTTCTGCATCCGTTTTCCAAGGAGCAACAGAATTCAAAAAGAACAAACCAAACGTCATATCTTTTCCTAAAATCGCCATTATAAAAACTCCTCTACTTGAAATTTAATTTTACTAAGTATACATGCAATAATTGTTCCAATTTAGAAATAAATCAAAAATTTTGTCGTTGAACCCCATATAAATATACAAATATTTCTACTATTCTCACTTATTTTATACTATTTACCTGCGTTTTCTCAAAATAAATGTCGCATTTTTGAAACATCTATGTTTCAATATTGGCTCAAAGCTAGGTTTTTAAAGACTTCATTCATCCTTCTCAGAAAAAATATCTTTTAAGATTGGAAGACTCACATAAAAAGTATTTATACCTTGCGCACTAGTTAATTTGAAAACTTCCATGATCTCTTCAAATGTTGCTCCGTACTTGAAGGCATTACGAATATGAACTCTTGTCCCTGCATCAAATAAATGAGTGGTCGAACTATCAATGGCTATATAGATAAACTCTTTTAATTTTGGACTTAATATATTGCTTTCCCATGGATTCGTTAGATAATCCGAATAACTCTCAAAAAAATTCTCATCATTATCTAAAAGAATATCGCGAAATGAATTCCAATAACCCATCTTGTCTATAAAATGTTCTTTTAACTTCATCTGTTTGTTATTCAGGTTAGGCTCGATTGACTGATTACTATATTTTTCATATTCGTCAACTAAACTAGGGACGCTAACCGCACAAGTATGCACTCCTAAAACACTTACTAATTTTAAGACCTCTAAAATTTCCTTTTCAGTGGCTCCTTGAGAAATTGCATTTTTCATATGAATCTCTAATGTTACTTTACAAAGACTAGTGGGTGATGAGCTTAAAGCCACAAGGATTAATTCTCTGGATTTCGCGTCAATTACATTATTTTTATAAGGAGTGGAAACGAACCTTTTGTATATTTCAAAAAACTCAGGATCCTTCTCGAACAAATAATTTAAAGTCGAATTCCAATAGCCCAGCTCTTCTCTTTGAGTATCTACCGACATTTTTACACACCTCTACTATATTGAATTAGGCGGCACTGAAAAGCCTTTACAATCCGGGTGATCCCGAAACATAAATGATCTGACCTGTTACATAGGCCGACTTATCTGAGGCTAAAAATTCAATTACATTCGCAACATCTTCTGGTTGGCCAAATCGTTGAATAGGGTTTTTAGCTATATACGCTTTCTTGAATGAATCAAAGTCAGCAATTCCCCTTTTACTTGCAAATGCTTCTGATACCCTGTTCATGTCGGTCTCTATGTACCCTGGAGCTACCGCATTAACGAATATGCCAGAATGTCCCAGCTCCAAGGCTAGTGCTCTGGTCATTCCTTGAATTCCAGCTTTTGAAGCAGCATAGTTTACTCTTGCAGTTGCACCTAAGGCGGCAAGGGAAGAAACATTGACAATTTTTCCATATTTTTGTCTTTTCATATAAGGAGTTACAGCTTTACAACAATTAAAACTACCTTTGAGATTGATATCTATCACTTGATCCCATTCTTCTTCTGTCATTTCCTCAATAAAATTATCTTGTAAGATCCCTGCATTATTAACTAAAACATCAATTCGATGATAGGTTTCTCCCACTAATCGGACGGCTTTTTCTACATCGCTAAGATTACTAACATCTACGGTAATCTCTAGAATACGTTCCTCATGGTCTTTAAACTTCTTTTTAGCACCTTCTGCCAACCTGTCAAAAATAGCTACTTTCGCTCCTTGCATAAGCAGCTGCCTTACTGTCACTTCGCCAACCCCTCGTGCTCCACCAGTAACAATGGCAATTTTCCCATCAAATAATCCCATGGTAGGACCTCCAATTACACATCTTGTTCATTGAACCACTGAATGGCGGCTTTCAAACCTAATTCATCAATCTTATCTCTCATTAATTTGATTCCTTCTGTCGTATGAATAATGGCATCCTGTTCAGGTCCAAATAATACGCCAGTCCTAAATCCTTGTAAATCCATCATTCGATTATGGGCTTGCTTCTTTAATTTCAAAATATCCAGAGGAGTTTTAGCGATTCCGCGTGCGATCTCTAACGTTTTTTCCTCAAGTTCATTTTCTTTAAAGCAACGAGCTGCAAATCCATATTCCGTAGCTTCTTTCCCGCTAATTTTGCTTCCTGCAGTTAAATCTAATAATTTTGCTCTTTGAAATCCTACATGCCATCCCCAGTATATACCGACAAAGCCGCCGCCAAGAGGTAATGAAGGGAAACCAAATTGCGCATCTTCTGAGGTAATAACGATGTCACAAGACGCCAGCAACTGAGTACCTCCAGCTAAAGCATATCCATGGACCTGTGCAATGATTGGCTTTGGATATTCCCACACTCTTAACCATCTTCGAGTAAATTCTTCTAATCGATCCCTATCTTCTGTAACTGTAGGGTGCGTATATTTGCCAATATCATATCCTACACTAAAAGCACGTCCATTTCCTTTTAAAATGACAACACTAACATCGTCATCTTTTTCGATATCTGCTAATGCCCCATCAAGCTCCGTAAGCAGCTGATTGTTCAACGCATTTAATTTATTTGGACGGTTCAAGATGACATAGGCAATACGACCTTTTTTTTCAACCAATATACATTGTTCTTCCATTTTTACATCCTCCTTCTCCTAATAAAGAGCTAGTTAGTTAAAATTCAAATCCCCTTTTAATAGACTCTTAGCAATGGTACGTCGATGAATTTCAGAAGTTCCGTCTGGTATACGAAGTATTCTTGAATGGCGATAGCCTGCTTCTAATTTAAGTTCATTTGAAAGACCGATTCCCCCATGAATCTGCATCGCTCTATCATACACACGTCCTACCATTTCGGTACAGAAGGCTTTAACCATCGATATCTCTTTAGTAGGCTGTGTCTTCGTATTTTCACATTTCCAGGCACAGTGGAGAGCCATATTTCGAGCAGCATAAATATCCATTGCGCATTCTGCCAACATATTTTGAACCATTTGGTGTTCACCAATTTTCTTTCCGAAAGTCTGGCGAATATTTGCATAATCAACTGCTTGCTTGAGAGCCCATTGTGCAGATCCAATACATTTACCACTCATCCCAAGTCGTCCATTATTAATCCCATTCATCGCCCTTGAAAAGCCATTGTCTAATTCCCCAATGATATTCTCTTCCGGCACTCGTAAATTTTCTAAACTAATAATTCCGGCATCACCGCCAAGCTCTCCCATAACCGGAATAACCGAGTCTACATTAAATCCTTCGCTTTTCGTTTCAACAAAGAAACAAGTGATTCCGCCTCTCCGTTTTGCTTGCAGCTCAGGATTTGTTACAGCAAATAACATACAATAATCTGCATACGGAGCATTTGTAATCCATTGTTTCGTGCCATTGATAACCCATTCGTTTCCTTCTTTAACGGCTTTCGTTTTAATTCCCCATACATCTGATCCTGCATCAGGCTCCGTCAAGCCAAAACAAAGTGTTTTCTCTCCTGTTCGAATTCCTTCCAAATACCTGTCTTTAAGCTCTTGTTTCAACCCTTTTAATACTGGGGTTAATCCATTTGTAAATGGGGAAGGGATGACGACTGCATCGATCAATTTTCGATTGGCATAGTACTTACCAATGGCTTCTTGAACTAACATGGATGTAATAGGGCCAAGTTCCTCTCCCCCAAGTTCCTGAGCTCCAAACATTGTGTAAAATCCAGCTTTTGCTGATTCCATTCTTACTATTTTTCTTAATTCTTCTACTTTTGGATGACGTTTTCCATTCTCTAAATAATATTTTCTCTCATTATAAAGTAACTGAGAGTTTTCCTCTTCCAAAGGAATGACAACTTTATCAATAAATTGTCTAAGACCATTAATAATATCAATCGTATCTTCTGGTGGGTTAAAATTCATGATTGTTCCTCCTCAGGGATTGTTTTTTATTCTTTATACTTAATCTTGATGCAAAAAACGTGCCAAAATAGTTAAAAGATCATATTTTTTTCAGGATTATGGAGTTTTCCCTTTATAATAAGGAAAATTTATAAGACTATTTTCTGAAAATTCCTGCAAACTAGAGTTGAATTCAACACGATCTGTTTCAATCTCAAAACTTTTGGGTTTCAAATTTGAATTACCCCATATAGACCCCGCCGTTAATTTCCATCACTTCGCCCGTGATATACCGGGACTCATTCGAAGCCAAAAACACTGCCGCGTTTGCAACGTCAATTGGCTCCCCTACGAAATTAACCAGCAGTTCATCACGGAATCGTTTAACCGCTTCCGCATTATCGCTATGAAGCTTCTTAATTTTTTCACCGCTGATGATGCTTCCAGGCGCGACCGCATTCACACGGATGCCATATTGTCCCACATCGTAGGCAAGCTTTCTAGTGAAGGAAGCAATCCCACCTTTTGCGGCCGCATAGGCGACATTGACGGTCTTCATACCTTTTTTTGCGGTCACGGACGACATGTTGATAATACTTCCACGCTTGTTGCCTTTCATGACATTGACAGCCGCTTGTGATACAAGGAATGTTCCTTTCAAGTTGACACCCAATACACGGTCCCAATCTTCCTCCGTCAATTGTTCAAACTGCAGCGGAGTTCCAAATGCTCCGCCTGCATTATTTACGGCTACTGTAAGCCCACCGAACGTTTTTACTGTATGTTCTACTAAACTGCAGGCATCTCCTGTACTGCTTACGCTCCCTTTGTAATACGTGACATTTTCATAACCGAATTCATTGGCAAGCGTTTCAGCAGATTGTATGAGCAACGTTTCATTAACGTCGTTCAAACAAACTTTCGCACCCTCTTGCAAAAAAGCATGTGCGATCCCATAACCGATTCCTCCAGCAGATCCCGTTACAACTGCAATTTCCCCAGCTAGCCTTCCCATTCCATTACCTCCGTTCACATTAAAATGACTTCTGATTTTTTATCTAGCTTCATCAATGCATCTGCTACCTTCACACCAAGGCCATTCCGAAATACCATCGTAGGATTGAGATCAGCCTCTTCAATCTCTTCCTCCCAAGTATCAATCATGTAACTAAATTTCGAGACTAA
The DNA here is from genome assembly GCF_038440275.1 of Bacillus sp. OTU2372. Lineage (NCBI taxonomy): Bacteria > Bacillati > Bacillota > Bacilli > Caryophanales > Bacillaceae > Bacillus > Bacillus sp. OTU2372. The sequence goes on from NZ_JASATK010000017.1 coordinate 98,118, forward strand.
CTCACATAATACATTGACATCGTACGCTGCATTTCCTCTGAACTCTTTGAGCAGCTTGCTCGATTTTAGTTCTTCAATCATTTCTTTGGCCATTTCCGTGGTAACCGGTGCTTTTCTCATAGCCACATCTTTGAATGCTTCAATATAAATGCCGCCTAATCCCACAAGGATCATTTGTCCAAAAATGGGATCCTTTTTTGAACCAACAAACATCTCCATCGATTTTTCGGTAAGCATTTCTTGAACCAATACCCCTTCGAAGTCTGCCTGCTCCGTTTCATCAATAATTTTTTTCAAATGATTGAAGCCTTCCTTTACCCCTTGAGGATCCTTTACATTTAAAAGGACAAGCCCCTTTTCTGTTTTGTGTAAAATCTGAGGTGACATCCCTTTTAAAGCAACCGGATAACCGATCTCTTCTGCAAATTCGACTGCTTCTTTTTCACTTTTGGCCAATATTTCTTTTGTAACAGGAATATCGTATTGAGCAACAATTTGCTTGCTTGCATATTCAGTCAATTCCGCTGAACTAGATGAAATGATGTCGTATAGGTTAACATCCTTGTTTTCTCTTTGAATCTCCGGTTGAACCGGTTCCATGTTTTTTCCCAGCTTATATAATGCTGATATCATTTTCACAGCCCTCGTTGGATCTTCGTTAACAACTATTCCTTTTTCATAAAATAATTTCTTCGAAGCTGGATTATTTAACGTCACAGTAACAAGAGGAATCTGTGGGAACTTCGCTTTTATTTTGAGAAGTGACTTAATTCTGGTGTTTAATGAATCCGTTTTCAAACCAGCGAAACCTAAAAACGCTATCGCTGAATCAAATTGTCCACTTTCTAAGACTTCCTCCATAAAGTCTTCTAACAGAGTAGGCATAAAGTTGATTTGTGCAGTCGTATCCAGCGGATTTTTAACACTTGCAATAGGAAGCATTTCTTTCAATCTTTTTTGGACATCTTCCGGTGTTTCTGGTAAGGCCAAGCCATTTTCCATTACTTGATCCGCCAGCATGATTCCTACTCCGCCTGAAACCGTGAATATAGCGACCCGATTTCCATTGACAGCCGGTAATTCGGAAAAGGCCTGGGCGACATCAATAAACTCTTCAATCGTATGGGCTCGATAAACCCCATATTGACGAAAAATCGTATCATATACTTCGTCAGAACCAACCATGGAACCAGTGTGGGACATGGCTGCCTTCATACCAACATCGGTTTTCCCAACTTTTAGAATCACAATTGGCTTTTTCTTTTGCTTTGCAAGTTGAAAGGCTTCGATCAATTTCTTCCCGTCTTTTGCCCCTTCAATATAGCAAGCAATGACATCTGTTTCTTCGTCTTCAGCCAAATATTGAATACAGTCTGCAACATCAATATCACTTTCATTTCCAGTAGCGACAAAATGACTGAAACCAATATGATGCTGTCTAGCCAATGTAAAAACGTGAGAACCAAACGCTCCACTTTGACTGACAAAACCAATCTTCCCGCCCTGTATAGGTGCTTCTTCCTCCAAGATGGTGGAGAATGTAGCATACATTCCTTTTCTTACATTAAATAAACCCAAACAGTTTGGACCTAAAATACGAATATTGTTTTCCTTTGCTAATTTAGTAAGTTGATCTTGTTCTTGTTTCCCTAAGTCACCTACTTCAGAGAACCCTGAGCTAAAAATAACCACTGACTTTACCTTTTTTTCGATGCAGGTTTGAAAGGTACTCAGCACTAATTTTTGGGGTAAGGCGATAATAGCCAGGTCAACTTCCCCTGGGACATTTTTAATAGTTTCATAGCATGTTAAATCTCGGATTTCTTGATAGTTTGGATTGATTGGATAGATCCTTCCTTTATAACCATATTTGATAAGGTAATCTAACGGTCTACCACCAATCTTTTTGGCATTCGGTGAACACCCGATGATGGCTATACTGTCAGGATTGAACAAATATCTCAAGTTGTTATTCATATATATCTCCTTTCTAATCTATTTACTTATTTAGATGCAATTAACATGCCAAAATTTTAAAAACAATCGATTTAAATCGTAAATTGTTTATAAAATCGCTTAAATAAGGTAGAATCTATCCATTTTTTTATTCATTAAATGGATTTTTAGATAGGTTCTGTTTTTACGTAACCACATGGTTGTTTAAAAATTAAAACCATTTATTGCATGAATGAAACATACTGAGTTGAAATTTAGAAATTAAAAATCCCCATAATCACAAGAATTGATTATGAGGATAGAAGAGTTTTCTCCTACTAGGTCATACAGCTATTTACCAATAAAAGATGCTTGCCTTTTCTCGAGAAAGGCCTGGGTCCCTTCATACTTATCTTGAGATCCAAACAAAACGGCCTGCGCCATTTTTTCAATTAGTAATGCGGTATCCATATCGGTATCAAATCCACGGTTGAACACAAGTTTGGCCATTCTTACAGCCAGAGGACCCTTTGCTAAAATCTTTTCAGCCTTATTTTTTACGGAATGCCATAACTCTTCCATCGGTACAACCTTAGAGACTAACCCAATTTCTTCCGCCTGCTTTGCTGTTAGCATTTCTCCGGTTAGAATCAGATCCAGCGCTCTCCCCTTACCAATGATTCGGGATAAACGCTGAGTTCCCCCTGCACCCGGAATAATCGATAAATTGAGTTCCGGGAGCCCGAATTTCGCATGATCAGCAGCAACTCGAATATCACAGGCCATTGCCAATTCACACCCTCCGCCCAATGCATATCCATTTACAGCTGCAATTGTTGCTTTATTGCAATTTTCAATCCTGCGATAGACACCGGACATCCCCGGCATGAGCGCATCAAGGGGCTGCTTTTCTCTTAATAGCCGAATATCTGCTCCGGCTGCAAATGATTTTTCCCCAGAACCTGTAAAGACAATTACCCCAACACTTCCACCATTTTCCAGGGTATCAAAAGCATCGCTTATTTCCGTCAAGGTTTGGGCATCGAGCGCATTTCTAACATCCGGCCGATTCAATTTAATGACCCCAATTTGTTCTGTTTGTTCTACTAAAATATTTTCATAGTGCATGGTTCCATCACTCCTTATTTATACTTTGCTAGATCAACAGGGCTAGGAAACGATTATCCCGCCAATGAACGCTCAACGATCTCCGCTATATCCATTGTTTTAACTAGTTCTTCCGCTTCCTTTGCTTTTGTCCCATCGGTTAACATCGTTAAACAATACGGACAATTACTTCCGATTAATGTTGGACTAAGCTGAAGCGCTTGTTCGACGCGTTCAACATTGATTCGTTTCCCCTGGGTTTCCTCAATCCACATCCTGCCTCCGCCGGCCCCACAGCACATGGCATTTTCTTTATTCCGTTCCATCTCAAGAATCTTGACACCTGGAATAGATGTAAGAATTTGCCTTGGGATGTCATAGATGTTGTTATAACGACCAAGATAACAGGAATCATGATACGCAATCGCTTCCTTGACTTCTTTTACCGGCTTAATCCGACCTTCTTGGATCCACTTCCAAATCAGCTCCGTATGATGATAAACCTCCGCTTCCAATCCAAACTCAGGATATTCATTTTTAAAAGTATTGTAAGCGTGAGGATCGATGGTTACAATTTTCTTCACACCATAAGCCTGAAAGTTCGAAATATTTTCCTCACATAATTGTTGAAATAAGAATTCATTCCCCATTCTGCGTGCGGTATCTCCGGAATTGCGCTCTTCGTTACCAAGAATGGCAAAGCTGATCCCAGCCTTGTTCATAATTTTGGCAAATGACTGCACAATCTTTTGACTTCTTTTATCAAAGGACCCCATCGAACCTACCCAAAAAAGATATTCAAATTCTTCTACCTCATTTACCGTTGGAACATGAATATCATCACGTTCTTCACGCCACTTGCTACGCTCCTTCCGGTTAATCCCCCATGGATTACTTTGCCGCTCAATATTTTGAAAATAACGTGTAGCCTCGTGAGGCATATTGCCTTCGGTCATCACTAAATAACGTCGTAAATCTATGATCTTGTCTACATGCTCATTCGCCACTGGACATTGGTCTTCACAATTCCTGCATGTCGTACAAGCCCATAGTTCTTCCTCGGTAATGACATCGCCAATCAAATTAGGCATTTCAACGGTTGCCGAAATTTCCTCAGCAGCCAAACCAGACCTCGATGAAAAAGATAATGCCGAAGAGCCAAAAACATAACTGGGCATCCATGGACTGCGGGAGGTAACAACTGCTCCTTTTTCTGTCAAATGATCCCTCAACTTAACGATTAAGCTCATAGGAGATAACGTCTTTCCGGTTACGGATGCTGGACACATATTTGTGCATCGTCCGCATTCCGCACATGCATACAGATCAATCAACTGCTGCCTTGTAAAATCCTCGATTTTTCCAACCCCGTATTCCTCAACTTCTTCATCATCAAAATCAATCTTTTTCAATCTTCCAACTGGCCCAACCTTCTTGAAAAACAGGTTGAACAGCGCAAACACTTCATGCGCTTGCTTTGACTGCGGTACGAACACCATAAAGGAAAATACGGTTATCATATGTAACCACCAAAATACGTAAAACAATACTGTACCTGCGGTCTTACCTATACCGGAGAATGCTGCTGTAATTACACCAGAGAATGGAGAATAGAAGAAATCAGGGCTGTCCCCCAGCATAATCTTTTCAAATCCCAGCGTAAGCAGGATGGATAGAGTCAGTGTGATAAGAGCAATAATTACAAACGCAGCTTTAGCATCCCGCTTTAATTGCAAACGCCTTAACTTTTCAATATATCGACGATAAAAGGCATATACCATCGCACACAACATGAGGAAGACAGTCCACTCCTCAAACAAGCTAAAGTATTTGTGACTGCTGCCGAAAGGAAATTCATAACCTCTAATAAATCCTTTTATGATAATTTCAATGAGTCCAACCTGGATAATAAAAAAGCCATAAAACAATACTAAATGCATGAGACCACTTTTTTTGTCCTTAAACAATTTCCGCTGACCAAACCCATTCACTAACACAGCATTGATTCGTTCTTTGAGGTTGCGCTCAAAATCAGCTTTTTTACCAAGCTTCACAAACAAATATCGGCTGTAAACGAGTTGAGCAAACAAATAAGTGGCATATCCTGCCAAAGCCATGAATGCCAGTAGATTCAGTAGTGATAGCATTTGTCCTCCCCAATTGTCTGTTTTTGTTAGTTCCCTTACTGACCCGAATGTAACAAAGCTACTGATGAATTTTTCTAATGTAAAAATAGTCCCCCTTTTTTTTCAAAAGGGAGGACTCAAACGTACGTCACTTTGCAACGAATGAATAAACATGTAACTAAGACTTTAAACAGTGACCAATACTTTTTTAAATTCTTCCGTTATAAGAGGGACAACTTCAAATAAATCCCCAACAATTCCGTAGTCGGCAATCTGAAAGATCGGCGCTTCCGGATCCTTGTTGATGGCCACGATCACTTTAGAATTAGACATACCGGCCAAATGCTGAATGGCACCGGAAATCCCACAGGCGATATATAAATCAGGGGTTACGACCTTTCCTGTTTGACCAATTTGCAGTGCATAGTCACAAAACTCCGCATCACAAGCCCCGCGTGATGCTCCAACTGCGCCTCCTAATACTTCAGATAATTCCTGAAGAGGCTTAAATCCATCTTTGCTTTTCACTCCTCGTCCACCGGAAACGATGATTTTTGCCTCACTTAGGTCTACCCCACTTGCTGTTTTTCGAACGATTTCTTTTACAATTGTTCTTAAATCCTTTATTACCGGCTGGAAAGGAATAACCTCAGCTTGCACTGGATTTTCTTTTAGCTCAAAATTGTTTGGCCTTAGAGTTGCAAACACTTTCCCTTGGGAAAATACCTTCTTTTGGAATGCTTTACCTGCATAAATCGGCCGGGTGAAGACAATCTCGCCATCCTCTGGCTCCACCCCTGTGCAATCCGACACCAGGCCGGAACCTAATCTTGCAGTTACCCTTGGGGCCAGGTCTTTGCCAATGGCAGTATGTCCCAGGAGGATCACTTCAGCCTGAACTTCCTCAATAAGCTGACATAGTGCCTGTGTGTAAGCATCAGTTGTATAGGTTGTCAGACTTTCGTGTTCCAAAACATATACTTTATTGGATCCATATTGGCTAACTTCCTGTACAAATTCAGTTGCTCCGGGGCCAAAAATAACTGCATTGACTTCTCCCCCATCTGCCACCTTATTTGCTACTGTCAAGGCTTCAAAAGAGACATTTCGCAGCTTTCCACCTTTGCTTTCTATAAAAACAAGTACTTTTTTACTCATGTGATTTTTCCCCCTTCATTGAATAATCAAACTACTTTTACTTCGTTGCGTAACAAATTAACAAGGTCGCGAACCTGTTGGCCCATTTCACCTTCTAAAACTTTTCCTGCCTGTTTCTTTGATGGTAAAAATTGATCTTGAATAGAGGTTCGATTAGCTAAGTCATCTTCAGATAATTCCAGATCCTCTAACGTGTAACGCTCAATTGGCTTTTTCTTCGCTCTCATAATTCCAGGAAGAGAAGGATAACGCGGTTCGTTTAATCCTTGTTGAGTGGTTGCCAAGAATGGGAGATTCACTTCAATGACTTCCACGTCGCCTTCAACATCGCGTTCGACGATTGCCTTACTACCTTCAAGAGAGAGTTTGGTAATCGTTGAGACTTGAGGAATCCCTAATTCTTCGGCAACCCGAATGGCAACTTGGCCTGCTCCGGAATCTACCGCCATATTTCCACCGAGAACTAAATCGAACTCCTGTCCTTTAATGGCCGCTTTTATAATTTTGGCGATGGAATACTCATCCGCCACATCCTCTAAATCAACAATAATCGCTTTATCTGCCCCCATTGCAAGTGCTGTTCGCAAAACACTCTCTGACCGGGCAGCCCCTATCGTTAATACCGTTACTTCTGCACCAGTATCTTGCTTAATTTTCATGGCTTCTTCCACTGCGTACTCATCATACGGATTAAGGATAAACTCGACTCCATCCTCACTTATCTGGCCATTTTTAATCGCAATCTTTTCCTCTGTATCAAAGGTTTGTTTCACCAAAACTAAAATATTCATTTTCTGACATCCTCCTATTCTTGAACTCTTATAGTGCAAATTAGAAATATTGCTGCTTCAACTGTGCCGCAATAATATTTTTCTGGATTTCAGATGTACCCTCATAAATCTTGGTTATTCTTGCATCCCGGTAAAAACGTTCGACAGGGAATTCTGCAATAAAGCCAATTCCGCCGTGTATCTGTACAGCCTTATCTGCGACGCGATTATAAACCTCGGAACCGAGCAGTTTTACCATGGACGCTTCCTTTATGACCTTCATACGTTGTTCGACCATCCATGCCACACGGTACGTCATGCTCCGTAATGTTTCGATATCAAGAGCCATTTCTGCCAAGTAGTGCTGGATAATTTGTTGTTCAAAAATCGGCTTACCAAACTGGATTCTGTTATTTGCATGTTGAAGTGACATCTCTAAAAGCTTATCGCAAGAACCCAGGTTTCTTGCCGCAAGCCCCGCCCGGCCATTTGCAAGAATTTTTAGAGCGTTGACATACCCTTTTCCTTCCTCGCCTAGGACGTTTTCAACAGGAACTTCACAATCATCAAAGAAAATTTCCGCTGATTGGGATCCATGTAAACCCATTTTCTTTTCAATTTTTCCTACTGTAAATCCGGGAAAGTCTTTCTCCACGATAAAGGAGGTAATTCCTTTTGCCCCTTTAGATGGATCTGTCACTGCCATAACCGTAAAAACATCCGCTATAGGCGCATTTGTAATATAATGTTTGCTCCCATTTAAGATAAATTTATCCCCTTTTCTAACCGCGGTTGTTTTCAGATTCGTTGCATGTGAACCGGCACTAGGTTCAGTTAACGCAAAAGCACCGATCATTTCCCCTTTTGCCATTCTTGGCAAATATTTTCGCTTTTGCTCTTCATTCCCCATCTCTACAATCCCAACTGAACCGATCCCTGTATGGGCACCGATGACGGTTGTATACCCATTATGTGTTCGGCCTAATTCCTCATAAATGGCACACTTGCCAACCATTCCGATTCCCGTCCCGCCGTATTCTTCCGGAATGCTTAGTCCAAACAAGCCCATTTCTTTTGACATCGTCATTATCTTTTCAGGAATTTCATCTTTCTCTTCGATCTCCATTGCAAGCGGATCCACTTCGCTATCAATAAAATCCCGAATGCTCTGTTTTAAAAATTCAATGTCTTCTGATAATTTAAAGTCCATATTCTCTTCTTTCCTTCTCATTTATTGTTGTACTCGTAAAATCCCCGGCCCGACTTTCTTCCTAATCGTCCCGCTTTCACATATTTTACTAGCAAGGGTGATGGACGATACTTTTCTCCTAATTGATGATACAGATATTCCATATTTCGTAAGCGGCTGTCCAAGCCTACAAGATCCGCCAATTCAAGTGGACCCATCGGATGATTTAATCCAAGTTTAAGGGCTTTATCAATGTCTTCCGCTGAGGCCACTCCTTCCATTAGCATGTTCATAGCTTCGTTTCCAATCAGACAATTCATTCGGCTGGTTACAAAACCTGGAAACTCATTGACTTCGACCGTTTCTTTTCCCATTTTTTCGGCAACTTGCCTTACTACCTCTACCGTAGCATCAGATGTATCCAATCCTCGAATAACCTCGATTAATTTCATCCGATGAACGGGATTAAAGAAGTGCATCGCTATACATTGCTCGGGTCTTTTAGTAGATGCAGCAATTTCTGTCGGGCTCATCGTTGAAGTATTCGTTGCCAAGATAGCGTGAGCGGGTGCAAACTCATCTAATTGTTTAAAGATATTGATTTTCAGCTCCATAATTTCCAGGGCTGCTTCTATGACAAAGTCCGTTTTATGTACGGCCTCATGCAGCTGGGTGGTATAAGATAGATTTTTTTTCGCCTCAGTTTCCTGATGAAATTGGATGTATCCTTTTTCCACGTTTTTTTTAAACAGGTTTTCAATATATTCCCTGGCATTTGTGATCGCCTCTTCAGATATATCTTGTAAGGTTACTTCAAATCCAGCTAATGCAGCGGTATAGGCGATTCCTCGTCCCATCGTACCACCGCCAATGACTGCGATATTATTAATCATGTTCCATCATCCCCTTTTCTTTAATTGTACCTTTCCACGATTGTGGTGATTCCTTGCCCCCCGCCAATACAAAGGGTGACTAATCCATACTTTTCTCCTCTTCGTTCCATTTCGTTCAATAATTTTGTCATCAAAATGGCTCCAGTTGCACCAAGAGGATGACCTAAAGCAATAGCCCCACCGTTCACATTAACCCTGCCTAAATCCAGATTTAGTTCTTTGATTACTGCTAAAGCTTGTGCTGCAAAGGCCTCATTTAATTCAATTAAGCCGATATCCCCCAGGGAAAGCCCTGCCATTGTTAATGCCTTCTTTGTAGCCTCAACAGGTCCTATACCCATTATTTCTGGCGAAACTCCTGAGACAGCTTGAGCAATTATTTTTGCTTTTGGTTTAAACCCATGTTTTTGTGCAGCATCCTCAGACATCAATAAAACTGCTGCTCCCCCGTCATTTCTCCCACTGCTGTTTCCAGCAGTGACAGTACCATTTTCTTTAAATACCGGTTTTAAATTTCCCAACTTTTCTAAACTTGTTAATCTTGGATGTTCGTCTATTTCGAATTTCTTCACTTCTTTGCGGTGTTTCACTTCATATGGAACGATTTCTGTACTGAATCGTCCTTCCTGAATCGCATTGTTTGCAAGTACTTGGCTGCGCAGCGCAAATTCATCCTGTTCCTCTCTGGAAATCTTGTATTTCTCAGCTAAGTTTTCAGCTGTGTATCCCATCGTCAGATTCCCATAAATCTCAATCGGTTGTGATCGCGGCTGGCTTTCTGTATTGGGATCCAAAATCAGACCGTTCCCAGCTCCAAACCCATAACGGGCATTTCGAAGATAATAAGGAGCAGTGCTCATAGATTCGGCTCCTCCCGCAATAATGACATCGGCCAAACCGCACATAATCTGTTGAGCGGCATTATTAATGGCCTGTAATCCCGATGCGCACTGTCTATGTACCGTATATCCAGGAATTTCAACAGGCAAACCAGCTCGTAATAATGCTACGCGTGCCAAATTGGGAGCATCCGTGCTCTGTTTGGTTTGTCCCATGATGACCTCATCGATATTCTTTTTTTCTATAGCTGTTCGAGTTACCAACTCCTCTATGACTTTCGCCGCCAGAAAATCCACCGGTTCATCTTTTAAACTCCCTCCAAGTCGCCCCACTGCGGTACGAACGGAGTCTATAATAACAACATTCCTCATCTTATACCCCTCCTCAAATCAATGCTTTCTTTTAAATTCATGTCATGTATATGAGTGACATCATCGAAACTGTGATTTCGTAATTTCAATGTCACGCTCTACTCATGTAAGCTGCAAGATTCATGCCAACTTATAAAACTACTAAAAATGCAAAACTTTCTTTTGAGATTCTCAAATTTGAACCAGTGCTGTTGAAAATTTGAAACACTTTATTGGACAAAATTTATCATTCTTCAATGGACATTCTACTCTTTTGAATCGAAAGTATGTAATCGCCAAACTCCCTCTCAAATTTTGACAATGTTTACATGTTAAGCTGAAAAAATTCAAAAAAAAAAGACTCTCATCATCCTTAGAGCCTTTTTGTAAGATCACTATTTATATGTAAGTTTATTGAAGAACCTCATTTGATTCCTGGTTAACATCAGATTCCATCTATCGGGTAAATAGAGTGTACCATAGAAAAACATTCAAATGATTATAATCCGATAAGATCACTAAAATATAAAGAAGGATTATACTCCCATAAAAAAATTGCAATTTACCCTTTTAGTCTTATCTGATAGTTTAGTAAATAACAAATGCAGCTTGGATAATTATTGAAATATAGATAAGGAGGGGAATTTTTTGGACTATTCATCATCAATCACCAAAGAAAAGCCCAATGATCATTGGTATGTAGTCGCCACCGTTTGTATTGGTGCGTTTGTGGCAGCCCTGGATGCCAGTATTATTAATATTGCACTTCCCAGCTTACAGCAACAATTTCATTCCCAAATGAATGAAATTGAATGGGTAAGCTTGTCTTATTTGTTATCTTTGGCATCGCTTATTTTGATTTTTGGAAGACTTGCCGATATAATTGGGCGGCGCTGGTTATATATTATTGGATTTGGAATATTTTCAATAAGCTCCTTATTATGCGGTTTTGCACCATCACTTTTCATTTTAATAATTTCACGAGTATTCCAAGGAATGGGTGCCGCTTTACTCCAAGCAAACAGTGTATCGATTATAACATTTGCTGCACCAAAAGAAGACTTGGGTAAAGCAATTGGCTTTCAGGCCAGTGCACAAGGTATTGGACTAAGCCTAGGCCCTGTTGTGGGAGGGACTTTGCTCTCCTTTGTAAATTGGAAATGGCTATTTTTTATTAATCTTCCAGTGGGAATTATAGGAATGATATTAGGTGTTTTGTTTTTACCAAAAGATTCTATGAAAATAAATAAAATAAATTTCGATGTTTTAGGTTCCGTTTTTCTCATACCCTCATTAATTACTGTCATTTATATACTTAATATGGGGTTGAAAATGGGATGGGGATCCCCTCTGATCGTTGCATGTTATTTTATTTCCGTCCTTACCTCAATATTATTTTACAGAACTGAGAGGAAAAAATCTCAGCCTTTAGTTGACTTTACTCTTTTTAAACACTCCTATTTTACAATAGGAAATTTAACTAGTATGATGTCGTTTATCATCATGTATGCAGTATTGTTATTAACTCCTTACTATTTGGACCATGTCAAACATCTCCCTGTTTTTCAAGCGAGTTTTTTCATTACGTTTGTTCCAATCGGAATGACCATTTCAACTCCTATATCCGGAATGATGTCTGATCGCCTCGGACCAGGTTTACCGTCTATTTTAGGACTTGCATTTGCTACAATTGGGACGCTCCTATTATCCTTTATCGGTAGTACAGGAACTAACATTTTAATGTGCTTAGGACTCTTTTTGGCAGGAGCGGGTATCGGCATGTTTACGCCGCCAAATAATAGCAATGTAATGGGGAAGGTTCCCAAAAATGCATTAGGTGTTTCCGGAGGAATCCTAAACATGTCACGTACATTGGGAATGGGTCTGGGTGTTACCCTTGGCGGATTAAGTTATCAATTCTTTTTATCAGTATTCGGGCACAACCAGGTTGATTCTATGATTTATGCATTCCGGTCTTCTTATTTCGTTATCGCCATTCTTTCATTTATAACTTTTTTGATTACAGTGAACAATCATAAGAAAGAACAAAAAAAAGCTGGCGGCTACCATTCAAAAGGGATTGAAGCTTAATTTTGCTTAAATATAGAAGGGGACTTATTTATTAATGGATCTTGCTTAAAATTAAGTAATCACGTTACAAAGGGTGGACTTCGATTTACGTACAATACAGCCCTATTTCCCTTAAGTATAATGTTAGATCTTTACCCCTTAAAGACGTTTTTTATAAACACTATCGAAATTCATAGAAAAAGCCCACTTAAATGAATTAAGCAAGCTTTAGTAAACAGTATTAATTGATTTCAATTAGTTTTTCGTTTGATGGTTAATCAAACTTTAGTGGATCGTCACTATGTAATGTAAAAAGCTTATTGGTTATAACTTTTTGGCGGGACTGCCTAGGAATCGAACCCAGCTACGGTGGCACGCACCTCACAAGCAGTTTTGAAGTTTGCTGGCACCTGTTTTTCTAGTACCCTGATGTGTTTAGAAATGCTGTTGTATCAAGCTTTCTTTACTTCTTGCGTTTTCTTGTGATTTGTAATTTTAAAAATTTGGGCACCAAGCTCGGCACCATTTTATTCCACTGTAAAAAGCAAGGTTTTCATTTTATATCGCCTTTTATATTATTAAGCATTACAAATTGGCTTTGCTAGCCACAGCGTAGTTTTTATTTTTTTAATTTATACTTTATTTTGTGAAACAAAAAACAACCTTTTAATTAACGGAAAATTCTTCAACACTACATACACAATAAACTGATCACTCCCTATCAGTTGTACATTGAGCACTTTCCTATACACTGGCTACTAGTCATATCAACTCCAATTAAGAGTTATTATTTTATGCAAATACTTTCTTGGAGAATAATAGGTATTTGTGGTAAATTAATCATTGTTTGGGCATTAATTCTAATTAATGGGGGTTGATTTTATGAGAATGGGTTTACTTGAAAATGGATTGGATTCTATAAGGTTTGGTTTAGATCATTATAGGAATTTTTTAAGTTTAGAAGATAAATATTTTGATAAAAACCCTGGCTATCTAAAAATGGCAGTGATATGCTTCCACCATGCAATTGAGGTTTTTAGTAAGAGACTTCTTAGTCAGGAAAACGAACTTTTAATTTATAGTGACATTAATGAGGATTTAATTAGTGTAATAAAGCACATTAAAGATTCTCGAGAACCTGAAGCTGTTGACCTACCAATAGAGTGGTATGCAATTTCCGATAACCTAAATATCAAAACTATCGATTATAGCGTTTGTATTCAAAGATTAAATAAATTATTTAGTTTAGAAGAAAGTGAATTTAATAATCTGTCAAAATTGGCAAAATACAGGAATTTATTAATCCACATGGGGATTGATAAGACTATTGACGTTCATGAAATATTATTCGTTCTAAATGAGACCTTGAACACAATAATTAATTTTTATAAAAGAGAACTGTTAGCCATAATTAAAAATGATTATTTCAAGTTAGAATTTAATACAGTAATTATGGAATTACAAAATCTATTACAAGATGCCAGGGAAATTGAATGGGAATTATGGGACGTTTTCTTTGGTGGAAACTTTGAAGAAATAAATAACGCTATATCAAACTTATTCGATTCGGAAGATTTCAGAAATGAACTGGCAGTATATAGATACTCAACCAACATAATATATGGGGACTATGCTGAAACAGTGTTCCAAAGTATTCAATTTTTAAAGGATGACGAGGAAGTACTTTCTATAATACCTTATAACTTAAGGAATGTTGAAACTACATTATTTCTCGATATGAAAAAAAATAAAGTTCTTTTTTTAATTGATCATTCTAAATTTCATAATGGAGCTAATAATAAATGTTTATATGTTTGCAAATCACCTAGTGATTTTACAACCGCTTTACAAAGTGGTAAATTTTGGGAATTTGATAAAAGTTATTTCTCTAATGTCTTTAACGATGAAACAATTAAAGTCGCTTTCCGCTTTATATTGGACTATATCAAATCTAATTATTGACAATAAATTAGTTCTATTTGGAATTAATTATTATGATGAGCTTTTACAAGCAATAGGTTGGAGTTAGTAGCAAAAGGTTAAGCCCCTCTATTCACCACATATACGAACTCAACATTTCTGGAGGGCTAAAGCCAATTATAGAGCGCTGATTATTACAGAAGAAATATCAGAAAATTTTATCCAGAATTTCCATTTTGGTCTTGTCGCTAAAATTATTAGAAAACAAGAGTGATGGAAAGAAAAACTTTTATCTTTTATTGTAACTTTTCAGGTCATATATGTCCTGCATGACCTGAAATAAAAAGAAAAGATAACATAATGTCTGGACTTGGCGTACTGAAATTTTTTAAGAATCATAAAGTATTACTCTCGTTAATTAATACGAGTTGTAAACTGTACGAATAAAAACCCTAGAAACGTTGATATTACTCAACTTCTAGGGTTTTTTATTTTTGTCTGCCTTGTGGAATAATGTATTATCCCCCAATTTATTGGGGAAGGTTTGGGGGAAGTTTTAAGTAAAAAAATATATATGTGGACAGACGCATTTTATTTTCACAGTCAGACTGCCAGTAAGGAGACATATTTAATAATACGACACATGTGTTTTATTTATATTCGAGGTCACATAGGTCATAATGGCCTTAATGACCTCGAAATTTACTATAAGAGAGCAGAGATCAATAAAGATTTTTATTATTAAAGTTAACTTATTTTTTTATGGACGATAATTAGATAAAATGTTCTAGCACTACTAGCAAGAGAAATGATCCCTAAGAGAACCTATGTTATTGCAGAATGTTTAAATCATGCCAATTTCTGGAACAGCCTTCGCTCGCGTGCAATGTGGTTATTGACCTGTTCTATATAATTGAAATTGAATTATGCGGCGCCAAACGTTTGGAACGACTCTCCATAATAAGAATTAATCCGTAGGCCTAAATAATTATATATAATAAAAAAATTAGTGAATATATGGAAATCTATTTTTCAAATTCATGTTATGATTATGTATAAGATTTTAATCATATGGAGGGACCTTTTTGGAGTATAAGGAAATACCGAAAGTATTAAAGCGCTATGATTTTGGATCAAAGATGAACATTTGCCAAGAACATTCAAAGCAAGTAATGGCTATGTATGGATTAGTCGCCATCAATGAACTGAGAATGAAAACTTTACCATGGGAACTGGAGACATTCGCCTTGTTTTCTGCTCTCACCGATGACGAATATGATAACAGAAGCTTTGAAGAAAAAAAGGGAAACCGCCAGTTCTGGAACATAATCAGCGCCATTAGGGACTATAACCATCCAAAATTGATGGATAGTTCCGATACCATGAGTTTTGCGGATCGTTTTATGCTAGTTGCCGGCCTAACCCAATTTCCGATTCAAGATGACATAAGATTCAAAATTTATCGATATACCTACATATTCAATTTTGAGAATCCTAAAGTAAATATGAAGCAGCGATTTGTCGAGAAGTTCGGTTGTGAGTACAATGAATTTGTGAAATTGGGTTTTATTATCCAATTCATGTTTTCAAAAGAATTGAACCT
This sequence comes from Bacillus sp. OTU2372, assembly GCF_038440275.1. NCBI lineage: Bacteria > Bacillati > Bacillota > Bacilli > Caryophanales > Bacillaceae > Bacillus > Bacillus sp. OTU2372. Next base: position 114,079 of record NZ_JASATK010000017.1, read on the forward strand.
CCCTCTCGACCCTAGTATCAGGGACTACGTATTCAAAAAGTATGAGCTTGTGATTAAACACCTGCTCCTAGACCGACAAGATTTCGTCTCTCTTCAACAAAAGGTAACAGGCGAAATATCCCAATATATATATGGCTATAATTATTTCTATCAATTCCCTTTCATTCGGTATAACCAAAATGTCTTTCTTCCCTTGCCACACCTTATTATACATTCGGTTACCTCTTCCCTTATGTCCAGATTGACTAAAGGAAACAATCACCTACGCCAGTTATTCGGTAAAGAGGTACTAGAAAGTTACCTTTTATACTTAAGCAGTTTGTCTGATAGCTATGATGAGGTGAGAAGTGAATATGAATATAACATCAAGCGGAATCAAAGGCGCACTTTAGATGTGATGATACGTAAAGGAAACCAGTGCCTGATGATGGACAGTAAAAGTATGAGTCCTAAATTTGGTTTGAGGGATCTTACGGAGAAGGATGTCGAAAATACGATTTACCGATTAGTGGAATCAGTTGTACAGGTTTATCGGCATATCACGGAACGCTTTCCAAATGAATATGATCCTTTCGATGCTAAATTTGATTTTTCAAAGAAAAATATATTTGGAGCCGTTGTTCTTTACGAGGACAGCTATATTCGTAGAGACATCATCATGAAGAGGGCTGCGAAAGAATTGGGAATAGTGTATGAAAACGAGGAATATAACTATCTATGCTCCAATGTTAAATTATTTAGTTTGTATGAGTTGGAAAGAATGATGTTTCAAAAGGACGATGTCTTCCAATTGCTGACGGAGAACAGAGACAATCCTATTAAGTGGTTTGACCTTACGTTTATCCCTGCAGATAAAGTAGGAGCTTTAATACAAATGGATGATGTTTTGCCCACGATTGAAGGAATGAAAAAGATTCTGGATGACTTTATTGAGGAATTAATAGATGTAGGGATTATTTCATAATAAAGAAGTCTATTTTCGTAATAAATGGTTCGGTTGACAGGAATAAAACAACAAAAAGTAAAGCAAAAGTATACAAAAAGGGCAGCTAATTAGTTGCCCTTTTAACATACAAATTGGCATAGTTTTTTATTTAGACAAATGTTGTATTCACTATTTCGACTTTAAAACTGTGATTACATTTTTGCTTATTAATCTTTCCACTGCCATAGGATGGGATATTTAAAGGAATATTAATTCTTACGGAAACATCTTAAGTATGATTGTCATTGTACTTTTTACCGACGAATCTTTGTAGTTGTCAGTCAAACAGGTCACCGCCTCAGTACTCTTTTTCTCACCGCAAATCTACATGCCGCTTACATTTAATGCACTGGTAAAGGTTTGTTTCTACTTCCCGATGCTTTTTTAATTTCCTACATGTCTGACAGGAAAGAGTGACATACCTGCCAGATAAATCTTTGATTTGCACTCCCGCTCCATCCTCTACAACAATTTCTTCTTTTTCATCCTCTAGAACAGAACAAAATAAAGCATATGTTATCAGCACCGTCAAAATCCCCGTGAAAAACTCACCCAATTTATTTAACCATCCTCCCTGCCATTTAATAGGTAGACTAGCTCACCTTCCCCATTACGAGGATTACTCTATATGAGGTTTGTGTGCAGTACTCTTTCTGCAATTTGTCCACCAACGCTGCATTGTTCAAACTTATTTCGATTATCATCCCTGTCAAGGTTGTAAAGAGAATGAGATTATAACAGATTTAGATTGAAAATATTGATTTAATAGGGTTTTGTTTTTTGAATATATGACTTAGCAAGATGTAATTGGTGGCAGTATGATTGGTTTTGACACCAAACTGCCACCAACTTCATATTCCTTTTTAATTTTTACTGATTATTCGAGGGTAGATTAATATACTTTATTTTCACATCTTCTTTATTAATAAATTCGGTATTCTTTACAATCCACTTAAAATATTACCTAGAAAAAATTATAAGATCCAGTTTCCCTCTCCTTTTTTTAATTTAAATATGATTAGCGATACTTAATTTAATAAGATGGCGACGGTATCAATGTAGCTAAAGAAATACAACTAGTTAGCCTAATTATTTAAAGACAATCTTCCATATTTTATTAAAAAAATACCATATTAAAGAATCACATTTGAACAGGAGGAAAGAAGCCTTGACAGAAGAACTATTTAGACAAGGATCCATATGGTATGATCCCCAACCAAGTCCTTGGATGCCTTCGCCCGTTTGGATACCACCGATTGCATGGCCCCACCCTATACCTAGACCGTGGCCTTGGCCACCTCCAGGACCATTGCATTATCCAGGATTTGTTTCACCATATTACTCACAATCATTTGCAAGTTGTTTTGAAAACTGTATGAGAAGAACTGGTGGAAATCTTTATTATTGTCGGCGTATATGCCCTACTTGGCCACCACTAATATAGTAAGAATAGTTTAAAAAAACAAACCCTATAGAAATTTATCTATAGGGTTATGTTATTAATGGTATCTCCAATGTCCTGTGTCTGAGAGGGAAAACAACATGGCAATCATTGGATATGCAAGAGTATCGACTAAAGACCAAGGCACAATGGCATCAATCTTAGTTCAAGAGTATTATAAGACTGTTTCTAACCCTGATGACGCTAAAGTTATCTATATTGGGGAAGTTGGAGATGGTGCAAGGACAGCAAATTCAATTTTTTTCGAAATAAATGGAATGGGATAATGACGACAAAAATTTTTATGATGCTGAAACTAATTACACAAGGCTAGCTGGTTACAAAGATTATCTAATGCTAGGCAAGCTGAAAACTGAATACAGATAGGATTAAAACTTAGGGGTATAGTCTAACACTAAGGAGTTCCTTAACATAAATGTTGTTTCCTTTTCAAATTATTGGAACTACTTTAAAACACTTACTATAAGTTGCGGTCTTTGATTTTTCGGTGAAGTGTCATTCTGGAAATACCAACCTTATCTGCAATTTCCTGCATTGTCAAACCACCCTTATTTAACAGATAAACAGCATATTCAATTTTTTCTTCAGATGTTGAAGGCCGCCCCGCCATTTTTCCTTTTATCTTCGCCGCTTGTAAACCTTCCTTGGTTCGTTCAGAAATCAGATCCCGTTCAAATTGTGCTAATCCTGCAAACATGGTAAACATAAGTTTGCCGTGTGCAGTTGTTGTATCTAACCAAGATTCTTTGAGACTTTTTAGATTGGCCCCTTTTTTACCAATTGTTTCAACAATCTCAATTAGATCCTTTGTAGAGCGTGAGAGACGAGTAAGATCTGAAACTATAACAGTGTCGCCGCTTCTTAAATGGTCTATTAGCTTATTTAGCTCTTGCCGTTCCCGCACTGTTCCTATTACCAAGGCCGAGTAAACAGTATGATTTATACACTAACGTCCATATTCGGATTCGTTATATATGCGATTATTGGCTATTTAGGTGAAATGGTCACCCCATCCCTTCTATTTCATGCAATTGGTTTAATCATTGCGGCTGGTTCGATCATTTTGTTTATTGTTTCTGATAAACTTTTACGGGTAAAAGAATCTGGGCCTGCCACTGTTGAAGTAGTTAAATAAGAGGCAGATTACAGATCACCGCGGTATTGAACTATGCCGTTCTTTTGTAAATTAGCAGAATTCGTAATTATGTGATACACTTTGATTACCATTTGATTTACTGTTTACATGTGCCCTACTCAATCGTGAGCAGGGCTCCTTTTTTTGATAAATAAATAAAAAACAGACTCTATAAAAAGAGCCTGCTACGAGTTTGTTATTATTAAGCTTTACGAACGTTAGCTGCTTGAGCTCCACGTTGACCTTGCTCAACATCGAAAGTCACAGCTTGACCTTCTTCTAAAGTTTTAAAACCTTCGCCTTGAATAGCTGAGAAATGAACGAATACGTCTTCTCCACCTTCACGTTCGATGAATCCGAAGCCTTTTTCGCTGTTAAACCATTTTACTTTACCATTTTCCATTTTTGTTGCCTCCTAGTGTGTAAAACACACAGTGTATTACTATCCTTGCTCTCAGTGATCATCAAGACGAAAAGTTCTACTTATACAATCCTTTACACCGAACAAAAATAATTCTTATATATATTACCATTTTTCAAAAGCGTTTGCAAGGACCTAATTATATCTCCAGCTTGTAAACTTAACTCCCCTTGGAATCAACTAATAATATGATCATAGATAAGTTTGAAAATTTTAAAAAAACCTTTCATATTAAACAAGATTTTGTTAGTTCAAATGAAAAAAGCTACTAAATACCTATTTTAGCTTCTAAACAGAACAGATGTTTTGATGTAAAATAGATAATGTCTGTTTTTTAACTATTTATGATTATTAAAGGTGGAATTAAATTGAATGGTACATCACATGCAGTCATTGGATCAGCAACAGGATTTATTGTTGCTAATACATTGCAAACCTCTCCTACAGCGACACTCTTGTTTGTTGGATTAGGAGGCGTCTCAGGATTAATCCCTGATCTAGATATTGACGGTAAGCTTCGTGGAAAAATTACTTTGTCTCATAAGGTGATACGGCTATCTGCCCTGATAATTGGAATGATGATGATTTTTTATAGTTTCATTGAGAAAACAAGGGGTGATCGATGGCTGGGGATTGGGATCGGCATTTTGATTATAGTGGTTGCATCCTTAATTAAACAAAAACATATGTTAACCATTACAGGGATTGCCATACTGTTAGGAGGTTTCTCGCTAGACGAACGATGGTTAATTTTGCTTGGAATTTACATTGTCATTGCGTCCTTTTCTTCACACCGCAGCTATACCCATTCCATCTTAGGGATTGTTTTCTTCGGGATTATTGCTTCCAATTTAGAGGCTTCACTTGGGATTCATGGTGTTTTCTCTTCCTGTATAGGTGGTTACATCAGTCACCTGATAGCGGATTTAAAAATACTCCCATTTAATAAACGTGGGATTAAACTGTTCTTACCGCTGTCATCCAAGGAATTATAACTACATATTTTCTTGTGTTGCATTTATGAATTCTAATAATCTTTTATCCTTATTACACTATCGGGGGCTTATACATAGTATTGTTAAAGCCCCGTTACTTTAAGAGCATAATTTCACAATGTGCTCCCTTTAAGTGCTATCCCTTATCCATTATTATTTTATAAAACTTCTTATACCGCTCTTAATACTTTTGAAATCTAAGGATGTTTTAAATCTAATAATAATCAAATTTGCACGAAAACATAGACTATCAAAAAACAATTTTAAAAAACTTAAATTTAAGAATGAATACAAGCTTTTTTATTATGCGGCTTGAACTGCTCTCTTTTTTTGTTTTCTTTTGTTCTTTTTCTTAAACCACCACATATAAGTTCCCGTAAACATTAGAATGGTTGGAGTAAGACCACCAATTGCGTATAAAATTTTAGTAAATATTCCTCCAAAAGTTCCTGTATGTAAAGGATGATGCCATATTTGATAAAGTAGACCACTGTTTATTTTTGGATCTAACTTGCCTATTATTTTTCCATTATACTGGTCTAGCCATACTCGTATGTTTCCATCCCCAGGGTCGTAAGAACGACTAAGCCGAATTTCTATTGCCCCTTCAGCCATTCCTTGCTCCATCTTTTCTGGCATTCTAACTTGAGTAATTGTTCCCTTAGGTACTTCTTTTTCAGCTTTACTTAATAAAAGATCCAGAGGAAGCTTTCCAGTTGGAAGAGGTTTAGAAATAAGATTCTCTTCTGGAAGTGTTACTTTTGCTTTTCCTCCAAACCAACCGAAAATTGTCTCATCGTATGTAAAAAGGGCTCCTGTTAATGAAACGATCAATAAAAATGGTATTGACAATGCCCCGAGGATCTTATGTAAATCATAATTCTTTACAAAAACGTTTTTATTGCGTCTCATTTTAAAACCATTTTTCCATTTTTTTAATCCTGGCCACCATAAATATATTCCTGACAACGTAATAAAAAAGAAAAGAATTCCAATTATACCTACAATATTCTCACCTTTAAAATCTTCCAGTAGGAGCGATCTATGAAAATCAAGAATGATATTAAACAATGTCTTATCTCCTAATGTTCCATTTATGTGTCCTGTTCCAGGATCAACAAATATTGATTGCTGCTTTTCACCTTCTTTAAGTCGAAATAAGTAAACTCCTTTCGCCTCTGGTTCATTTGGTGTATATACACGTTGAATTTCTCCTTTTGGATATGAGTTTGTTACAGTTTCCAATGCTTGTTGATAGGTTACTATTTTGCTTTCTGTTACTTTAAACAAATTAGGATGTATTAAATGATTTAATTCTGGTTCAAAGACAAGTAGACTTCCAGTTATTCCAATTAGCACTATAAATATACCCACTAACATGCTCAACCATAAATGAATTTTTCCAAGTACTTTCCGCATATCATAAATACCTACTTTCCAACAAATAAGAATAAAAAACTAAAAATAATAATAACTTATTACCCTTAATCAAAATTTGCGAATTTGAATTCAAGGACCTTTTCGCAAAAAAGATAGGAATCGATTGTTTTTTTGCTTTATTCAACATAACAGAGATAAATCATGATTAACAAGATCTGATATTACAGGAATCCTGTCAATGTTTTTGGGTATTTCTTTTTGGGTCCTTTTTTCTTTACGTCCATTAATATTAAACACTTCATCAAAGCCAGTTGTTAATAATTTTTTAGAAAACACACCTAAATGATCTCCACCTACAACAACTTATTCACCTCCTCCATCAAACATCAGGATAATCCAAACTCAGAACAACTCGTTCTTTAATCATATTTTTAGAATGGTAACGATCAAAATTTATTTTTAGAGACTTGCAAAAAAAGGGTAAAAAAGCTTAATGCAATTGATTATCATTATCATTTAATATTTTAAATGATAATGATAATCAACGTCAATTTATTTTTATACCTATAAAAAAATTAAAACTAGCTACCAAGCCCCACTTATCCAAAAAGTCGTCTTTTCATGTCTAATTCCTCCATAGCCTTAACGGTAGGAATCTCTCCTTTTTCCAGCGCACTAAATACTTTTTTGGGTACTACCAGCGAAGCTGTCACCACCCGCAATAAGGAAATATCAAGATTACAATAAGTTATTTAATTTAATACTTCAAACATATATACCCCCGTCCTTTTTTAGATGGGGGTAAAAATAGAGTTGTTAAATTTTTTATAAAGGATGCTTTAGCAATAAAGTCGTCTAAAACTCTAAGTTTTATGCCACAATCACGCCCTATTGTGGCATAATCGAAAAATATGAGGAAGCAACAAAAATGGCTCCTCTATTACTTTACTAAGTATCGAGTTTAAAAGCGTTTAATCGATAAGAAAATATATAATCTACCGATTAGCATTTCTAAGGTCTTATCTATATAGAGAACTTCTTAAATGCCAACACCGCATTATGCCCTCCAAAACCAAATCCATTAGAAATAGCACAGTTTATTTTTGATTTAACTGCATGGTTTGGAACATAATCTAAATCACAATCTTTATCCGGTATTCCGTAATTGATAGTGGGTGGAACTATATCTTCCATAATACTCTTAAGGGTTATAATAGCCTCAATCCCACCAGCTGCGCCAAAAAGGTGTCCAGTCATTGATTTAGTAGAACTAACCTTTAAGTTATAAGCATGAATACCAAAAACACTTTTAATAGCATTAGTCTCTGATTTATCTCCTTCAGGGGTACTTGTCCCATGCGCATTAATATAATCCACATCAGTTAATTGGATATTCCCCATATCTAAGGCCAACCTCATCGCGTTTGCGGCTCCGTTGTAATCAGGGGAAGTAATATGATAGGCATCTGTTGTGGAACCGTAACCTACGATTTCTCCTAAGATGGTCGCTCCTCTTTTTCTCGCATGTTCATACTCTTCCAGGAATAAAACACCAGCTCCTTCAGACATGACAAAGCCATCTCGCCCGCTGTCAAATGGTCGACTAGCCTTTTCTGGAAAATCATTCAAAGTAGACATTGCTCTCATTCTTGAGAATCCAGAAAAAGCTAATGGATTAATAGGAGCTTCAGCCCCTCCAGCTAAAATGCCATCAGAATATCCATGTCGAATATTTAAAAATGCCTCCCCAATTGCTTGATTCCCTGTTGCACAAGCAGAAACAGGTGCAAAGCTGGGGCCCTTAAAACCCGTTTTTATAGAAATAATTCCCGACGCCATATTACTAATCATCATAGGAACCATAAATGGAGAAACTTTTCTTGGTCCTTTTTCAATTAAAGCTTTATGATTATCTAATATAGTATTAATTCCTCCAATACCGGAACCAATATAAACCCCTAATCGCTCCTTATTTACATTTTCAAAATCCAGATTCGCCTGTTCTAAAGCCTGCTCGGCAGCAGCAACAGCATATTGTACGAATAAGTCATATTTACCCAATTCTTTTTTATCGAGATATTGCTCTGCATCAAAGTCGGTAATATATCCTGCAATTTGGGTGCTAATATTGTTAAAATCATCAGATTTTATTTTTTTGATGCCTGACTTACCTTCTTTAATATTCTTCCAAAACGCTTGAACCGTATTTCCTAACGGTGAGATGACTCCATATCCTGTCACTACAACTCTTCGTTCCATCAACAACACTCCTCTATCATTAATTTTCACATTACTATTTCAAAAGATATTTATGTTGTTCCAATATTTTCGAAAAAAAATTATCCCCTTATACTTTGTTCTTCCTTGGTATATGTTTCGATCAATTTTCGAGAATGTTCATTCTAATTTCGATAAAGTGGAAATAGCCTTAGTCAAAGGGAAAACTCACATATATTAGAATGTTCATTCTAATTAAGATAAAGAAATATTGCCTTAGTCAAAGGAAGCCTCACATATATTAGAATGTTCATTCTAAATAAGATAAAGAAATATGGCCTTAGTCAAAGGAAGACTACATATATTAGAATGTTCATTCTAAATAAGATAAAGAAATATGGCCTTAGTCAAAGGAAGACTCACATATATTAGAATGTTCATTCTATAATAGTCAAAAATAAAGCTCTCACCTCCCTAAAACTTTTATCGATATATTGGCTATACGGTGAAGTTTTTCTTTGGCAACCGTAGTTCTAGCCATTACCCTTAACCCAACCCCAACATTATGCAGATATTCCGCCATTTCCCCGGCATCGTAATTAGAGGTGAATTCACCATCCCGCTGTCCCCAAAGGATAATTTCCTTGAACAGCTTCTCTAATGTTTTGAATGCTTCAGTGGACTTTGTATCAACATCTGCATCGCGCGCTGCCAATTCCACCGCCGAATTCACCATTAAGCAGCCGGATGGCAAGTCCTCTTCTCCACCAATCATGAAGCCAAAAATAAACTTTAGAGCATCCGCTGCAGTCCTGGAACGTTTAATTCCTTCTGTAATCGCGGCGTTGTTTTTGTCGCCAAAACGATCCAAAGCTTTTAGAAACAGCGTATGTTTGTCGCCAAATGTGTCATACAAGCTTCTGCGATGGATTCCCATTGACTCGACCAGATCCGTCATGGATGTCTTCTCGTAACCCTGTTCCCAGAAAAGCCTCATCGCTTTATCCAATACTGCGTTCTCTTCAAACTCCTTACTTCTAGCCATTTCAATTCACCCCGTCATCAATATAACATATTGAGAACAATCGGTAAAGAAAGAAGGGAGTTGTATAATTTTCCATTGGGGTTAAGTTAATTGGAAAGGAATTACCTAACGAATACCGTTAGTTCAATATGAAATGGGTCACAACAGAAAAATTAAAGTATCATGATTGAAATCTTTTTAAGAAAGAGTGAAACCTATTATAGCCGTCCTATTTTCATTCAAGCGATGAAGAATTTAACTTGGCGCCTTTAACCTAGCTATACGAAGATAGAAGCCGTATATGAAACCAGTCATAATGT
>NZ_JASATK010000018.1:0-119312 GCF_038440275.1 Bacillus sp. OTU2372
ATCTGCAGCGGGTCTCTTATTACTAAGAAATGAATATTGACTTCGAGAATTGTCCAGCTCCAGCTCCCAGCGACTAGTAGACTTCGCCCATCTCCCTACGATAGGTCAACATCGAATCGCTTTCGCTCTTCGTGTTTCCTTTATCTAAGTCGAAGTGCTCCAGTCTATACGTCGCTAAACGGTCGCTTCCGCTTTTCTTTTTTTATTCAATTATATATCCCTCAGCTTTCAGGGCTTGTTCCGCCTGATCTAAGACTTGCGTACTTGAAGCTGAAATCGTATGAAGGTGGAAGCCTCCGGTTAATTCAGATAATAAGGAAGCCTTCGAGTTTTTAATATTTTCCATAAATTGCTTCACCTCATGGCGGTTAGAAACCATGATAGAGGCAGTTAAATCGCCGTATACGGAGTGTTCAATTTTAACATCTTTTACAAGCACACCATGGTCAACAAGTAAATTCAATTCATTCTCTGTGTCTTCCGGTGTATGTTTGCAGGCAATGGTTCTCTCAAATCTAGGGGTGCCGGAGCTGGTCTTTAAATAGATATAGCCTTGGCTCGTGGCAATGATTGGTTCATTTTTAGCTTTAAGAAGGGTAATATCTCCAACAATAACTTGTCTGCTAACATTTGTTCTAGTTGCTAGTTCACTGCCGGTGAGCGGTTCAGAGCTGTCTTTCAGCTGCTGGAGGATGAACGACCTTCTTTCCTCTCCCAAAATTTTCTTTTGCTCAGCCATAAAAGATCTCCTTTAAATTTAATCTATCTACCTATTCTAGCACAGTTTGTTTCTTTCTATCACGGAAGCCGTTTGAACGATTTCACAATGCTGACCACTGTTTCCCCAAGTTTAACGACTTCCTCAATTGTTGAGGATGAACCAAAAGAGATCCGAATAAATTCCTTTGCTTCGTCTTTCTCTAAGCCTAGTGACTCCGTTACTTTTGCAGGGGTTTGCATTCCGATTTGGCAGGCGCTTCCCGTTGAGATGGCAAATCCAAGACGGTTGCATTCGAGCATCATCCATTGTCCCTCAATACCAGAAATCCGCAACCCAATAATATTGGCAAGCTGTCGATCGTCATCGGCTTGATAAATGTCCACCCATTCTTTTACCGGCTTCAGTGCTTCAATAAATGCTTTTCGGAGAGATTGAAATTTAGTTTGGTCCTCTTCAAGTCGTCCGATAATTTTCTGAGCAGCCGCCGTCATGGCAGCGACCGCCGGAACATTGACTGTTCCAGGCCGAAAGCCGCTTTCATGTGAACCCCCCGGGAAAAATGGCTCCCAAGAAAGGTTCGGGTTAATATAGACCCCGCCAATCCCTTTAGGCCCATAGATCTTGTGACCGGAAAAAGAAAAGCTGCTGACCAAGGGGGTGATATTTTTTACATTTATTTTTCCAAAGGACTGGACAAAGTCGCTGTGGAAATGAATTTTGTTTGCACTGGCTATTTTCGCCATTTCCTCGATTGGCTGGATGGTCCCAATTTCCGAGTTAACATGCTGCAATGTAATTAAAATCGTTTCTGGTCTAATCGAACGGAGGACGAGGTCCAAGTCAATCAAGCCATTTGAATTAAACGGAATAAGGGTGACTTCGTAGCCATCCTGTTTGTGCCGCTTTAAAACACCATGGACAGAGGAATGTTCTGCCATGCCCGCTATAATATGTTTGCCGCTCTTTAGTGGAGCAGACAAAAGGGCCTCGATCGCTAAGAAGTTTCCTTCCGACCCGCCGCTTGTAAAATATAAGCCTTTTTTATCAATGCCAAAAATATTTGCCAATTCTTCCCGGCAATTTTCCAGTAAAAATTGAGACTGACTGCCGATATCATGCAAACTTTGGGTGTTCCCAAAGTATTCTGTTGCCACTTTTACATAAACCTCAGCAGCATCCCGATCTAATGGAGTTGTCGCAGCAAAATCAAAATATATCATCCTAATTCTCCAATAATCTATTTTTTTAGTACTTGTTTTTAGTTTAATTCTGTGTAAATATATATGTCAAGACACCTGTTAATGCCAGGAGGGTCATCCATGATAAATGACGATGTAGTAATTATTGGAAGTGGGATAGCCGCGTTACAGCTGGCTGTTCAATTAAATAATCATTTAAATGTGAGAATACTCACAAAGGGGAAATTAAGAACGGCAAACTCTTATCTAGCACAAGGGGGCATTGCTGCCGCTTTAGGAGCAAATGACCACCCATCCAAACATATCGGGGATACACTTGAGGCGGGAAGATTTCATAATAACCCAGATACTGTCAGGGAAATAATTGCCGCTGCCCCATCCTTAATCCGAAACCTGTCACAGCAGGGAGAGGTTTTTGATAAGGATTCAAATGGTGAATTATTTTTAGGAATGGAAGGAGCCCATAGCGAAAAGAGAATTGTCCATGGCGGTGGTGATGCCACTGGTAAAAACGTCATGGAACATTTAATCAGCAGGCTCCCCAATAATGTAACGATTGAAGAAGATGTATTTGCTTACGAATTACTTTTAAACGCTGAAAAAACTCGCTGTGTGGGCGTTAAAGCAAAACAATCGGATGGGACGATACAAAAGTTCTATGGAAGCCATATCATTATGGCCTCCGGCGGCTGCGGGCAATTGTTCACTTACACCTCAAACGCTGGTACTGTATGTGGTGATGGCATCGCGATGGCCTACTTAGCAGGTGCAGAAATTGTCGATATGGAATTTATTCAATTTCATCCGACCCTTTTGTATATCAACGGTGAAACAAAAGGATTAATTTCTGAAGCCGTTCGAGGTGATGGGGCGACCCTTGTGACCGAAGATGGAACCCCTATTATGGAAGGGATTCATCCCATGAAAGACCTGGGTCCAAGGCATGTGGTTTCACAAAGAATCTATGAATTTCTTAAAAAAGGGAAACAAGTATTTTTAGATATTAGCAGTATTAAAGAATTTAGCAAAAGATTTCCTACCATTACGGCTATTTGTGAAGAAAACGGAATTTGTTTAGCGGACGGGAAAATCCCGGTTGCTCCAGGCAGCCACTTTTTAATGGGCGGTATTAAAACGGACTTAATGGGCCGTTCTTCCATTAATGGGTTATATGCGATCGGAGAAGCTGCCTGTACAGGACTGCATGGCGCCAACCGCTTGGCGAGCAATTCTTTATTAGAGGGGCTTTATCAAGGTGACCAATTATCAAAATGGATCAATGGCACCGGAACAGAGTATCAAGAATTTGATTCTAGAGATTTCTTACCACCAGTTATCACTAAGACGCTGAATTTACCGGATATTCAGCGAATCAAGGATTTGATGATGGAGCGGGTAGGGATTGTTAGGAATGGAGCCAATTTGAAAAAGCAGCAAGCTTGGCTGGCTCAATTTAATGCCGATCAAATCCAGTTAGATACATGTTCCAGATCGGATCTATCCAAAATCTTTATGGTGATTACAGCGAGTCTGATTACTGAATCCGCCTTACAAAGGACAGAAAGCCGCGGCGGTCACTATCGGAGTGATTATCCGTTAGAAGACAATCAAAATTGGTTACGTCAATCAATTACTCATAAAAAGAATCTGGGATTGGAGAAAAATAATGAACTCATTAAAACTGCGCTCGCAACTTGAGGAATTTTTTATTGAAGATATTGGCGAACAGGATTTAACAACCGATTACATTTTTTCGGATGATACCACGGGGAAAATTGTTTTTCTTTCAAAGGATGAGGGTGTCTTTTGCGGGGAGGAAATTATCAAATCCGGTTTCCATCTTTTAAATCATGACCTTATCATTGAGCTGTTTGTGAAGGATGGCCAAGCAATCGAGAAGGGCCAAGAGCTTGCCCATGTCTCAGGGAAAATTGCTGACTTACTAAAAGGAGAGCGCGTGGTCCTTAACCTTGTTCAAAGAATGAGCGGCATCGCCACCTTAACGCAAAAGACGGTTCATACTCTAGATAGCGGTCATACAAAGGTATGTGATACACGAAAAACAACTCCAGGTTTAAGAATGCTTGAAAAATACGCGGTTCGCTGCGGTGGAGGTTTTAATCATCGCTTTGGTTTATACGATGCAGTCATGATTAAGGATAACCATATTTCGTTCGCAGGCTCGATTTCAAAGGCAGTGGAAGCTGTCCGAAAAAAGGCTGGTCATATGGTAAAAGTTGAGGTTGAGGTAGAAACGGAAGAACAAGTGCTGGAAGCAGTTCAAGCTGGTGCGGATGTAATTATGTTTGATAACCGAACACCTGATGAAATTAAGGAGTTTATTAAACTGGTCCCAGCTGGTATCATTACTGAGGCTTCCGGCGGTATCCAATTAGCGAACATCGCTGACTATCGTGATACAGGTGTAGATTATATTTCCCTCGGGCTTTTGACCCATTCCTATAAAGCTCTTGATATAAGTGTAAAAGTAATATGGGATAAAGGAGATGAGTAGAATGAGCTTCTTAGAAACTTTACAAAAGAATGTGATGATTCCTGAAAAATACAAGCAAATGACGAGGGAAGAACTTGAAAACCGCGTAATCGAGGTAAAACAACAGCTTGGCTCACGTCTGTTTATTCCAGGTCATCATTATCAAAAAGACGAAGTAATTCAGTTCGCCGATGCAACCGGTGATTCTTTAAAGTTAGCACAATTATCGGCTGAAAACACGGAAGCAGAGTTCATTGTATTTTGTGGTGTACATTTTATGGCAGAGACGGCCGATATTTTAACAAGCGACAATCAAAAGGTATTTCTGCCTGATATGCGGGCCGGCTGTTCAATGGCCGATATGGCCGATATCCAGCAAACCGAAAGAGCTTGGGAAAAGCTTCAAGAACTGTTTGGAGACACGATCCTTCCCTTAACATATATCAATTCAACCGCGGCCATTAAGGCGTTCGTTGGTGGAAAGGGTGGAGCAACTGTCACCTCCTCCAATGCAGAAACAATGGTTAAATGGGCGTTAGGTATCAAAGAACGGATTTTATTTTTGCCTGATCAGCATTTAGGCCGGAATACGGCAGCGGATTTAGGGATTGGATTAGATGAGATGGCGATTTGGAATCCAATCTCGAATGCCCTTGAATATGAGGGAGATGTTTCAAAAATAAAAGTGATACTTTGGAAAGGGCATTGCTCTGTCCATGAAAACTTTACCGTTCAAAACGTCGCCGATACACGCGTTCAATATCCCGATATGAAAATTATCGTTCATCCGGAATGCCGCCGGGAAGTCGTTGAATTAGCCGATATGGCGGGCTCCACAAGTTATATTATCAAGACAATCGAAAAAGCAGAGCCAGGTTCAGCTTGGGCGATTGGAACCGAGATGAATCTAGTAAAACGCATTATCAATGATCACCCGGATAAACAGATTATCTCATTAAATCCGCATATGTGTCCTTGTTTGACAATGAATCGGATTGACTTGCCGCATTTAGTTTGGAGTTTGGAGACATTAGAGGAAACTAACAATATCATTAAAGTAGAATCAGACATTACTGAAAATGCAAAATTAGCCTTAGACAGGATGTTAAAAAATTCATAAACAGCGAAAAAAAGATGTAATTTATCTAATTGCATCTTTTTTTATTTTTAAAAGGGTCATTTTTCTACTTTGATGATATATCGGCGGTTTTTTCTAATATATCGGCAAAACAAGACCTTTTATCAGCGAAACCAATCTCGCCATATCTTTGGGGACTTATTCATAATTTTATAAAAGGAAGCATAAGTTTTTTTGAAGTATATTAGCACTTTGCCCATTTTCACATACACTATATGGACTTATGCCATAGGAGGGAAATCAGAGTGAAGATCCATATCGTACAGAAAGGGGATACTCTTTGGAAAATCGCCAAGAAGTACGGCGTGAATTTTGAAGAGCTGAAAAAATTGAATTCACAGCTCAGCAACCCTGATATGATTATGCCCGGTATGAAAATAAAAGTTCCAACTTCAGGTGGATCGATAAAGAAAGAAGCACCGATGGGAATGAAACCGGAAACGTCAATCAACTTAGGAACTAAAAAGGAAATGCCCATTGCTGAGCATCCGTTTGCCAAAGAAAAACCAGTTCCACTGCCAATCAAGGAAGCACCAATTGTGAAAGAACAACCAATCGTGAAAGAAAAACCGATTGTAAAAGAACAACCAATTGTGAAAGAAAAACCGATTGTAAAAGAACAACCAATCGTAAAAGAAAAACCGATTGTAAAAGAAAAACCGATTGTAAAAGAACAACCGATTGTAAAAGAACAGCCAATTATAAAAGAAGCACCGAAAGCACCATATACTCCAAAAATGCCACTGCAAATCATCCCGGAAATAGATATAAATAATTATTATACGTCTAACATGACAAACATGACCGTCCAGCCACAGCTTCCTCCTAAACCTGCCAATATACTTCCCGAGGTCAAAGAAGAACCAAAGAAAGAAATTCCAGTTCCTCCACCAGCACCAATACAAGAGATGCCGGTTCAGTCACCGCCGCTGCAAGAAAATTGTGTACCGATGACACCTGTCATGCCAGGCCCTGGATTCTGCCCTCCATTTGATGGAATGCCGATGCCGCATTTTATGCCTTATCCTGCAGTCCAAGGAGCAGGTTATCTGCCACACCCTGGAATGGTTCATGGAACACCTGGGTTTAATCCAGCTGTTGCCGGTACTTCGGTTATGCCGGGGCAATTTTTCCATGACGAGTCATCATCGTTCATGCCGCAAATGCCTGGTGTAAACCCTGCTTATAATCCTGGAGCCGCAATGGGATCCCCAATGCCTATGATGGACCCGGCCGCTTATGGTCAAACACCAATGGGCTATGGAGGCATGCCAGGCGGACCAAGCCAAATGCCAATGGAGTATGGAGGAGTGCCAGGCGGACCAGGCCAAATGCCAATGGGCTATGGAGGAGCACCAGCGGGACCAAGCCAAATGCCAATAGGATACGGAGGAGCACCAGGCGGACCAGCGCAAATGCCAGCTGAATATGGAGGAGTGCCAGCCGGTGCAGCGCAAATGCCGACGGGCTACGGAGAGGTTCCTGGAGGATACGGTCAAATGCCAACCGGTTACGGCGAAATGCCAGCTGGATATGGTCAAAACCCAATGGGCTATGGAGGAGTGCCAGCTGGGTACGGTCAGATGCCAATGGGGTATAGTGGAATGCCAGGAGGATACCCTGGAGAACCAATGGCAGGGGCTCAAGGTTATCCCGCTTCATATCAAGGGGGAATGACTCAAGCCCCTCCAGGAACGCCTGGTACCATGTATGGCAACCCTGGAATGGTTAATCCTTACGGAACGGGAACCGCACCATACGGATATCCACAAGTGGGAGGACCTGGACCGCAAGTAATGGGTGTACATGATTTTGAATCTTCTGACCTTCTTCCACCTACTGCAGGGGCACAAATGCCTTATATGCCGACAGCCCCAACACAAGGGCCGCCAGTAGGAACAGGAGCTCTAGGTGACTGCGGCTGTGGTGGAGGAATGCCGCCTGCTGGGATGGTTCCACCAAACGCACCGGCAAGCTTTGTGCCGCCAACACCGCCAATTTACAGTGCACCATATACAGGACCCATGAATGTTGCTCATCCGCCATATATGAATCCTTACGGTGTGGGACCAGCTGGAACAAATCCTTACGGTATGCCAGGTTACCGTGATGAAAGCAATTAAAACATCCCGCAGCCAAAAAGGAGACGATGATTACTTGAATCGTCTCCTCTCTTATTTTAAATCACAGTTTTATGAAAAAATTATTCAGCTGGTTCCGATTCAAAAGTCTGTTTATTTATTAAAAACCGAAAGTAATACTTATATTATGAAAGGATATCGTTCCCATAACAGACTAAAGCTTCAAGAGGCTTTTACAGCAACATTAAGAACAGAGGGATTTTTGAAAACCTATATATTCTTAACTAATCCGATGAAAGAACAGCTCTTTTTTGAGGGAACCTATTTTGGCTGCATCGAATATATTCCTCCACATAAAACAGCCTTTTCCTATCATTCCCATCGTAATCGTCAAGAAGGGCTTGATTTGTTGAAACAATTTCATCAAACAACCGCTTCAGTTGAAAATAGGTACCGTACTTTACTGCCCAAGGGTCTGTTAATTGAAAAATGGACGGAAAGACTCAAAGTCTTTTCGGGCAATCTTCCTTTAATAAAGTATTATCTAGATGATTACATGATTTCTGAATTGATATCTTGGGCCAATTGGTCACTGGCGGGTATGATAAAAAAACGACGCTTTTTTCAAAAGGAACAAGATGTTATTCTTCACGGCGATGTCGCCTATCATAATTTTCTTCGTGACCAAAATGGACAGCTGAATTTAATTGATTTTGATTTAATTAGTATTGGCCCGCCCTCATTTGATTATTTACAGTATGCCAATCGAATTCTTCCCTCTATCGATTGGTCATTGGATAAATTGGGAAGTTTAAAGCAAATAGGAAAATATTTAGATGAAGAAGCCTTTTTGTATGCCTTAGCTTTCCCGAGCGATATTTTTCGAGAATGGAATCGACTGATTCGGCAAAAAGCCTATACCGACAAAGCAAAAATAAGGCAGGTTATGGATTTAACAGTCAATCAATTTCATCTGCGGAAAAAATTTATCAGCCAATTACAGGAAAAAGTGAAATGATTTTATCAGAATGAATTACAACGGAAGATAACACCCTATAAATGAGCAGAATATTATGCTCAGATTGTACTCTAGGGGGTTTATCGCTTGAACAATAAACAGTGGATGATTCCTCTTTCCTTCTCTTTATTATTAGGTGTAACTGGATGTGCAAATGATAATAATCGTGCTGGGAATAATGGAAATAACCTAGCTCGGCCGATTGGTTATTATTCAAATGAAAATCACGCCAATAACGATTATGACATACTACGGGACAATGATGGTACCATAACGGAAATCATGGACCATAATTTAGGCGTGGAAGATCAAGCCGTTGATGAAAAAACCAGAAGGCAGATGCAAAAAAGAGATGAAAATGGGAATCCCCAAAATCCAACGGTCCCTAGAGCCAAAACGGATCGGAACTTTTTCCAGCGTGACAACCGTTTTAGCACAAGTGATCTGAACTATCACGGTCACTTGAGTGCCAAAAATGGGAACAACGGGGTAGTGACAGATCCAGAGTTCCAGGATCGTTTTACAGCTAAAATTAGAAACAAAGTGGAAAATATCGATAATGTCAGGAATGTAAGATCTGTTGCTTATGGCAATACCGTGATTGTTTCGGTTTCTTTGCATGACCATGATCGGTCAGCTGAAACAAAACAAGCTATTAAGAACGCGGTTCAGCCTTACGCAAAAGGAAAAGACGTTCAGGTTATTACTGACGATGGAACGATGGGCCGTATGAAGAACATTCATAATGATGCTCAGAGGGAAAAGGGTGGTAACTAATCCAGTCTCAATCCAGAGGCAAGCTTTCGGGCTTGCCTCTTTTTTTATAATTTTCTAAAGGATAATAAGGCAAATAAAGGCTAAACTAGTACTGTAAGGTATGTTCAATAATTAACATTAAGAGGTGAGTAACATGAGGGTCATTTGGATAGCAATGTACAGGTACACATTAGCCGTATTTGCTGTTATTCTCTTCATGTTTATCGTAAGTGTTCCATGGCTAATACCAACAAGCTCGGCTGCACAGCAGGAATACCAAACACCGAGAACAGAGCCGTTCAACTTGACGGTTATCTTGGAAAGAGTCTATCTTGATGGGGAAGTAAGTCAGGAATTTGTGCACGAGACATGTTGGAAAATGGATAATTTTTGGGCTAAATATGACCAATGGCAGCTTACCAACATTAACGAGTCAACCTATGTATTCCGAAAGCAGGTTGACGATATCTCCCCATTATTAAAAGCAAATGGATTTTTTGGTGTCACAGAAGATGGTGTCTTAACGATCTTTAATGGCCGGCCAGGACAATCACGGATTATTCAGTCATTCTTTCAAATAGATATCAAGAAACTGGAGAGTAAAAAACAAGAAGAATTAATTCAGGGTATCCCAATTAAATCCAAAGATCATTATGTTGAGGTTTTAGAGACATTTGAACCTTATTCTTTAAAAAAAGAGTAAACGTGTCAAATTCAGACTGATTGAGTCAAATCAGCCTGTTTTTTTATGTTAATAGCTTTTTTTACTCCATCTCAACTTTAGACATACTGAATTATTAGACTTTTTAGGAAGAAACGATTTTCTTCAATAACCTTCTGAACTTATGTTAAAATGAAAGACAGCTGATTTTTCAAGAGAAAAACCTTTGAGGTTTATTTGGGGAGAGAAGACGATTGTATGAATTTATAAAAGGGATGGTAGAATTTGTCGGCCCAGAATACATTGTCGTTGAAAATAATGGGATCGGCTACCAAATTTCGACACCCAATCCGTTTATTTTTGCCGGTAAAATGGAAACAATGGTAACGGTTTATACCTATCATTATGTCCGCGAAGATGTTATCGCCCTATACGGATTTGAAACAAGAGAGGAAAAGAGACTTTTTACCAAATTATTAAATGTCTCGGGGATTGGCCCTAAGGGGGCGCTGGCCATTCTAGCTTCAGGTGAAGTCCAGCAAGTGGTAAATGCTATTGAAAATGAAGATGAAAGCTTTCTTGTAAAATTTCCAGGCGTCGGCAAAAAAACAGCGCGGCAAATGATTCTTGACCTGAAAGGGAAATTACATGATATCGTTCCCGATTACTTTCCTAATCTTTTTAATGCGGATGAATTTCAAATGCCTGAGCAGTTAGTCAATTCGTCCTTCGAAGAAGCCATCCTTGCCTTAAAAGCCCTTGGCTATTCTGAGAAAGAAATTAAAAAGATTTCTCCTGAATTACAAAAAGAGCAGCTTTCAACCGATCAATATATTAAAAAAGCCCTTCAGCGGCTTTTGAAATAGGTGATAATTCATGGACGAGCGGATTATATCGAGTGAAGTGAATGAAAGCGAGATTACGATTGAACAAAGCCTGAGGCCGCAAACATTAAAGCAATACATCGGGCAAACTCAAGTAAAAGAAAATCTCGAGATATTTATAAAGGCTGCAAAGATGCGGAAGGAGACGCTTGATCATGTTCTTCTTTATGGACCTCCGGGATTAGGGAAGACAACACTTGCGGTTATTATTGCCAATGAAATGGGAGTGAATATCCGGACAACCTCAGGACCTGCTATCGAACGGCCTGGCGATCTAGCTGCCATTCTAACCTCTCTTGAACCTGGGGACGTTTTATTTATCGATGAAATTCACAGGCTCCCACGGACAATTGAAGAAGTTCTTTATCCAGCGATGGAAGACTTTTGTCTGGATATTGTCATCGGAAAAGGGCCAAGTGCGAGGTCCGTCCGGCTTGACCTTCCGCCGTTTACATTAGTCGGTGCTACTACCCGGGCAGGCTCTTTATCCGCTCCGTTACGCGACCGATTTGGAGTTTTGTGCAGGCTCGAGTATTATAAGGAAGATCAACTAAAAAATATTGTGTTGAGAACAGCTGATTTGTTTGAAACTGAAATGGATGAACCTTCTGCAGCTGAAATTGCCAGAAGGGCAAGGGGAACCCCAAGAATCGCCAACCGTCTTCTACGCCGGGTGAGGGATTTTGCACAAGTGAAGGGGAATGGTACAATTGACCTGTCCCTAGCAAGACAAGCATTGGAATTACTGCAGGTTGACCGTTTAGGACTTGATCATATTGATCACAAGCTATTAAAAGGTATTATAGAAAAGTTCCGCGGTGGACCGGTTGGGCTTGATACGATTGCCGCCTCAATTGGGGAAGAGGCAGAAACGATTGAAGATGTGTATGAACCATACCTCCTGCAAATCGGCTTTTTACAGCGAACCCCGCGTGGCAGGGTCGTAACTGGTGCAGTATATCACCATTTTGGCATGGAGGTGCCAATGGAATAAACTTAAGTTTTACCTGTTTGGAAGATTTCATATAAGTAAGGTGTGTTAGATATGAAAGTAGATTTATTTGATTTTCACTTGCCTGAAGAACTAATTGCTCAAGTCCCTCTAAAAACAAGGACCGACAGCCGATTGATGGTTTTAAATAAACAAACAGGCGAAATCAAGCATGAAGTGTTTAAAAATATCACTGAATATTTGCGTGAAGGGGACTGCCTTGTTTTAAATGATACCAAGGTACTGCCTGCACGCCTTTTTGGTGTGAAAAACGATACCGGTGCCAAGATTGAAGTCCTTCTTTTAAAACAACTTGAAGGCGATCAGTGGGAAACACTTGTGAAACCGGCAAAAAGAGTGAAGGTAGGGACAGAAATCGTCTTTGGCGATGGAGTGCTTACAGCCGTTTGCATCGACGAGTCAGACCATGGCGGCAGAGTATTAGAGTTTAAATATACTGGTATATTCTACGAGGTACTTGATCAGTTAGGTGAAATGCCGCTGCCTCCCTATATAAAAGAACAGCTGGACGACCGTGATCGTTATCAGACGGTATATGCCCGTGAACCGGGGTCGGCCGCTGCTCCAACTGCAGGTCTTCACTTTACGGAGTCCCTGTTGGAGGAAATCAAAGCAAAAGGAGTACATATAGCATTTATCACGCTTCATGTAGGCCTTGGGACCTTCCGCCCTGTCAGTGTGGAAGATGTATTGGAGCACGATATGCACGCTGAATTTTATATGGTTACAGAAGGCACCGCAAAGCTGCTGAACGAGGTTAGGCAGAGTGGGGGAAGAATTGTAACAGTTGGAACCACATCAACAAGGACATTAGAAACCATAGCATCTGCAAATAATGGACAATTTACCGCCGGAAGTGGCTGGACAAGTATCTTTATTTATCCTGGCTATGAATTTAAGGCCATTGACGGTATGATTACTAATTTCCACTTGCCAAAGTCCACACTGATCATGTTGGTTAGTGCTTTAGCTGGCAGAGAGAATATTTTGCATGCCTACAATACAGCCGTCGCTGAACGGTATCGCTTTTTCAGCTTTGGTGATGCAATGTTCATCATCTAGTGTAAGCAGTAGGAAGGAGACAACAATTTGACTGCGATTCGTTATGAATTAATTAAAACATGTAAACAAACGGGGGCCAGGCTTGGTCGAGTACATACACCGCACGGATCTTTTGACACACCGGCGTTTATGCCTGTCGGGACATTGGCAACCGTAAAAACAATGTCACCTGAAGATTTAAAAGAAATGGGTGCAGGGATTATTTTAAGTAATACCTACCACTTATGGCTCAGACCTGGACATGAAATCATTAAAGAGGCTGGCGGCCTTCATAAATTTATGAATTGGGACCGGGCTATTTTAACCGACTCAGGTGGTTTTCAGGTATTTAGTTTAAGTGAATTCCGTAAAATTGAGGAAGAGGGAGTTCATTTCCGTAATCATATGAGTGGTGAGAAACTATTTTTATCACCGGAAAAGGCTATGGAAATTCAAAATGCCCTAGGTTCCGATATTATGATGGCATTTGATGAGTGCCCGCCGTTTCCTGCCACTTTTGAATATATGAAAAAGTCCGTTGAGAGGACGTCAAGATGGGCTGAGCGCTGTTTAAATGCTCATCAGCGTCCACAAGACCAGGGATTATTTGGGATCGTCCAAGGCGGCGAATATGAAGAGCTCCGCAAACAAAGTGCAAATGACCTTGTCTCACTTGACTTCCCAGGTTATGCAGTAGGCGGGTTATCAGTCGGAGAGCCAAAGGATGTCATGAACCGTGTCCTTGAATTTACCACACCAATGTTGCCAACAAATAAACCTCGCTATCTAATGGGAGTTGGCTCACCGGATTCTTTGATTGACGGAGCGATTCGAGGAATTGATATGTTTGATTGTGTATTGCCAACACGAATTGCCCGAAATGGTACGTTAATGACGAGCACTGGACGCCTTGTGGTGAAGAATGCACAATTTGCCCGGGATTTTGGACCGCTTGATCCTGAGTGTGATTGCTATACATGCCGAAATTACTCGAGAGCTTATATCCGTCACTTAATTAAATGTGATGAAACGTTTGGAATTCGTTTAACGTCTTACCATAATCTCTATTTTCTGTTAAGATTAATGGAGAAGGTCAGACAAGCCATCATGGAAGACAGGCTTGGAGATTTCCGCGAAGAGTTTTTTGAACGTTATGGTTTTAACAAGCCTAACGCGAAAAATTTCTAATGGAACTTTTTTGAAAGGAGGGAACAAGATGCAAGGTATTGGTACAATCATTCCATTAATATTAATGTTTGTGTTATTTTATTTCCTATTAATTCGTCCACAGCAAAAGCGCCAAAAAAAGGTTGCGAACATGCAAAACGAATTGAAAAAAGGGGATAAAATCGTCACGATTGGTGGTCTTCATGGCTTTATTGACTCGATTGACGATAATAAAGTTGTGATTAAATGTGGTGACGGCAGCCGTCTTACATATGACCGCAATGCCATCCGTGAAGTAACTGAATCCGCAGCTGGTGCAAGTGAAGGAAGCGTAAGCCTTAACAAATAAGGAATCATAAAAAGGAAGCCATACATGTATGGCTTCCTTTTCTATTAGATAAGAAAGTATTAAATGACTTTAAAATGATCTAGCTGCAGCGCCTAGGAAAAAATGAACTACTTTTTCCCTGTTCAAGGCGCTTCCGCTTTACTTACGCCGACCTCCGAGAATTGTTGGCAGCTATATTTACTCCCAATATTCCGCCCATCATCGCAATCAATGTATAGCAGGTGTGATATATTACTTGTTCCGCATCAAACAAGCGGTCATAGCCAAGGTATTGAAACAAAAAGACAACAAATGAATAAATAATCCCTGTTAGTCCCCCGATAAGCCAGCCTTTTTCTTTTCGTTTTCCTCCTGAAAGAAAACCGCCGCCAAACAGCCCGATGAATGATAAGGCTGTAATCACATATTGAAGTGATCCCTCTTGAGCGGATGTAAATCGAAGGATAAACGCAAAAATAAGACTGCAAACTAGGGCAAAGGCAAAAATAAAAATTAATCCATACAGTATGGATACCCCAAAGCTTTTCGATTCGATTTTAACTCTCCCCCTTCGTTCCAAGACCATACCTTCCTCTTTTTTAGCTGGCCAAGTCCTAGACAGTTATTCTTCCTAGTACAAGCGTATTCAGGCTAAACACAAAGTAGAATAGATATTTCTGCACGGCCATTATTTTTTGGAACTAACTTCCTTTCATAAATGCTTAGAATAAACCCGATACTATTCTGTGATTTAAAAAAAGGGGCGGACCAATAGTGGAATATGTATCGATCGTGTTTCGGACCATTGTATTTTATATCCTCATCCTGATTATTTTTCGGGTGATGGGCAAACGCGAAATTGGTGAACTTAGTATTCTGGATCTTGTCGTATTTATTATGATCGGTGAGATGGCGGTCGTTTCCATTGAGAATCATCGTTCTCCGTTATTACACACGATGGTTCCCATGTTAGTCTTAATGGCCATTCAGATAATCATGGCAATATTATCATTAAAGAGTAAAAGGTTTCGTGATTTAGTTGATGGGAAACCAATCATTATTATTAACAGAGGAAAGATTGATGAGAAGGCCATGCGGAAGCAGCGCTATAATTTTGATGATTTAATGGTGCAATTAAGAGAAAAGGACATCCGCAGTATTGCGGACGTTGAATTTGCTATTTTAGAGCCCTCCGGAAGTTTATCTGTGATAGAAAAATTAAAAAATCCTGAAGATCCGACAAAGCAGGGCGACATCACGATCCCTTTAATAATGGATGGACAAATTGACGAAGAAAATCTAAAACGGATCAATAAAACAAATCTCTGGCTCCGGCAGGAATTGAAAAAGAAGGGATACCGGGAAATTAAAGACATTTCTTTTTGCAGTTTTGAAAATGGAAACTTTTATATCGATTTAAAGGACTACGATTAAGAAGACACGCCCATAAGGCATGTCTTCTTTTAGTTGGTTTAAATTAAATTCGACTTTGAAAATTGTCCAGCTCCAGCGCCCAGCGACTAGTCCGCTTTTCTGATCACGAAGGGATTAGGTTTCCGAACCATGGAATCCGCTTTAGTTCCTCTTTTTTAATTAGGCGGAATAAAACAAGCATGACAATATAAGAAACTATCATAGCGAATGCCGCTGTGATGACACGCACAATTAAATGTTCCTGTAAAAGGAAATGTTCAAAAAGATAATAGCCCAGCCAGCCTGAGAGCCCCATCACGAGGAATCCCTTTAAATAGTCTCTTGTATAAAAGGAAAAGGAAACCTTCTTTAATACGGTTGCAAAATGTAGTCCGGTTACAAGGACAAAACCAACGACAATCCCTAGGGCAGCGCCATTAATCCCGAATGAGGCTTGAGAGGCAAGTAAGAAAATTACAGCTGTTTTAACAACTGAACCAATTAGACTATTAATCATCGCTGCTCGCGCAAGGTTTAAGGCCTGTAACACTGCCTGTAAGGGCCCTTGATAGTAGTAAACCAACATAAATGGAGCCATAAGACGGATAAAAAAGGATCCTTTTGTAGAGCCGTACATCAGGTGCATGAGCGGGTCCGCTAATACATAGAGGATAATCACGGCAAGTCCGCCTGTTAAAAACACAAACCGCAATGCTTGCTGTAATCGATATTCAATAATATTATGTTGATTCTTAGAATTGGCCTCACTAATAGCAGGTACAAGGGAGGTTGCCAGCGAAAAGGTAACAAAGGAAGGCAGCATTAACAACGGCATGGCATAACCGGTTAAGGCACCATATTGCTTTGTAGCATCGCCGGCAAGCACACCTGCTAGGGCTAGACTGTGGGCCACGACAATCGGTTCAAAAAACCAAGATATCGAGCCAATCATTCTGCTTCCCATCGTAGGCAGAGCGATTTCCATTAAGTCTTTAAAAGTTCGCTTTCCTTTTTGAACAAATTGAAAAAAGTTTTTTCTCAGCTTAAACCGTTTTTTTAATTTAAAGGTAGTCAGTAGATAACCGAGAGAAAGCAATTCACCTAAAACGGAGGCTGCCATGGCCGCTGCCGCCGCATATTCCACTCCGTAAGGGAGAAATGTTTTAGTGGCTGTAGCGATTAACGTAATTCGGACAAATTGTTCAAGTATTTGTGAAATGGCTGATGGACGCATATTTTGCCGGCCTTGAAAGTATCCTCGCAACACAGATGCCACTGCGATAATTGGAAGTGCTGGGGCAATCGCGATCAGAGGATAGTATGTTCTTGGGTCGGTAAAGAGTGTGGTTGATAGAATAGGTGCCAGTAAAATCAATGCTGGTGTAAAGATTATCGATAAACCCACCGTGATCGCCAGGGATACGACTAGGATTTTTTTGATTTCGGCATGATCACCTTTGGCCTCCGCCTCTGCAATGTTTTTCGAGATAGCAACCGGAAGACCTAACTGAATAATCGTTACAACAAGAATGAACGTAGGATATGCCATCATATATAAACCGACGCCTTCTTCGCCTATACTTCTTGCCAGAACAATCCGATAAATAAAGCCTAGGACTCTTGTGATAAAACCTGCAACTAAAAGGATAAAAGTCCCTTTTAAAAACTTCGACATTTAGGTTCCCACCTTCTCAAATAAGAAGAATTCATATACAATTAACTATATGCCTAGTGGTGGACAAAGCATGACAAGTTGTATCAGCTTTTTGAATGGTTTTGATAAACGGTGAATTTTCAAACGAGATTTTGGGGAGGCAGAGAGAATGGATAATAGTCACGTAAACGAAGAGTTCCGTACCCAAGTACAGCCGGCAATAAAAAGCAAATTAGAGGAGTTTCGACTGCTGGGAATTGATTCTGTATCAGAACAAGGTTTTTGGGAATTCTTAGTAAAGAAAAAGTGGAAAAAGGTAAAACATGAGATGAGGCTTCACGAAATGATCCAGGATATTCTCTCTGTTAGGGTAAGTGACTATCTAAATTATGTAACAATCGAATCCTATAAAACTTCCGAATTCTCGATTGATAATGTAGAAGAGCTTAAGGAGCTTTTTAAATAAGAAAAAATGTTAAATTGACAGCCTGTATAAGTTATTTCATAATGAAAGAAGTGACTTTTTCATTATTCTTAAATAGGGGTAAACGTACAGTGCTTTATTCACATGCACTAAGGAGGAACATTACATAATGGTAAAGCGTAGTAGAATTATTGCTTTCTTTCTTTTGATTCTCATTTTTGGAAGCACAATTGGAGCAACAACAAAGAACATCTTAAATAATATGAAGCTTGGACTGGACCTTCAAGGTGGATTTGAGGTCTTATACGAGGTTCAGCCAGCGAAAAAAGGGCAAAAAATTACAAAGGACGTCTTGGCTAGTACTGCAGAAGCCCTCGATAAACGGATTAATGTCCTAGGAGTAAGTGAACCTAGCATTCAAATTGAAGGTACTAACCGAATTCGTGTTCAGCTTGCCGGCGTAAAAGACCAAAACAAAGCAAGGGAAATCTTGTCCACACAAGCAAATCTTACTTTCCGGGATGCCAATGACAAATTAATGATGGACGGGTCTGATCTGAAGCAAGGGGGAGCTAAGCAAACCTTTGATCAAAATGGGGCACCAAGCGTTACTTTATCATTAAAAAGTGCTGATAAATTCCGTAAAGTCTCTGAAAAAATTATGAATATGGCGCCAAACAATTACCTAGTTATTTGGCTGGATTTTGAAGAAGGAAAAGATTCCTTTAAAACGGAAGTAACCAAAGCAAAGCCAAAATTTTTATCGGCTCCGACTGTAAAGGAGATCTTTAATCAGGATTCCGTTTCCATTGTCGGCAGCTTTACAGCAAAAGAAGCGCAAACTTTGGCTTCTCTATTAAATGCTGGTTCCTTACCTGTAAAACTGAAGGAAGTTTATTCCACTTCTGTTGGGGCTAAGTTTGGGGAACAGGCCTTACATGAAACAGTTTTTGCTGGAATTGTCGGTATAATAATCATCTATTTATTCATGATTTTCTATTATCGTTTTCCAGGGTTTATTGCTACGATTACGTTAACCATTTTTACATATCTAGTGCTATTAATTTTCGATTGGATGAATGGAGTCCTGACCCTGCCGGGGATTGCTGCAATCATCCTCGGGGTAGGTATGGCAGTAGATGCCAACATCATCACTTATGAACGAATTCGTGAAGAATTAAAGGTAGGCCGAAGCCTAAAATCAGCGTTCGAAGCTGGAGAGAAACATGCCTTTACAGCTATATTTGACGCAAACTTAACAACCATTCTTACCGCATGTGTGTTATTCTTCTATGGGACAAGTTCTGTTAAAGGGTTTGCGACTATGTTAATTGTGAGTGTTCTAATGAGCTTTTTGACCAATGTATACGGGTCAAGGCTGCTATTAGGACTATGGGTGAAGAGTGGTATCTTTAATAAAAAACCTGGTTGGTTTGCCGTACATCCTTCACAAATTAAAAGTATTAATGACAACGTTGATACTGTCGACCTGCCAACCAGATTCGATAAAATTGATTTTATTGGATTAAGAAAGAAAGTATTTATTTTATCTGGAACTCTTATTCTCGCAGGTGTTATCGTTCTTGCTATTTTCCGCTTGAACTTAGGTATTGATTTTTCAAGTGGTACTCGTATAGAGGTACAATCGAAGACGCCATTAACTACAGAAGAGGTTAGAAGCGCTTTTACTAATCGCGGATTAAAACCGGATGATGTAGTAATCTCAGGTAACAACAATCAAATTGGTGCTGTTCGAATGATTGGTGTATTGTCTAAAAATGAGATTGCTTCTTTAAAAGCAGATTTTAAAAAGGAATATGGCTATGAGCCGAATGTCAGCACAGTTTCTCCGACTGTAGGTAAAGAACTGGCGAAAAATGCCTTTATTTCCGTACTGCTGGCATCAATAGGCATCATTCTCTATGTTTCAATCCGATTTGAAGCCTATATGGCCATTGCAGCTATTGCTGCCATCCTTCACGACGCATTCTTTATGATTGCCATTTTCAGTATCACAAGACTTGAAGTAGATTTAAACTACATCGCGGCGATTTTGACGATTGTTGGTTATTCAAACCATGATACAATTGTTACGTTTGACCGGGTTCGTGAAAATATGCAAAAGAAAAAACGTCTTAAAACGGTTCAGGATATTGCTGATGTGGTAAACGTAAGTATTCGTCAAACGTTAACTCGTTCCATTAATACAGTTTTTACAGTACTAGTTACTACAGCATGCATAATGATTTTTGGAAGTCCTTCAATTCGTAATTTCTCAATTGCATTGTTTGTCGGATTAATTGTCGGTGTTTATTCATCCGTCTTTGTCGCAGGCTCTTTATGGTATGTTATGAAGTGTAAGGAACTGAAAAAGAAGGGTGTCATTAGAACCGTTAAGGAAAAAAGAAAATACTCTGATCAGCCTCAAGTCTAGTATGTGTGAAAAAACTGCAAATCTTTTTGCAGTTTTTTCTTTTGATTGAAAGCTTTGATAGGCTCCTGTATAATTAGAAAGTCTGAGGGGTGAACGTACCAATGTTAAAATCAAAAACAAAATGGATTGTTCGCAATTCTGATCACAATCTCGCCCAAATGCTTGTAAATGAATTGAAGATAACACCGCTAGTTGCATCCCTACTTGTAAACCGTGGACTTAATACCGTAGACTCTGCTCGGTATTTTTTATTTGGAAAAGATGAGTTTCACGATCCTTTCTTATTAAAAGGAATGGAAACAGCGGTTAAGCGAATTCGTGAGGCGATTGAAAAACAAGAACCTATCCTCATTTTTGGAGATTATGATGCAGATGGTGTAAGCAGCACCTCGGTGTTAATGATTACACTTCGTGATTTAGGGGCAAACGTCCAATTTTATATCCCTAATCGTTTTACAGAAGGTTATGGACCAAACGAACCCGCATTCCGTCAGGCGGCGGAAAATGGTATAAAATTGATTATTACCGTCGATACAGGAATAGCTGCCGTTCATGAAGCAGCAGTTGCACAAGAAATTGGCTTGGATCTTATTATTACCGATCACCATGAACCTGGACCGGTTTTACCAGAGGCCCTTGCAATCATTCATCCAAAACTGCCTGATAGCATTTATCCATTTCGTGAACTGGCCGGAGTAGGAGTAGCTTTTAAACTGGCCCATGCATTGTATGGGGAAGTTCCCGAGCATTTATTTGAAATCGCCGTTATTGGCACGATTGCTGACTTAGTATCGTTAAAAGGTGAAAATCGCCTTATCGCTAAAAAAGGCCTCGAAAAACTTAAAGTAACTCAAAATATTGGACTTAAAGCAATTTTAAAAGTAGCTGGTGTGGATCTGATGTCGATCAATGAAGAGACGATTGGATTTACACTTGCACCTAGAATAAATGCGGTCGGCAGGCTGGAAGATGCCGATTTAGCCGTTCAATTGTTATTGACTGACGACCCGCACGAAGCGCAAAGCTTAGCAGAAGAAATGGATGCCTTAAATAAAACAAGGCAGGAGATTGTCAATGCTATTACGGTTGAAGCGATCGAAGAGGTTGAAAAAAACTACCCAATTGAGACCAATAAAGTACTTGTTATTGGTAAAGAAGGCTGGAATCCCGGTGTTATTGGAATTGTTGCCTCAAGACTTGTCGAAAAGTTCTATCGGCCAACGATTGTGCTGAATTTTGACCCGGATAAAGGGGTCGCCAAAGGCTCGGCAAGAAGTATTATTGGCTATGATTTATTTAAAAATTTATCCACCTGCCGAGAACTTCTGCCGCATTTTGGCGGACATCCGATGGCGGCAGGGATGACTTTGAAACTTGAAGACGTTGCAGAGCTTCGTGAACGCTTAAACCGCCTTGCTGACGAGCAGCTGACGGATACCGATTTAATTCCGATAACACAGCTCGATGAGGAGATTCGTCTTGGAGATATTAGCTTATCGTCATTAGATGAACTTAGTTTGCTGGCGCCTTTTGGAATGGATAACCCGAAGCCAAAAGTGTTAATAGAAAATGTGGCAATTACAAGTATGAGAAAAATTGGCAGTGAACAGAACCATCTTAAGGTTTTAGTCAATGAAGAAGGTTCAACCCTTGACGGAGTTGGTTTTGGTTTGGGCACTCTCGTTGATCATATTTCACCTGCCTCAAAAATTTCATTAATTGGAGAATTATCTATTAATGAATGGAATAATATACGTAAACCACAAATCTTTATTCATGATATGGCTGTTCATTCGTGGCAATTATTCGATTTTCGCGGGCAAAAGCGAGCGAATCATATCGAAACCACAGTACCTGCTGAAAACAGAAAAATCATCATTTTTAATAAAGAAAACCTTGAGAAATTAAAACCTGAATTGCGGTCTGAAGTGATCTTTATTCAAGATATGGAAGAGGCTAAGGCGTTTGATGGGTACAAAGCTAATGTTGCATTAGTGGATTTCCCTCCGTCAAAAGACCTTTTAAATGGATTGTTCGCTGGAAAAGAACCTGCAAGAATTTATGCTTATTTCTTTAAAGAAGCAAGCGATTATTTTTCCACTATTCCTACACGCGATCATTTTAAATGGTTCTATGCCCTTCTGTTAAAAAAAGGCCCAATCGACCTGAAACTCCATGGTGATACTATCGCGAAACACCGTGGCTGGTCTCAGGAAACGATAAAATTTATGTCAAAGGTGTTTTCTGAACTGGATTTTGTTACAATAAACAATGGATTTATTACTTTAAAAACTGGAGCGCAAAAGCGTGACCTGACTGATTCCAAAACTTATCAAACAAAACAGGCCCAGTATGCTCTTGAAAGAGAATTATTGTTTTCCTCATTTCAAGAATTAAAAGGCTGGTTCGATCAAGTCATTCAAGGATCGGTTGAATCTGAGGAGGCAATTGAAGAATGGATTTAAGAGAATTTATTACAATCGTACCCGATTGGCCAAAACCGGGGATTAAATTTAAAGACATCACCCCTTTAATGAATAATGGTGAAGCCTATAAATACGCAACAGATCAAATCGTAGCATACGCAAAAGACAGGCAGATTGACATTATTGTCGGACCGGAAGCACGTGGCTTTATTATTGGCTGCCCGGTTGCCTATTCGTTAGGAGTTGGGTTTGCACCAGTCCGTAAAGAAGGAAAGCTGCCAAGAGAAACAATTAAGGTAAGCTATGGTTTGGAATATGGTAAGGATGTTTTAACTATCCATAAAGATGCCATTCAACCAGGACAACGGGTGTTAATCACAGATGATTTGCTGGCAACAGGAGGCACGATTGAAGCAACAATTAAGTTAGTAGAGCAGCTTGGCGGTGTTGTAGCGGGTATTGCTTTCTTAGTAGAATTGAGCTATTTAGAAGGCCGTAGTAAACTAGACGGCTACGATGTTCTTACATTGATGCACTATTAATGGAGAATCGAGGGCACTCAGGAAACGAGTGCTCTCTTTATATAATGGTAAAGGTGAGTTTTTTAACGTGAAACTCATGTAGAGCAGCTCCATAAGAGTAAAAAACGACAAAAATTTCGTAATTTAGTAAAAAAACAGCACAATCTCTTTACAACTTCGCTATTTTTTTCGATAATAGTAACAATCATTCTAATTTAGTAACAATTTTTTTCAAAATTATTTATATAGATAGACATTTTGATTTAGTCTAAAAGATAGAGTTCCAAAAAACTTTGATATAAAAAATGAGATGAAAATAAAGGTGATTTCATGGCGAACGATCAAGTGTTAACGGCCGACCAAGTCATCGACAAGACCAGAAAGTATTTGAATGATGAGCATGTTGAACTAGTCAAAAAAGCTTATGAGTACGCGAAACATGCCCATCGTGAACAATATAGAAAATCGGGAGAGCCATATATTATTCATCCTATTCAGGTTGCCGGTATTTTAGCCGACCTTGAAATGGACCCGGCAACGGTGGCGGCTGGTTTTCTCCATGACGTTGTAGAAGATACCAATGTAACCTTAGGGGATATTGCAGAGGCTTTTAACGGCGAAGTGGCAATGCTTGTTGATGGGGTTACAAAGTTAGGGAAAATTAAATACAAATCTCATGAGGAGCAGCAGGCGGAGAATCACCGGAAAATGTTTGTGGCAATGGCGCAGGACATACGTGTGATCCTTATTAAGCTCGCTGACCGCTTGCATAATATGCGGACACTTAAACATCTTCCTATGGAGAAACAGCGCCGAATTTCAAATGAAACACTTGAAATTTTTGCACCTTTAGCTCATCGTCTTGGTATTTCTAAGATTAAATGGGAGTTGGAAGATACCGCATTAAGATATTTAAATCCGCAACAATATTACCGGATTGTCAACTTAATGAAGAAAAAACGTGCAGAACGCGAGCAATATTTGGATGATGTCGTTGAAGAAGTGAAGGGCCGCCTAGATGAAGTATCTATTAAGGCAGAGCTTTCAGGGCGACCAAAGCATATCTACAGCATCTATCGAAAAATGGCACTGCAAAATAAACAATTCAGTGAAATCTATGATTTGCTAGCGGTTCGAATTGTAGTGAATAGTATTAAGGACTGCTATGCCGTTCTTGGCATTATTCACACCTGCTGGAAGCCAATGCCAGGTCGTTTCAAGGACTATATTGCGATGCCGAAACCGAACATGTATCAGTCCCTGCACACAACGGTTATTGGACCAAAGGGAGATCCGCTTGAAGTACAAATCCGGACGTACGAGATGCACCGAATTGCGGAATTTGGGGTTGCGGCCCACTGGGCATATAAAGAGGGAAAAGCGATTAGCGATAGCTCGACCTTCGAGCAGAAACTTACCTGGTTTAGGGAAATCCTTGAGTTCCAAAATGATACGGCGAATGCCGAGGAGTTTATGGAGTCATTGAAAATTGATTTGTTTTCCGATATGGTATTTATTTTTACACCGAAGGGTGATGTTATCGAACTGCCATCCGGTTCTGTTCCTATTGATTTTGCCTATCGGATTCACTCTGAAATCGGTAATAAGACAATTGGCGCAAAAGTGAACGGTAAAATGGTGACACTGGATTATAAGTTGAAGACCGGCGATATCATTGAGATCCTCACATCAAAACACTCATACGGACCAAGTCAAGATTGGTTGAAGCTGGCTCAGACATCACAAGCCAAGAACAAGATTCGCGCATTCTTTAAGAAGCAGCGCCGCGATGAGAATGTCATTAAAGGCAAAGAGCTGGTTGAAAAAGAAATCCGTAATATGGAATTTGATCTTAAAGAAATTTTAACACCGGACAATCTGAAAAAAGTCGCTGAGAAATTTAACTTTATGAATGAAGAAGATATGTATGCGGCAGTTGGATATAACGGTGTAACAGCCTTGCAGGTGGCAAATCGCTTAACGGAAAAAGAACGGAAAAAACGTGATAAGGAACAATCGGCAACCATTGCCAATGCCATTACCGATTTAAAAGCCTTCCCGTCAACGAAAAAGCGGGAATCAGGTGTACGGGTTCAAGGGATTGATAACCTGTTAATCCGGCTGTCAAAATGCTGTAGTCCAGTTCCAGGTGATGAAATTGTTGGTTTTATTACGAAGGGGCGCGGTGTCTCTGTCCATCGT
Organism: Bacillus sp. OTU2372; assembly: GCF_038440275.1. Lineage (NCBI taxonomy): Bacteria > Bacillati > Bacillota > Bacilli > Caryophanales > Bacillaceae > Bacillus > Bacillus sp. OTU2372. The sequence goes on from NZ_JASATK010000018.1 coordinate 25,575, forward strand.
TCCGATTGCCCTAATATTGATTCCAATGATGCTCAATCTAGATTGATTCCGGTTGAGTGGGAATCTTCCTTGAACGACCGTAAGGAGTATAACGTTGATATCGAAATCAGCGGTTATGACCGTCAAGGGCTCCTTAATGAGGTACTCCAAGCGGTTAGTGAGACGAAGACCAATATTTCAGCTGTTACCGGGAAGTCTGATCGGAATAAAATGGCGACGATTATTATGTCGATTGCCATTCATAATGTTAACCACCTCCAAAAGGTTGTGGAGCGCATTAAGCAAATCCCAGATATTTATTCGGTTCGCCGGATCATGAATTAAGGAGTTTCTAGCATGAGAATAGTAGTACAGCGCAGCAAAGAGGCTAAGGTAACTGTCGATGGTGAAATAACCGGAAAGATTACCAAAGGCTTTGTCCTGCTGGTTGGGGTGACACACGAGGATAAGGAAGAGGATGCCGCCTATTTAGCGGATAAAATTGCTAACTTACGGATCTTTGAAGATCATGATGGGAAAATGAATCATTCTTTATTGGATGTTGGCGGAGAAATTCTCTCTGTCTCCCAGTTCACCCTGTATGGGGACTGCCGAAAAGGCCGCAGACCTAACTTTATGGAAGCGGCAAGGCCTGAACAGGCAGTGGTCTTATATGGAGCCTTTAATCAGATGCTTCGTGACAAGGGAATTACTGTTGAAACTGGTGTGTTTGGCGCCATGATGGATGTGGAATTAATCAATGATGGCCCTGTAACGTTGATTGTAGAAAGCAAGTAGGCAGCCTTGGCATTCATGCCGGGCTTTTTTTGTTGGATTAGAGATGTTGTTTATTTTATTAACAAAAAATGGGCCGATATTAACAAATTGGCCAACCCGCCATCTAATTTTCACAAAAAAAAGCTCCGGAAGAATAAACATTCCGGAGCCTTGCAATTAGTTAGTTATTTTTAAAATACCGCGCCAAGCCAACATATAGCCCCGAAGCTGCATTTTCTTGAAACATACTTGAGTTAAGGGTAATTTCTTCTTGGGGGTTACTCAAATACCCCAGTTCAATGAGAGCAGCTGTTTGACTGTTTTCCCGGATGACATGGAAATCACCAAATCTTACTCCACGCCCACTTAAATCCGTTTGGGCAATGGTGGAAGTATAAAGCGAATCTGCCAGTCCTTTTTGATAGTCATAATAATAATAGCCTGTCATTCCCCGTGAACTTCGGTCTAGGCTGCTGTCGTAATGCAGGCTGATAAAGGCATCGGCTCCATTTGCCGTGGCCGCATACACCCGAGATGGCAGGGGAATAAATGTATCCGTACTTCTAGTAAGGTAGACATTGGCTCCGGCCGCTCTTAATTTATCGTATAGTAGTCGTGCGGTTCGAAGTGTCAGTTCTTTTTCTAGTGTACCGTTCGCACCTGTTGTTCCATTATCTCCGCCACCATGTCCTGGATCGAGGATAATTGTTTTATTTTTAAGGTAGCTTTCGGCTCCGCCTTTATGAATTTGCTGATTGGACCCATTGTTTGAAACGATCCATCCAGCCACGTAGCCTGTTTTTCCGTTCCTTAATTGTATCTCGTACCAGTCATTTACAATCCTTTTTACCGTAAACCGATCTCCCTCATCAGCCAGGGCAACTACCTCGGATTGGGCATCTGCGTCTCTTCTAATATTTGTTCCGTTATGTAAAATCGTAACAGTAGTTACTTTTAATGGTTGTTTTCCTTGAGAAGAAGCTGTCGTTTTCTCAAGAAACAAGCCTGATACCCAGCCAAAACTACCAGACTTATACTCTATTTTTACCCAATTATATTTCTCATCTAAAATAGTAAACTGTTGGTCCTGTGAAACAGTACCAATGATGTCCGAGTTTAGCGAGGAGTCTGAACGGACACTTAAACTTTCCGCAGTTACGGTTCCAGTGACCCCTGTTACACTTTCTGTTTGGGTATCATTTGAAGTCTCTGATTGAGTGTCAATAAACTCCGCTCTTACCCAGCCTTTAATATCTGAAAAACTAATTTTCAGCCATTTATTTTGTTTGGAGATAATAGAGACGTCCGTCCCATTTGTTAGTTTTCCGACAATTGCACTTGAGACGTAAGGCTCTTCTCTTATGTTAACTGTATCGGCATTCACTTTCCCCATTTCGGTATTTTCAGATGAATCCGAGGAAGAATTATTTTGTCCGGTTTGGAGATCTAAGAATTCTCGAATGACCCATCCTTCACCGAAGAGGCTGCTGATTTTATACCAATTTTCATTTTGGTCAAGGACTGTTACCTCTTGACCTTGAGTTAAAGAGCCTACCATCGGGAAGCTTGTCCCAGGACCGGAACGTATTCTTAATTGATCGGTATTAACTTTTGCTTTTTTGCTTCCAGTACTTGTTGCTTCGGTCCCTGAATTTGATTCATCGTCCTTCGTGACGAGCCAATTGACTATCCAGCCAGTTTGGCCTAACGATAATTTAATCTCAATCCAATCATCTTTTTCTTTTACAATTTGATACTGTTCGCCTCGTTTTGCTGTCATGATATTGGGATAGCTTAATCCTGGGCCGCTGCGGACATTTACCGTATCTGTGGATATCGTAACAGAACCACTTGAGGCATTGCCTATTCCTTGCGGCAGGAAGGTACCGAAAGCGAGAATAATAGTGAATAAGAGCAGTGTATACTTTTTTGTCATCGTAACCTCCTTCTTCTGTTTATTTTATCGTAAAAAAGCCAGAAATTCATTCCTTAATTGGTTAATTACGCTAATTTTACTAGAAGTAAGCCATAAAAATCACATAAACATGTAAGATTTTTACCAGAGTGGAAATACTAGAAAAAAAGACTGAGGTGATTGGGTTATGAGGTCGAGTGAAAAGGGAATGAACATACAGTCAATGGATGGCCGTCTTTTTGGAGTAGATTTTCATGATTTTATCCAAAAAGAGGGTCATTCGAACTCCATTGAACTTGCATCTGAATTTGGGTTGACGATGGGTGATGTCAGAAAGTTAAAAAAACATATGGGAAGGTCTTAAATGTCTCTTGACATTACCATTGTTGCTACGTATTATTATATAAATATAAAAGATATTTCGGAATAACCAATGATGGAGCATAGTAATTAAGATAATCCATGAAAAGAGAGGAAATGCCTTAGGCTGAAAGCATTTCTACATGTACCTTAGTGAAAGAACACTCCGTAGGCTTCTCTCTGAAAAAGCAGCTGCTTTAGTAGGAGATGAACGTTGCAGGCGTTAACTGTTTAAGAGGAAGAGCATTTTTTCATGTTCTTCAACTAGGGTGGCACCGCGGGACTAAAACTCTCGTCCCTTGTATGACTACAAGGGATGGGAGTTTTTTTGTGTTTCCAGAAAAAGCAAGCACCCCTAACAGCGTCTATTTAACAATATCTACATAAGCGTTATGTTTATAAAGGAGGTAAATCACCATGTCGATCAGCATCCCGAGAGGCACGCAAGACATACTGCCTGGTGAAGTAGAAAAGTGGCAGCTAATTGAAGCAAAAGCAAGAGAACTTTGTGAAAAATACCAATATCAAGAGATTCGTACACCAATCTTTGAACATACAGATCTTTTTTCTAGAGGCGTTGGAGATAGCACCGATATTGTCCAAAAAGAAATGTACACCTTTGAAGACAGAGGCAAACGCAGTATAACGCTTAGACCTGAAGGAACAGCGGCAGTCGTCCGCTCGTTTGTAGAGAAGAAAATGTTTGGTCTTGCTAATCAGCCTGTAAAGCTTTATTACATGGGACCTATGTTCCGTTATGAACGCCCGCAGGCAGGACGATTCCGCCAGTTTGTTCAATTTGGTGTGGAGGCATTAGGCAGTAACGACCCAGCGATCGATGCAGAGGTAATTTCTTTAGCCATGAATCTCTATAAAGAAATGGGATTGCAGAAGCTAAAACTTATCATCAACAGCTTAGGGGATAGAGAAAGCCGGACGGCTCACCGTGAGGCGCTTGTGAATCATTTCAAACCTCGGATTGGGGAGTTTTGTCATGACTGTCAAAACCGTCTTGAAAAAAATCCGCTTCGAATCCTGGATTGTAAGCAGGACCGTGACCACGAATTAATGAAAACGGCGCCTTCAATCTTAGATTATTTGAATGATTTTTCAAAAGCTTATTTTGAAAAATTACAACAGTATTTAACGCAGCTCGATATTCCATTTGAAGTCGATCCAAACTTAGTCCGCGGTTTAGATTATTATAACCATACTGCATTTGAGATTATGAGTAACGCGGAGGGCTTTGGAGCCATTACCACCCTTTGCGGAGGCGGACGGTATAACGGGCTTGCAGAAGAAATTGGCGGCCCTGAGACACCTGGTATCGGCTTTGCTTTAAGTATTGAGCGGTTTATTGCTGCCCTTAATGCGGAAGGTATTGATCTTGAAATCAATCAAGGAATCGACGTGTTTGTAGCTTCACTTGGGGAAGAAGCAAAGGATTATACCGTCGGACTATTGCAGCAGCTTCGAATGGCTGGTTTTTCTGCGGAAAGAGATTACTTGGACCGGAAAATCAAGGCCCAATTTAAAGCAGCTGACCGTTTAAAGGCTAAATATGTAGCGATACTTGGAGACGATGAGCTTAAAAATAACAAAATTAATGTTAAAAATATGGCTACAGGTGAACAAGTAGAATTAGACCTAAACACATTTATTAAACAATTCCAGGAATTGCAAGCTTAAAAGGGGGATAAACATGTTTGGCAGATCGTATTTTTGTGGAGAAGTTCCAGAATCAGCAGTAGGTGAGAAGGTAACATTAAAGGGTTGGGTTCAAAAACGCCGTGACCTCGGCGGGTTAATCTTTATTGATTTGCGCGACCGTTCCGGAATTGTTCAAGTAGTGTTTAATCCAGATACATCAAAGGAAGCACTGGAAATTGCAGAAACAATCCGTAACGAGTATGTTCTAAATGTGGTCGGAACTGTTGTCGGCCGTGAAGCAGGAACCATTAATGAAAACATTACAACCGGAACGATTGAAGTTCAGGCTGAAGAAGTAACGATTATCAATGAGGCGAAAACGCCGCCGTTTCAGATTTCTGATCGGACAGATGCCTCAGAGGATATCCGCTTAAAATATCGCTACTTAGATTTTCGCCGCCCGGTTATGTTTGAGACGCTGAAGATGCGCCATCAGGTAACAAAACATATACGAAACTATCTTGACAGTGAGGGTTTCTTAGATATTGAAACACCAATTTTAACAAAAAGTACACCAGAGGGAGCACGTGACTATTTAGTGCCTAGCCGTGTCCATCCAGGTGAGTTCTATGCATTGCCACAATCACCACAGTTGTTTAAACAATTATTAATGGTGGGCGGAGTAGAACGCTATTATCAAATTGCCCGCTGTTTCCGTGATGAGGACTTGCGTGCAGACCGTCAACCGGAATTTACCCAAGTCGATATTGAAACAAGCTTCTTAAGTCAAGAAGACATTATCAGCATGATGGAAAAAATGTTATCTGGATTGATGAAGGAAGTTAAAGGGGTGGAAGTCCCTGCAAGTTTCCCGCGTATGACCTATGCAGAGGCAATGAGCCGCTTCGGGTCTGATAAACCAGATACACGGTTTGGATTAGAACTTGTGGACCTTTCTGAAATCGTGAAGGATTCAGGTTTTAAGGTGTTTGCTGCAGCCGTTGCAAATGGCGGCCAGGTAAAAGCCATTAATGTAAAAGGCGCAGCCGAAAAATATTCTCGTAAAGATATTGATGCTTTAACTGAATTTGTCGCTGTCTACGGTGCAAAAGGCCTTGCTTGGTTAAAAGTAGATGCTGAAGGCTTAAAGGGCCCAATTGCTAAATTCTTCAACGAAGAGGATGTACAAGCAATCAAGGCTACACTTGATGCGGCTGATGGAGATTTACTATTATTTGTTGCCGATAAAAAGAGTGTTGTAGCAGATGCCCTTGGTGCATTAAGACTAAAACTAGGAAAAGAGTTAGGCTTAATCGACCCAAGCCGGTTTAACTTCTTATGGGTAACTGACTGGCCGCTGTTAGAGTACGATGAAGAAGAAGGCCGTTATTATGCAGCACACCATCCATTTACAATGCCATTTAGGGAAGACCTTGAACTATTAGATACAGACCCTTCCAAGGTCCGTGCACAAGCATATGACATTGTTTTGAATGGATATGAACTCGGCGGTGGATCACTGCGGATTTTCGAACGCCCGATTCAAGAAAAAATGTTTAGTGTGCTTGGATTTTCTCCAGAAGAAGCACAGGAACAGTTTGGCTTCCTCTTAAATGCCTTTGAATATGGAACACCTCCACATGGTGGAATTGCTATCGGTCTTGACCGCTTGGTGATGCTGCTTGCAGGCAGTACCAACCTGCGTGATACGATTGCCTTTCCAAAGACAGCAAGTGCAAGCTGCTTGCTAACAGATGCACCAGGTGAAGTTTCTGAGGCTCAATTAAAGGAGTTATATTTGTCACTAAATGTTAATAAATAGCAAGAATTCGCTTTCATAAAGTCTTGATGACCTTTTTAGGATATGATATGATAAGAGCAATTAAAGAAGAGTCCTGAAATGTACGTTGTGTTACCTGATGTTTTGACCGAACATTAATGATTCGGGAGTCTAGAGTTTTCTACATGCGTAAATGCCCCACCTATACGGTATAGGGACTTACAATAGCGGAAACAGGACACCCACCTGCTAGTAGCGGGATCAAAACGAAGGATCATAAGCGACGGCACCATTGGGACTCTTCGTTATTTCCTAAAAAATCACCTTCTGCTTAGGCAGAAGGTTTTTCTTTTATGAGATAAGAAAGTATAAAAGTTTTTGACTTTGAGAATTGTCTAGCTCCAGCGCCTAGCCCCTCGAGGTCATAAGCCAATCCGTCCAAAAGGTTAAAAAGCAACCTTTCGGCCGGCTCGTCTTATGCTTGTCGGGGCTGACCAAGGCGCTTGCGCTTTTCTAATGAATAATTCCTAGTTGATTACTTGTTTTTATAAGCAAGTATGATATATTCTTATGGTGAAAAAATATATAAAAGTGATTATAAATTTGGAGTGAAACTAATGCTGCATCAATTTTCTCGAAACGAGCTTGCTATTGGTAAAGAAGGATTAACTATTATGAAAAACAGCACGGTTGCTGTTTTAGGAATCGGCGGTGTCGGTTCATTTGCGGCGGAAGCTCTGGCCCGGTCCGGGGTTGGCAGATTAATTTTGATTGATAAAGATGACGTAGATATTACCAATATCAACCGTCAGCTAATTGCGCTTTTATCCACGGTTGGCAGACCAAAGGTAGAAATCATGACAGAGCGGATTAAAGATATTAACCCTGATTGTGAAGTGATTCCGCTAAAAATCTTTTATACAGAAGATACTTATGAAGAAATTTTTAGTCATAAATTGGATTTTGTTGTGGATGCTTCGGATACGATTGTTTATAAAATTCATTTAATGAAAGAATGCCTGAAGCGAAATATCCCGATTATTTCTAGCATGGGGGCAGCAAATAAAATGGATCCGACTCGTTTTAAGATTGCGGATATTTCGAAGACTCATACGGATCCGATTGCAAAGGTTATTCGCACAAAACTTCGCAAAGAACGGATTCACAAAGGGATTCCGGTTGTCTTTTCTGATGAAAGTCCAATAGTGATTCGTGAGGATATTAAAAAAGAAGTGGGAAATGAAAACGCGCCGATTCGGAAAGCGCAAATGCCGCCTGCCTCTAATGCTTTTGTACCTTCCGCAGCTGGCCTGATTATGGCGAGCTATGTTGTCAGAGAATTGTTAAAAGACATTAAAATTCAGCGCGTTGCTGATGAAAAATAAGCGATTTGCCCTAAACTCTTTGACGTTTAGGGTTTTTCTTTTTGCATCAGTCTTAAGACCTAGATAGTATCCATCCGGAGCCGTTTTAAATCGCTCCTCTTATTTGTTACAATACTTTACGAATTAGGAAGGAAATTTTTACTACATTCAGGTAAACTTGATTAGGATCGTTTGTTCCTGAGAGGAGAGAGAAATTGGAGACCATTGTAGAACTTAAAGAGGTTACGAAGGTTATTAAAGGAAGAACCATTATTGATCAAATTAGCTTCCGAGTAAATAAAGGGGAAGTGTTTGGATTCTTAGGTCCAAACGGAGCAGGGAAAACCACCACCATTCGGATGATTGTGGGTTTAATGGGGATTACTTCCGGTGACATAACTATTGGCGGTTATAGTATTAAATCTCAATTCGAGGAGGCAGTCGGTCATATTGGAGCGATTGTTGAAAATCCTGAAATGTATAAATTTTTAACAGGTTATCAGAACTTGGTTCATTATGCACGCATGTCGAAAGGAATCTCAAAAGATAAAATTGCGGAAACAGTAAAATTGGTAGGACTGTCAGACCGAATCCATGACAAAGTAAAAACCTATTCACTTGGAATGAGGCAGCGGTTAGGGCTGGCTCAATGCCTTTTACATGACCCGGATGTATTAATTCTTGATGAGCCTACTAACGGATTAGACCCTGCAGGGATTAGAGAAATACGCGATTATGTTCGCCTGCTGGCCAGAGAAAAAAATATGGCTGTGATTGTTTCTAGTCATTTACTGTCTGAAATGGAAATGATGTGTGACAGAATCGGAATCATACAGGATGGCAGGTTAGCAGATGTACAGCGCGTTAATGAATTTGTGCATGAAGGTACTGAGGTAACCTATGAGCTAGAAGTAGTACCTGCTGAAAAAGCGTTGAATCTTTTAGCTGTGAATTATCCAAATCTTAAAGCAAATCATTCAAGAAATGGCCTAACTATTGAATTAAGCAAAGAGGAAATCCCAAATCTAGTTAAATTACTGGTTGCCGAAGATATTTCCATTTTTGGGATTAAGGAAGTAGCGAAAACATTAGAAGATCGCTTCCTTGAAGTGACGTCTGAAAAGGAGGCGGCTTTGCGTGGTTAATTTAATTAAAAATGAATGGATGAAAATTTTTAGGCGCCCTGGAACAATCGTTATGATTGCTATTTTGGTTCTTTCCTTAGCTGTAGTTGCTATTGTCATTAAATCACAACAGAATAGTATGGATGTGCAGCAGGATCAAAATTGGCGGCAGGTCTTACAGGAGGAAAACAATGCTTTAAAGCAGCAGATGGCGAAAAGCCAAATCAAATCGGAGAAGCAATATTTTAAAAAAGAAATTGCGATTAATGATTACCGAATCAAACATGATATTCCACCTAAAGAGAAATATACGGTTTGGTCCTTCGTAAAAGATTCGTCACAGTTGATTATGTTAGCAGGCGTATTTATTATTATTGTAGCTGCTGGCATAGTGGCCAGTGAGTTTAACTGGGGGACAATTAAGCTGTTGTTAATCCGTCCCATTAACCGAACTAAAATTCTTTTAGCGAAATATGTGACAGTTCTATTATTTGCTTTTTTTATGCTGGCGACATGTTTATTTTCTCTAGTGTATTGGGTGCCATATTATTTGGTATGCCGGACAAAGCAGTTCCTTATTTAAATTATTTTAATGGCCACGTTACGGAACAGAATATGGTTGCCCATCTGCTCGTTTACTACGGACTAAGTTCTATTGATATGATTATGTTAGTAACCATGGCATTTATGATTTCTGCTGTATTTCGAAATAGTTCACTTGCGATTGGGCTCTCGTTGTTTTTATTATTTACCGGAGGTCAATTTACTGCTTTGTTAGCAATGAAATTTGACTGGGCTAAATATGTTTTATTTGCAAACACAGATTTAATGCAATATTTTGAAGGAACACCACTCGTCGAAGGAATGACAATCCCTTTCTCTATTATCATGCTAGTCATTTACTTCGCCCTATTCCAGTTCCTCGCTTTCTACGTCTTCAAAAAACGAGACGTAGCAGCATAAACACTATAAGAACATAAATAAAGGTGACAGGCACCATGTGAATTCTTCACATGGTGCCTGTCACCTTTTCTATTGTTTCTACTTTCTCGATCTGATTAATTTTTCGTATACGGTAGCTAGGGCTTGTTCGAATTTTCCTGTTTTTTTAGGCTGGTAGTATTTTTTGTTTTTTAGTTTGTTCGGTAAATATTGCTGAGGAACCCAGCCGTTCTCATAGTCATGTGGATATAAGTAGCCAATCCCTCTGCCAAGCTCTTTTGCCCCTTTATAATGGGCATCCTTTAGGTGGTCAGGTACTTCGCCGACAATTCCTTTTTGGATGTCATCTAGGGCCGCTTGAATGGCCAAAACGGCTGAGTTTGATTTAGGTGATAAGCAAAGTTCAATTACTGCATTTGCGAGTGGAATCCTTGCCTCAGGAAAGCCAATTCTTTCAGCTGTTTCGATGGCTGCTAATGTCCGTGCTCCCGCTTGTGGATTAGCTAGTCCTATGTCCTCATAAGCAATCACGATCAATCTGCGGCTGATACTGGGCAGGTCACCCGCTTCAATTAAGCGGCCAAGGTAGTGAAGGGCAGCATCCACATCGCTCCCGCGAATAGACTTCTGAAAAGCAGAGAGAACATCATAATGACCGTCTCCATCTTTATCGGCAACCAAACTTTTCTTTTGCAAACATTCCTCAGCCGTTTCCACATCAATATGAATAACGCCTTCAGCATCTTTATCGGTTGATAGAATGGCCAGTTCCAGTGCGTTCAATGAGCTGCGAACATCCCCATTTGACCCTTGAGAAAAATGCAATAATGCTTCTTCAGACATCTCTACTTTTTCTTTTCCATAGCCGCGCTCATCATCACGAAGCGCTCGCACTAAGGCTTGCTTGACTTCATCCGGGGACAAAGGCTTTAGTTCAAAAATTTGACAGCGGCTTCGAATCGCCGGGTTAATCGCATGATAAGGATTACTTGTTGTGGCCCCAATTAATACAATCATTCCGTTTTCCAGATAGGGAAGAAGAAAATCTTGTTTGGCTTTATCTAAACGGTGGACTTCATCAAGCAGCAGAATGACTTTCCCAGACATTTTTGCCTCTGCTGCCACAATCTCCATATCTTTTTTATTATTTGTTACCGCGTTTAATGTTCGAAAGGCGTATTTTGTACTTCCGGCAATGGCGCTTGCAATCGAAGTTTTCCCAATGCCAGGCGGTCCGTATAAGATCATCGAGGTAAGCTGTTTCGCCTTCACCATTCTAGCGATAATTTTCCCATCCCCAACAATATGCTGCTGTCCGACAACTTCCTCGATTGTTCGTGGCCGCATGCGGAATGCTAATGGTTTTTGCTGCATAATCATCTCTCCAAAATTGAACTGACTATCTTGCTTGAAAATTTATATTTTATAGTAGAATAGGTGCTGATTTAATAAATTACTAAATAGAATCTTCCAATTAACTTTACCATTTTCCATTGAAAAAGCATATTAAAGAAGAATATGATATAATTTTTAATGCCTATCAATTTACTGAGATTATTTTCATTAATAGATACATTAACGAATAAGGGGTGCAATAGATGAAGATTTCTACTAAAGGTCGTTATGGTTTGACAATTATGATTGAACTAGCTAAAAAACATGGTGAAGGTCCTACCTCTTTAAAGACGATTGCTCAAGCAAATGAACTATCCGAGCATTACTTAGAACAATTAATTGCTCCATTACGGAATGCTGGTTTGGTCAAAAGCATCAGAGGAGCTTATGGAGGATATGAACTGACTAATGCGCCATCAAAAATTACCGCAGGCGATGTCATTCGTGTGCTAGAAGGTCCGATTACCCCTGTCGAAGGGATTGAGGATGAAGAACCTGCTAAGCGCGAGCTGTGGATCCGAATCCGCGATGCGATTAGAGGTGTTTTGGATAACACCACATTAGAAGATTTAGCCAGCCACAGTGATGACCAGGAGCCAGATGGTTATATGTTTTATATTTAAGGTTAAAAATAAAAGCGAGGCAGTAATGGAAGTAGCAGCTATTAATTTATAATCTTTTTAGATGAATGATAAATGAGAATTATTTGATTGAAGGTGTAATTATGGAACGAATCTATCTCGACCATGCCGCAACGAGTCCGATGCATCCAAAGGTGATCGACAAGATGGTAACGATTATGAATGCTACTTTTGGGAATCCTTCGAGCATTCATTCATTCGGCAGGGAGGCTCGTCATTATATTGATTTAGCGCGGGCTGCACTTGCTCGCAGTATCGGAGCCCGGGAAACCGAGATTATTTTTACAGGCGGCGGGACTGAAGCAGATAATATGGCGTTATTTGGTGTCGCTGAAAGCTACCAAACAAAGGGCAGACATATTATCACAACACAGGTAGAACATCATGCTGTGCTTCATGCTTGCAAAAAGTTAGAAAAAATGGGATACGAAGTTACCTACCTGCCAGTGGATGAAACAGGGCGAATCGTAATAACAGACCTCCAAGCGGCATTAAGGGATGATACGATTCTAGTATCGGTTATGTATGGCAATAACGAAGTAGGAACCATCCAGCCAATTAACGAAATTGGTCAGCTGCTAGAAGGGCACCAAGCTATTTTTCATACAGATGCAGTCCAAGCATACGGGGTAGAAGACATCGATGTCAACGATAGTAACATTGATTTGTTATCTGTTTCTGCTCATAAAATAAATGGCCCAAAGGGAGTTGGCTTTCTTTTTGCAAGGTCAACGGTCAAAATAGCACCACTCCTCTTTGGTGGTGAACAAGAAAGAAAACGCCGAGCCGGGACGGAAAATGTTGCTTCAATCGTAGGATTTCATGAAGCGGTTTTGATAGCGAATGAAGAGCGGTCAGTTAAACGTGAAAAGTTTATTGAACTGAAAGAAATGTTAATAGAAAAGCTCCATGAAGGACAGGTTGAATTTAACATAAACGGATCGCTTGAATATTCACTGCCACATGTATTAAACTTAAGCTTTCCTGGAACTAGTGTGGAAGCAATGCTTGTCAATCTTGATTTGGCTGGTGTTGCCGTTTCAAGCGGCTCAGCTTGTACAGCTGGTTCGATTGAGCCTTCCCATGTTCTTGTTGCCATGTTTGGTAAACAATCAGAGCGGCTGACCAATTCCATTCGCTTCAGCTTTGGTTTTACTACGACAAAGGAAGAGGTTAGTAAAACCGCTGCAGAAATTGCGAAAATTGTTAAGCGCCTGAAAAAATAGATGCAGATGAATTGCTAGACGAGAGAGGTGAAAACATGGAAATAAAGGATCCAAAGGATACACGGGTAGTAGTTGGGATGTCAGGTGGAGTGGATTCCTCTGTTGCAGCCCTTTTACTGAAGCAGCAAGGCTATGATGTCATCGGCATTTTTATGAAAAACTGGGATGACACCGATGAAAATGGTGTGTGTACAGCAACAGAAGATTACGAGGACGTTATTCGTGTCTGCAATCAAATTGGCATTCCCTATTATGCGGTAAACTTTGAAAAACAATATTGGGACAAGGTATTTACCTATTTCCTTGATGAATATAAAGCGGGCAGGACGCCAAATCCTGACGTGATGTGTAACAAAGAAATCAAATTTAAAGCCTTCCTAGAACATGCGATGAACTTAGGTGCGGATTATCTTGCGACAGGACACTATGCCCGCGTCGAGTTCCGTGATGGCGAATATAAAATGCTTCGCGGCCTTGATGAAAATAAAGATCAAACCTATTTCCTAAATCAATTATCGCAGGAGCAGATAAGTAAAGTGATGTTCCCAATTGGTAATCTTGAAAAGTCCCGGGTTCGGGAAATTGCCAAGGAGGCAGAGCTTGCTACTGCAACGAAAAAAGACAGTACCGGGATTTGCTTTATTGGTGAACGGAATTTTAAAGAGTTCCTAGGTCAATATTTACCTGCACAACCCGGGAATATGGAGACGTTTGACGGTGAGGTCAAAGGCAAACATGAAGGGCTGATGTATCATACGATCGGCCAGCGTCATGGTCTTGGGATTGGCGGATCTGGTGAGCCCTGGTTTGCGATTGGTAAGGATTTAAAAAGAAATATCCTTTATGTCGGCCAAGGCTTCCATCATGAAAAACTTTATTCCGATGCGATTACAGCTGTGAATGTTAGCTGGGTTTCAAATCGTGAAAAGCCTGCTGAATTTGAATGCACAGCGAAATTCCGTTATCGTCAGGAAGACCATAAAGTCACAGTTCGCCTGTTGGAAGGCGATAAAGTTCAAGTCTTGTTCCATGAACCTATCAGAGCAATTACGCCTGGACAAGCTGCTGTTTTTTATCAAGGTGACGAATGCCTTGGCGGCGGAACGATTGATGAAGTTTATAAAAATGGTGAACGTTTAACCTATGTTGGCTAAAGAAGACCCTGATTCCTTTATTGGAGTCAGGTCTTTTTTTGTGAGTGTATTACTGTTTGGCGGAATAAATGGCAATTGGGGCGGAATTAATGTAAAAAGGCTCTAAATATTTCCAAAATTGCGCGGAATAAAAGCTGAATTCGGCGTAATAACTTCATAACCCGGCGGAATTCCACAATACAAACTCACCCTAAGATACAAACGGTAACTTTTAACTAAAATATGATATACTTTCTTTTAGGATTGGAGTTGAAAAAATGGATAAAAACCAATTAGGTGTACAATACATGCAAGAAGGTAACTGGGAAGAGGCTGCTAAGGCCTTTAACGATGCAATCGAAGAAAACCCAAAAGACCCAGTAGCCTATATCAATTTTGGCAACGTTCTTTCAGCAGTAGGCGACGACGAAAAAGCAATCAGATTTTATCAAAAAGCAATCGAAATCGACGAAAATGCCGCTGCTGCTTACTATAGTATCGGAAACATCCTCTTTAGCCATGACCGCTTCGCAGAAGCAAAACATAGTTTCGAGCAAGCCATGAAAAAAGGACTCGACTCTAGCGACACCTACTTTATGTTAGGTCTAACACTTCTGCAGCTAGACCAAGGCAAGCTAGCCCTTCCATACCTGCAGCGAAGTGTCGAGTTAAACGAGAAGGACTCAGAGGCCCGTTTCCAGTACGGACTATGCCTTGCGCAAAATGATCTTATTGATGAAGCCATCATTGAACTAGAAAAATGCATTGAACTAGACCCTGATCATACAGATGCTTATTATAATTTAGGTGTCTCGTATGCATTCAAGGAAAATCAGGCCCAGGCGCTTGCTATGTTTAACAAAGCACTCGAAATCCAGCCAGACCATGTACTAGCAGGTCATGGCAAGAAATTACTAGAACAAAATCTCTAATATATAAAAAAGCCGAAAGGAGGGAGTAGAATGGAAAAACAAGACACCCTTGATTTATTCGCGGAACAAGGAAAGTTTGTAAAGGGAAGACCAATTGTAACGATTTTCCATAACGAACAAAACCTCTATACAGTCCTTAGAATCCGCGTCGATGAAACCAATGATCAATACGATGACAAAGAAGCGGTCATAACAGGATATTTTCCAAAAATCCATGAACAGGAAACCTATGTCTTTTTCGGAGAGTTTAAAGAACATCCAAAGTTTGGACTCCAATTCCATACGAATCATTTTCGCAAGGACATGCCCCAAACGAAACAAGGGGTTATTGCCTATTTATCAGGTGAAATGTTTAAGGGTATTGGGAAGAAAACCGCGGAGAACATTGTTGAGACACTCGGTGAAAATGCGATTTCAAAGATTCTCAATCAGCCGTCATTACTCGATTCCATTCCAAAGCTCCCTCCTGAAAAGGCCAAAATGCTTTATGATACCTTGATGGAGCATCAGGGCCTTGAGCAAGTAATGGTCGCACTAAACCAATACGGTTTCGGGCCGCAAATTTCTATGCGTATTTATCAAGCCTATAAAGATGAAACTCTCTCCATTATTCAAAAAAACCCCTATCAGCTTGTCGAGGACATCGAGGGGATTGGTTTCGGCCGGGCGGACGAGTTGGGTTATCAGCTGGGGATTACCGGGAACCATCCGGATCGGATCAAAGCAGCCTGCCTTTACACGCTCGAAAATGAAAGCATGCAAACAGGCCATGTTTTTTTACACGCGGAGGATTTGCTTGAACAAGTAAAGTCACTACTTGAAGAAAATAAGCGCAATCAAATTGAGTTTACGGATATCTCAAGCGAACTGATTAAACTTGAAGAAGAGGGGAAAATAATTGGCGAGGAAAAACGAATTTATCTCCCGTCATTATTTTTCGCGGAAAAAGGTCTTGTTACGAGCATTAATCGTATCTTAAAGCAAACCGAATACAGCGAACAATTCCCTGAATCTGAGTTCCTTCTGGCATTAGGAGGCTTAGAAGAGCGTCTAGGTGTACAATATGCCCCTTCACAAAGAGAGGCCATTCAAAATGCGCTCATGTCTCCTATGCTCATCCTAACAGGTGGTCCCGGAACCGGTAAAACAACTGTTATAAAAGGGATTGTCGAGCTTTACGGTGAACTGCACGGCTGTTCGCTTGAACCAAAGGATTACTTTAAAAAAGATGAGCCGTTTCCGATATTATTAGCAGCCCCGACCGGACGTGCGGCGAAACGAATGACTGAATCCACTGGACTGCCTGCGGTAACCATTCACCGCTTACTTGGCTTTAATGGGACAGAAGGATTTGACCGTGATGAAGCAAGCCCGCTAGAGGGAAAAATATTAATAGTCGATGAGACATCGATGCTGGATATATGGCTTGCCAATCAATTGTTCAAGGCCCTGCCGGAACATATACAAGTCATCATGGTAGGGGACGAGGATCAGCTTCCATCAGTCGGGCCTGGGCAAGTGTTAAAGGATTTGCTGCACTCTGCGCGGATTCCGACTGTTCGCCTTACTGATATTTACCGTCAGGCAGAGGGGTCT
This sequence comes from Bacillus sp. OTU2372, assembly GCF_038440275.1. Taxonomy (NCBI): domain Bacteria; kingdom Bacillati; phylum Bacillota; class Bacilli; order Caryophanales; family Bacillaceae; genus Bacillus; species Bacillus sp. OTU2372. The sequence goes on from NZ_JASATK010000018.1 coordinate 42,389, forward strand.
TCGATTATCGAACTGGCCCATGACATTAAGAAGGGATTTTTACCGCCAAATGTCACCGCAAAACAGGCTGATCGCTCTTTTATTAAATGTTCAACAGCACAAGTCGCTCAGGTCGTCGAAAAAGTGGCCCTTAATGCCAAAAACAAAGGATATACCGCAAAGGATATTCAGGTGCTAGCACCGATGTATCGTGGGCCGGCTGGTATTGACCGCTTGAATGTCTTATTACAGGAGATCTTTAACCCTAATCCTGATGGAAAACGTAAGGAAATCGCCTTTGGCGATGTAAAATACCGAATCGGTGACAAGGTACTTCAACTTGTTAATCAGCCGGAAAGCAATGTATTTAACGGAGATATCGGTGAAATTATCTCGATTATCTATGCCAAAGAAAATACCGAAAAACAAGATATGATTTATATTTCCTTTGAAGGAAATGAAGTCGAATATACAAGGCAGGACTTAAATCAAATAACTCATGCGTATTGCTGCTCCGTTCATAAATCACAGGGCAGTGAATTTCCGATTGTCATTCTTCCGATTACAAGAAGCTACTATAGGATGCTGCAAAGGAACTTAATTTACACAGCCATTACCCGTAGTAAACAATCATTGATTATTTGCGGGGAAGAAGATGCACTAAGGATGGGGATAGAACGGGCAGATGAACTCCAAAGACAAACTACACTCTGCCAAAAGCTGCAGGAATCCATTATAAATGTGACTCAAATGAATGTCGATATTTCGAGTGAGCTATCCTATGAGGAAGAAATGATGCAGGTCCATCCAATGATTGGAATGGAAAACCTTACACCTTATGATTTTCTAACTAATGACGGAAACTAAGAAATGTTCGGGGGGTGGAAACTCTTTGCGGACATTTTCTTTATTAAAAGGGCAGCCTGTTTTTGAAACCAAAAGTGGAACCAAAATAGGTGAGATTACCGATCTTTGTATAGCAAGCACCGGAAAAGTCGAAGGCCTATTAGTTAAAAAAGGGATATTCTTTAAGCAAACCTTCTTTTTGGACATTCAAAAAGTGGCCTCCTTTGGCTGGGATGGGGTAATGGTTGAGGATACCGGATATTTAGAAAAACTAAAAGAGAGTCCTGAATATACGTTAAACCATCAACATTCCTTAGACGGCATGATGATGCTTTCTAAAAGCGGTGAATCGCTCGGATTGTTAACGGATGTATATTTTCAGGAAGAATTGGGCACAATCGTAGGGTATGAAATTACGGATGGCTTCTTTTCGGAAATCACGGAAGGCAAACAAGTCATTCAATCCGGGAAGCCCGTCGCGATCGGAAAGGATGCCATTATCGTAGATGTAGATAATACGTGAGGTGTCTTTTCATGTTTAAGTGTCCCAATTGTCAGAGCAAAGATATCGGCAAAATTGGTATCAACCAGTATTATTGCTGGAACTGTTTTATCGAACTCTCTGTAAACAAAGGTATCATCAATACCCATCAGGTCGAAGAAGACGGGTCATTAAGTTCGTTGGATGATTTGTTTGAGGAAGAAGAACGTCGTTATACGATTTAAAACCGAGGGTTCCTCGGAAGTCTGGCCAATCTATTAAAGAGGTGAGACGAATGAATAAAATGATGACGACAATGGTTGCTTTTGGTGCAGGGATGGCAGCGTACAATATAGCCCAAAGAAATAATATGATGTCAGCCCGCAATATGAAAAGGATTCAAAAAAAGGTAAAGCGCGCGATATTCTAGGTTATTCCCCCTCAAGGTCCTTGAGGGGGATTTTAGCATAACTTGTATATTTCCACCATCAGTCTCCAAAACTAATCGAAGGAGGTCCTTGACGTGGATATTCGTGTAAAATGGTATTATCGAATTGGGTTCTTGCTCCTTTTATTAATCGCAATCTTCATTTTTTTAAAGATTAGTCCACTATGGATGCCAATTGTTAAAGTAATTGGAATAATCATTTTTCCTTTTATTATTGCTGGTTTTATTACTTATTTACTGCACCCGATTGTAGAGAAATTGCATGAAAAAGGACTGCATCGTGGTCTTGCTATTATCCTCATTTATTTTATTTTTTTTGGCGGTATCGGCTTTTCATTATATAAGGGGATACCAGTCGTCGTTGACCAAATAAAAGATTTATCTGAAAGTGCTCCCGTCTTCGCTGAGCAGTATCGGGACTGGATTGCATTGCTGCAGAAACATACAAGGGAATGGCCAGATGGTCTGCAAGCAAGGGTTGATGAGGGAATCGATGCATTTGAAAACAAACTAAATTCTCTATTAACGATTATCGTCAACATCCTTGTTAACATTCTGAATTCCGCCTTACTGATGATGATTATTCCGTTTATAACCTTCTACATGCTAAAAGATTATCCGTTATTAAAAAGGACTGTTTGGTATTTAACGCCTAAAAAATGGCGCAAGAAGGGCTCGGTGTTTCTTAAGGATGTAGACCAATCACTTGGCGGTTACATAAGAGGGCAGCTGCTCGTTTGTATTATTATTGGCAGTATTTCTTCGCTGTTATTTTGGCTCTTTCATTTAAATTATCCATTGCTTTTAGGGTTGATTGTCGGTGCCACTAATGTAATTCCTTATTTTGGTCCAATTATCGGGGCTGTCCCCGCAGTTATTATTGCTGCCACCATCTCGATGAAATTGGTTATTATTACGATTGTCATTGTCTTTGGATTACAGTTTCTTGAGGGTAACATTTTATCACCTTATATAGTGGGAAAGAGTTTACATATGCACCCTTTGTTAATTATGGCGGCCTTAACGACTGGTGGTGAAGTTGGCGGGATTTTAGGGTTAATCCTTGCCGTTCCGATCCTTGCCGTCCTCAAAGTGGGCATTATCCATGCAAAAAACCACCTAATGAAGGAATCAAATTGACAAACGTTTTATTGGTGGCTATAATTCGTGATATAGAATAATTGTTTGAAAATGTAGAAGGATTGAGTATGTTGTAGTCCATCTGTAACGCTTAGCGTAAAAGAGAGGAGCTTCCCAGGCTGAAAGAAGCTCTAGATGAAGGATAACAGAAAGCTAATCTGGAGTGCAGCTAATCACTGCCGTCACTGCCGCGTTAAGGCGGATTTTGAGAGATGGATACAGAATTTTGTATTCATAATCAGGGTGGTACCGCGAGACAAGCTCTCGTCCCTGTTTTGGGATGAGGGCTTTTTTGTATGCTTTTTTTAAAATTGGCTGTGTTAAAGGTTATTGTTAATTTTTAGCATGTTGATTGGAGCGGAAGGCGCGAAGACTCCTGCGGGAGTACGTGGCTGGGGAGACCCCACAGGCGCATAGCGCCGAGGAGGCTCCCCGGACCGCCCGCGAACCGCTCGCGCCTGGAGCGGAAATCAACTCTTAAGTTAACACAGCCTTAAAATTAAGGAGGTCTATAGAATGAAAAAATTAACAGGAGCTCAAATTCGTTCCATGTTTCTGCAATTTTTTAATGAGGAAAAAGGACACAACATTGAACCAAGTGCCTCACTTGTCCCGCATGATGACCCATCATTATTGTGGATCAACAGTGGAGTTGCAACCCTAAAGAAATACTTTGATGGTCGTGTGGTTCCAGAAAATCCAAGGATTACGAATGCACAGAAGTCTATTCGTACAAACGATATCGAAAATGTCGGAAAAACAGCCCGTCACCATACATTCTTTGAAATGCTAGGTAACTTCTCTATAGGAGATTATTTCAAGGACGAAGCGATCGTTTGGGCTTGGGAGTTTTTAACTTCCGATAAATGGATTGGCTTTGACCCAGAACTGCTAAGTGTTACGGTCCATCCAGAAGATCATGAAGCTTATGACATTTGGAATAAAAAGATTGGCATACCTGAGGAAAGAATCATCCGCTTGGAAGGGAACTTCTGGGACATCGGGGAAGGCCCTAGTGGACCTAATACCGAAATTTTCTATGACCGCGGTCCAGAGTATGGCGATGACCCTAGTGATCCTGAATTATATCCTGGCGGTGAGAACGAACGCTACCTTGAGGTTTGGAATCTGGTATTTTCTCAATTTAACCATAATCCTGATGGTACATATACGCCGCTTCCTAAGAAAAACATTGATACAGGGATGGGGCTCGAGCGGATGGCGTCCGTTGTGCAAAATGTTCCTACCAATTTTGATACTGACCTATTTATCCCAATTATCCGGTCAACAGAAGAAATCTCTGGCGTAAGCTATGGCGTAGAGAAGGAACAAGATGTTGCTTTCAAAGTTATTGCTGACCATATTCGTACGGTTGCCTTTGCTGTTGGTGATGGAGCCCTGCCATCAAACGAAGGCCGCGGCTATGTGCTGCGTCGTTTACTGCGCCGTGCAGTTCGCTACGCAAAGCAAATCAATATTAATCGTCCATTTATGTTTGAACTTGTACCGGTAGTTGGCGAGATTATGCAGGACTATTATCCGGAAGTAAAGGATAAAACAGAATTTATTCAAAAGGTTATCAAAAATGAGGAAGAGCGTTTCCACGAAACCCTTCATGAAGGATTAACGATTTTAGCCAGTGTAATCAGCAAGGAAAAAGAAAAGGGCAGCGATACAATCTCTGGAGCAGATATTTTCCGCCTCTATGACACATACGGTTTCCCTGTTGAATTAACAGAAGAGTATGCAGAAGAAGAAGGCATGAAGGTTGATCATGATGGATTCGAGATTGAAATGGAGCAGCAGCGTGAACGTGCCCGGGCAGCCCGTCAGGATGTCGATTCCATGCAGGTTCAAGGCGGTGTCCTCAGGGACGTTAAACTTGAAAGTAAATTCGTCGGTTACGATGAACTAAACACTCATTCTTCCGTAATAGCCATTATTAAAGACGGTGAACTTATCGAACAGGCTGAAATGGGTGAAGAAGTACAGGTTATCCTTGACAATACTCCTTTCTATGCAGAAAGCGGAGGTCAGATAGCTGACCGGGGCTTCCTTAAAGGTGACGGGGTGACCGCTCTGGTTAAGGATGTTCAAAAAGCACCAAATGGTCAAAACCTTCACAAGGTAATTGTGGAGAGCGGCAAGTTGAAAACCAATCAACAGGTAACCGCTGCGGTTGACGCTGAAAATCGGGTCAAAATTATTAAAAACCATACGGCAACACATCTGCTTCATCGCGCCTTAAAAGATGTACTTGGGGAGCATGTTAACCAAGCGGGCTCACTTGTTGAACCTGAGCGTCTCCGTTTTGACTTTTCCCACTTTGGTCAAATAAAACCGGAAGAGTTGGAACAAGTTGAACGAATTGTTAACGAAAAGATTTGGCGCAATATTGAAGTAAATATTAGCTTAAAGCCAATTGCTGAAGCAAAAGCATTGGGAGCAATGGCACTGTTTGGTGAGAAATATGGCGAAATTGTCCGCGTGGTTAGAGTCGGAGATTACAGCTTAGAACTTTGCGGTGGATGCCATGTACCAAATACCTCTGTCATTGGTCTATTTAAAATTGTTTCAGAGAGCGGAATTGGTGCCGGAACTAGAAGAATTGAAGCTGTAACAGGCGAATCAGCTTATAAATTATTAAATGAGCAGGTTGGTTTATTAAAGGATGCAGCTGATAAATTAAAAACCAATCCAAAAGATATTGGCAGCCGGATTGACGGTCTGATGACTGAAATTAAGCAGCTTCAGCGCGAAAATGAATCACTGGCTGCAAAGCTTGGAAATATCGAAGCTGGCAACCTTGTTTCAAATGCTAAAGAAATTGAGGGAATAACGGTTTTATCTGCAAAAGTACAAGCTGCTGATATGAATAACCTGCGGAATATGGCTGATGATTTGAAACAAAAGCTTGGATCAGCTGTGATTGTCCTTGGAAGCGCACATGATGGAAAAGTAAATCTGATTGCAGCAGTTACAAAGGACTTAATCGAAAGAGGCTATCATGCTGGTAAATTGATTAAAGAGGTTGCTTCCCGATGCGGCGGCGGCGGCGGCGGCCGTCCGGATATGGCGCAAGCCGGCGGAAAAGATCCAGAAAAATTGGATGCAGCACTTCAATTCGTTGATGAATGGGTGAAATCCATTTGATAATGGGACAAAGTAGTGTAAAATGTAAATAACTAACACTAGAAAAGCTGCAGTACGTAGCACTGCAGCTAGACATTACATTTCTCGTCAAATAATAAGCGAGGTGCATGAAATGAGCTCATTTGATAAAACGATGCGGTTTAATTTTCCAGAAGAGCCGTTTGAACATGACGTAAACGATGTTCTTTTGCAAGTCTATGAGGCCTTACAGGAAAAAGGATATAATCCAATCAACCAAATAGTTGGATATTTACTATCAGGAGATCCTGCCTATATTCCACGTCATCGTGACGCTCGTAACATTATACGTAAGCTCGAACGGGATGAAATTATTGAGGAATTGGTAAAATCCTATCTAAAACAACAACGAGAGGGTTAATGAATGCGCGCAATGGGATTAGATGTAGGCTCAAAAACCGTCGGCATTGCTTTGAGTGATGAGCTAGGCTGGACGGCCCAGGGCTTGAAGACCCTCAAAATCAATGAAGAAAAAAAACAGTTTGGTTTTGAGGAAATTGGGCAATTAATAAAGGAGTATCAAGTCGATACAGTCGTTATCGGATTACCTAAAAATATGAACGGGACGATTGGACCACGCGGGGAGGCAAGTAAGCAATATGCAGCCGAAATTGAGAGCAGATTTTCTGTTCCAACCGTTTTGTGGGACGAGCGGTTAACAACAATGGCTGCTGAACGTGTCTTGCTTGAGGCTGATGTCAGCCGCAAAAAGCGCAAGAAGGTCATTGATAAAATGGCAGCAGTTATGATTCTCCAAGGTTATCTTGATAGCAAAAATTAATGAGGTGAAGAGAATGGCACACGAACATAATCAGGAAGAAGATCGTTACATTACGCTTGTCGATGAAAATGGTGATGAACAATTATTTGAAATACTTTTCACATTTGACTCTGACGAGTTTGAAAAATCCTATGTATTCTTTTACCCAGTAGGTGCAAATGAAGATGAGGAAGAGGAAATTGATATCCTCACCTATGCTTATATTCCAACTGAGGACGGCGGTTTCGGAGAGTTAATGGAAATTGAAACGGACGAAGAATGGGATATGGTAGAAGAAGTATTTAATACCTTTAACGAGGAACAAGAAGAATAAGTTTTAAAACCGGCTGCTAATTTAGCCGGTTTTTTTAATCTGGATTTTTTGACATATAGTATGATAAATTGACATTTTTCGTACTATATGCTGAAATTATTATTGATATCTATTTTAAGATAATTTATATAGATAAGAATAATAATGTAACATTGGTCTTGGGAAGGGGGAACAGAATGACAAAAAAAGAAAAAGGCAATAAACAAGATGTCATTCGACAAAAAATGCTAGAACAACATTATGAAGCGAAGATTGTCCGCAAAATTGTTTTATTTATAGCTATATTCCTGCTATTATTCATAGTTTTAATTGGCGGTGGAGGTTACCTCTACATTCAGTCTGCCCTTAAGCCTATTGATGCAGATAGTAAGAGGTATAAAACAGTAGATATCCCAATCGGATCTTCTGTGACAGGAATTGGTGAGAGGTTAGAGAAAAATGGAATTATTAAAAATGCAAAGGTTTTTAAGTACTATGTAAAGCTTAAAAACGAAGGCGGCTTTATGGCGGGAAAATACCAGCTAAGCCCTTCTATGGATGTTCCTGAAATTGTCAGTCGTTTGAAAACAGGAAAAGTTTTGGCGGTAGCAACCTTTAAAATCACCATTCCTGAAGGTAAACAGCTGAAGGAAATTGCCGCGATTATCGCAAAAGCTACTCATCAAAATGAAGCAGATGTATTTAATAAACTAAATGATAAACAATATATCAAATCGCTTATGATCAAATATCCTGATATCTTAACAGATGAAATCTTGCATTCTACTGTAAAGTATCCGCTCGAAGGGTATTTATATCCGGCAACCTATCCATTTTTCAAGCCAAATCCTTCCGTTGAAGAAATAGTTACGGCCATGCTTGATAAAACAAGAATAGTATTGTCTGATTACACGGAAAAAAGTAAAGAAAAAAAGTTATCCATCCATCAATTATTAACGATGGCCTCTCTTGTTGAGGAGGAAGCAACCGGTAAGGCTGACCGGAAAACGATAGCCAGTGTATTTTACAATCGGCTTAAATCAGGAATGCCGCTCCAAACAGACCCTACAGTGTTATATGCGCTAGGAAAACACAAAGAAAAGGTTTATTATAAGGATTTAGACGTTAATTCTCCATATAACACCTATAAAAATACGGGACTGCCGCCGGGGCCGATTGCCAATTCCGGCAGGGTTTCTATTGAAGCAGCACTTGATCCGAATCAAACCAATTATTACTATTTCCTAGCAACAGCAAATGGCGATGTAATTTTTACAAAAACATTAGCTGAGCATAATCAAAAAAAGGCTGAGTATATTTCCAATAAAAAATAATCAGAACTTGGGGGAAAGATTAGCATTCCCCCTTTTTTTATGGTAAAATAATTCAGGTGTTTTAATAAGTAATCTATAGCGTAACCCACAGTTAAAGGAAACTGGAGGCAGTAACTGCCCCAAAAGCACTCAAGCTTTTCAGCTTGTCTGGATATCCTCATCTGTGAGCGCTATTTTTTCATGTCTAAAGAATTCTTCTTTGGCAAATACTAAAAGCATTTGATTTTAAGAATGGTCCGGATTTTAGCGTCCCGCGCTGCCGGCTATCTTATGAGGATAGAGGTGACGGCAGCTTGTTAAATAATGAGAAGCTGCATTCTTATATAGAGAGTCTATTTTCTGACAGGAACGCCCTGTTTAGCGAAATGGAGAATTATGCAAGTGAACATCATGTTCCGATCATGGAACTGGCCGGAATTGAAACCATGCTGCAATTATTGAGAATCCACCGGTCATGTAGAATACTTGAGGTTGGTACAGCGATTGGTTATTCGGCATTACGAATGGCTGCAGCCCTTCCTGAGGCAAAAATTGTCACGATTGAACGGGATATCGAGAGAATTCAAACAGCAAAAGAATATATCCAGCGATCCGGCAGGGCTGAACAAATCATCTTAATTGAGGGAGATGCCCTTCTTGTGGAGGACGCTATTCGCAGCCATGGTCCTTTCGATGCCATTTTTATTGATGCAGCTAAAGGCCAATATAAAAAGTTTTTTGAGCTTTATGCAAAGTATTTGACAGCTGAAGGGATGGTTGTTACAGATAATGTCTTGTTCAAAGGCCTTGTTGCAGAAGCGGAAATTGAATCAAAAAGAATCCGAAATCTTGTCAAAAAAATAGATGAATTTAATCAGTGGTTGATGAACCACCCTGAGTATGATTCTGTTATATTACCAGTTGGTGACGGAATTGCTATTAGCACAAAGAAGAGGTGAGAGGAATGAAAAAACCAGAATTACTTGTTACTCCTTTAACTGTTGATGATATTTTGCCATTAGCAGAAGCAGGTGCGGATGCGTTTGTAGTGGGGGAACAGCGCTATGGTCTTCGGCTTGCAGGTGAATTCAACCGCGAAAATGTCCGCAAGGCGATTGAATTAGCACATAGTAAGGGAAAAAAAGTCTATGTGGCAATGAATGCAATTTTTCATAATGAAAAAATTGCCGAGCTTGGTGACTATATTCAATTTGCAAATGAAGCAAAGGCAGATGCGATTATTTTCGGTGACCCAGCAGTTTTAATGACGGCAAAAGAAGTGGCTCCTGAGATGAAGCTGCATTGGAATACAGAGACAACCGGGACTAACTGGTTTACCTGTAATTATTGGGGCTCAAAGGGTGCGAAACGTTCGGTTCTAGCTCGTGAGATTAACATGGATGCCATTGTTGAGATAATAGAGAATGCGGAAGTGGAAATTGAAGTACAGGTTCATGGTATGAGCTGCATGTTCCAATCTAAACGTTCCCTGCTTGGAAACTATTATGAATATCAAGGCAAGGTTATGGAAGTTGAAAACCGCAAGATGGAAGAAAATATGTTTTTGCATGATAAAGAACGCGGTAATAAATATCCAATTTTTGAAGATGAAAATGGAACCCATATTATGAGCCCAAATGATATTTGTATCATTGATGAGCTCCAAGAAATGATGGAGGCCGGTGTCGACTCGTTTAAAATTGATGGGATTTTAAAAAGCCCAGAATATATTTTAGCTGTTACTAAAGCCTACCGTGAAGCCATCGACTTATGTGCTGAAAATCCAGATGCGTACGATGATAAAAAGGACGAGTTGTTAGAAGCAATCGAAGAAATTCAGCCAGCCAATCGTTCATTAGACACAGGATTCTTTTTCAAAGAAACGGTTTATTAGAAAAGTGGAGGCGACTGTTTAGTGCCGACTCAAAAACATTGAAATATTTATGGGAGGGGTTCAATCGTGAATACAGTTAAAGACAAAATTTCTGAAATCATTGATGGAAAACGTGTCATTGTAAAGAAGCCGGAACTCCTTGCTCCAGCAGGCAATCTTGAGAAATTAAAAATTGCTGTACATTATGGTGCGGATGCCGTCTTTATCGGCGGCCAGGAATATGGCCTTCGTTCGAATGCCGATAACTTTACCTTCGAAGAGATGAAAGAAGGAGTAGAATTTGCAAAGAAATACGGTGCAAAAATTTATGTAACAACGAACATTTTTGCTCACAATGAAAATATTGACGGGTTAGAAGAGTATATTTTGGGCTTGAAGGAAACCGGGATCGCAGGAATTATTGTAGCGGATCCGCTCATCATCGAAACATGCCGCCGCCTGGCTCCAGAAATTGAGATCCATATTAGTACCCAGCAATCACTTTCCAATTGGAAGGCAGCCCAATTTTGGAAAGAAGCAGGAGCAGAACGAGTCGTTTTAGCCCGTGAGGTTGGGGCGGATGAAATTAGAGAAATGAAGGAAAAGGTTGATGTTGAAATTGAAACCTTTATCCATGGGGCGATGTGTATTGCCTATTCCGGCCGTTGTACATTGAGTAATCACATGACAGCAAGGGATTCAAATCGAGGAGGCTGTTGTCAATCTTGTCGCTGGGATTATGATCTCTATAAACTCGAAGGCGAGGATCAAGAAACTGCGCTGTTTGGCGGAGAGGACGCACCATTTGCGATGAGTCCTAAAGACCTTAATTTAATCCAAGCTATTCCGAACATGATTGAGCTTGGAATCGACAGCTTGAAAATTGAAGGACGGATGAAATCGATTCATTATATCGCTACTGTCGTTAGTGTCTATCGTAAAGTCATTGATGCCTACTGTGCAAATCCAGATCATTTTGTTATTCAGAGAGAATGGTTAGAAGAGTTAGACAAATGTGCAAACAGAGAAACGGCTCCAGCCTTTTTTGAAGGAATTCCAGGGTATAAAGAGCAAATGTTTGGTAATCATAGCAAGAAGACAAAGTTTGAATTTGTTGGTCTTGTATTGGATTATAACGAAGAAACACAAATCGTAACCTTGCAGCAGCGTAACCATTTTAAACCCGGGGATGAAGTGGAATTCTTTGGACCTGAAATCGAAAATTTTACACATGTAGTGGATAAAATTTGGGATGAAAAAGGAAATGAATTGGATGCTGCGAGACATCCACTTCAGATTGTACAATTTAAATTGGACAAACCGGTATACCCTAACAACATGATGCGAAAGGAGAACGCATAATGCGCAAACCGGTTGTTATTGGTGTAACCGGCGGCTCAGGCTCCGGAAAAACTAGTGTAACAAATGCCATCTATGAAAGTTTGAAAGATCTCTCTATCTTAGTCCTACAGCAGGATTATTATTATAAAGACCAGCACAATGTTCCATTTGAGGAACGATTAAAAACGAATTATGATCATCCGCTTGCCTTTGACAATGACCTTCTGATTGAACATATTGAGAAGCTTTTACGCTATGAAGCAATCGATAAACCTGTTTATGATTATTCCATCCATACACGCTCTGATCAGGTGATTCCTGTTGATCCTAAAGAAGTAATTATCTTAGAAGGAATTTTAGTCCTTGAGGATGAGCGTCTACGGAATCTAATGGATATTAAATTATACGTTGATACAGATGCCGATCTAAGGATTATCCGCAGGCTAGAGCGAGACATCAGCGAACGAGGGCGAACGTTTGATTCGGTAATCGCCCAATATTTAAACGTTGTCCGGCCGATGCATAACCAGTTTATAGAGCCGACTAAACGATATGCAGATATCATTATCCCTGAAGGCGGGCAAAATCATGTGGCGATTGATTTAATGGTCACAAAAATTCAAACAATTCTTGAACAAAAGTCATTTTTATGACACAATAGCAAAAGAATAGACGTAAATAAATAGTTATAGTGCGCGCCCTTTTTTAAAAGGACGCGCTACTATGTATTTACCGTATGGTATTATACCTACATAATAATATTACATACACAATTCTTATGGGGGATTGTGAAGACTAGAAGGAGTGAGGGTATTGGCTACAGAGAAAGTATTTCCAATGACACAAGCAGGAAAAGAAAAACTTGTCCAAGAACTTGAATACTTAAAATCAGTTAAGCGTAAAGAAGTGGTAGAGAGGATTAAAATTGCCAGAAGCTTCGGCGATTTATCTGAAAACTCCGAGTATGATTCTGCGAAGGAAGAGCAGGCATTTGTAGAGGGACGAATTACTACCCTAGAAAATATGATTCGTAATGCCAAGATTATTGCTGAAAGTGAAATGGCAGCAGACTCTGTTTCGTTAGGCAGCTCTGTTACGTTTATTGAGCTTCCAGACGGTGAAGAAGAAACTTATTCCATCGTAGGTAGTGCTGAGGCTGACCCGTTTGAAGGAAAAATTTCAAATGACTCACCTATTGCTAAAAGTCTTTTAGGGAAAAAAGTGGGCGACCAAGTAACAGTTCAAACTCCAGGCGGAGAAATGAGCGTACGGATTGTTTCCATTAAATAATTAAACAATTGTTTGAAAACCTCTAACCTCGTCAAAACTTTTGACGAGGTGTTTTTATGTGGAAAAGACGGGCACTTGGTTGGCTTATTGTATGTATTACAGGTTTGGCATTTCTTTTAGTCCGGCTTATGGAAATTCAATTAATTGAAACAGAGACGTTTTCAAAGCATAACGTCAATTTACTTGAGGAAAGTGTCAAGCAAAGAACACAAGAGTTAGTGATTGATAATGGCAGGGGGAATTTTCTTGATCGGAATGGAGATATGCTTACCCATAATAAAGTTTCTGTCCTAGTCCTGTTTCCTTTTTTAAAAAAAATCGACTGGGATGCGAAAAAAGTTTCTGAAATTACCGGAATCTCAGAGAACGTACTAAAAATGGCTGTTGCAGGGGCGAAAAAGCCGTTTGCTTATGGTGACCCACAACCATTGGAGCTAACTTCATCACAAATGGAACGAATTAATCAATTAAATATACCTGGTGTTTTTGCGATTGAAAAAAAGTTTGAACGATCCCATATACCTGCAGAACAATTGATTGGTCTGACGGGTGAAAACCCAGAGGAAGTGAAAAAACGTTATCCTAATAAAGAATTATCAGAGAAAACCTTGCTTGGTGTATCAGGGCTTGAAGAAAGCTTTGATGAATTTCTGCTTCCTGAAGGGAAATCTAAACTAGTTTATCATGTAGATGGCTCCGGCGGTCCTTTATTTGGCATCAATGTTAAGTATGTCGACCCAGCCAATCCTTTTTATCCTGTTAATGTTCGTACTACCCTTGATAAAGGTATCCAGCAAAAGGCCGAAGACTTAGTGGACAAGTACCAAATTAAAAAGGGCGGTCTTGTCCTGCTTAATATTGAAGATAACACTGTCCTTGCAATGGTATCCCGGCCTGCTATTAATAAAAAGGATCCCTACAGCGGTGCAGGAATCACCAATAAAATGTTAAAACAGCAGATTATGGGTTCTGTATTCAAGACCGTTGTCGCAGCGGCGGCAATTGATAATGATCTTGATAACCCTTTGCGTCAATTTAATTGCAGTATGAAAATAAACGGGAAACCTGAACTAAAATATAATTATGGTATGCTTAATTTCACGAATAGTTTTGCAAGAAGCTGTAACCGTACGTTTGGGGAGCTTGCTAAGGAATTACAAAAAAAGGACCCGCACCTATTAGAGGAATATGCAGACAAACTTTCATTAACCACCACAGTGGGCTGGCAGGGAGATGTCTATCATACCAGTGATTTCAAACAGCTTACAGAAGAGGAGTCTGGCCGTGTATTTGTTTCGGATGAGGAAAGGAAGGATGCCAACATCGCAGCGATGTCCGGAATCGGCCAGCATGAAGTCCGCGCAACCCCTTTAGCAGTTGCGAATATGATGGCAACTATTGCAAGAGGGGGGAGAAAAGAGATGGTTAGGACAGTGTCCAAAATTGAATATAAAAATGGGACCACATTGGTGGATTTTCCTGTCCGAAGCCTTGAAGGGGATTCCATTTCCCCGTACACCAGTATGAAACTGCAAAAATTACTGCGCGAGGTTGTAACTAATCCTAATGGCACAGGCAGGTGGTTTAAAGATTTACCATATGAAGTTGCCGGAAAATCAGGGACAGCTGAAACAGGAAAATATTTGGCAGGTAAGCAGCTTCATAATAAATGGTTTGCCGGATATTTTCCTTATAAAAATCCAAAATATGCACTTGTCGCTGTGAATTTGGATGTGTTAGATTCCGGGGGCGGTGTGAATTTGTTATTTGCAGATATGGTGAAGATGCTCTATGAAACAGATTATGAAAAAAGTAGTAAGTAGGTTTTCCCTTCAAGTTCTCTTTAAATCATGTTAGAATATTAAGAGCCTTATTTTTAGGAGGGAAAAATCTTGAGCAATAATTCCAATTCTCGGTCGGGTTATCGAGCGAAACGAAAAAAAACAAATGTGGTTTTGAATACTTTGATTGTTGTTGTCCTGCTATTAATTATCTTCGTTGCATATAATATATTTTCATCAGGAGATGACAATGCTTCGTCGTCAAAGACGGAAAGTACAAAAACGGAACAAACAAAAACTACAGATAAAGAAAAAACAACCGATAAGAAGACAAAGGACGACACTGTATCAAGTGATGACAGTTCATCAGAGGATAAAACGGCAGACGAACAGGATAGTGAAGAAACAACAGCTCCGGAACAGCCGGATGATACACAGGCTGTTGTTACTGATGATGGAAGTTCTTCTACGACACAAACTAGTGAGCATAAAATGACATTTGAGGGTGAAGATTGGCAGGCGATGTTAAATGCCATTTCCAATGCAACAGGTCTTGATCAAAGCAATATGACCGTATATTGGCTTGGCAGTGATAAGTCTACTAGCAATGGAGCCGTTGGGACCGTTGCTTCTAAAGATAAGTCACAGAAATATAAGGTTTATATAAAATGGGTCGATGGCCAAGGCTATGTCCCTACAAAGGTTGAACCACAATAATGATAATAGGATGGTGCATCTAATAGCACCATCCTATTTCTTTTTAAAATGCACAACCGCTGTAAAATAGGTCTGACCGTTTTCGTTCACATGCATTTGATGTGAAACAGAGTGGACGGATAACATAATGGCACGATTCTCATCAATCTGTGACTCAATCTTTTTCTGCAATGTCTTTAAATTATCCGCCTCAAAAAATTCTACCTTATCCTCAATAAAGTCGAGTTGAAAATTCATTTGGCTCCCCCTTTCCATATGTTGATTTTAGTTAATTTAATGCTTGTATACAATTGTTTTATCATTAATCTAGCAGGTTGTTTTTAAATGGTGATAGAATAGGGTTTGCGGATACGATGTAGGAATACGAGGAAGATTATAATCGTACATTCGTAAATATTAAAAACTAATTGCTTACACTAACCTGACAATACATAACTGAATACAATAATGCAATCCCATTTTTGATGGAGTGATATATTTATTTGTCCGGGTTAATGGCAGGCTACAGAAAGAAGAAAGAGGTAAACATATGAAGATCGCAATAATTGGAGCAATGGAAGAAGAAGTAACCTTACTACGAGATAATATTAAGGATCAAACACAAGAGACGGTTGCGGGCTGCGAATTTACATTTGGTAACATGCATGATTCAGAGGTCATCTTACTGCGTTCGGGTATTGGGAAAGTAAATGCGGCGATGTCGACGACCATCCTGCTTGAAAAATATAAGCCCGATTGCATCATCAATACCGGTTCAGCAGGAGGCTTTAATCCTTCTTTAAACGTTGGGGACGCCGTTATTTCAACAGAAGTCCGTCATCATGATGTCGATGTAACTGCCTTTGGATATGAATATGGCCAGGTACCTCAGCTTCCTGCTGCTTTTTTAGCGGATGACAAATTAATTTCTGTGGCTGAATCTGCGGCAAAAGAACTTGATAAGTTTCAAATTGTTAAGGGACTAATCGTAACAGGTGACTCCTTTATGGAAGACCCGGCACGGGTTGAGTTTGTTCGGTCGAAATTTATGGACCTTCAGGCGGTGGAAATGGAAGCTGCAGCGATTGCGCAAGTGGCCCACCGTTTCGGAGTTCCGTTTGTCATTATTCGTTCACTTTCCGACATTGCCGGAAAAGAGTCTGAAATCTCATTTGATCAGTTTATCGACAAAGCAGCAACTAATTCTGCTACTTTGGTTATGAAAATGGTAGCTGCATTAAAATAGTATTTAGGGGTGGAGCAATGCAGTTTTACAAAAACGTCCATGAATTAATTGGGCATACACCTATGGTTGAAATTACACAATTTTCTTTGCCTGAAGACGTTCGTATTTTTGCAAAGCTTGAATTCATGAACCCAGGGGGAAGTGTCAAGGACCGGCTTGGTATTAAACTTTTAGAAGAGGCGTTTTCGAGCGGGAGACTAAGGCCAGGCGGTACCGTCATTGAACCCACTGCTGGAAATACCGGAATTGGTCTGGCGCTAGCCGCGATTAATAAAGGAGTACAGGTCATTCTGTGTGTACCAGAGAAATTTAGTATCGAAAAACAGGAATTAATGAAAGCACTGGGGGCTAAGGTCGTTCATACTCCAACAGAACAGGGGATGAAGGGAGCAATAGCTAAAGCTGACGAGCTTTTAGAAGAAATCCCGGGTTCCTATTGTCCGCGGCAATTTGGGAATCCGGCTAACCCTGAAACATATTATAAAACACTTGGGCCCGAAATTTGGGAACAAATGGATGGGAACGTCCATATTTTTGTTGCCGGGGCAGGTACTGGCGGAACCTTTATGGGGACCGCCCGGTATTTAAAAGATCAGAACCAAGCAGTTAAGACTGTTATAGTGGAACCAGAAGGATCTATATTGAATGGCGGAGAGTCCGGACCTCACAAAACAGAAGGAATTGGGATGGAATTTTTACCAGGCTATATGGATTCCGCATATTTTGATGCGATTCATACCGTTTCAGATGTTAATTCCTTTCGTCTGGTGAAGGAGTTAGCTATGCAGGAGGGACTGCTTTGTGGGAGTTCTTCAGGTGCAGCCTTCTATGCTGCCTTGGAGGAGGCAAGGGCTGCAAAAGCAGGGACTAATATCGTGGTTATTTTTCCGGACGGCAGTGAACGTTATTTAAGTAAGAAGATTTTTGAAGGAGGCATATAGCTTGAAACCGAAAACAAGGTTAATTCATGGCGGTATCAGTGAAGATCCTGCAACTGGTGCTGTTTCTTTCCCAATTTATCAGGTAAGTACGTATAAACAGGAGGGGGTTGGAGGGCACAAGGGCTTTGAATATTCCCGGACCGGAAATCCTACCAGACACGCGTTAGAGGAGCTTATAAAGGAAATTGAAGGCGGTACAGCAGGTTTTGCTTTTGGCTCTGGAATGGCGGCGATTACGGCTGTATTCATGCTGTTTAACAGTGGGGATCATGTCGTCATCACAGACGATGTCTACGGTGGGACGTTCCGTGTATTGACGAAGGTATTAAAGCGCGTTGGTATTGACTCAACCTTTGTCGATACTAGCAATTTGGAAAATATTCAACGTGAAATTCGTCCAAATACTAAAGGAATTTACATCGAAACACCGACCAACCCACTCTTAAAGATTACCGATATTGAAGCAGCAGCAAAGCTGGCAAAGGAGCATAATTTGTTAACAATCGTTGACAATACGTTTTCCACTCCTTATTGGCAAAATCCGCTTGAGCTCGGCGCAGATATTGTCCTTCACAGTGCGACAAAATATATTGGCGGCCACAGTGATGTGGTGGCTGGGTTAGCGGTGGTAAACAGCAGCAAGCTTGCTGAAGACCTCCATTTCGTTCAAAACTCCACTGGCGGTGTTTTAGGGCCGCAGGATTCATGGCTATTAATTCGTGGGATTAAAACTTTAGGAATTCGTATGGAGGAAACGGAAGCGAATACGAAGGAGATCGTCGCATTTCTACAAACCCATCCTAAGGTCAACAAAGTATTCTACCCAGGCCTTGAAACCCATCCTAATCATGAGATTGCTAAAAAACAGGCAAGAGGGTTTGGCGGCATGGTTTCCTTTGATGTTGGCAGTGGTGCAAATGCAGATCTAATCCTTAGCAGAATTAAATACTTTACCCTGGCAGAAAGCCTTGGAGCCGTCGA
Source organism: Bacillus sp. OTU2372 (assembly GCF_038440275.1). Taxonomy (NCBI): domain Bacteria; kingdom Bacillati; phylum Bacillota; class Bacilli; order Caryophanales; family Bacillaceae; genus Bacillus; species Bacillus sp. OTU2372. Next base: position 60,989 of record NZ_JASATK010000018.1, read on the forward strand.
GAGCCTAATTTCCGTGCCAGCACGTATGACACATGCTTCAATCCCAGCTGAACGAAGAGCAGAGCTAGGCATCACAGAAGGTTTAGTCCGAATCTCTGTAGGCATCGAAGACGTCGAAGACCTAATCGAAGACCTAACACAAGCATTAAAATAATGATAATACAGCAAAAGGTGACAGGCACCATGTGAAATTTTCACATGGTGCCTGTCACCTTTTCTAATATTTACATACTGTTTAGCTACTATATCTGTGGTAAAGTAGGTTAGTAGATTTTAAGAAAGACAGGTGATAAGTAGTGAAGCAGCAAACCAAGGTGTTGTATGAGAAAATGGTCGATTTTAAACGTTTCGGAACTGTCTTATTGGCTGTTGGAATCTTTTTTTATTTAGGTGTTATTATTCCGGTTGAAGGAAAAACTGAACTAGCACAAAATTTGATGGTCCTTTCTTCCACATCCTTTATTGCTTTGTCGATCTTGTTTTTTATCCAGTACAAGCAATGTCAACTAAAGCTATTAGAAATGGATGATAACGAAGATTTAAATAATTAACCGCCAGGCGCTCCGATTTTTTTGTCGGGGCGCCTTTTTACGTATTTTAAGAGGGCAATTTCCTTATTTATTAAAAACTTGAAAAAAATGGTTTACAAAGTTAGTTAGCGTGGATATAATTACCATATAAAGTGAAATATTCCAAAGGAGGTCGAAGAAAATGATGTTAAATAGATCCGTTTACTCAAACGCCGTAACAGCGGGAACAAGTATGACAACTGTATATCTAAATAACACTCATTCGACCAGATTGGAATGGATCGCTTAGCGTATCATTTGCGTAAAGTGATAATACATATCCATGCCGCAGGGAGAATGACGCCTTGCGGTATTTTTGTGCCTAAAATTAGGCTCTGGCTGCAGGGAATCTCTTTCTGCGGCCTTTTTGTGCCCTTTTTACGAGCCATTTGGATATGTGGTGCATATTGTAAAACTGCAGGCATTTAAGGAGGTGGTTGTACATGACCCTGAATATTCTATTTTTCTCGATTACCATCAAAAAACGATATGTAAGTTTGGAGGAAGCAGCTAACCAGGAAATGATTGAAAAACTTTATGAAGAACACAAAGATCGTCAAATATCCATGCACCGCTATATGTGAACAATAAGGAAGTGAAACAAAAATGACTCTAAATATCCTGTTTTTAACGATTACAATCCGTAAACGAAAAATCAGCACCGAAGAAGCTGTCCATCAAGAAAAGGTTGAAAAGCTTTATGAACAATTCAAAGACAGACAAATTTCTATGTATCGAAACATTTAGAAGTAACAATTAAAAATTATACAAAGAAAGGTGGTTTTTGATATGATGTTTTTTCTAATGCAAGGACGGGGAGCAAGCTTATGGGGTATGAAGGATACCACCTAGTCGAGGAAGAAAAAATAGGAGGTAAAATCACGATGCCACTGCACACTATATTTTTATCATTAATATTTAAATTGAAGAAAACAAACAAAAACACTAATTCGTAATGAGTCATATATTAGCCATGCTAGTAAACCTCATATCATTGTTAACAAAATGTTCATTATTCCCTGAGATTGGTACTGTGAAAATATGATAAATTCAAATTAGAAAATAACAGATCTCTAAGGGGTGGAGAACATGTTTATGGTTGTGATGGGTCTCATTATTACAGGAGCAATTGGATGCGTAATTTCAGCTGAGATTAGTGTAGAATAATATAAAAAAAATGAGCATTGGCTAAATAAAGCCGATGCTCATTTTTTTATCTCGATTATTTCTTTTCCGTTAATTCGAGGAATTCATCGATATCAGCAAGACAAGTACCCACGGCTTTTTCCCAAAAGTCTTTTTGGGTTAAATCCACTTGTAAATGTTTTTGGGCTAAATCCTCTACCTTCATGGAGGCAGTGTCTCTTAACAGAGCCATATATTTTTCCTCATATCCTTTCCCCTCTTCAAGGGCCTGTGCATAAATGCCCAACGAGAAAAGGTAGCCAAATGTATAAGGGAAGTTATAAAAAGGTACATCCGTGATAAAAAAATGGAGCTTCGAAGCCCAAAAAAGTGGATGATATTCTTCTAAAGCATCACAGTAAGCCTCTTTCTGTGCTGCCAACATCAATTCACTAATTCGATCTGCAGTGACAGTCCCAACTTTCCTTTCCTCATAAAAACTCGTTTCAAACAAGAAGCGAGCATGGATATTCATAAGAAGGGCAACCGTCCGCTGGATTTTATCATCCAATAGAACAAGATTTTCTTCTTCGTCCTTAGCATTTTTAACAGCTGCATCTGCCACAATCATTTCGGCAAAGGTTGAGGCTGTTTCTGCCACATTCATGGCATAGTTGCAATTGAGAAATGGGACTTCTCTCATTGCATAGGAATGAAACGCGTGCCCAAGCTCATGGGCGAGTGTAGAAACATTGGATGGCGTACCGGAGTAGGTCATAAAAATCCGCGATTGTTCGTTCTCTGGAAGATATGTACAAAACCCTCCCGGTGCTTTCCCTGGACGGTCCTCTGCTTCAATCCATCGTTCCTCAAAAGCATTTTTCGTAAAGGCCGCGAGCTTTTCTCCAAAAAGGGCAAAGTTCTGTTCAATAAAGTGGGCCCCTTCTTGGTAAGGTACCTTTGTTTCCGTTTTTCCGTATGGAGCATCTAAATCAAACCAGCTTAACTTCTTAAGTCCGAGGAGTTTAGCCTTGCGCTCCAAATAATCAACAAGCTTTTGTTTATGCTGCGAAATAACTGACCACATCGTTTCCAATGTTACTTTTTCCATCCGGTTAATGCTGAGCGGCTCTTGTAAGACATCTCCCCAGCCACGCTTCTGGTAAACACTTAAACGGAATCCTGCCAGATGATTAAGTGTTTTGGCGAGAATGTCGGCTTGGTTTCCCCAGGCTTGTTCCCAATTTTTAAAAATAGCAGCACGAATCTCACGGTCGGGGTTTGAGAATTTGTTAAAAGCTTGTCCGACGGAAAGCTGTTGTTCCTCATCGTTTTCACTAAAGGGAACTTTTATTTTACTAACTATTAAATCATAGAGTTGGCCCCAGCTATGATAGCCGTCAACCTCAAGGGTGCTGATTAAGGCTTCTTCTTCTTTTGAAAGTTTCTCTTTAGCCTTTTCTCGGCTCTCCGTTAAAACAAAGCTAAATTCTTTCAACGGTTCTGTGGCAACTAACTGCCCCCAGACTGAGTCATCAATTGTGGTGAAGTGATGGTCTAGTGAACCTATTGCTGTTTGAAATACGGCTCCCAAACTTGTTATTTTTGCATCAAGAGAGTAGGCCTTTTTATCTTTTGTGTTTTGCGCCAATAAGCAGCCAATAAACGCTCCAGCATGAGTTAACTTCTTTGCGGCCTCTTCTAAATCACGTAAGAGTTCCTGCAGGAATTGGCTATCCTCCACTGAATTAAGGGGTGTCCAATTGTTTACCTTTGCTTCAAACCCTTTAATACTTTCTTCCGTTTGAACGATGAACTTTTGTAATTCATCGGAATCACTTCCTTTAGGGAAAAATACATCAAGATTCCATATTTCTGAATATGTATTGACTTTCATGTTGGTACCTCCTCAAATATGTACTTCTTCATTATAATCCATTTATCAAAAAATTCTCTTACTTTGCACTATATAAAAATAGCTTATGCAGTGAGCACAAGCCTGAAAATATACTCTCAACAGAACTGTGTATACCACCACCAGCCACCAAAGATTAATAATAGAACGAATAAGATGATGATGACTGCAATCCATATCCCACCGCCACCGTAGCTATAAGGTACAGGGCAGGAAGGATATGGGGCTGGGTAACCGTAGGGATATGAATAACCAAATGGCATCTGAATCACCCCTTTGCCCTTTTATATTAAGGTATGAGGACTACTATTAACGGTATAGGCAAACGTGTATGTCCCACTAAATACAAATAAAATTTAGAGATAAATTACGGAAAGCGGTTTTCCAGTGGAAGATTATTTGACAATCGTATGAGGAGTGGGGTATAAGTGGATGGATAAGGATTCCTAACCAAATATCTCATATTTTAATATTATAGGAGGAAAAAATGAAGCTTACGACTAAAACGTTTTTTGCTTTTCTTTTAGGAGTCGTGCTGGTTACATCAGGATGCTCCAATAAGAGTCAGGTGAAAGAAGAAACAAGTTCGAAAAATAAAGCTGCTTTTCAAATCGTGGATGCCGGTTCCATAAGCTTGAAAAATATCCGCGGGATTGGCTACCCGGGCAACGATACTGCCCTATATATTGCCGGAAATAATGGACTAAAACTTTATAAAGATAAAAAGTGGTACAAAACAACGGCAAACCAACATGACTATATTGGTTTTCAAGCTGTTGAGACAGGATTTATCGCCAGCGGCCACCCGCAAAAAGGCTCGGGCTATAAGGATCCGCTCGGTCTAATAAAAAGTGTTAATAAGGGAGAAACCATTCAGAAGCTGGCTTTTTATGATAAAGCTAACTTTCATTTTACTGCAGCTAGTTACTCCGGAAATGGACTTTATGTCATTGGGGAAGCGCAAAGTGATGAGGTAAGTTTGGGTGTGAACTATTCTACTGATAACGGGGACACTTGGAAGAAAAGTGCACTTAAAAATTTTAGTGCAGATTCAATGGGGATGATGGCAGTTCATCCGACTAACGGAAATACAATGGCGATGTCAACAAGATCTGGTATCTATTTTTCAAACGATAACGGGAATACCATGAAACGGATAACAGGACCAATCATGGTGACGGCATTAACCTTCAGCGGGGATTCAATTCTTTTTTCTAGTGTTGAAAATGAGAAAATTTTATTAAAAACAATTGCCCCTTCCACTGGTGAACAGGCTGATCTGATTATACCGTTTCTTGATTATGATAACCCGATTACCTATGTGGCTGTTAATCCAAAGAATACTAACCAGCTGGCCTTTACTACATACAAAAATGATTTATATGAATCCACTGATGGCGGGAAAACATGGAACAATTTGTTGAACGACGGTAAAAATAAGTAAACTTAAACAAAAGGGCAGGAGGAGAACTCCTGCTCTTTTGGCAATGTCATATTCTATTCATCATGATAGAAACTTTATCTTTTCTTCCGATCTTTTTCAGCACGGTAAAACTCATGGAACATTTTCATCAGCGCTCGTTTTTCAATCCTTGATACATAGCTTCTTGATATCCCTAGTTCTTTCGCAATTTCCCGCTGCGTTTTTTCTTTTTGTAAATCCAGACCGAATCGGCCGATAATCACTTCCTTTTCCCTGTCATCTAGCACTTCAATATACTTTTTTATCTTTTCAAGCTCCATGTTAAGTTGAATGGTATCCACTACATCTTCAGATTCTGATTTTAGTACGTCAATTAATGAAATTTCATTGCCCTCCTTATCCTGACCGATCGGGTCATGCAGAGAAACATCCTTTTTTGTTTTTTTGAGTGCTCTAAGGTGCATTAGAATCTCATTTTCAATACATCTTGCTGCATAAGTGGCGAGTTTTGTGCCTTTCCCTTCTGAATAGCTCTCAATTGCTTTTATTAATCCTATCGTTCCAATGGAAATTAAATCTTCTGAATCCTCGCCGGTGTTTTCGAATTTTTTTACGATATGGGCGACAAGGCGTAAATTGTGTTCGATTAACATATTACGTGCGTGCGCATCCCCTTCTGCCATTAACCGTAAGTACTTTCTTTCTTCTGCTGCAGAGAGGGGTTGAGGAAAGGCATTATTTTTTACATAAGAAACAAGAAATAAGAATTCCTTCATTAAATATCCGAGAGCTGTTAAGATTCCAGTCATCTACATCCACCCCCGTGCTTTTTTGGACTCTAGCCCTTTTATTAATTCCTATGAAGAAAACAAGAAATTGTGTCTGTCCTGATAATTTTATTTACAAAAAATAAAAATGACCTATCTAGCGAACCACTAGAAAAGGTCAGATTTGTTTGGATTTAGATTAAGGCGATATTTTCTTATACTTTTTTCAGTTTAAAGGAGCTTACCATAAGAAATGATAAAATAATCATAATAAATAAAAACGTTTGAGAGGGGAGGTAAGGGATTGCCAGATAACTTAAGGTTGCAAGGCAGCCTGCTGCTGTAATCGGTAATCCTGTAAAATAGCCATTACTCTCTGTGATGTTAAACCGTGCTAATCGAAAGGCACCACAGCTAATGTAAAAAACCGTAAAAAATGAACCTGGTCCGCCAAATTCAAATAAAATTCCTTGGTATAGTAATAGTGCTGGTGCGACTCCAAATGATATAATATCACTCATGGAATCCAATTGTTTCCCTAATTCTGATTCGATATTAAACTTTCGGGCAATCATACCATCAAACCGATCGGCTAGAGCTGCAATAAAAATGAGTAATAAGCTTAAGCGTAAATTTCCATGCAAGCCAAGGACAATTGCAAATCCACCGAGTGAAAGGTTTGTTATCGTAATAACATTTGCTGTTTGGGATTTCAGTTTTTTTATTGTGTGATCCAATACATCTAATAAAAACATTCTCCACACCACTCCTTTTTTTTAAAACAGAAGGGAATTATACTTTTTTAGGTTATTCTATATTATTTAATTCTAAGGGTTTTATGTCATTGCGTAAAGAGTATTTTTACACTATTTGGGGGTATTATCATGTTACAGGGTTTATATCGTCTGTTAATAGAATTGACCAATGGAAGGTGGACATCAGGGGTTTTAAAAAAGTTCGCTCGTTCACGAGTTAGTCGGTTTGTTGTCCCGTCGTTTGCAAGGATTTATCAAATAAATCTCGAGGAAATGGAAAAAGGGCTGTCTGATTATCCAACATTGCACGATTTATTTGTTAGAACGCTAAAAAAAGAAGCAAGAAAGATTGATCCCCAAACGGACACTGTAGTCAGTCCTGTTGATGCCGTTTTGGAAGACGTTGGAAAAATCAAAGAAACAAGTGACATCATGGTAAAAGGGAAAACCTATTCTATTGGTGAGATGCTGGGGAATCATGATATTTTGTCCAAATATCTAAATGGTACATATATGATTTTATATTTAAGTCCAAGCCATTACCATCGAATCCATAGTCCTGTCAATGGAACTGTTACCAAACAATGGGAACTTGGTTCGAAATCCTTCCCGGTTAATAAATGGGGATTGAAATACGGTCATGGGACTCTTTCAAAAAACTATCGCGTCATTACTGAAGTGAAAACAAATTATGGATATGCAGCCATTGTTAAGGTTGGAGCAATGTTCGTAAATTCAATTGAGACGACTCATAAGGGCAGTGAACTAGAAAAAGGCGGGGAAATGGCTTACTTTAGTTTTGGGTCGACAGTTGTCCTGTTATTTGAAAAAGGGATCTTTCAAATGGACAAAACACTTCATACTCCACAAGAGCTTAAAGTAGGGGAAAGACTAGGAATACTTGTAAAGTAGTGCAAAACGGCGCTTTTTAGCGCCGTTGTTATTTTTACTCTATATAAAAAGAAAAGCCCTCAAAGGGCAGAAAGTTAAGATTAAGAAGACTTTTTGATTTTATTGTATAAAGAACGTCGGTGAATCTCAGACTCAATGAGACCAATAAATTCTGGGCTTAAGTTTAATTCTCTTGCTTTAAAATATGATTCGATTAATAATTCATCTGACAGTTTCCGCATGTCAGAATCCACCTCCGATTTAAAATAAAATGGTTCTATTTTATAAAAACAAAACATAAATTGGTAAGTTCAATAGCTGTAACCTAAATCTACCAAATTTATTCCTTTAGAACAATCGTTCTCTTTATCCACAGATTCACGTGGATAACTTGTGATTAATTTGTTTATAAAGTAACAAAATGTAAAGGTTTCAATGGGTATAATGTTAATAAGGTTATCCACAGAGCAGCGAAATAATGGGTTTTGTCGAAAAATATTTATTTTTATTTTTGTGAGATCAGTAATTCCTTTAAATTTAACGGAAAGTAATCGTATTTGAATCTCATGATTGTCGATATTTGAAGGATAATAAGAAATAAAGTAATTTTGATCAGTAATTTTGAGCCCTTTCACTTTTCTTTTGAAACGAGGGGGGAAATTGGTTATGATGGTACAAGAAAAGAAAATGGTGGTTGTTCATCCAACATTTTATTTAGAACTAATGAGGTGTACGCTTAGTGTTAAAACAATTTTTACCAAATGAACATGTGAAAAGCATTCTTGATATTTCACCTGAAGAATTAAAAGCAAGAGGGATTAAGGGGATTATTACCGATTTGGATAATACCCTTGTAGAATGGGACCGTCCCAGTGCCACTCCACAATTAATCAAATGGTTTGATGAAATTAAAAAACATAATATCCTGGTAACCATTGTTTCTAATAATAATGAAGAAAGAGTAAAGTTTTTTTCAGACCCTCTCAAAATACCGTTTATTTATAGAGCACGGAAACCTATGGGACCGGCGTTTTACAGGGCGATACAACAAATGGGAATAAAAAAGGAAGAGGCAGTTGTCATTGGCGACCAATTATTAACCGATGTCCTTGGGGGAAATCGGAGCGGATTTCATACGATTTTGGTTGTGCCTGTTGCCTCGTCTGATGGTTTTTGGACAAAATTCAATCGGTTTGCGGAACGAAGAATTTTAAATTGGTTCCGTAAAAAAGGGATGCTTCAATGGGAGGATTAATCTGTGAGTGATCAACAATATATTTGTATGGGCTGTGGTATAAGGGTCCAAACGGAAAACCCAAACGAAATTGGTTATGCTCCTTCTTCTGCTTTGGAGAAAGAGACCATTATTTGTCAAAGATGTTTTCGGTTAAAACACTATAACGAAGTTCAAGACGTAAATTTAACGGATGATGATTTTTTAAAGATTTTAAATGAGATTGGCAAGTCTGACGCCCTCATTGTCATGATTGTAGATATCTTTGATTTTAACGGGAGCTGGCTTCCGGGCTTGCACCGATTCGTTGGTAACAATAAGGTAGTCCTTGTGGGAAATAAAGTCGATTTACTGCCAAAATCTGTGAAGCATGCCAAGTTAGTTCAGTGGATGAAGCATGAATCAAAAGAACTAGGGCTCAGACCGGAAGAAGTATTTTTAGTAAGTGCTGCTAAAGGACTAAATATAGGAGATACGGCCGCAGCCATTGATGTTTTGCGAAATGGAAAAGATGTTTATGTGGTCGGTTGTACGAATGTTGGAAAATCAACATTTATCAATCGAATTATTAAAGAGGTAACGGGTGAAGAGGACGTTATCACCACCTCTCATTTTCCTGGTACAACATTAGATATTATCCAAATCCCGTTAGATGATGAAAAATTTTTAATTGATTCACCCGGAATTATCAATCACCATCAAATGGCGCATTTTATTAACAAAAAAGATTTGAAAATTATCACTCCTAAGAAGGAAATAAAGCCAAAAGTTTTTCAATTAAATGAAGGCCAAACCTTGTTTTTTGGGGGCTTGGCACGTTTTGATTATATAAGCGGCGGCAGAAGATCCTTTGTTTGTTATGTATCCAATGAATTGAATATCCATCGGACGAAAATAGAAAATGCTGACGATCTTTATGAAAAGCATTTAGGGGAATTGCTGACACCACCAGGACCAGAAGATTTAGAATTTTTTCCTGAGCTAGTCAGACAAGAATTTACTGTCAAGGAATCGAAAACAGATATCGTTTTTTCAGGTCTTGGCTGGATTACCATAAATGAGCCTGGGGCAAAAGTGGCTGCCTATGTGCCAAAGGGTGTACAAACTTTAATGCGAAGATCATTGATTTAGTATAGAAAGTTTTAATAGGGTGGGGGAAATAGATGAAAAAGTTATTTGGAGTATTGGGGAACCCGATTGGCCATTCGATGTCACCGGTTATGCATAATGATTTGTTTTCTCTTTATAATATCGATGCAGAATATCTTCCTTTTCTAGTACAGGAAGATGAATTAAGAGATGCGGTAAATGGATTAAGAGCACTGGGAGCAGGTGGATTTAATGTCACCGTTCCTCACAAAAGCAGCATTATCCCATTTCTTGATGAAGTGGATGAGTTAGCAGCCAGTATTGGTGCTGTTAATACAGTTGTCAATAAAGATGGCAAATTGATAGGCTACAATACCGATGGTCTGGGGTTTTTAAAAGGGTTAGATGACTATTTAAACAAGATTGAAGGTCAAAAGATATTGGTAATTGGAGCAGGTGGTGCAGCTAGAGCTATCTATTTTACTTTAGCGAAAGAAAAACCGATGCAGATTGACATTGCTAATCGCACACTTGAAAAAGCTGTTCAACTCATTGAAGAGTGTCCATACTCCATTTCCTCAAGGGCTCTAACCTTAAAGGATGCCAGCAGTGAATTAGGTGAATATGACTTGATTATTCAAACGACCATGATTGGTATGGAGCCAAATATCACGGAGCAGCCCATAACTCTTGAATATCTAAGAGAAGATTCCGTTGTTTGTGAAATCATCTATAACCCGCTTGAAACAAGGATTTTGCGTGAAGCAAAGAGCATAGGGGCAACGGTTCAAAACGGAATTGACATGTTTGTTTATCAAGGGGCTCTAGCCTTTGAAAAATGGACAGGGATATTTCCAGATATACAAAGAATGAAAGAAAATGTGTTGGGACAACTAGGAGGAAAATAATGCTAACAGGTAAACAAAAAAGATTTTTACGGTCAAAGGCACATCATTTAGATCCGATCTTTCAAGTAGGGAAGGGCGGGGTAAATGAGAATATGATTAAACAAATTGCCAATGCGCTTGAAGCCAGAGAACTTTTTAAAGTAAGTGTTCTGCAGAATTGTGAGGAAGATAGAACAGAGGTAGCAGAGCAGCTGGCAAACGGTACTGGAGCAGAGATCGTTCAAATTATTGGAAACACGATTGTCTTGTATAAAGAATCTACAGAAAAGAAAACAATCATTCTTCCCTAAAAAAGTGACCTTTAAAAGTAAAGGATGGCGAATGCATGAAGAAAGTTGGAATATTGGGCGGCACGTTTGATCCGCCCCATTATGGACATCTTTTGATTGCCAATGAAGTTCTTTCGGCCCTTAAGCTCGATAAAATTTGGTTTATGCCAAACCATGAACCGCCACACAAGAAAAAACCGGAGTCTGTTAAGGATGAGGACCGCCTTCGTATGCTGGAGCTGGCCATTGAGGGAAATTCGGCATTCAGGGTTCAACCAATCGAACTCGAACGTAATGGGCCATCTTATACAGTCGATACAATGAAAATACTTAACGCTGAGTATTCTGACCATCAATTTTTCTTTATAATTGGTGCCGATATGATTGAATACTTGCCGAAATGGCATGATATTGATATACTCGTTAATCTTGTCCAATTTGTTGGGGTAGAAAGACCATCTTACAGCCATCAAACAGACTACCCTGTTCTTTATGTTGACGTACCTGCCATTGATGTGTCATCTAGTATGATAAGGGATAGAGTGAAAAAAGGTAAATCGGTTCGTTATTTATTGCCCGACCCAGTTATTGATTATATTGAGGAGAAACATTTATATGGAACGTCAAAAAGCTTTAGACATAGTTAAACTCCAATTAACGGAAAATCGATACCAGCATACGCTAGGGGTAATGGAAACAGCTATTAGCCTGGCAGAGAAATATGGAGCAGATGTGAAGAAAGCAGAAATAGCAGCTATTTTTCATGATTATGCAAAGTTTCGCCCAAAGGATGAAATGAAAGAAATTATCATGTCACAAGGTCTGCCGCAGGATTTACTTGTATATAATACTGAATTGTGGCATGCTCCAGTTGGTGCATACCTGGTAGAAAAAGAGGCAGGGGTCAGTGATAATGAAGTATTGGATGCCATCCGCTACCATACTTCTGGAAGACCTAATATGACATTGCTGGAAAAAGTGATCTATTTAGCGGATTATATAGAACCTGGGAGACATTTTCCAGGAGTAGAAGAAGTAAGAGAAATCGCAAATGAGAATTTAGAAAAGGCACTCATAAAAGCAATTCAAAATACAATACTCTTCTTAATGAAAAAGAACCAAACGATTTATCCGGAAACATTTTATACTTATAATGATTTAATCCAAAAACTGGAGGACTGATGAATGGATAATCAAGAACTTCTAAAAATTGCGGTAAAAGCAGCAGACGATAAACGTGCTGAAGATATTTTGGCGTTAGATATGAGAGGGATCTCGTTAATTGCTGATTATTTTATTATTTGTCATGGTAATTCTGACAAACAGGTACAGGCGATTGCACGAGAAATGAAGGAAAAGGCCCAAGAGAACGGTTATGATGTAAAAAGAATCGAAGGTTTTGATGAAGCAACATGGGTGCTAATTGATTTAGGAGATGTTGTAGCCCATGTATTCCACCGTGATGAACGAAGCTATTACAATTTAGAACGGTTGTGGGGCGATGCGCCGCATGTTGATATCCTCAGTGAGTTAAATTCATGAGTTATGAGCAATTTGCTTACTTGTACGATGAGCTTATGAAAGATGCCCCATATGACCAATGGGTATCGTTTGTTAAGGACATTCTTGCCAAATATGACGTTGAAGCAACCCGCCTGCTGGATTTAGCCTGTGGGACAGGGGAGCTCTCAATCCGATTGGCTAAACAAGGGTTTGAGGTTACGGGAATTGATTTATCAGAAGATATGCTTTCGGTGGCCCAGGAAAAGGCACAGGCTAGTGGTGTTAAAATACCTTTTTTTCAACAGAACATGGCGAATTTGGAGGGACAAGGACAATTTGATGCAATCGGTATCTTTTGTGACTCAATAAATTATTTGCAAACGGAAGAAGAGGTAAAATCGACTTTTTCAAATGTACACCAACATTTACAAGATAATGGGATCTTTATTTTTGATGTACATTCTGTTTATAAAATCACAGAAGTATTCATTAATCAAACCTTTGCCTTGAGTGAGGATGACATTTCTTATATTTGGAATAGTTTCCCTGGAGATAATCCCAATAGCGTTGAACATGAACTAAGTTTTTTTGTTTTAGACGAGCGGACAGGGAAATATGATCGAATCGATGAACTGCATTTCCAGCGTACTTATCCTATTGAGCAATATTCTGACTGGTTAGATGCTGCGGGCTTTCAATTGCTTGAGATAAGTGCCGATTTTGAACATCAAGACCCAACAGAGCAATCTGAACGAATTTTCTTTGCTGCAAAGAAAAAATAAAAAAAGCCATCTTTTTTAAAAAAGATGGCTTTTTTATCATTTATTAGAGGGATTTGTAAATGGTTGTCGAATTATTATCTAGAGAATTGAATTTCAACCTTTTCTAGATCCTCTTTAAACTTCGTATGGGTTGCTTGGAATACGTGCTCAAATACTGATCCAAGCTCGGCATCTAACACCTTAATCCCTTCACCTGTTATCCCGCCCTTTACACACACCTTTTCTTGTAATGACGGTAACGTATAATGTCCTTGCTTAATTAATTCTCCAAGTCCTACAATCATCTCACTTGCAAAAACAGTCGCTGTCTCCGTATCAATCTCGGTCTCTTTCACAGCGGCCTGAATAAAATTCTGAAGCAGATAGCTAAAGAAAGCAGGTCCACAGCTTACAATATCAGAGGCTACCCTTGTAATTTTTTCATCAATATGAACCGGCACAGAAATCTTTGAAATTAGTTTTTCTAGTTTTGTTTTCCAATGTTCGCTGCAATTTTCCCCATACGTAACGAGTGAAACCCCAGCTAATGCTCGATTGGTAATGCTAGGTATTACTCGGACAGTTGAACAGTTTACCCTTTTTTCAATTTGGCTGGTACTGACAGGACTAGTTATCGAAACAAGACACTTATCAGGAGTTAAATGTGGATTAATTTGCTCAAGCAGATTACGGATGTCTAATGGCTTTACACAAATAAAGATTATATCGGATTGTGCAGCTACTTCTTCCGGGTTTGCCCCAATCAAAATGTCCTTATATTTATCTTTAAGCAGCAAGGCTTTTGATTTTGTTCGATTCGTGATCATCATGGAAGAAGGGAAAGCGGCCTTACCGTCAATCAAAGCCTCCACTATGATTCGCCCCATATTACCGGTACCAATAATACCTATATTCACAATTCGACCCTCCTTCGCATCCCGTATTCTTTTATAACATTATGAAAATGAAATGTGAAATATACCTTTAGAAAGGATGGATATTCTTGAAGAATTGGTTAATGGAACACAAGATTCATGTTGTTGTAGCACTGTTGCTTGGTTTCGGAGGTTTTTATTATTTTTATCTTCAGGTTCCTACGGATTCTGCCACATTAAATTCAATTAGTCAAGAGAACGAAGCCCTAAAACAAGATGTGGAGACAGAAACAGAAAAGAAAGCCACACCAGCGGCTAACCAGCCTGAAAATATTATGGTGGACGTAAAGGGACAAGTCAATCGTCCAGGCGTTTATCAATCTAACACAGGTGAGAGGGTAATTGACGTAATAGGACGAGCCGGTGGATTAACGGAGCAGGCTGATCAAACACAAGTTAATTTTGCTGAGCATGTGGAAGATGAAATGGTCATTTACATTCCAGGAAAAGGTGAAGAAGGAAGTAGGTTACCTTCCTCAATTGGAGCAAGTGGAACTGTTTCGAGCGCGGATGGACAAAAACATGGGAAAATTAATATTAATAAAGCGGATGAACAGGAGCTGCAAAATCTTCCAGGGATAGGTCCAGCAAAAGCAGCAGCGATTATCGAGTTTCGAAATACCAGCGGCCCGTTTAAAGCGATTGAAGACTTAAGAAACATTAGCGGAATTGGTGATAAGACATTTGAAAAACTAAAGGATTTAATCGCAGTATAATAAAACTTCCATTGACCTAAATTGGCTTGTACCAGTAAACTTAAAAGAAAAGTCATACAGGGAGTGGAAAACGTGGAGAGAATTTCTTGGGATCAATATTTTATGGCACAAAGCCATCTGCTTGCATTAAGAAGTACCTGTACAAGACTGACCGTTGGCGCAACCATTGTCAGAGATAAACGAATTATTGCCGGAGGCTATAACGGTTCGATTGCTGGCGGTGATCATTGTATTGATAAAGGGTGTTATGTGATAGACCATCATTGTGTAAGAACGATTCATGCTGAAATGAATGCCCTATTGCAGTGTGCAAAGTTCGGTGTTCCGACCGCTGATGCCGAAATTTATGTGACCCATTTTCCTTGTCTTCAATGCTGTAAGGCAATCATTCAGTCGGGGATTAAAATTGTCTATTATGCGGAGGATTATAAAAATCACCCATATGCAATTGAGCTGTTTGAACAGGCAAAGGTAAAAATTGAGAAGGTCGAATTAAAAGAGACAGTAATTCAATTAGGCAAATAATAACCTCTAAATAGCGCCGGATGACTTCCGGCGTTCACCCTCGCAATCAGTTATCGCCACTATCTTCAAAAAACCAATTATGGAGAATAAAATAATGAGCGGAAAATATATTTATGTCGCCCTAGGTGCATTTTTAGGTGTATTATGTTCACTTGTGAAAATTTTCCCATTTATTATATTAGCTTTTTTATATCTACTTGCGTTAGCTAAACTTAAGAAATTCAAACAAGCCCAAATTTTATTGATCATCCTTTTAGGTTTTGTCTTTTTTCTTAAAGGAGAGTGGGCAGATACACATAACAATTCAAAGCTTTCGCCAGCTAAGACTGTTTTTTACATACAATATACTCAAGACCCGATTATTGATGGCGATTTATTAAAAGTACAAGGAATAGAACGCGAATATAAAGAACAAGTTCTGCTCCGGTATCAAATTAAATCAGAGAAAGAAAAAAAGGTTCTGCAAAATCAAAGCCTTTATGGCTGCCTTTGTCAGGTTAAAGGGACGTTAAAGAAGCCCTCTATAGCTAAAAATCCGAATGGATTTGACTATAGGAGCTATTTAGCTGCGAACGGAATTTTTTGGGTCATCGATCTTGAGCAAAGACCGCTTCAAAATTGCAATCCTACCAAATTATCTCCATCCGTATTCATAAAACAGCTTCGCTTTACTGGCATTAGTGATCTGAAAAGTAATTTTCCTCAGGAAATTGCAGGGTTGTCAGCAGCTTTAATATTTGGTGATACAAATATCCTTGACCCTGAATTATTAAGCGACTACCAACGTACTGGCATCGTCCATCTTCTGGCTATATCTGGTCTCCATGTAACTTTGTTCATAGGAATGATATTTTTTATCGGAATTAGATGCGGACTAACAAGACAGTTTATGACAAACTTTCTTTTGATCCTCTTACCTGTTTACGTTGTTCTAACAGGCAGTTCCCCATCGGTCATACGCTCTTGCTTAATGATTTCTCTGATCTTAATCGCTGAAAAGTGGAAGCACCATCTAAGGCTTATAACCATTGATGCCATAAGTTTGGCCTTTATCCTTTATCTATTTGTTTCACCAATGATCATTTTTGATATTGGCTTTCAGCTTTCCTTTTTAGTCAGTTTTGCTATTATTTTAGCTGCCCCCGAAATCCTCAAAAGGTATAGAGGGAATGGAGCAAAGATGGTTGCCACCTCTGTGACAGCACAGCTGTCTGCCATGCCGCTTTTGCTTTACCATTATTTTGAACTTTCCCTGATAAGTATAGCTGCCAACTTGTTGTACATACCTCTATTTTCATTTGTTTATCTTCCTGCTGTATATGTATTATTTATTATTCAATTACTGATTGGAACCACCCCAAGGACACTGATTATCCTCTTAGAAAAGATCATTGAGTTATCCAATAAGCTACTTGAGGTTATTGGGAATATACCTTACACCAGTTATACACCTGGGAGACCTCACAACTTCATTATTTTTATTTACATTATCCTTATAGCTTCATTATTTTACGTATGGGAAAGGGGGCCTTATTTAAACAAGAGAGCGCATTCAATGGTTCTCGTTGTTACACTCTTATCCATCCAACCCTGTTGGAATTGGTTGAATCCTTATGGTGAAGTGACCATGATTGATGTTGGACAAGGGGATAGTATATTGATTCATTTTCCACATGGACAAGGCAACTATCTCATTGATACAGGCGGTTCGCTGAACTTTAAAGAGGAAGAATGGAAAATGCGGTCCAAACCATTTGAGGTTGGACGGGATGTGGTTGTTCCATTTTTAAAAGGGAAAGGGATTACAAAAATTGATAAGTTAATCCTAACCCATGGCGATATGGATCATATTGGCGGTGCTAGTTCGATTCTTTCAGAACTTGAGGTCAAAAAAATATTAATGCCATCAGTAACTGAACCGTCGGAGACAGAGGTGCTTATTTCTAAGGAAGCAGCAAAACAAGGGATACCAGTCATAAAAGTATCTTCAGGAGATAATTGGTATCAAAATGGGAATTCATTTTATATTCTTTCTCCAGAAAGAAACTTTACGGGCGAGCGAAATAGAGGCTCAATAGCTTTTGTTGCAGCGATAGGAGGTATCAGCTGGTTTTTTGGAGGAGATCTTGATCAAGAAGGAGAAGAGAAAATTATAGCACAGCATCCTAAATTAACCATTGATGTTTTAAAAGCCGGTCATCATGGCAGTAAAACGTCAAGCGCAGAGGCGTTTATTAATCAAATCAAGCCAAAGGCAGCCCTTATTTCTGTCGGTGAACATAACCGGTTTGGGCATCCTCATCAAGAAGTCTTAAACCGTTTGGCAGCTGTTCATACTAAGATATATCGAACCGATCTACAGGGGGCAATCACCTATTATTTTTATGGCGGAAAAGGAACCTTTTCAACCTATTTACCATAAGTTATACTAAATCTTTTAATTAAAAAAGACTGCACCGTTGCAGCCTCTTTGATAAATTATGTAGCACTCATTTAGGAACCAATTAATTTAATGACTGTAGCAATAATAAAAATTACAGCGAAAAAGCCAAAAGAAACTCCAAAACCTATCCCAGAATCGATCGCATCATTACGCTTGCTTTGCACTTCTTTTTCAAAATGATTCACGCTCTACCCCTCCTATTTTCAAGTATAGTATAAGCTATTTGTCTGAAAAAATCCAGCATCCTTTCGCTTCTTTCCTATACTGACAAGAGTTGTCAAAATAGTTCGACTCAAAAAGGGCTACAATATAAGTAGTCAGGAACCCCGCCAGGCAATATAAGATCCTAGGGAAAATATTGCTGGCGTTCAAATAGATCCGGGAATTGGCATTTGTTGGATAAAATGTGCTAATTCCCTTTTAATACTTGTCAAAAGGTCCAAGCTTCTTTACGATAGAATATGAGTGAAAAGTTAGGGGAGCGCTGGACAAATGGTACTTGAAGTATGGAAAAAAATTAAAAAAAAGGAAATTGCTCCTATTTATTTATTATATGGAACAGAAGCATTTTTAATCAATGAAACAAAACAATTACTTCTGAACCAAATTCTTGATGAAGAAGATAAGGATTTTAATTTTTCAGCTTATGACTTAGAGGAAACTCCGGTTGATTTTGCATTAGAGGACGCCGAGACCTTCCCTTTTTTAGGCGAAAAAAAGGTTGTTTTTTTACATAATCCCGTTTTTTTAACGGCTGAGAAAACAAAGGAAAAGGTAGAACACAATCTGGCAAAGTTGGAGGCATATTTAAAAGAACCTGCTCCCTATACTGTCATGGTCATTTCCGCTCCATATGAAAAATTGGACGAAAGAAAAAAGATTACTAAAGAACTTAAACGAAATGCAGAATTAGTTGAGGCCAAAAAATTATCTGAACATGAATTAAAAAAATGGGTAAAAGAACGGGCGAGAAGCAACGGGCTGGAGTTTGAGGAAAAGGCGGTTGACCAATTGCTCTCCTTAGCCGGAACAAATATGTTTATGCTTTCTAGCGAGGTGGACAAATTATCCCTTTATGCGGCTGAGCAAAAGCGTATTGATAGTGAGCTGGTTGAAAAATTGGTTGCCAGAACGCTGGAGCAAAATATTTTTACTCTTATTGAAAGAGTGGTCCAAAGAAGATTAGATGAGGCATTGCGGATTTATTATGACTTGTTAAAACAAAATGAAGAACCTATAAAGATCTTAGCACTGTTGTCCGGTCAATTTCGGCTAATCTATCAGGTAAAGGAACTCTCAAGAAGGGGATACGGACAGCAGCAAATTGCCGGCTATTTAAAAATTCATCCATTTCGGGTTAAACTTGCCCTTGGTCAGGCCGGCAGTTTTACGGATGAAGAATTAGCAAACCTGATGGAGATGCTTGCAGAGGCAGATTACCAGATGAAAACAGGCGGAATGAATAAATCTTTATTGATTGAGATGCTTTTGTTCAGATTAAAAAGGTAATAAAAAAACGATTCCAGATAGGAATCGTTTTTTTGTACGCTTTTTAAGATTAAAGAGCGTTAGACTTTTTCATTAGACGTGATTTTTTACGAGCAGCAGCATTTTTGTGGATAAGACCTTTAGCAGCAGCCTTGTCTAATTTACTAGCAGCAGAAACTAATGCTTCTTTAGCAGCAGCCGCATCGTTAAGAGTAACAGCAGCTTCTACTTTTTTAACAGCCGTACGCATTGCAGACTTAGCAGTTGTATTTTGAGCATTACGAGCTTCAGTTGTTTTCACACGCTTAATAGCAGATTTAATGTTAGGCATTACATTCACCTCCTACAAAGTATCGAGACTTATATGAACTCGACTTTACATTCATCCATAATAATTCAGAACAAGAAGTATTTTATCAAACAGAAGGCTAGATTGCAATACACAATTCATGGGGAAAAGAATTTAAAATGCATGTTTTACGGGCTTAAGGGCAAAAATAGGAAATAGTTTCTATTTAGGATTCTCTATTAGGGGTGGATTTCATGAATGAGTCTATTGATTTAAGCAAGTATTCGATACGAACAGATTTAGCGATTGAAGCTAGAGAAATGGTGCTTGCTGGAAAAACAGTCGGAGAAGAAGAGAACCTTTCGAAAATCGAAGGTGTCATTATTAAAGAAAAAGATGTGGACGATATTAAACTCTCTCTTGTTGAGGTTACAAAGCAAGGGGAAGAACAGTTAGGAAAAAAAGCAGGCCGATACTTAACGTTGGAGGTACAGGGAATCAGGCAGCAGGATTCCGAGGTACAACAGAAGGTGCAAGAAATCTTTGCCCGGGAGTTTGCCCATTTTTTAGCAGGGTCGGGAATTAAAAAAACGGATTCTTGCCTTGTGGTTGGGTTGGGGAATTGGAATGTCACTCCCGATGCACTTGGTCCAATGGTGTGTGAGAATCTCTTGGTAACTCGGCATTTATTTCAGCTTCAGCCTGAGAATGTTGAAGAGGGTTACCGATCTGTTAGTGCCTTATCACCAGGTGTAATGGGCCTGACGGGGATTGAAACAAGCGACATCATTTTTGGAGTTGTTGAAAAAACGAAACCGGACTTCGTCATCGCTATCGATGCATTAGCATCACGTTCCATAGAAAGAGTCAATTCAACGATTCAAATCTCTGATACAGGTATACACCCTGGTTCAGGGGTGGGAAACAAAAGAAAGGAACTAAGCAAGGAGACCTTAGGGATTCCGGTAATCGCCATCGGGGTACCAACCGTTGTAGATGCTGTTTCAATCACAAGTGATACGATTGATTTTATCCTAAAACACTTTGGGAAAGAGCTAAGGGAAGGAAATCGCCCTTCTAGATCCCTTGCACCAGCAGGGATGACTTTCGGAGAAAAAAGAAAATTAACAGATGCGGATATGCCTGAGGAACAGCATCGCAAAACATTTTTAGGTATGATTGGCACGCTTCCGGATGACGAAAAAAGAAAACTAATCTACGAAGTTCTCTCACCAATTGGTCATAATTTAATGGTGACACCAAAAGAAGTCGATGTGTTTATCGAGGATATGGCGAATCTTATTGCAAATGGATTAAATGCCTCGTTACATTCTGCAATCGATCAAGAGAATGCTGGTTTTAATACAAGATAAAATCACATAAAGGGGTCTTGCAATTAATAGTCCCCTTTTCTTCCACTATTAAAATAAATCATAGTTCTACCATTTCTAGTAAGGACATAGTATTTACTAGAATCGTTTAAGCGAGGTGGAACTATGAAAAACCCTAGAACATCAGGTGCATTTTTAAGTGTCCAAGGTACAAGCATCATGAAACTTTTTGCGGCACTTTGTTTATTTATTATATTGATTTTCTCTATCAGCGGGCTCTTAACATCATTAAAGCCGCAATATCGACTTATGTCTACATCCGTCAATCAAGCTGCTACAAATGTGAATGGAGAACTTCTTTACCAATTAATGGGCTGGGAAAACCACCATTTTTTAAAGGTAGAGAATAACTGGGTAACCACACCAAAGCTAACTAATTTGATCTTTAAACTATCTAGCAATATTAATCTAAATGACCCGCGCAGCCTTCTGGGCAGAGAGCTTCCGGGATTCTACCAATTTGATGGGAAAATCCTTGTCGCCGGGGAAGGGACTAATTATACTAATATGCCGGTTGAGTCGGCACCGCCAATTAAAATTATGAAAGAGGAACGTGAAGCAGCCTTACAAAATCTTGAAGGATTGGACAAGCCTTCAGATGAAAATTCTTCGCCAGCACCTGGACAAACTACAGGAGGCAGAAAGGTGGTCTACGTTTACTTCTCTCATAATCGGGAATCTTATTTACCATACCTTAAAGGTGTAACCGACCCGGATTTAGCGTATCACTCGCAAATAAACGTGACCAAGATTGGTGACCAATTAAAAACAAGCTTAGCTGACAGAGGAATTGGCAGCTTTATAGATAAAACTGACATTCAAGCGGAATTAAACAAAAAAGGCTGGAAGTTCTGGCAATCTTATGATGAATCTCGGACCGTTGTTCAAACTGCTATGGCCGGGAATCGTGATTTACATTATTTTATTGATATTCATCGTGATTCGCAGCGAAGAGAAAAAACCACGGTCACCATTAATGGGAAATCTTATGCAAAGGTAGCCTTTATTATTGGCGGAAAAAATCCAAATTACGAAAAAAATGCAAAACTGGCAACAGAACTCCATAAGCGGCTTCAGGAAAAATATAAGGGGTTAAGCAGAGGAGTCATTATAAAAAATGCCGCTGGATCAAATAGTATCTATAACCAAAACCTTTCGGAAAATGCAATCTTGATGGAATTTGGCGGAGTTGACAATACATTTACTGAATTAGACCGCTCCGCTGATGCACTAGCCGATGTGTTTAGTGATTACTACTGGCAGGCAGAAAAAGTAAATCAGGATACAGAGCAACCGTCCAATAAACAATAGTGGTTAGGAGCACTTTTATGAAATTGTTTATGTTGAAAAGCTTATGTCTAGCTGCTTTATTGCTAATTGCTGTGTTAACGGGCATGCAGTTGGCGAATAATGGGATTCAAAAAATGAAGGGGTATGAGGATCCCAACCTAGAAACAGCAGTCAGTTTTCATGAAAAGGGGGCATCGTTCCTTGGAAATGAGATTTCCAGCCATGATATTGCAGCAAAAAAGAAAAAACTGGAGGAAATAAGTGCCTTTAATTTCTTTTCTTCAATGGGCAGAAAAATGTCAGATGGGATCACAGGTGCTTCAGAAAAACTAATCCATCTTATCGATAACTAAGAAAAGCGGAAGGCGCCCGCCTATCGGCGACAAGCACAAGACGAGCCGATGGTGCCTGGAGATGGACAATTCTCGAAGTCGAAATTTTTACTTTCGTATCGTATAAGAAAAACGGCATACCTATTATGCCGTTTTTAATTTTGGACACATTGCATTCTTTTTAACCAGGCTTTACTAACAAACGGGAATCGATTCTGTATTGAATCTTGTTTGCCCTACTGATATAATCAAAAATAGTGTACATGTGCGAGTATAGTAGGAGTGGAAGACCATGAACAGAGAAGAAAGACTCAAACGACAATCAAAAATTAGAAACTTTTCCATTATTGCCCATATTGACCATGGGAAATCAACATTAGCTGACCGGATTTTGGAAAAAACGAATGCCTTATCCTCTCGTGAGATGAAAGATCAGCTTTTGGATTCAATGGATTTAGAAAGAGAACGCGGGATTACGATTAAGTTAAATGCCGTACAATTAAAATACAGAGCAAAAGATGGGGAAGAATATACATTCCATTTAATAGATACACCGGGACATGTCGATTTTACGTATGAAGTTTCAAGAAGTCTTGCAGCATGTGAAGGGGCTGTTTTAGTCGTGGATGCTGCGCAGGGAATTGAAGCACAAACACTAGCAAACGTATACTTAGCCCTAGATAACGACCTTGAAATATTACCAGTTATTAATAAGATTGACCTGCCAAGTGCTGATCCAGAAAGGGTCCGCGGCGAAATCGAAGAAGTAATCGGTCTGGATGCCTCTGAAGCAGTTCTTGCATCAGCGAAAGCTGGCATTGGGATTGAAGAGATTCTCGAACAGGTTGTTGAGAAGGTCCCTGCTCCAACTGGAGATCCAGAAGCCCCATTAAAAGCCTTGATTTTTGACTCTTTATATGACGCCTATCGCGGCGTTGTAGCCTATATTCGTGTCGTCGAAGGTACCGTTAAGGTTGGTGACAAAATTAAGATGATGGCTACTGGAGCAGAGTTTGAAGTAAACGAAGTTGGTGTATTCACACCTAAGTCCGTTATGCTTGATGAGCTGTCTGTTGGAGATGTTGGCTTCCTGTCAGCTTCGATTAAGAATGTCGGGGATACACGTGTCGGTGATACGATTACCAACGCTAAAAACGGTGCGACTGAACCGCTTCCTGGTTATCGAAAATTAAATCCAATGGTATACTGTGGACTTTACCCAATTGATACTGCGAGATTTAATGATCTCCGTGAAGCTTTGGAAAAACTGCAATTAAATGATTCGTCGCTTCAATTTGAGCCAGAGACGTCTCAAGCACTAGGATTTGGTTTCCGTTGCGGATTCCTTGGACTTCTTCATATGGAGATCATTCAAGAACGGATTGAACGAGAATTTAAAATTGATTTAATTACAACGGCGCCAAGTGTTATCTACCATGTCCATTTAACAGATGGTTCTCAACTAAATGTCGACAACCCCTCCGATATGCCGGACCCGCAAAAAATTGACCGTGTTGAAGAGCCATATGTTAAGGCAACGATGATGGCTCCAAATGAATATGTGGGTGCTATTATGGAGCTTTGCCAATTGAAGCGCGGAATTTTTATCGATATGCAATACCAAGGTGAAAACCGAGTTAGCATCGTGTATGAAATTCCTTTAGCTGAAATTGTGTATGATTTCTTTGACCAGTTGAAATCTAGTACCCGGGGCTATGCGTCCTTTGATTATGAGTTGATTGGTTATAAACCTTCAAGTCTGGTTAAAATGGATATATTACTAAATGCCGAGAAAGTGGATGCATTAAGCTTTATTGTCCATAAAGATTTTGCTTATGAACGCGGCAAAGTAATTGTTGAGAAGTTAAAAGAACTGATCCCAAGACAACAGTTTGAAGTACCTATTCAAGCGGCAATTGGTCAAAAAATTGTGGCTCGTTCTACTATTAAAGCGATGCGTAAAAACGTATTAGCTAAATGTTACGGCGGGGATATCTCCCGTAAACGTAAATTGTTAGAAAAGCAAAAAGAGGGTAAGAAACGGATGAAACAAGTAGGGTCCGTTGAAGTACCACAAGAAGCATTTATGGCCGTATTGAAAATGGACGATAACAATACGAAAAAATAAAAACTAAAGAGAGGTTAGGGAGCACCTGAATCAGGTTTTCCTAGCCTCTTTTTCGTTAAAAAGAATAGAGGAAGAAACATGATTAAAGCAGCATACCTCCATATCCCGTTTTGTGAGCACATTTGCCACTACTGTGACTTTAATAAAGTGTTTTTAAAAGGCCAGCCAGTTGATGATTATTTAAAGGCCCTCGACCGAGAGATGAAAATGACCCTTTGTGAATTTTCAACCGATTCACTGGATACCATTTTTGTTGGCGGAGGAACTCCCACTTCTTTAAATGAACAACAGCTCTACACTTTTTGTGAAAGTATTATTACAAACCTGCCAAGAAGCGAAAATATTGAATTTACTTTTGAAGCCAACCCCGGTGATTTATCAAAAGAAAAATTACAAATATTAAAGGATGCTGGTGTGAACCGAATCAGTCTTGGTGTACAAACGTTTAATGAGGAGCTGCTAAAAAAAATCGGCCGTGTCCACAAAGCAAAGGATGTTTACCAAACGGTTGAAAACGCAAAAAAAGTTGGATTTGAGAATATCAGCATTGATTTGATTTTTAGCTTGCCCACCCAAACTGT
The DNA here is from genome assembly GCF_038440275.1 of Bacillus sp. OTU2372. Lineage (NCBI taxonomy): Bacteria > Bacillati > Bacillota > Bacilli > Caryophanales > Bacillaceae > Bacillus > Bacillus sp. OTU2372. The sequence continues at coordinate 86,316 of NZ_JASATK010000018.1, forward strand.
CCTGGACTTTAAAGAGTCATTAACAGAGGCCTTTTCGCTGGATATTCCACACTTTTCAGCCTATTCACTAATTATTGAGCCAAAAACTGTTTTTTATAATTTATTAAAAAAGGGCAAGTTGCCGACTCCCGGGGAAGATGTGGAAGCGAGTATGTATGAAATGTTAATGGAAGAAATGGAAAAGAACGGTTTTCATCAATATGAAATCAGTAATTTTTCAAGACCGGGATTCGAAAGTAAACATAATTTAACCTATTGGAATAATGAATATTACTATGGATTCGGGGCAGGCGCACACAGTTATGTAAATGGCTGGAGACGGTCTAATTCAGGGCCTGTAAAAAAATATATGGAGCAAGTCAATAATAATGTTCTCCCGATTTTTGAAGACCATCTCGTTACAAAAGAAGAGCAGATGGAAGAGGAAATGTTTCTCGGGCTCCGAAAAACGGAAGGGGTCTCCATTCCTCACTTTTATGAAAAATTTGCCCTTGACCCTCTAAATTTATTTGCAAAGGAACTGTCCAATCTAAGTGCTAAACAATGGATAGAAGTGCAAAACGATAATATATATTTAACTAAAAAGGGCCGCTTATTGGGTAACGAAGTATTCCAAGCCTTTTTAGGTGTCATCTAATACAAAGTCTTTAGGCTGATGTGCCATTTTGCGTTCTTTTTGATTGACACCATCCCACTTTTTTTGATAATTTATTAATATAATTAGCACTCGTTAATGAGGAGTGCTAACAGAGGTGATGAATGTTGCTAACAGATCGTCAATTGTTGATTCTTCAGGTTATTGTTGATGACTTTATTCGATCTGCCCAACCAGTCGGCTCAAGAAGTTTGTCGAAAAAAGAGGAAATTTCCTTTAGTTCCGCTACCATTCGAAATGAAATGGCCGACCTAGAAGAGTTGGGGTTTATTGAAAAGACACATACCTCCTCAGGGCGTGTGCCTTCAGAAAAAGGATATCGGTATTATGTGGATCATTTAGTCTCGCCTCAAGCATTAAATCAAAATGATATCTCGATCATTCAATCGATTTTTGCAGAGAGAATATTTGAGTTTGAAGCAATCATCCAAAAATCTGCGAAAATCTTATCGGAGTTAACCAATTATACATCCATTGTCCTAGGACCTGCTGTTAGTATTAATAAATTAAAGAAAATACAAATCATTCCTTTAAATAAGGAAACAGCTGTGGCTATTTTTGTAACGGATTCGGGTCATGTTGAAAACAGGACATTTTCGCTGCCAGATATGGTGGATGCAAGTGATATTGAAAAAACGGTAAACATTCTGAACGATCGTTTATCCGGAGTCCCACTAGAAGAGTTAAATGATAAGATATATAAAGAAGTGGCCATGCTGTTACGCCAGCATATCCATAACTATGATTTAATGCTCCATTTGATTGCAGAATCATTTAAAATGCCGGTAACAGAGAAGTTATTCTTCGGTGGAAAAACAAATATGTTAAGCCAGCCGGAATTTCACGATATTGCCAAGATTCGTAGTTTAATGACTATGATTGATCAAGAAGATTGGATTTACAATCTAATTCGAAATGAATCAGCTGGCATCCATGTTAAAATCGGCAGGGAAAATAATATTAGTGCCATGGATAATTGCAGTTTAATTACTGCTTCTTATTCTGTAGGTATTGAAAAATTAGGAACCATTGCAATTTTAGGTCCTACAAGAATGGAATATTCACGTGTAATTAGCCTGCTTCAATTTTTAAGCAGGGATTTGACCACTGTTTTAACAAAATTGTATCAAAGTAATTAGTGCTGGTAATATTGAGTAAGGGTGAAATGCCTTTTAGAAATGTCCAGCGCCCTAGCGGCTAGACGCCTTTCTATGTTTCACCCCTTTTCCTTGTAATATATATCAGTTACGATAAAGTAGTTAGTGAATCCTTTAAGGGAGGTGAGTAAGTTGACGACTGAAAAAAATAATACAATCAATGAAGAAGTAGAAATCGAAAATACTGAACAAGTTGAACTTACTGAGGAAAATACTGGTGAAGCTGTTCCTAGTGAAGAGACAGCAACAGAAGAAGCAGAAGTTAATCCTGTTGAACAATATCTGCAAGAAATCCAGCAGCTTAAGGGTAAGCTCGAGGAAGCAGACAATCGAATTTTGCGACTTCAAGCTGATTTTGATAATTTCCGCCGCCGTACTAGATTAGACCAAGAGGCAGGCGAAAAATATAGAGCTCAAAAATTAATTACTGACCTATTGCCGGCTTTAGATAACTTTGAAAGAGCCATGAAAGTAGAAGCCGATAATGAACAAGTTAAGTCTTTACTGCAAGGAATGGATATGGTATACCGAGGTATGGTGGATGCACTGAAAAAAGAAGGTGTTGAGCCAATTGAAGCTGTTGGCAAAGAATTTGATCCACACCTGCACCAAGCCGTTATGCAGGGAGAAGATGAGAATTATGGTTCGAACATTGTTACTGATGAATTTCAAAAGGGTTATCTGTTAAAGGATCGTGTTATTCGACCTTCAATGGTTAAAGTAAATCAATAATTCTACATATTTATTAGGAGGAAAAGGCAATGAGTAAAATAATTGGTATTGACCTTGGAACAACAAACTCATGTGTATCCGTTTTAGAAGGCGGAGAACCAAAAGTAATTCCAAATCCCGAAGGAAACCGTACAACTCCTTCTGTAATTGCGTTTAAAAACGGAGAACGCCAAGTTGGGGAAGTGGCAAAACGCCAAGCAATAACAAACCCAAATACAATTATTTCAATTAAACGCCACATGGGTACAAATTACAAAGAAAATATTGAAGGAAAGGACTACACTCCACAAGAGTTATCCGCTATTATTCTTCAATATTTAAAATCATATGCTGAAGATTACCTAGGAGAGCCAGTAACAAAAGCAGTTATTACTGTACCAGCTTACTTTAATGATGCAGAGCGTCAAGCAACAAAGGATGCGGGCAGAATTGCAGGCCTAGAAGTGGAACGTATTATTAACGAACCAACAGCAGCTGCACTTGCTTATGGTTTAGATAAAACGGATCAAGATCAAACCATTCTTGTTTATGACCTTGGCGGCGGTACGTTTGACGTTTCAATCCTTGAATTAGGTGACGGCGTATTCGAAGTTAAAGCAACTGCAGGGGATAACCGTCTAGGCGGCGATGACTTTGACCAAGTTATAATTGATTATTTAGTAGAACAATTTAAAAAGGAAAATGGCATTGACCTTTCTCAAGATAAGATGGCATTACAACGTTTGAAAGATGCAGCTGAAAAGGCGAAGAAAGATTTATCTGGTGTAACTACCACTCAAATTTCTTTACCATTTATCACTGCTGGTGCAGCGGGCCCGCTTCATCTTGAAGTAACAATGTCAAGAGCTAAATTTGATGAACTCTCTGCTAACCTTGTTGAACGGACAATGGGACCTGTTCGTCAAGCTTTAAGTGATGCAGGATTATCACCATCACAAATTGATAAGGTAATCCTTGTTGGTGGTTCTACGAGAATTCCAGCTGTTCAAGAAGCAATCAAAAAAGCAACTGGTCAAGAGCCTCATCGTGGTGTTAACCCAGATGAAGTTGTAGCAATGGGAGCTGCGATTCAAGGTGGAGTTATTACAGGAGACGTTAAGGATGTTGTCTTACTAGATGTAACTCCATTATCTCTTGGTATCGAAACAATGGGCGGCGTGTTTACAAAGCTAATTGACCGTAACACAACGATCCCAACATCGAAATCACAAGTATTCTCAACTGCTGCAGATAACCAAACTGCTGTTGATATTCATGTTTTACAAGGAGAACGTCCAATGGCTGCAAATAACAAAACCCTAGGACGCTTCCAATTATCGGATATTCCGCCAGCACCACGTGGCATCCCGCAAATCGAGGTAACGTTCGATATCGATAAAAACGGTATTGTGAATGTACGGGCAAAAGACCTTGGCACAAATAAAGAACAACAAATTACCATTAAATCTTCCACAGGTCTTTCTGATGATGAAATTCAAAAAATGGTTAGGGAAGCCGAAGAAAATGCTGAAGCAGATAAACAGCGCAAGGAAGAAGTGGAACTTCGCAATGAGGCTGACCAGCTAGTCTTTACAACAGAAAAAACGTTAAAAGATTTAGAAGGTAAAGTGGATGCAGCAGAAGTTGCAAAAGCAAACGATGCAAAAGATGCCTTAAAACAAGCCATTGAGAGCAATGATTTAAATGAGATTCGTGCTAAAAAAGATGCTTTACAGGAAATCGTCCAGGCATTAACTGTTAAGCTTTACGAACAGGCTGCACAAGCACAACAAGGTGCTCAAGATGCAGGCGCTGCTGGTGCAAAAGACGACAATGTTGTAGATGCTGAATTTGAAGAAGTAAAAGACGAAAAATAAACTAATGAGAGTATAAAGTGTTTTTATTCTTACAAAAAAGTCAAAGTCAAAGTAACAGGCTTTGGCTTTTTTATTGCAATACCCAACTAAACGGTGTTAGAATAATCTTTATGTGACAGATTCGGGAGTGGTAATCATGAGTAAACGAGATTACTATGAAGTACTTGGTGTTAGCAATAGTGCTTCTAAGGATGAAATAAAAAAGGCCTATCGAAAGCTATCTAAACAGTATCATCCGGACATTAATAAAGAGCCAGATGCAGCTGATAAATTCAAAGAGATTGCTGAAGCTTATGAAGTACTAAGCGATGATCAAAAAAAGGCCCATTATGACCAATTCGGACATACCGATCCAAACCAGGGCTTCGGCGGCGGTGACTTTGGCGGCGGCTTTGGAGGGTTTGAGGATATCTTTAATACCTTCTTTGGCGGTGGCGGCGGGTCTAGAAGACGTGATCCGAATGCGCCAAGACAAGGTGCTGATTTGCAATATACAATGACGGTTTCATTCGAAGAAGCTGCGTTTGGAAAAGAAACAGATATAGAAATACCAAGAGAAGAAACATGTGAAACCTGTCATGGCTCGGGTGCTAAACCTGGAACTAACCCTGAGACATGTCAGCATTGTCATGGTACTGGACAGCTAAATGTCGAACAAAACACTCCATTTGGCAGAATTGTTAATCGCCGAACTTGCCATTATTGTAATGGTACTGGAAAAGAGATTAAACATAAATGTTCAACATGCGGCGGAAAAGGGAAAGTCCAAAAACGGAAGAAAATCCATGTCAAGATTCCTGCAGGTATTGATGATGGACAACAGTTGCGCATGGCAGGTCAGGGTGAAGGTGGAATCAACGGCGGTCCGTCCGGTGATCTTTACGTAGTATTCCATGTTCGTTCACATGAGTTTTTCGAACGGGATGGCGATGATATTTATTGTGAGATGCCAATTAACTTTGTTCAAGCTGCCTTAGGTGATGAAATTGAGGTTCCAGCCTTACAAGGAAAGGTGAAGCTTAAAATCCCTGCTGGTACACAAACAGGTAAAAAATTCCGCCTCAAAGGAAAAGGGATTCCAAACGTTCGTGGATACGGCGTTGGAGATCAGTATATAATAGTCCGTATTATTACCCCAACGAAGCTGTCTGATAAACAAAAACAGCTTCTTAAAGAATTCGCGGACATTAGTGGTTCTTCGCCGATTGGTGAACACGAAGAAAGTTTTTTCTCAAAAGTAAAAAGAGCTTTTAAAAGCGAGTAAGGATGGAGTTGGTAGAGATGAAGTGGTCAGAGATTAGTATCCACACGACAAACGAGGCGATCGAACCTATTTCAAATATTTTACATGAGGCTGGGGCGAGTGGTGTAGTCATAGAAGACCCCTTTGAATTGACGAAAGAAAGGGAAGATCAATTCGGAGAAATCTACCAACTTAATCCAGACGATTATCCCGAAGAGGGCGTCATTATAAAAGCCTATTTACCTGTTAACAGTTTCCTAGGTGAAACGGTAGACGCAATCAAAGAATCGATTAACGATCTTATCCTTCATGACATTGATTTAGGGTTAAATAGAGTAACCATAAGTGAAGTAAATGAAGAAGAATGGGCCACAGCTTGGAAAAAGTATTATAATCCAGTGAAAATTTCTGAAAAATTCACGATTGTGCCTACCTGGGAGATATACGAGCCTGTTAGCAGTGATGAACTAATTATTGAATTGGACCCTGGTATGGCCTTTGGTACAGGAACACATCCAACAACGGTAATGTGTATCCAGGCTTTAGAAAGAACTGTTCGTCCGGGGGATCGTGTTATTGATGTAGGTACAGGCTCAGGCGTTCTTAGCATCGCTGCAGCATTGCTTGGAGCAGAAGACGTTAGGGCATATGATTTAGATGAAGTGGCTGTTGCATCAGCAAAGCTGAATATCAAGCTGAATAAGGTACATGATAAGGTTTCTGTTGCGCAGAACAACCTCTTAGATGGTGTTGGGGAAAACTCTGCAGATGTGATTGTCGCGAACATTTTAGCGGAAGTTATTCTCAGGTTCACTGATGATGTTGCTCGTGTTGTAAAACCAGGAGGTTCTTTTATTGCCTCTGGTATTATCCAGCCTAAAAAAGATCTCGTGAAGGATGCCCTAATTGATTCGGGTTTTGAAATCGTTGAAACCATTTTAATGGAAGATTGGGTTGCGATTAGCGCAAAAAGGAAATAATGACTGAAAAAGGGGTGTAGACAACCCCTTTTTATTTTCCTTACATCTATAAAATAGTAAAATAAAGTGTAAATGTTAAGAGAGGGTGCAATGTATGCAACGCTACTTTGTTCAACAAAAAGCCAATAATGATCACTTTATCATTGATGAAGAGGACCGTCATCATATCGTAAAGGTCATGCGGATGGAAATCGATGATCGAATTATTTGCGTTGATCCAGAGGGCAAACAGGCTGTTTGCAGGCTTTCAGAAATTACCAATTCAAGTGTCGTTGCAGACGTTGTACAATGGATAGATGAGAGTCCCGAGCTCCCAATTTCGATCACAATAGCAAGCGGGTTACCTAAAGGGGACAAGTTAGAGTGGATCATCCAAAAAGGGACGGAATTAGGCGCCCAACAGTTTTTGCCCTTTTCTGCTGCCCGTTCGGTTGTAAAATGGGATGAAAAAAAAGCAGCAAAAAAAATAGATAGATGGCAAAAGATTGCTAAAGAGGCGGCAGAACAATCCCATCGAACTATTTTACCTAGTATTATTAATCCTATGTCCTTTAAAGAGTTGCTGAAAAAGAGCAATGACTTCGATTATAAATTAGCAGCATACGAGGAAGAAAGCAGGCAAGGTGAGACCTCGGTGCTTTCTTCAACCTTAAAGAAGATGAAAAATGGTGAAACCCTCCTTTTCGTTTTTGGACCGGAAGGCGGTTTAGCGGAGGAAGAGGTTCAGCAATTAAAGGATTTTGGGTTTGGGCTTTGCGGTTTAGGACCGCGTATATTAAGAACGGAAACCGCACCATTATATTCACTTGCGGCTATTTCCTATCATTTTGAACTATTGAGGTGAGATTAAATGGCAACAGTTGCGTTTCATACACTAGGTTGTAAAGTGAATCATTATGAAACAGAAGCCATTTGGCAGTTGTTTAAACAAGAAGGTTATGAGCGGGTTGATTTTGAATCAATTTCCGATGTCTATATTATTAATACATGTACCGTTACAAATACGGGCGATAAAAAAAGCCGCCAAGTCATCCGGCGTGCTGTTCGAAAAAATCCAGATGCTGTTATTTGTGTAACCGGATGCTATGCTCAAACTTCTCCAGCCGAAATAATGGCGATCCCTGGTGTTGATATTGTAGTAGGAACCCAGGATCGTGTGAAAATGCTGGATTATATTGAACAATTTAAAGCAGAACGTCAGCCTATTAATGGCGTAGGAAATATCATGAAAAACCGAGTTTATGAAGAGCTTGATGTTCCAGCCTTTACGGACAGAACTCGTGCCTCACTGAAAATTCAAGAGGGCTGCAATAACTTCTGTACGTTTTGTATTATTCCATGGGCACGCGGCCTGATGAGATCCCGTGATCCAAAAGAAGTCATTCATCAAGCCCAGCAGCTGGTTAATGCCGGTTATAAGGAAATCGTCTTAACTGGTATTCATACCGGCGGTTACGGTGAAGACATGAAAGACTATAATCTTGCTGCCTTGCTCCGTGATTTAGAAGCAGGTGTAAAAGGTATAGAAAGATTACGTATTTCATCGATTGAGGCAAGTCAGATTACGGATGAAGTCATTGAAGTAATTAAACATTCCAAAACAATCGTCCGTCATTTGCATATCCCGCTTCAATCCGGTTCTAATACTGTACTAAAACGTATGCGCCGTAAATATACAATGGAATTTTTTGCAGAACGGTTAGAGCGTCTAAAGGAAGTACTTCCAGGGCTTGCAGTTACTTCTGATGTCATTGTTGGTTTTCCAGGTGAAACAGAAGAAGAGTTTATGGAAACTTATAATTTCATTAAAGATCATAAATTCTCTGAACTTCACGTATTCCCATATTCTAAACGGACCGGCACTCCAGCTGCAAGGATGGAGGATCAAGTAGATGAGGAAGTCAAAAATGAACGAGTTCACCGTTTGATTTCACTTTCAGATCAACTTGCAAAGGAATATGCGTCTCTTTTTGAAGGTGATGTATTGGAGGTAATTCCGGAAGAGGAATATAAGGAAGAATCGAATACGGGTCTTTTTGTTGGATATTCTGATAATTACTTAAAAGTAGTTTTTCCAGCAACAGAAGCTATGATTGGGAAAATTGTTAAAGTCAAAATTACTAAAGCAGGTTACCCTTATAATGAAGGGCAATTTGTCAAAGTGGTGGAAGATTCAGCATTAATGAGTGAAGAAGTTTTTAATAAGGAAGAAACAGCCATTTAAGGAAAAAGGACCTGATTAGGTCCTTTTTTATTTTGGATAAACTACATAAGAGAATAATTACTAAGGAGTGAACATATGGCTGTGACAAATATTGCCGCAATGATTGACCATACATTACTGAAGCCTGATGCAACAAAGAAGCAAATTGAAACCCTTTGTCAGGAAGCACGGGATCATAAATTTTTTTCTGTCTGTGTAAATCCTGCCTGGGTAAGTACCGCCAAGGAATTGTTAAACGGAAGTGGTGTGAAAATTTGTACTGTAATCGGTTTTCCTCTAGGGGCAACTACGACTGAAACGAAAGCATTTGAAACGAAGAATGTTATCGACTTAGGCGCAGATGAAGTAGATATGGTCATTCCTATTGGTGCATTGAAAGACGGAAATGATCAATTAGTTGAACAGGACATCCGTGCTGTAGTAGAAGCGGCTAAAGATAGAGCATTAACAAAGGTAATCATTGAAACAAGCTTGTTAACAAATGAAGAAAAGAAACGGGCTTGCGAACTTGCAGTCAAAGCAGGAGCTGATTTTGTTAAAACATCGACAGGTTTCTCAGGCGGAGGTGCCACTGCTGAGGATATAGCTCTTATGAGACAAACTGTAGGATCGAATATTGGGGTCAAAGCCTCTGGAGGAGTCCGAAGTACGCAGGATGCTTTAAGCTTGATAGAGGCTGGTGCTACAAGAATTGGAGCCAGCGCAAGTGTTGCTATAATAAAAGGTGAGCAAGTAAATTCAAATTATTAACCTGCCATATAAAAAAGACGGTATAGCGATACCGTCTTTTTCTTAAGAGATAGGTTTTTTGGAAGTTCTGTCGTGTAAAAACAAAATCATCTCGCCAAATTTAGTGGCAAATGGTAAAACCATTAAAGAGGTAACAACATTAAAAATAACACTTATATGTGCTAACTGAATATCTGTTTGACTTGCAAGAAGCTCTGCATTCTTTGTTAAAAAAGGGATGAGCGGGATAAAAATTAACACTCCAAATACATTGAGCCAGACATGTGCGAAGGCTGCCAGTCTAGATTCTTTACCGCCTCCAATCGATGCAATCACAGCCGTAATACACGTCCCAATGTTTGCTCCAAGAACAATCGCAATCCCTGCATCTAGCTGGAGCAGGCCGGCTGTTAAAAATCCCATTGCAATCCCCGTCATCGCAGTACTTGACTGGATGATCGAAGTGATAACTGCCCCTGTGAGCAGGCTTAAGGCAATATTGTCATTGATGGATAATATAAATTTGTTGATAAACGGCATGACTGTAAGAGGCTGGGCCAATAGTTCGAAACCCTTCATCGCTGTGAACACGGAAGCAATCCCAAATAGCAGCATTCCAATGCTTCTTGCCTTTTTATTCTTAAATAAAATAAGCAGCGCACCGCTTATGGCTAAAGGAACAAGGATTCTATCTATGTCAAAAGTAATTAATTCTGTTTTAAAGGTCGTCCCAATATTGGTGCCGAGAATAATGCCAATAGATTGAGGAAATGTCATAATCCTAGCTGAAATTAATCCGATTGTAATAACCATTACCGCCGAGCTGCTTTGCAATAGTGCGGTAATAAATGTACCGGTTAACATTCCTTTTAAAGGTGTACTGGTTAGTTTAATTAACCATGTTTTTAATTTATTGGCTGACAAATTGAATAATCCAAACCGAATAATCGTCATTCCAAAGATAAATAATAAAATACAAAGTATAAATAATAGTATGTAAAGCATATTATTTGGCCCCCTCCCTTCATTGTATGGGTGCACCTGAAGGGACATGCCAATTTTTTAGACAAGTATCTTGAAACTTTCATATATAGTGTGAATTTAAGTTGACCTTGTATCAAGGTTATATTATAATTGCAAGGTACATGGATTGAATGTAAGTGTGTTGTGTTTCGGAGGGAGGGAAAGAGAATGTCTAAAACCGTCGTTCGTAAAAACGAATCGCTTGAAGATGCTCTTCGTCGCTTCAAACGTACAGTATCAAAAACTGGTACTTTGCAAGAGGCAAGAAAGCGCGAATTTTATGAAAAACCAAGTGTAAAACGTAAGAAAAAGTCTGAAGCAGCAAGAAAACGTAAGTTTTAAGAGAGGGTGTAATATATGAGTCTTCTCGAGCGTTTGAACAATGATATGAAACAAGCGATGAAAAACAAGGAAAAAGACAAACTCTCAGTTATTCGGATGGTGAAAGCATCACTTCAAAATGAAGCCATCAAGCTCGGTACACAAGAGCTTTCCGAAGATGCAGAGTTAACGGTCCTTTCTCGCGAAGTAAAACAACGCAAAGACTCCCTCCATGAATTTGATAAGGCTGGTCGTCAAGACCTAGTTGATAAATTGCGTACAGAACTTGAGATTCTTGAGCTGTATTTACCAAAACAGCTTTCTGAAGAGGAACTGTCAGAGATTGTCAAAGAAACGGTCGCTGAAGTCGGCGCAACATCAAAAGCGGAAATGGGAAAAGTGATGGCTGCTATTATGCCTAAAGTTAAAGGTAAAGCAGATGGTTCGCTCGTTAATAAATTTGTACAACAACACCTTTCATAAGTATTCTGACATAAAGACTGCAGGTAATATGCCCGCAGTCTTTTTACATATTTGGATAAATTTGAAACTTTTTAATGACTAGGGACGTATAACAGATAGTCAGAAAGAACTGAATAGAAAGGGGGGGCTTATATGATTGAATTTCTAACAAACCCTGTTGTTGTAACTGTCCTATTAACTATTGCAGGAGTCGGAATCGTTTTGGAACTTTTTACAGCCAGATTTGGTATTGCAGGTTTAATAGGGATATTTGCGCTAATCTTATTCTTTTATAGTCACTTTCAAGCAGGTTTAGCAGGATTTGGAACATTACTTCTATTTGTTGCCGGAATTCTGCTTATTTTTTTGGAATTTTTTTTACCTGGGGCGATAGCAGGTACACTAGGAGTCGCAGCCCTAATATTAAGTCTGTTTTTAGCAGGCCAAAATGCCTTGCAAATTGGAGTTTCCATTTTAATTGCCATTGCTGTCTCAATTTTTATATTCTTTTTGATGATTAAGACCTTTGGAAAAAAACTTGTTTTATTTAATAGGATGGTATTAACCGAGGCCGCTAGAAAAGAGGATGGATACGTTTCAAATATTAATCGAACTGATCTTCTAGGGGTGGAAGGCCATACTCTTACCATCTTACGGCCGGCAGGAACTATTGTTATAAACAATGAACGCGTGGATGCAGTTTCGGAAGGCGGTTTTATCGAGAAGAATGCCAAAGTGAGGGTCATCAAGGTTGAAGGGGCCCGCATTGTCGTCAGAGAAGTATAAAAAAAGCAGGAGGAGATTGAATATGGATATTATATCAGGGGGAACTATTTTTATTATTGCAGTTGTTATCATTGCCCTTATTTTTTTAGGAATATTACTATCATTTGTACCAGTCATGCTGTGGATTTCCGCACTGGCTGCAGGAGTCAGGATTAGTATTTTTACATTAGTTGGTATGAGACTTAGACGTGTAACCCCAAGCAGGGTCGTAAATCCACTTATAAAGGCCCATAAAGCCGGTTTGAATGTCACAACTAATCAGCTTGAAAGTCACTATCTTGCGGGTGGTAATGTCGATCGAGTGGTCAATGCGTTAATCGCAGCGCACCGTGCCAATATTGAATTATCCTTTGAACGATGCGCGGCCATTGACCTGGCAGGACGTGATGTATTAGAGGCCGTGCAAATGAGTGTAAATCCAAAGGTAATTGAAACGCCATTTATTGCTGGTGTGGCTATGAATGGGATAGAAGTAAAAGCGAAAGCAAGAATTACCGTCAGGGCCAATATAGAGCGTCTTGTCGGTGGTGCTGGTGAAGAAACAGTTGTTGCCAGAGTGGGGGAAGGCGTTGTATCCACCATCGGTTCGTCAGATAGCCACAGCAAAGTTCTTGAAAATCCGGATTTAATTTCGCAAACCGTTTTGTCGAAGGGGCTTGACGCCGGGACAGCTTTTGAGATCCTTTCGATAGATATTGCTGATGTTGACATCGGTAAAAATATCGGGGCTGAATTGCAGACAGAACAAGCAGAGGCAGATAAAAAAATTGCTCAGGCAAAGGCAGAAGAACGCCGGGCAATGGCTGTTGCTCAAGAACAGGAAATGAAAGCAAAAGTACAGGAAATGAGAGCTAAAGTAGTGGAAGCAGAAGCGGAAGTACCACTTGCAATGGCAGAAGCACTTAAATCAGGAAATATCGGTGTAATGGACTATATGAATTTTAAGAATATTTCTGCTGATACTGATATGAGAGGCTCGATTGGAAAGATGACAGGTGACAAAAAGAATGATCAATAATCCCCGTGTTGCCAAAAAAGGAGGGGGACAGGTTTGGAAACTATTTTAATCATGATTGTCGTAGGAGTCATCTCTATGATTTTTAGGAAAACAAAAAACAACCAAGGACAATCAATTAGAAAACCCTTTAGGAGTAGCTTGGGGGATTTTCAAACCATGATAAAAGAAATTACTGATATTCCGAAAGATACAATGATAGTACAAACAGAAAAGAAGCAGGGTCCGCTGCAAGGTAACCAAGGTAAGCTTGAACAAGAATTCCTGCGGGTAAGACAAGATTCTGAAACAGGCAGGATGGGGATGGCAGCGGCGCGAACTCAAACTGCAAATGGAGGACCGATAAAAAATCAAGAAGAAATAAAATTCCCTTTAACAGAAAATCCAGATCCACGTACAGTTATAAGTGGAATAATTTGGTCGGAGATACTAGCTGAACCCCGTTCAAAAAATCCTTATACTGTGAAAAAACGCACGAGTTGATTTGAAACGAGTAGAAAAAGAAGTGCTAGAACCCCCTTTTGTCTCATAAATATGAGATGAAAGGGGGTTCTTTTTTATGGCAAAAAAATGGGGCCAACGGGTTCGAAATTGGATGGCTAATAAAATGGATCTTCCTCAGGATGTCATGATGGATCTACCTCGAATTACGATGATTGGACAAATCCATATATATGTGGAAAATCACCGCGGCCTGCTGTCCTTTACTGATAAAGAGCTCCGTTTGTTACTAAAACAAGGGCAATTGTTAATTAAAGGTAAGGGTTTTGTGATAAAAACCATCTTACCAGAAGAGATTTTATTGGAAGGAAAGATTGATCAAGTCATTTATATAAATGATATTGCGGGAGGAACAAAATGAAGAACCAGTGGATTGAATTTCTATATGGCAGAGTTATAGTAAAAGTATCCGGAAAAGGGCTTGAACGTTTTTTAAATGTATTAACAAGAAATGGTTTACATATTTGGAATGTCAAACGGCATGGGACCGAGACGATTACATTCAAAATACGGGTCCAAGATGCTCTTAAGATTAGAAGGTTTGCACGAAAAAGTGAATGCAAAATTTCCTTTTTACAGCGAGAGGGTGCTCCATTTTTACTTAAAAGATTATGGAAAAACAGCGGCTTTATGTTAGGAGCCGCCGCCTTTATATTTATCATTTTCCTCCTTTCAAATATGATTTGGGGTATTGAGATAAAGGGGGCAAAACCTGCAACTGAGTATCAAATTCGCAAAGAATTGGACAAGATGGGTGTTAAAATTGGAAAGGTTCAATTCTTTGTAGCCAACGTGGAAGGGATTCAAAGAAAATTGACCAATAATATTGGCGCATTAACATGGGTTGGTGTGGAATTAAAAGGGACAACCTACCATCTGCAAGTGGTGGAAAAAAATGAGCCTAAAAAACCTGAGCAATTTTCACCGCAAAACCTGATTGCAAAAAAGAAGGCCATTATTGTAAAAATGTTTGTTGAAAGCGGCCAGAAAGTTGTTGATATTCATGACCATGTTGAAAAAGGACAATTACTCGTTTCAGGAGCATTCGGACAAGAAGACAACCCTGAACTAACAGCCGCAAAAGGTGAAGTATGGGGGGAAACTTGGTATAAAAGCCATGTCGAGCTTCCATTGGTCACCAAATTTAAAGTGTATAATGGCAAGGAACAGCAAAAACATTTCTTATTATTAGGAAATTTAGAAGTACCTATCTGGGGCTTTGGGAAACCTGAATTTAAGCATTATGAGACCGAAAAAAATGTGCATAACATTCGCTTTTTAAAATGGGAGCTGCCTATTTCTTATGTAAATAAAACAATCCGGGAGCGTGAAGTGTACGAAAGGAGCTATTCTACTAGTGAGGCTGAAAAAATGGCATTAGAACTAGCAAAAAAACAAATAAAAAGCAGTCTAGATGAGGATGCTAAGATAAAGGATGAAAAAATTTTACACAAAGCAATGGAAAATGGTAAAGTTATACTAGATATCCATTTTAAGATAATTGAAAACATTGCAGTCGGACAACCGATTTCCAAGGAGACTCCTGATGACAGAAAAATTAACAACCATTAATGTACAGTTAGAAAATCCGGCAGAAGCTATTACGCTGCTAGGAAATTCTGATCAAAACCTAAAAACAATTGAAGAAGAGCTGAATGTATCGATTATTACAAGAGGTGAATCTGTCAGTTTATCCGGTGATGAAGATAAGGTGATTATGGCGGGTGAAATAATCGACAGATTGATCTTTGTAATCCGAAAGGGTATAAATATAGGTCAACGAGACGTTCTTTATGCTATTCAAATGGCTCAAAAAGGCACACTAGATTATTTTGTGAATCTATATGAAGAAGAAATCGGTAAAAATATTAAAGGGAAAACGATTCGAATTAAGACGCTGGGCCAAAGACATTATGTGACAGCCATAAAGAAAAATGACTTAGTGTTTGGAATTGGTCCTGCCGGAACCGGTAAAACCTATCTTGCAGTCGTAATGGCCGTCAACGCTCTCAAAACAGGACAAGTAAATCGAATTATTTTAACAAGACCTGCAGTGGAAGCTGGTGAAAGTCTGGGCTTCCTGCCAGGCGATTTAAAGGAAAAAGTTGACCCATATCTACGGCCTCTGTACGATGCGCTAAACGATGTCCTAGGGGCAGAACATACCCAGAGGCTAATTGAACGGGGCACAATCGAAATTGCGCCGCTTGCCTATATGAGGGGCCGTACGCTAGATGACGCTTTCGTTATCTTAGATGAGGCGCAAAATACCACTCAAGCACAAATGAAAATGTTCTTGACCAGGCTGGGATTTGGATCAAAAATGGTGATAACAGGCGACCAGACCCAAGTAGATTTACCGAAGGGTGTAAAATCAGGCCTAATTGTGGCAGAAGAGATTTTACAAAATGTAAAAGGGATTTCATTTATCTTTTTAGAACAAAGTGATGTTGTTCGTCATCCTCTTGTCGGCAGAATCATTGAAGCCTACGAAAAGAAGGGTAACCAACAGTAAAAAGAGGGGTAAACCTTTTTGGTTTACAGGGATAAACCTTTTTGGTTTATCCCTTTTTCCATATTTACACAAATATTTTCTATTTAAGGTGAAACTTTCCCGAAAAACTGATATGATTTTACAAAAAGCGTATTTTCTAGTAGTATTTTGTTATTCTTTTACTATAACAATGATGAATAGGGCCGTGGTTGGGGGGATTTAGTTGGATAAACTACAGCAGAACTTCATACGGATACGAAAATTACTTGATATTACTTTTTTTCGAATTTTATTTTTTATTGTGCTAGGGATAATTTTGGTTGGGGCGATCTACAACAACGTTAAACCAGAAAAACTTGAGCTAAGCTTGTTCTCCGTAGCAGAAAATACCATTCGTTCTCCCGCAACAGTAGAAGACAAGGAAAGTACCGAAAACAAACGGAAAGAGGCTATTAATCAGGTACAGCCTGTATACGCTTTGAAAAATGAATATACACAAAATCGAGTTGATTTAATATCTTCTATTTTTCAATCAGCGATAGAGGTTAATAATGAAATTGAGGAAGATAAGAGAAAGCAGGAAGAAAAAGCTTCAGAAGAAACGATAAAGGAACCAAGTGATTCCGATAAAGAGTCACAGCTAAAAGCAAAATTGACTTCAAGTGTTTCGAAGGATCTTTCTAATCAAGTTTTTACTGCCTTAATTCATGCTGATAATGATGAACTAGCTATTGCGAAAGATTTAACTGTTACGGCAATCAGTAATGTGATGACCAAAAGAATTTCTGCTGATGAGGTGGAAAATGCTAAGAAAAGGGTAGAAGAAGAATTAAAGTACACCACCTTAAATGATGAATTAAAATTAGCTGCTATTGAATTAGGGAGATATGCTGTCATTCAAAATGAGTTTTATGACCCTAATGCAACAGAGGAACTCAGACAACAGGCCGCAGAAAAGGTTGAGCCTGTAAAAATCCTTCAGGGACAAATTATTGCTGAAGAAGGGGAATTAATTAATCAGGATATATTTCGGCAATTAAAATTGGTAGGTCTCATAAACAATAACCATTCATATAAGCCGCTTATTGGTTTAATCGTGTTAATTACCATAAGCCTATCAGCTATTTATTACTATTTTCATCAAATGAAATCACTCCCGGAGAAGCGCCAAACCGCCTTATTATTGTATGGGATTATTTTTATTCTCTCGATTTTTATCATGAAATTCATTAGTATCCTGCAAGTTTTTAGCTTTGAGGGCATCGGTTATATTTTTCCGGCTGCAATGAGTGGAATGTTAATTAAAATATTAATTGATGAAAAGCTGGCTATTTTTATGTCTATCCTTTTGGCTGTATGCGGGAGTATCCTTTTTAATGAGGGGATTACCGGAACACTTAATTTTTCAGTAGGGATCTATATCCTTTTTAGCAGTATTGCAGCTATTCTGTTTTTAAACAGTCAAAATCGCCGTTCAAAAATATTCCAATCAGGTTCCTTCGCAGCGATGATTAATGTGTTAACAATAGGTGCGTTAATGCTGCTCCCCAATGGACAGTATTCAGGAACGGAGTACGGCTACTATCTAATCACAGCACTTGTATCCGGGATCAGCTCTGCTGTGTTGACTGTAGGGTTATTACCATTTTTTGAAGCAAGCTTTGGAATTCTTTCTTCTATAAGGCTGATTGAATTGTCAAACCCTAATCACCCACTCCTAAGAAAAATACTAATGGAGGCCCCCGGAACTTATCATCATAGCGTAATGGTGGCAAATTTAGCCGAATCTGCCTGCGAAGCTATTGGGGCAAATGGGCTTTTAGCAAGGGTTGGTAGTTATTATCATGATATCGGAAAAACCAAAAGGCCGAACTTCTTTATCGAAAACCAAATCAATCATGACAATCCCCATGATCGGCTGCCGCCAGATAAAAGTGCACACATTATTATTGCTCATGTAATCGACGGGGCGGCTATTTTAAAGAAATATCACATGCCGAAAGAAATTATTGATATCACAGAGCAGCATCATGGAACAACATTGCTAAAATTCTTTTATCATAAAGCCCTTCAGAGCGAGTCGGATAGTAAAGAAGAGGAATTTCGCTATCCCGGCCCTAAAGCACAAACAAAGGAATCTGCGATCGTTGGTATCGCGGATAGTGTAGAGGCAGCAGTACGCTCGTTATCACAGCCTACACCGGAAGTAATCGAATCGCTTGTAAGAAAAATTGTGGCTGAACGGCTAGAAGATGGACAGTTAAATGAATGTGATATTACGATGAAAGAAATTGAAACCGTCTCTCACGCATTATGTGAGACTTTAAAGGGGATATTTCACTCAAGAATTGAGTATCCAGAATTAACAAATACAAAGCAGGTGAAGCAAGCATGACATTACTCATTGATAGTGTGGACGAAACAAATGAATTGACAGAGCAGCAAATGCTTGAAATAGAAAGAATAATTAATTTTGCTGCTAGGAAGCAGCTGATTGAAGAGCATAGTGAGGTATCTATAACCTATGTTTCGAATGAGAGGATTCAAGAAATTAATCGTGAATACCGCGATAAAGATACCCCCACGGATGTCATTTCATTTGCAATGGAAGAGCTTGGAGAGGGTGAGGTAGAATTATCAGGAGTGGATATGCCCCGAATCTTAGGCGATATTATTATCTCGATCCCAAGGACAAAGGAGCAGGCTGAGGAATATGGCCATTCTTTCGAGCGAGAGCTAGGATTTTTAGCCGTCCATGGTTTCCTTCATCTTTTAGGCTTTGACCACATGACAGAGGAAGATGAAAAGGAAATGT
Source organism: Bacillus sp. OTU2372 (assembly GCF_038440275.1). NCBI lineage: Bacteria > Bacillati > Bacillota > Bacilli > Caryophanales > Bacillaceae > Bacillus > Bacillus sp. OTU2372. Next base: position 105,309 of record NZ_JASATK010000018.1, read on the forward strand.
TTACATTGCAAAAGGAAATTTTGAACGATTATGGACTCACACGATAAACGGAAACGATTCGTCTTATTAAATTCCTTTTCGTATGCAGTTGCAGGAATTCTGACAGCTGCTCAAAACGAAAGAAATATGCGATTTCATCTTATTAGCTCACTAATCGTTTTAGTGTTATCCTTTTATTTTTCAATATCAAAACTAGAGTGGATTTTCATACTCTTCGCTATTGGGGGGATGTTTGCCCTAGAATTAATGAATACTGCAATTGAGCGGGTAGTAGACCTGGTTACAACAGAATTTCATCCGCTTGCAAAACAGGCTAAAGATATTGCCGCTGGAGCTGTTTTCGTTTATTCGATATTAACAGTAATCGTGGGCATCATCATTTTTTTGCCCTATGTATTAAAGCAGTTCTAGAAAGCTTACTAATTAACAGGATTTTAACTAATTTGAAATACGTTGATCGTTTCGGTAAAATAACTAAAATAATTTATTTTTAGAAGACAAGTTACATTATGAGAAAATTCTAATTTTTTAAAATTTTTATTACTTTTTCGCTACACCTAATGATTTTCTCTAATATTTGAGGTAAAATAAAGAAACAGCAGTTCCTGCTGGAAGGGAAGACGTTTTTGTGAACATTGAACAATTAATGGAAGAAGCAAAAAAGGCAAGAAATAAAGCATATGTTCCATACTCTAAGTTTGGAGTTGGAGCAGCATTGTTAACAACAGATGGGAAAGTATATCACGGCTGTAATATTGAAAATGCGGCTTATAGTATGTGTAATTGTGCCGAGCGTACGGCCCTTTTTAAGGCTTACTCTGAAGGTGACCGAGATTTTCAAATGATGGCTGTTGTTGCGGATACAGATCGCCCTTGTTCCCCATGTGGTGCATGCAGGCAAGTAATATCTGAGCTATGCCCAAGTGATATGAAAGTGATATTAACCAATCTTAAAGGCGATGTAAAAGAATTAACGGTAGCTGAGTTACTTCCTGGTGCCTTTTCTCCGGAGGATTTACATGCAAACTAAAGGGAATGAAAACGGATACAAATCAGGATTTATTTCAATTATCGGACGGCCGAATGTAGGGAAATCAACCTTCCTTAATCGGGTGATTGGTCAAAAAATTGCCATAATGAGTGATAAACCGCAGACAACTAGGAACAAAATTCAAGGAGTGTTATCCCTTCCTGATGCGCAAATGGTTTTTATTGATACACCAGGTATCCATAAACCAAAACACAAATTGGGCGACTTTATGATGAAGGTAGCACAAAATACACTTAAAGAGGTTGATTTAATTTTATTTATGGTAAATGCCGAAGAAGGATTTGGACGCGGGGAAGAATTTATTCTAGAAAAATTCCAAACCGTTAATACCCCTATCTTTCTCGTCATTAATAAAATTGACCAAATACATCCTGATAAATTGCTGCCTATTATTGAATCATATAAAGAAAAATATGACTTTAAAGAAATCGTTCCAATATCCGCATTAGAAGGGAACAATGTTGAACGATTATTAGAGCAAATTAAAGGCTTTTTACCTGAAGGGCCGCAATATTATCCAGCTGACCAAGTTACTGATCATCCGGAACGTTTTATTATTACCGAAATGATTAGGGAAAAGGCACTTCATTTAACAAGAGAGGAAATCCCTCACTCTTTGGCGGTTGTTTTGGATAAGATGGAACGGCAGTCAAATAAGGATATTATTCATGTTATGGCAACAGTTATTGTTGAAAGAGATTCACAAAAAGGTATTATTATTGGTAAGCAAGGGAGCATGCTCAAAGAAATTGGCAAGCGGGCCCGGGTAGATATTGAAAATCTTCTTGGTTCAAAAGTATTTTTAGAGCTTTGGGTTAAGGTACAAAAAGATTGGCGTAATAAAATGTCCCAGCTTCGTGATTATGGCTTCAATGAGGATGAATATTAACAAAACCCTATCTAAAATATTAACTATTAAACAAGATTATGCATGGACAACATTAACAATTATTTCGTCTTATATTTTGGCAAAGGCAGGCTATGATAATTATAAGGTTTGGGATTTAACATTAGGCTAGTCTAAATAATGAAAGGTGGGGTTTTCGATGATGGATTTTACGTGGAAAGTATTCCTCCAGACAGGTAATATTGACACATATCTTCTCTTTAAGGAGCTTGAGAAGGAAAACCAAGAAATACCCGGAAATCAGAATGAAGATCTAGCACAAATTGATTTTCCCGTTTCATAAGTTTGTTTTCGCTCTTACGTTAGAAGGTGACAAAAAATGCTTCAGAAATATGAAGGCATTGTCATTAGAACCACAGATTATGGTGAAACTAATAAGATAGTAACGATATATACCAGAGAAGGTGGTAAGATTGGCGTTATGGCTCGTGGAGCCAAAAAGCCAAATAGCCGCCTTTCCTCTATTTCCCAGATTTTTACACATGGATATTTCCTCTTGCAAACCGGTTCTGGTTTAGGGAGCCTGCAGCAGGGAGAAATCATCACTTCCTTGCGCGCTATTGGAGAGGATATTTTTTTAACAGCCTATGCCAGTTATATTGTTGAATTAACAGATCGATGTACTGAGGATAAAAAACCAAACCCGTTTCATTTTGAATTGCTTTATCAGACACTTAATTATATGAATGAAGGCTTTGATCCTGATATACTCATGAATATATACGAGATGAAGATGTTAAATGTAATGGGACTCTACCCGATTTTAGATCGATGTTCTATCTGTGGCAGTTCTGACGGTCATTTTTCATTTTCAATTCGGGAAGGCGGATTTATCTGTCATCGCTGTTTGGATAAAGATCCATATCATTTTCCATTATTACCAGCAACTGTTAAATTATTACGGCTATTTTATTATTTTGATCTTACCCGCTTAGGAAATATTTCAGTTAAAGACGAAACGAAGGCTGAATTGAAAAAAATTATCACAGCCTATTATGATGAGTATTCAGGTCTTCATCTTAAATCTAAGAAGTTTCTTAATTCGATGGATCATTTTCGTAATCTGTTATAGTTACCTTGTTGACAATGTTAGAAGTTTTCGTTACTATTTCCTAATAAAGGCTATTTTCGCATATATTATTAAGGTCCAGAAGCAACAAAGTTTACGAAAAGAGCCTCAATAAAATATTTGCATTGACGGAGAGTAGTAATTAGTCAACTCTATAAAAGCGAACCTAGGGCGGTGTGAGCTAGGGTATAGGGCACTAATGAAGGCGTTCCTGAGCAATCGTGTTGAAGAAACACAATTTAAGGAGGCTGCATTTAAAGCAGCAAATAGGGTGGAACCGCGGGTAACTCTCGTCCCTATGCTTGTTAAAAGCATAGAGACGGGAGTTTTTTTATGTCTCCCACTATCCATTTAAAAAAAGGAGCGAGAAAACAATGAATGTAACAATGGAACAAATCGTTTCACATGCGAAACACAGAGGATTTATTTTTCCAGGGTCAGAGATATATGGAGGTTTAGCTAATACTTGGGATTACGGTCCATTAGGCGTAGAATTTAAAAACAATATCAAGCAGGCTTGGTGGAAAAAATTTGTTCAAGAGTCTCCTTATAATGTCGGCTTAGATGCCAGCATCTTAATGAATCCAAGAACTTGGGAAGCCTCAGGTCATATTGGTAATTTTAATGACCCAATGATTGACTGTAAAAACTGTAAGGCCCGTCATCGTGCTGACAAACTAATTGAAAATGCCCTTGAGGAAAAAGGCATAGAAATGGTGGTAGACGGGCTTCCATTCGAAAAGATGGAAGAATTAATCAAGGAACATAACATTGCTTGTCCTGACTGTGGCAGCCATGATTTTACCGGTATTCGCCAGTTTAATTTAATGTTTAAAACATTCCAAGGGGTAACGGAAACTAGTACAAATGAAATTTTCCTTCGTCCGGAAACCGCTCAAGGTATTTTTGTAAATTTTAAAAATGTACAACGGACAATGCGGAAAAAGTTACCGTTTGGGATTGCACAGATTGGTAAAAGTTTCCGAAATGAAATTACCCCTGGTAATTTTACATTCCGAACAAGAGAATTTGAACAAATGGAGCTTGAATTTTTCTGCAAACCGGGTGAAGAGCTAAAATGGTTCGATTATTGGAAGCATTTTGCTGAAAACTGGTTATTATCTCTAGGTCTAACAAAGGAAAACATTAGGCTTCGTGACCATTCAGAAGATGAGCTTTCCCACTATAGTAATGCGACAACCGATTTTGAGTTTAAATTTCCGTTTGGCTGGGGCGAACTGTGGGGCGTAGCTTCAAGAACAGATTATGATTTAAAGCAGCATATGGATTTTTCCGGTGAAGATTTCCATTATTTAGATCAGGAAACGAATGAAAGGTATGTACCATATTGTATTGAACCATCACTTGGTGCTGACAGGGTTACTCTAGCTTTCTTAATCGATGCCTATGATGAAGAACAGCTTGAAGACGGTACTTCGAGAACGGTGATGCATTTCCATCCTGCATTAGCACCATATAAAGCTGCGGTATTACCGTTATCGAAAAAACTGTCTGAGGAGGCGAAAGAGGTATTTGCTGATTTATCAAAACACTTTACGGTGGATTATGATGAAGCAGGCTCTATCGGTAAACGCTACCGCCGCCATGATGAAATTGGTACACCATTCTGTATTACCTATGATTTTGACTCTAAAGAAGACCACATGGTTACAGTGCGTGACAGAGATACAATGGAACAAACCCGTCTCCCTATTTCTGAATTAGTAAACTTTTTACAAGAAAAAATGGTGTTTTAAGTAAGCTAAAGGTGCGGATGTCCGCACCTTTTATCTTTAACCATTATTATTTAAAATAGCGGAAAAGTAGTATATAATATTTCTAAATCAAACGAGGCAAGAGATTATTGTATTTTTAAGGTGGTGAGGACAATCGAACTGACTAAACGCCAGGAACATATATTACAGATTGTAAAAGATAATGGTCCTATAACTGGTGAGCAAATTGCTGACCAATTGAGTTTAACACGTGCTACACTACGGCCTGATTTGGCAATCCTAACAATGGCAGGTTTTTTGGATGCACGGCCGCGGGTTGGCTATTTTTATACTGGAAAGTCGGGCACTCAGCTATTGACTGAAAACCTGCAGAAAATTTATGTCTCGGATTATCAATCTATCCCTGTGGTAGTAGGTGAAAGTGTTTCGGTTTATGATGCGATCTGTACGATGTTTCTTGAAGATGTGGGTACTTTATTTGTAGTGGATCAAAACTCGAATCTAGTCGGGGTATTGTCGAGGAAAGACTTATTGCGGGCAAGTATTGGCAAACAAGAGCTTACCAGTATCCCTGTCAATATCATCATGACCAGGATGCCGAACATAACAACATGTGAACGTGAAGATTTATTAATTGATGTTGCCAGGAAACTAATTGAAAAGCAAATCGATGCCTTGCCTGTCGTAAAGAAATCGGAGAGCGGGTATGAGGTTATTGGCAGAGTGACAAAAACAAACATTACAAAAGCCTTTTTGGCTTTAGCTGATGAGGAAAGATAAATAGGAAATGGAGCTGATGAGGCAGAATGAGCGCGCCGATCATTTATGTGGTCTCTGATTCAGTTGGGGAGACAGCTGAATTAGTTACGAAAGCAGCAATTAGCCAGTTCAATGGATCTGGTATGAAATTAAAGAGATTTCCTTATGTGGAGGATAAAGAACATATCGAAGAGGTTTTATCACTGGTTTCCCATGATAAGGGAATGATTGCTTATACCCTTGTAAAACCAGATATGCGTACATATTTGAAGGAGAGAGCCGATGAAGACGGTATACAAGCTGTTGATTTAATCGGGCCTATTATTGATCAAATTCAAATTTTCAGCGGGAAAACACCATTATGTGAACCTGGTTTGGTAAGGAAACTTGATGAGGATTATTTTAAAAAGGTTGAGGCAATCGAATTTGCAGTAAAATATGATGATGGACGAGATCCAAGAGGGCTCTTAAAGGCTGATATCGTTTTGATTGGAGTTTCAAGAACCTCTAAAACCCCATTATCTCAGTATTTGGCACATAAACGGTTAAAGGTGGCCAATGTACCACTGGTTCCGGAAGTAGATCCGCCGGAAGAACTATATAAAGTTCCAATTGATAAATGCTTTGGGTTGAAAATAAGTCCGGAAAAGTTAAATAATATTAGAAGAGAACGGCTGCTTTCCCTAGGATTAAACGATCAAGCAAGCTATGCTAATATTGAACGGATTAAAGAGGAATTAACCTTCTTTGAGAAGATTGTAAAGAGAATTAAGTGTCCGGTGATTGATGTGACCAATAAAGCAGTCGAAGAGACCGCAAATGTTATACTAAATTATATTCAAAAGGGAAGATTCTAACACATAGTCAATTGATTATGTGTTTTTTAACTTAAAAAAATCGAAAAAAAGTTATGGTAAAATGATAACAAATATACTATAATAAAAAATTGTGATAAAAATATATCTTTTTAGGTTTAGAGTTGCATTAGAACGAATAAACTATTTATTGTTAGATGTCAAGGCAGCCCCCTAAAAAAAATTCGACATAAATCCTTTTTATAAAAGTTATCTGATTAAGAAGGAATATGCGGAGTGATGTAGAATTTATACTTATGGATAAGGCAAATCGGCTATTTTTGTCGATTCAGATTCTTGCCCGGTCAAAATGAAATTGTCGAAATCGTATTTAAAATTCCGCTAACGTTTATTTTGCTGCTTCCTACGTTCATCATGTGAAAGAAAAATATTACATATAGAGGAGAATACGAAAGAGGGTCAAATACTAATCATTTTAAGGACCAAGCAAGATTTGTGATGAAATTAACAAAAAATTTGTCGAAATTTGCAGGAATTTAATGAATGCTTGCCGAATACCTGTAGTACAAATGGAGTTGTGTTTGCATGGCAGACCTTATTGCCGAAGAAAAGATTGACCAAATTCGTCAGGCTGTTGATATAGTCGAGGTAATAAGCGATTATGTTCAACTGAAAAAACAGGGGCGAAATTACTTCGGATTATGTCCATTCCATGGAGAGAGCACCCCATCATTTTCAGTATCACCTGACAAACAAATCTTTCATTGTTTTGGTTGTGGAGCGGGGGGAAATGTATTTTCTTTTTTAATGGAGCTTGAAGGAATATCATTCCAAGAGGCAGCCATTAAACTAGCAGCGAAGGTAAATATTGATTTAGGAATAAACATACCTTCATCAAAGGGCGGAAAAAAACTTTCTAAAGAGCTTCAAGCGATGTTGGATGCCCATGAGCTTTTAAGGAAATTTTACCACCATCTCTTAGTAAATACAAAAGAAGGCCAGCATGCGCTTGAGTACTTACTGAACAGAGGGTTTACCCAAGAATCAATTGATAAGTTTCAAATTGGGTATTCATTAAATTCATGGGACTTCGTGTATAAGTTCTTGACTAAAAGGGATTTTTCACCTGAATGGATGGAGAAAGCCGGTTTAATTATCAAACGAGAGCGGGATGGAACTTACTTCGATCGTTTTAGGGACCGGATTATGTTTCCTATTTTTGACCGTCACGGTAATACGATTGCTTTTTCTGGGAGATCACTTGGGCCTGATGAGCCAAAATATTTAAATAGTCCCGAAACAGCAATCTTTAATAAAAGTAAAATTTTATATAATTATCACTTGGCAAAACCAAGCATAAAAAAACTGCAATATGCTATTTTATTTGAAGGATTTGCGGATGTAATTGCTGCAGACCGGGCTGGTGTAGAAAATGGTATAGCCACAATGGGAACGGCATTAACAGATGAGCATATTGCTCTGTTAAGACAAAATGTTCAAACGATTACCATTTGCTATGATTCCGATAAAGCGGGTATCGAAGCTGCTTACAGGGCAGGGAACCATCTTCAAGAAGCTGGCTTTCAAATTAAAGTTGCGATGATGACAGATGGTCTGGATCCTGATGAATATATTCAAAAGAATGGTACAGATAAGTTCCGCAATGAAGTCATTGGTGCAAGTTTAACCTGGATGGCCTTTAAATTTCTTTATTTCCGGCGAGGAAAAAATCTTCAGCTTGAAGGAGATCAGCTCGCATACATCGAACAGATAATCAAGGAGATAAGTAAACTCGATAAGGCTGTTGAAAGGGATCATTACTTAAGACAGCTGGCATCGGAATTTTCCCTCTCGTTAGAGGCTTTAAAGCAGCAGCAAAAGCAAATTTATTTTGCTGATAAGAGAAAATCAAATGGGTTGAAAGAACCAGCTCATAAACCTTTGTTAGTTGTTAAGCCCGCAGAAGAACTGAAACCGAAATATGTTACAGCAGAGAGGCGCTTGATCGCCCATATGCTTAAAAATCGAGAAGTGGTATATAAAGTTCAGGAATTACTAGCAGGACAAACGTTTAATACCGATGAACATCAGGCAATAATAACCTATCTGTTAGGATTTTTTGAAGATCACACAGAACCTGACACCAGCGCGTTTTTAACCTATATTCAAGATGACAATCTTAGAAGAATGGTTGCAGACATTGAAATGATGTCCATCAATGATGAGTTAACAGATCAGGAATTAACTGATTATATCAAACAGGTGTTGAATTATCAAAAATTGTTAAAGATAAAAGAAAAAGAAGTGGAACTAAAAGAGGTTGAACGAGAAAAGGACTTTAGTAAGGCCGCAGTGATTGCTAATGAAATTAATCACTTGCGTAAATTGTTATAAATTCCATTTTATTGTCTTTGATTTTTGGAAGGAGGGGGACATATGGCTGCTGAAAAATCAGCCCGTTCAAAAGAGGTTGAAAATGAATTAACTCTTGAACAAGTAAAAGACCAGTTAACTGAACTGGGTAAAAAAATCGGTGTCCTTGCCTATGATGATATTGCTGAGAAAATGGCTAATTTTGATGTGGATTCCGAGCACATGGATGAATTTTATGAGTCCTTAACTGAGCAAGGAATTGAACTAGTAGGCGATAGTGATGAGGAAGATCCAGATATTAAAAAATTGGCAAAAGAAGATGATGAAGAATTCGATTTAAACGATCTTAGTGTTCCTCCTGGAGTTAAGATAAATGATCCTGTCCGGATGTATTTGAAAGAGATTGGCCGTGTTGACTTACTATCTGCCGAAGAAGAAATCAAGCTTGCAAACCGAATTGAGGAAGGTGACGAAGAAGCAAAACGTCGTCTTGCCGAAGCCAATTTACGGCTTGTGGTTAGTATCGCAAAACGGTATGTTGGCCGTGGCATGCTGTTTCTTGATTTGATCCAGGAAGGGAATATGGGTCTCATTAAAGCAGTTGAAAAATTTGATTATCGTAAAGGCTTTAAATTTAGTACCTATGCCACTTGGTGGATTCGTCAAGCCATTACACGTGCTATTGCTGACCAAGCAAGAACAATACGAATTCCCGTTCATATGGTGGAAACCATTAATAAACTAATTCGAGTTCAGCGTCAACTCTTGCAAGATCTTGGCCGCGAACCAACACCGGAAGAAATCGGTGAAGATATGGATTTAACTCCTGATAAGGTACGAGAAATCCTTAAAATCGCTCAAGAACCAGTATCACTTGAGACTCCAATTGGTGAAGAAGATGATTCACACTTAGGTGATTTTATTGAAGACCAGGACGCAACATCACCTTCAGAACATGCTGCCTATGAATTATTAAAAGAGCAATTAGAAGATGTTCTCGATACTCTAACTGACCGAGAAGAAAATGTTCTTAGATTGCGCTTTGGATTGGATGATGGCCGGACCCGTACCCTTGAAGAGGTAGGAAAGGTATTCGGTGTTACTCGTGAACGTATCCGTCAAATTGAAGCAAAGGCATTGCGGAAATTGCGTCATCCAAGCCGCAGTAAACGTTTAAAAGATTTCTTAGAATAACGGAATGTATTGCTAATAATAGTTTGCTTCTTTATTGAAGTAGACTATTTTTTTTTGTTCCAAACATGATAGGAGGTAACTAATGAAAGCACTTTCTGTATTGTTATTTTACTGAATTATCTCTCATTTTGCAAATAGGCAATTGGGATTTTAGTGGCTTCTTCTAGTCATTTTACTTTCTTGCAAAAAGAAAAATGTTCAAATTGTGTTTACAGACAGCAGTAAATTGGTAATTCTCTTCCCATCCATCCACGATAAAGAAAATCACCTATTTATATTTCGATAATATAATATATTTAAAATTAAAAATGTTATGAATTATTTACATTTCCTTATATAATAAAAAAGAAAGCGTATACAATGGTGGTTTGGGGGGATGGGAATGAATTTTGACTTAACATCTGAACAACAAATGATAAAACAAATGATCCGGCAATTTGTAGATGAAGAAGTGGCACCAGGAGCCATAGAGCGCGATCGTACAAAGCGATTTCCTGTAGAGATATTTAAAAAGCTAAGTGATTTGGGGATGATGGGTCTCCCTTTTCCGGAAAAATATGGCGGCAGCGGAGCGGATACAATCAGTTTTGCGATCGTCGTTGAAGAGTTAAGCAGGGGATGCGGCTCGACGGGGATAACCTACTCTGCTCATATTTCTCTAGGCGGTGCACCGCTCAATTTGTTTGGAACTGAGGAGCAAAAGCTTAAATATTTAACCCCGATTTGTACAGGAGAATCATTGGGGGCATTTGGCCTAACAGAACCTAATGCCGGCTCAGATGCGGGGGGAACAAGGACATCGGCCAATGAAGAAAATGGCGAATTTATTATAAATGGAAATAAGTGCTTTATTACAAATGCCAGTTATGCGCACCATTTAGCTTTAACAGCTGTAACTGGCGGAAAGAATGGACAAAAGGAGATTAGTGCCATTATAGTTCCTACAAACGCTGAGGGGTTTACCATCATTGATAATTATGAAAAGATGGGTTTGAATGCCTCTAATACAACAGAGCTGGTGTTAGAAAATGTAAAAGTACCTGTTGATCACCTTCTGGGGAAGCGTGGAGAGGGCTTTAGGCAATTTTTAATAACGTTGGATGGTGGACGTATCGGGATTGGTGCAATGGCTGTAGGTATCGCTCAAGGTGCCTATGAGAGGGCATTAGCCTATGCGAAGGAAAGAAAACAATTTGGCAAATCCATTTCCTCCTTTCAGGCTGTTCAATTTAAGCTTGCCGATATGGCAATGAAAATTGAATTAGCCCGAAATCTGGTCTATAAGGCGGCTTGGTTAAAAGACCAAGGGAGGCCGTTTTCCAAGGAAGCTGCCATGTGTAAGTTATACGCATCCGAAATGTGTATGGAAGTTACAGACCAAGCCGTTCAAATCCATGGTGGTTACGGTTATATGAAGGAGTATCAGGTAGAAAGAATGATGCGTGACGCAAAGCTCCTAGAAATCGGCGAGGGGACATCGGAAGTACAAAGAATCGTTATATCCCGTCTTATCGGCTGCTAATAAATGAATAGAGTGAAGAGAGACTGAAGAAATAATTTATTATTTTCTCTGTCTCTTTTTTCATTATTATGAAGATTATAGTGATAAAATAAGTTTAGGGCTTTTCCTTCTGTTATTTTTCAAGTAAAATAGTAATTGTTTGTAAACTATTTATTTTTAACAAGCGTTCGTACATAAGGGAGGTAAGATCATGAAACGGAATCCGGTAATTCCTTACATTCTTGTCATGGTTTTTGGGATTGTATTAGTGTTTATCCTTTCTTTTAAAGGACTGGGAGACATGAAAGAAATGGCAAAGGATAATGGAAAAGGCGGCGAGACAACAGAGGTTGCAGCTACAAAACCAGAAGATATTTATAAGCAAACCTGCATTGCTTGCCACGGGGATCAGTATCAAGGGGTAGTAGGTCCTACATTAAAAGGTGTTGGCAGTAAGTATTCTAAAGCAGAGATTGTTAACATTATTACAAAAGGTAAAGGTAATATGCCGTCAGGTCTAGTTCCTCAAGAACAAGCTGAAGCAATGGCAGAATGGGTTTCCAAAATTAAATAATAAAAGAAGTCCTTTGCATAAGTGAAGGACTTTTTTTATACTAAAACGAAGAGCGGAAGCGCCTTGAAGAGGGAAAAAAGTAGTTCATTTTTTTCCTAGGAGCTGTAGCTGGACAATTCTCTAAGTTCAATGAATAAATAATATAAATTTTAGTAAAAGTGGTGGAATTTTGAATACAGATAAGTTATCAGTTCGATTAACGACAGTCGCAAAGTATGTAATAGAAGGGGCACGGATGGCGGATATTGGATCCGATCATGCGTATTTACCATGTTACTTAGCTAAAAATTTAAAAATTTCGTTTGCTATTGCTGGGGAAGTTGCTCAAGGGCCATTTCAATCTGCTGAGAAAAACGTCTTGGCAGAAGGACTAGTAGATACAATTGCCGTTCGTATGGGGGATGGGCTTGAGGTTATTGAGCCTGGTGAGGTTGATTGTATTACCATTGCTGGGATGGGTGGGGCACTTATCTCCAGTATCTTGGACAATGGGAAAGACAAGCTAGATTCAGTGCAGCGCCTCATATTACAGCCTAATATTAGCGCAATTTCGATTCGAACATGGCTTTTAGCAAACAACTGGGAATTAATTGCAGAAGAAATTATTGAGGAAGACTCGAAGATCTACGAAATTCTAGTAGCGGAAAGGGGAGACCCTCTTAAGCCGTACCTGATCAAGAGAGATGAGGGGCTTTTGTTAGGGCCTTTCCTACTAAAACAAAAGAATGAGATTTTTAAAAAGAAGTGGACAGCCGAAATGAATAACTGGCAGCGGATTTCAAAAGCATTGGAAGGAGCTTCGGAAACGGTCGAAACAATCGAAAAAAGAAAAGAGTTGACCGATAAAATAAAACTTGTAGAGGGGGTCCTTAAATAATGAAAAATCCGAATGGTCATGAAATCATCCAACTATTTGAACAATTTTCTCCAAAAGGATTGGCAATGGAAGGCGATAAAATCGGCTTACAAATTGGGCGATTAAATAAAAAGGTTGAACGGGTAATGATTGCTCTTGATGTTCTCGAGCAGGTTATTGACGAAGCAATTGAAAAAGATGTTCAGCTTATAATCGCACATCATCCGATCATCTATCGTCCACTTAAAAACCTGTTGACAGATACAACTCAGGGCAAAATGATCGAAAAGTTATTAAAACATGATATAGCTGTTTATGCAGCCCATACAAACTTGGATGTAGCTAAAGGCGGGGTAAATGACCTTTTGGCAGAAGCTTTAGGGCTTGAGGATGCAGAGGTCTTGGTTCCTACTGTTAATACAAAGCTTAAGAAATTAGTGGTCTTTGTTCCTTCTAGTCATGCAGAGGAAATTAGACAAGTGCTGGGAAATGCAGGGGCAGGTTTTATCGGAAACTACAGTCATTGTTCTTTTTCAGCAAATGGAACAGGTAGATTTTTACCAGGTGAACATACAGATCCCTTTCTGGGCAAACCAGGTCAGTTAGAAGAAGTGGATGAAGTGAGACTAGAAACGATTGTGCCTGAACCACTTTTAAAGAAAACGATCACCGCCATGATCAAGGCACATCCTTATGAAGAAGTAGCTTATGATGTATACCCTGTAGAGAATAGAGGGGAAGCACTCGGTCTCGGCAGAATCGGAAAAGTGAAAGAAATGACATTAGCTGAATTTGCCGAAAAGGTAAAGTCGTCCTTAGGCGTTTCGACTGTACGAGTGGTTGGCGATTTATCAGCCAATGTAAAAAAAGTTGCCGTATTAGGCGGTGATGGCAATAAATATTTTATGAGTGCCAAGTTTAAAGGGGCAGACGTGTATGTTACAGGGGATATCTATTATCATACCGCACATGATGCGATGATGCAGGGCTTAAATATGATTGACCCGGGACATAATGTTGAAAAAGTGATGAAAAAAGGGCTGACCAAAGTACTCCAAAAGATGTGCCAAGAGTCTGGTTACAACGTTGACATTTTCCCTTCAGAAGAAAATACAGATCCATTTCAGTTTGTTTAATCACACATTAAAAAAGAACCGGTCTTATGTGGA
>NZ_JASATK010000019.1:0-117142 GCF_038440275.1 Bacillus sp. OTU2372
CAATAAGGGACCGCCACAGCGGTCCCATCTTTTGGTGGGTAAACTCACCCGAGAATATCATTTTGATTGTGTTGATAAGAAGAACATTAAATATCTAGTTTACGGGTCCCGATCCATTTTACCATTTCAGGGTCTTGGTGTGAAAAGAACAAGCTTTGTTTCGTATCTAAGGCAGCAATTCTTTCCATATCCTCATGATTTAATTCAAAGTCAAAGATTTTAAAGTTTTCGATGATTCTTTCCTTACGAACAGACTTTGGAATCGCAACGACTCCTCTTTGTGTTAACCAACGTAAAACCACCTGGGCAACTGATTTATTATGCTTTTCGGCTATTGATATTAAAATTTCGTTCTGGAACATTTTATTTTTTCCTTCAGCAAAAGGTCCCCAAGACTCAATCTGAACATTGTTCTCTTTCATAAAGTTATGACTTTCGATTTGTTGGTTGAAAACATGTGTTTCAACCTGATTAACTGCAGGAACAACTTCATTATGAAGGATTAAATCAATCAGACGATCCGGATAGAAATTGCTAACTCCAATTGCTCTAATCTTCCCCTCACGGTACAATTCCTCCATCGCACGCCAAGAACCGTAAACATCGCCAAATGGCTGATGAATTAAATACAAATCCAAATAATCCAACTGCAATCTTTCCAGCGATTTCTCAAATGCTTTCTTTGTGCGTTCATAACCTGTATCCTGAACCCACAATTTCGTAGTAATAAACAATTCCTCTCTTGGCACCCCGCTTCGCTTAATAGCTCTGCCGACCGCTTCTTCATTTAGATAAGAGGCAGCGGTATCAATCAGACGATAGCCTGCCATAATAGCGTCGTAAACAGCTTGTTCACATTCTTTTTCATCTTGAATTTGAAAAACACCAAAACCGAGTATCGGCATTTCAACACCATTGTTTAAAACAACTTTTTGCATAAAAAATTCCTCCTGTTTTATAAAATTTCACTTGTAAATTTACTTAAAGATTTATTGGAAATTACTGAACTATCTTTAGTGAATAAACAGCAAATCTTGACTACCTTTATAATCCACTTGACGATCTCGTTCATTGATTTGCTGCGTTTCTTATCGTCCATAGATTTTTCTAGTGCAGGAACTAGTATGTCTAGCAGCTCCGCATTGTACGTGACAAAGTGGCGGTCCAAATCGCGAAATACTGAGCTGTAGTCACTTCAACCGATTCGGTAAGAATGGTGAGCGGCGGCTGTGCTTTCTTAACCACGTCCTGAGGAGATATACCTAATTGATGAAAGCCTGCCCAAGTTGCTACGGGGACTTTTATGCGGTCTAAGGAATGCGCCGTCATGCATCATCGCCACTTTCTAATACTTACACACTAAGGTTTGGTTGGGAACTGTACCTTTCGTAGTGGATGATACATTTATTATTCTACCTATTGAACGTCGTTTTTTAATTAGCGAAGGGCGACATAATGTTTGTAAATCGCGCCATTTTGTAATTCCAGGTTAATGGAAGTTCATTCGTTCACAGGGCGCTCGAAACTTTTGCTTATCCGTTTCAGTTCATGACTTTCTATTACAGGGTGAGAAAAACCAACTCTTGCTACATGTATCATAGCTTTTTCAACTTGCTCCGATGTAATGACGCTATTAGACTTCAATAGTTCAATTGCCTTATTGATCAGTGATATCATTCCTTTCGTGTCTGATGTCGGACCAAAACCATGACTCATTCCCATGCAACCTAGTCCGATAGCAGAAACTTCTAGTCACTTTTACCCAATTTACGCTTTTGCATTCTTTATCTTCCCTTCTTTTATATGATTGTCACCTTAATTCCACGAGTTGTTCATTGTGTTCTTCCTAATTATCCTTCATATAAAAAAGCGAATGGTATCACATTCCTATCAATTGATTGCCTAATCCTATCACATCCACTTTCGCAATAGGCGAATATGCATTAGAATGAAACTAGCAAGAATAAAGAACATGGGGGCCTTTTATGTCTGATCAAATCTATAAACAGCAGGTTGAGCTGGCTGAACTCATAGAGCGTTACTCAGGACAGGATGGTGTTCACGCGACTGAGGTTCCGTCTTTATATTTTATTCGCCGCTCTCATATTACCGATCTAAATCACAGTGTTTACAAGCCTTCTTTATGCATTATCGTTCAGGGAGCGAAGGAAGTAATGCTCTCTCAGGAGCGCTATAGGTACAGTCCTTCCGATTACCTTGTTGCATCGGTTGACCTGCCGGTTGCCGCGCAAGTTGTGGAAGCTTCTTCCGATGTTCCGTATCTGGCTCTCAATCTTGTATTTACACCGAGTCAAATCTTAGATGTTTTACGTGATTTTAACATTCAGGGTGGAAAGAAAGAGAATGCTAAGCGGGGTTTGTTTGTCAGCCCGATGGAGTCATCGATGTTGGATGCCGTCATCAGGTTAGCTCGTTTGCTAGCTAATCCGGACGATATTCCGATACTTGCTCCTCTATTTACGAAGGAGATTCTTTATAGGGTTCTGCAAGGGGAACATGGGGGTACGTTGGAACAAATGGCAATAGAAGGAAGCTCTACCCATCTTATCAGAGACGTTATCGAACAGATCATGAATAACTATGATCGCTCTTTTCGGATTGAGGAACTTGCGGAAATTGCAAATATGAGTGTTTCTTCACTTCATAGGCACTTTAAACAAGTAACTGCAATGAGCCCTATTCAGTTCCAAAAACAAGTCAGACTTCAGGAAGCACGTCGCCTGTTATTATCCGAGTCGACAGATGCAGCTGATGTCGCATTCCGTGTAGGCTATGAAAGTCCGTCGCAATTCAGCCGTGAATATTCTCGTATGTTTGGTTTTCCACCTAAAGAAGATATAAAGCGCCTGAGAGAGAAACATGACCAAACGATAAACGTATGAACCCCCTGCCAAATGGCGGGGGTGAATTTTTATAGTGTTTTACTCGTTATCATCGAAAAAAAATAGTTATAAAAACCCCTTCAACTGTATCTGAAGGGGTTTTGCTTGTTTAATAGCACACAATAATGAATGGCTTTCTGGTAATCCTCCAACGTATCAACATCCATGATTACTCCCGGGTCATCTACATTCAAGTATTCCCTTTCGTAACCATTAAGGACCGCACGCAAATTACTTTCTGGATTGGTTTCGAGAATTTCCTGTTTCACTTGTTTTGATAATCGGATGGGGTGACCACCTTTATATTGAAAGCTGGGAATCACTACGTTTCCTTCGTGTTCTGCTAGTAGCTGAACCGTCTCTTTTTTTACAAGTGGACAATCTCCAGGTGTTAAAAAGAAGGATGAGGCACTTATTTCGTTGCAGCCCTTTTGAATGGAAGAAAACATTCCTTGATGAAAGTCTTCATTATAAACAAACCTTATCTGAAATGAAAAGGCGTTTTTATGGCAGATTTTTGCGATTTCCTCTTCGATGAATTCTGCTTTAAACCCAGCTACGACGATAACTTTACTGCATACTCCTTCAAATTTGGAAATCGTTTGCTCTAACACAGACATTTGCCCCAGTGGCAAAGTCATTTTAAATGCATTCGCTCGACTGGAATATCCAGCAGCTAAAACGATTGCTTCCATGCTTTCACCCTCTATAAATCTTTTAATCTTATTCATGTATTAGTCTTGTAAGTTTATTCCTACACTAGCTTGAATATGTTCTAAAGATGGTAAAGAGGCAGTAACATATCGCCAAACTCTTCACTTTCAGTTTCTATAAATGGATCATGACCATCTTGCTCCCCGACTTCCGAGCTGAAAAACACATCTCCGTGCTCAAAAGTAGATTCATATATGCTAGGAATATCCTTTTTACGTTTCTAGAATTTATTTAACATTACATTAATTGAAAAAGAGAGCATGTTTGCTCTCTTTTAAAGTGGTTCTATTTCACAATGGTCAGTTTCTGACCAACATAGATGGGTTGATTAACATCAAGATTATTGGCTTTGACTATAGCGTCGACCGTTACACCATACTTCTGGGCAATCATCCAGAGAGTATCGCCGGAAACAACGGTGTAAACAAAAGTTGATACAGTTGGAAGAGTGACAATATATTTGGCCACATATCCTTGATCCGAATAGATGGTGTCTTTCTTATATTCTATTAAATACCAGTCACCGAGAGCGGAAATAATTTTAATATCCGTATTCATTGGAAGCACGATTTTTGAAGCATACTGCGTTCCAGCAGAAGTTCTGACATTGGCGTTTGTTCTTGTCTTAGCATTGTCGATGGTTTGAATCTCCTGATTGGATGGAACTTTGATTAATGGCTTGAAAATAAATCCTTTTAGTACGGAGCTGATTATCCTGTACTCTACCTGGTACCAATCCCCTGTTTCTCCTGTTATGGCCACCTCAGAACCGGCAGGAATTGTCGTTATTATTGCACTTTGTGTGTCTGCAGTCGTGCGAAGATTTGCATTTTTAACAGTTAAACCAAAACCTGCTGTAATTTGAATGACCTTGTCACGTGCATCATATACATTCGTATTTCCAGCCAGATCTGCGAGCTTGACAACAGGATGGTAATTTCCACGGATTACATTAAAGCCCCTGTTATTTTTTCCATCCCAATAGAAATTGGATGTCCCCTTTAGGTGACGTCCCCAGCCAATTGTTTGAACTGTCTGCCCGCTTTCATCGACAATGGTTACATCCATATCGGCATCTTCACTAATTGTAACAGGGATACTTATTTGATATTTTCCGTCCTGGACAGAAAGCTGGCTAACTGCCGGCAAGTCAATCGTCGCCGTTGGCTTTACTGTATCTGCCTGGGTTGGTTTTGGAACTGCATACGTATAAAGGATTTGATTGGACTCTGTTACAAAAATGGTGTCATTGATGACGCCGATTGGCCGTACTCCAACACCGCCTGTAGGAGTAGAAAGCTGAAGTGTAGAAAAAATCAACTGGCCAGTGGCTGTATTAAAGAACTTTATTTTGTTATAGTTTTCTAAGATTATTTTGTCTGAAGCAACGACCATTCCATCAGAACCTCTAATGGTCTGTAGTCCGCCAGCAACGATCTGCTCAGCGTACAAGGTCTTCCATTTTTGGATTCCTGTATTCTTATCAATGGAGAAGATATTTGTATCATCGAGGACAATGACAGAATCATTTGTTACAGAAAGAGGCTGTGTATACATACCCGTTGGACTAAACTTCCACAAAGTCCTCCCAGTTGCGGCATCAATGGCAAAAATGTTCCTCGTTGTATTTTTCGAATCCAAGTAAAGCTTTTCCTCTTTATAAACAGGAGCTCCATAGATTGAGGCCCCTGAGGCAACATCCAGTGTCCATAGAACGGTACTCGAAGCTGTATCAAATGCATACATTTTAGAGGTCATTTGGACCGGGTTCCGTATATTGGCATACAAACGGTTTCCACCTGCAGCAAGAACACCCGCCACTTGCTCATTAGTTTTAAGGGTATAAGTCCATTTACTTTGGCCTGTTTTTGCGTCGACAGCGCCAATTCCTTCAAGACCTGCGGTGTTCCTGGTGTAATAAAACAATGTATTTTGGTCTAATAAGAGCCGATTTGCAAACGTATCAATGCTCCAAAGTGTCTGCGTATAGGTGCTGTTATCCTGAATCGCATAAAGTTTATTCATGGTTGAAGCGTAAACCACTCCATCATTTGCAATCAAATCAAGAAAAGCATCCTGGTTTTCAGTTGAAAAATTCCATTTCTCTTGATTGGTGTCCAAGTTTGTTGCAGAAAGAATTTTTTTCTCAATCCGTTCCACAGAGTACAGCTGATTTTGGTCTACACTAAACAGAGATGAAGCATTTTTAAAGGGATCTTTCTTTAACGTTAACTCCACGGGCAAAGTGGCAGTGGAGTAATTTGTATTACCCTGATCGCCTAAATGCATTTGCCAGTTTTGGCTATCAGCCCGCAAATCCTGATTCCTTACCAGCCTGTTTAATTCCGTTATCTTTTGCTTTAATTGTTCGTTTTGAGCTTTTAAGACCTCATAATCACTCGTTACATGAAAAACCATTTGTTTTTCGTCCCAAAAAACCCTAGCTCCTATTCTTGTAAGCTCCGATATCGGTACATATACGGATGGATACTGTGCATGATTACGCTGAAAATGTAGAACAGGATAGATCCCTGTATTTACTTCCGCCCCATTTACATAAATGGGTCTATCTGCTAGATAAGCTGTAACTGGAGTATATGGTCTATAATAATTGAAATAGCTCATGTTTGAACATCACACCTCCATCATTGTGCACTCATCATTTTATGCACAAATACCTACATGGTGATGTGATGTCATTTGGACGAGAAGTATGATGTTTTAAAACACTCATTTATTTAAAAAGTTATTTCTGGTTGTAAATATAAAAAATTGAAACCTTTAATAAACAAAAATATTTAAAAAGACTAACTAAAATAATTATTATAGTAACACTATGACAAGTATTCACATACCTAATGAGTCTTTTAGAAAAGTTGTTAAATATTCGACACTGGTTATTTTTTTATTACATTCGCTGCTATTGGCACAAATAAAATTTCCGATGGCCTTGTAATAATCCGGATTTTTAGATTTTTTCGCTTTTGTGACGGTGGAAAAATAGGCAACCTCTCCAAAACAATTACAGAAAGAACAAATATTGTTTTTACTAGTCGGTGTAAAACTACATTCGATGCCTACCATTTTTCCATCCATTTCATATACAATAAATTTTTTATTAGATCTTAGATCGTTCCAGCTTAAATATGTCAGCTGGCTGTGGTCAATTTTTGATAAATCAGGAAGCTTTAATTTTTTATTCTTCGGAAACATCTTTTTCAGTTGCTGCTCGGTGATTTTTGGAAAGGGAAGCAAATAGTCTGAAAGACGTTGGATATATTGCTCATACTCAGTATCCGTTTTTAGTCTGGAAAGATCCAGCATTACTTGTTGATCCACTGATGCATTTGGAATGAGGTCCAAGATTTTGGCATTGGCTAAGTCGATCACAGCAGCCAACACGTTTGGGGGTATATTCTTTTTAGCACTGTCATTAATCATAGCAATCTGTTTTTTTATAAAATTCAACTGCTCATTTTTAATAAATTTTTCGGTCATTACATTTCTCTCCTATTATTTGCAGACTTCTCTTACACTTATTTTAAAAAATGCATTAAGATTTTAAAATGGAGAATATGACTTAGAACCGTTTTTTACATAAAAAACACTGATGAAGGATTTCACCAGTGCTGTTTGCCTACTTTTTATGTGAATAAACAATTTTCTTAATGGTTTCGGTTGAGAGGTAATATTCATTAGCTAGCTGCTGGATACTGCTGCCACTAATGAAGGAATTTCTAATAGCGGCATTACGGTGATCAAGCATCCGTCTCCCGCCACTTGAGGTTCCCCATTTCCGATGCTCCGTTTCCGGCTTAGGAATGTAAAGAGTTTCCCCCTGGACATACTTTTGGATTTCCACGATTAGCTTTTCGGGTAAAACTTTTGTTGCATTAAGATATTTCAATTTTGCCCGCTCCTTATTTTGGATTTCATAAAAATAAGGTGCAAAGCCAAAATATTAGAAAAGCTTGTTAAGCGATAAAATTAAATGTTTCGCCCCACGCAAAGTATCGCCTTTCCAATAATAGGCTTTGCATGAGTGGAAGAAGTACCAGACAATCTTAAGTGATTCTCCATCTGTAAACACCCCCTTTAATTTTTAATTATAGCGAAATTTTCTATTCGATTGAATCGATATAGCTTTTTAAAATAAAATTTCAAGGAAATTATTAGCTGGTTTACTTGAATAAGAAAAAATGATCCTTTGTTATTAAAGCTCACCCGTTAATTTAATAAGCGTCTTAAATTCAATGTTTTCAAAAATATGAAAAGGTTCCCTCCAACATATTGGCACGAACATCCATTCGTGTATATAATAATAATATATTTATCAAAGGAGGAACATATATGAACTCAATTGATTTATTGATTATTAACTTTAATGAAGTTAGAAGAAGAAGCATAAAGGTTTGGACATCTATTCCTAGAGAAAAACTCGAATGGAGACCAGATGATGAAGCACTGAATTGCATAGAAATGATTAGACACGTATTGGAAAGCGAGCATTATTACCACCTGGCCATTAAAAATCGAGGGAGTTTATCCGTTTTCGATTCACCTTTCGAAAATAGACCCTTTACTTCTGTAAATGCAGAATTGGAATTTGCAGAACCTTATCGAAATGATTTCATTGATTCAATCAAGTCATTTACTGAAGAAGACTTGGCAAATATTAAGATTGACCGCTCCGATTCAGGGTACATAAGAGATTTAGGTGACATGCTGTTACGTGTTGCCTATCATGAATCAGTTCATACTGGTCAGTTATTGGATTATTTAAGAACAGCAGGGGTTCCAAGAATTCGTATCTGGGATTAGCCATTTCATTGGTGCTATCACAATAGTGATGCACCTTTCTTAGAATTAACCTTTAATATTCGGTAATATTTTGTTTACCTTTCAACTTATCTAACATTTTTAATAAACCAACAAACCCTCTAATGATAAACAAAGTAAAATTAACACTTGCAAAAGTATGGAAGGCTGACCATTTGTTCCATTTAAATAATCTCGTGTTCTTTTCCATAAACCATTGACCTAGACTCATGGGAACACTAAAAAGCAAACTTTTCATTAGAATTTTACTGAATTTATCATTATACGATATTTTCACCCAGATAACACTTAGAATTGGGAAAAATAACATGTCATAAATAATATTTGTTTTAAAAATTTTTGAAAAAGGGCGAACTGGGTATTCAATTCTTTTGGTGCCAACAACATAAGCATCAATAAGAGTCGCAATAACTCCTTTTGAGAAAAAGATCAAAAGATTTTCTCTCATTTTTAAACCTCTAAATAAAAATGGAAAAGATAAAACACATCCTGCAAATAGTAACTTTAACAACTTTCTCTCCACTAATTAACATCCTCTCACATTATCATATTGATATCCTTAAAATGCCCTAAATTTACCATTAATACTCAATCGTAATTTAATTAATTTTTAAATAAAAACCCATAAAGCAATACAATGGATTAGTTCATTCACTCGAATTTTCCTTATCCCATTTGAATGTACCTAAATCTTTATATTCAAGTATTGTCTCTGTAATTTTGGGAATGCTTAATTCAGACAGATGATTCTATCCCCTGTTGTAATCTGGTTTAAGATACCTGTCATTAGTTTGAAAGGAGTCTAGAATAAAGATGGACAAAAACAATAAAAAATTGGATCAACATAATAAGGATTGCGAATGTGAATTTTGCAAGAAACGAGCAAATATAGAAATGAACAAGGAAGATGAACGAAAAGAAATTGTAGAAATGATAAAACGTATATAATATTAGAAAGAAAGCAAACAAGCTTAAAAAGGTAAAGATGGGAACCTCTTAAAATTTGAAGGAAATACACTTAATAAATACGGAGGGGGTGCCCCCCCCCTTCTCCCACCATCGTATGAGCTGCTTCGAAACGCGGCAGTTCTGGCTCACACGCTATTGACTCCCCCCATTCCCAACAAAAAACCTGATGGAAATTACCATCAGGCTTCATTTATGAAAAAAACTCTTCAACTATCTTATTTATAAAATTTCACACGATCTTCTACTGGCTTAAATTCTTTCTCACCTGGTTGAGCTGTTGGATTACCAAAAGGCATCTGGGCAATCAACTTCCAATTAGAAGGAATATTCCATTCATTTTTCACTTCTTCATCAATAAGTGGGTTATAGTGTTGTAACGATGCTCCTAGCCCTTCTGATTCTAATGCTGCCCAAACAACTAATTGGTGCATACCTGATGCTTGATTTGACCAAACGGGAAAATTGTCAGCATATGTACTGAATTGTTCTTGAAGAGATTTAATAATATCTTGGTCCTCAAAAAATAATACTGTTCCGTACCCCGCCTTAAATGATTCCATCTTTTGTTGAGTTCCAGAAAAGTCCCCATTTCCAACTAACTCTCTTAAGGTCTCAGTAGTAATATCCCATAATTTATCATGAGATTCATCAGTCAGTATTACAAGACGTGCTGTTTGCGAGTTAAAAGCAGAAGGTGTGTATTTTACTGCAAATTCAACAATTTCATTAATTCTCTCATCCGAAACTTGTACGTCTTTATTAATTCCATAGAATGAACGTCTTTCTTTTAGAACAGAATAAAAATCTTTAGTCATAACATTATACCCTCCAGCAAATTATATTTTGAAGCTAAACATCTCAAATTAACAATAATTTAATTCAGAATTAAAAGCCAATTCATTTGTTTAAAATATTTTTCGACTTCTACTTTTGGTAAAATTAACAATGATATATTTATGGTTCCCATCGAACTATTTTATAGTATGAGAAACTATAATCAGCCAGCAGTCTGCTGCCAATAGAGTGACGATATTACATTTGCCCTTTTCTCTGTCTCCTTCTCAGTAGAATATCCAAATAGTTTGGATAAGACACCCATCACAATCACCACCTATTATTTCTTTCTTTTAATAGGTTGATTAAGCATTAAGCAGCTTTTGTTAACTCTTTTGAATCCTTTTTAAATATCATGGAACTAACTGACAATAGCTTGCTTCCATTGATTGCAAGGAAAAATGCTATTGCTAGGAATGCTAAATCTAACTCGTAGCCTGCCATTTGGCCATTTCCTAATAAACCAACAGAAAGTTTTACTTTTAAAGTTGCCCCAATCATTAGTAATGCAAACAATGCTGCAAAAAATCTCGTTGCCAATCCAATGATTATGGCGATCCCACCAATAATTTCAAGAGATGCAACGCCATATGCCATAAATCCAGGCAAGCCGATACTATCAAACCATCCTACAATATTCTCAATTCCACCTTGAAATTTTACAACTCCATGAATTAAAAACAATACTCCTAATGTTACTCGTAAAATAAGTGCTCCTATTTCGTTTCTTACCAACATTCTATAATCCTCCGAAATTCTTGTATTATTTGATTATTAACTTTCGATACCAACTTACTGCCGCTTCGACCTCATGGGCGGTTAATTGATGACCTCTATTCTCCCAATGAAGTTCTACATTCGCATTAGCCTTTTTTAATAATGATTCAAGTTCAGCCGATTCCATTGGTGAGCAAATCGGATCATTTGTCCCAGCTGCTATAAACACAGACTTACCCGATAAATCTGGAAGGTCGATCCCTTTTCTCGGCACCATAGGATGATGAAGAATGGCACCCTTTAAGGCATTTTGATAGTGAAATAATATACTCGCTGCTATATTCGCTCCATTTGAGTATCCAATGGCGATAATATGATCTCGGTCGAAACCATACTTTTCAGCGGCTTCATCGAGAAACTCATTTAATTCTTTTGTTCGGAAAACGAGGTCTTCTTCATCAAATACACCTTCCGCTAATCTTCTGAAGAATCTCGGCATTCCATTTTCTAATACATTTCCTCGAACGCTTAAAACGGAAGCTTCATCATCAATTCTTCCAGCAAGAGGCAGCAGGTCTAATTCATTGCCACCGGTACCATGAAGCAATAATAGTGTTGGTTTTGTTGGATCTTGGCCTTTATTGAATATGTGTTTCATAATTTATCTCCCTCCAGAACACGAACCTCTACCCGCGGTAAGGTTTCTTCCAATTCTTCTCTTCTTGACTCTAACCAAGATGGCAGCATAAGTTTTTTCCCGAGTTCCTCTATAGGTTCATCCGCCGCAAAACCCGGTGGGTCGGTCGCAATTTCGAAGAGGATACCCCCTGGTTCATGAAAATATAGAGCTTTGAAGTAGTTTCGGTCAAGAATCTCTGTAGGATAATACTCTTTTTCAAGGAGAAGCGATCTCCACTTTTGATGCTCTTCCTCATCCTTTGCTCTCCATGCTATATGGTGAACCGTTCCAGCCCCCATCAGCCCTCGAACAGAAGGATTTAGCTGAATATCAACTGTATTTCCTATATTACCTTCAGATTTAAATCGTAAAAATTCATTTTCTTGACCAATGCATTCCAAACCCAAAACGTTTTCTAGAACATCAGTTGTCTTATGTGGCTGTGCAGAAAAAAGAATCGCACCTCCAAAACCTTTTATCGCATTTTCTGCTTGAACTCCTCCAAAGTTCCAAGTATTTACTGGACCTTCGTCTCGTTCTGTCAATTCCAATAGGAGTCCGTCTGGATCATGAAATTTTAAATAACTTTCCCCAAACCGATTGGATGAAGTAAATTCGATTCCAAATTTCCGTAATCGATTCTCCCAAAAAGGAACCGAACCCTTCGGAATCACATAACTAGTCACACCAACCTGACCGATTCCAATTCGACCTTTTAGTTGTTTAGCCCATGGAAAAAATGTTATTACCGAACCTGGTTGACCTATTTCATTCCCAAAATAGAGATGGTACACTTCTGGACGATCAAAATTAATGGTTTTTTTGACAAACCTTAACCCCAGTACACCTGCATAGAAATCAATATTTCTTTGAGCATCGTTTACCATTGCTGTGATATGATGGATACCCGCTGTTTTTTGCATTTTACCCTCTCCAATCATCGAATGGGGCTTTAATTAGGTCTTTCAATTTCAAATATCTCACCAATTTTTGCGTAATTATTCCCAGCTAATCGGCTGACCGCTGCTAAGCCCCTTGGATCAATTCTTCCTTTTTCATAAATGTCATTATCGATATGAAACTGAACAACTTTTCCTATAATCAGGTCACACCCTGGCATGTCCAAGCCTCCCAATTCTAAGGAATGCTCTAAGGAACATTCCATTCTGATTTTCGCTTCCTTAACTCCAGGAACTGATATTTTTACACTATCTACTGGAGTTAAGTGAGCTAACTCAATCTCACTTTGATTAGGAGGAAGGCCGGCAGCTGTTTTATTTATTTTTTCCACGTTGTGTTCGTCAACAATGTGAACAACAAATTGCTTGGACTCAGTAATATTTCTTGCTGTATCTTTTTGTCCCCCAGCTGAGCGTTGAATAGATAATGAAATCATCGGGGGATTGGATGATACGATGTTAAAATAACTAAAGGGTGCTCCATTCAAAACACCATCTTTTGAAATCGATGTGACGAAGGCTATTGGTCTAGGTATGATGCTTCCTATTAGAAATTTATAATTTTCTCGTTCAGACAATGAGGCTGGATCAATTGAAAGCAAAGATATCATCCCTTTCGTGAAATCAGTCTAGTTCTCTTACATTGAACGGTAATAAAACTCTTTCAATTTTAGCTCTATGAGGCTCATACTGTGATGGAAGCATCAGTTTTTCACCCATTGTTTCCTGTGATTCATCATGAGCAAATCCTGGAGGATCCGTTGCAATTTCAAACAGTATTTCTCCATGTTCTCTGAAATAAATGGCATTGAAGTAATTTCGATCCTGAACAGGAGTTACTCCGTAACCGTTCGCTGCCACATATTTTTGCCAATCCAATTGATCTTGATCATTAATAGCCCGCCATGCAATATGGTGAACGGTTCCCACACCCATTTGTCCGCGTCCAATTGGAGTTAATTTTAGATCAATAATATTTCCGATATCCCCAGAAGAACGGTAACGTGCGAAATCTCCTTCTTTACCGACTAATTCAAGTCCCATTACTTTTTCTAATAATTCTCCCGTTTTATCAGGCTGAGTTGATAAAAGAATTGCTCCTCCAAAACCTTTGATAGCAACTTCAGGTATTACCTCACCGAAAGTCCAAGTATTGTTTTCTCCTTCTTCTCTTTCGACAATTTCCAGGTGAAGACCATGCGGATCATCGAATTCCAAATATTGCTCTCCAAAGCGTTCCATTTTTGTAAAAGGGACATTGAATTTTTCTAGTCTTTTTTCCCAAAATTTCATCGCCCCTTTTGGAACTACATAGGAAGTAACTCCTACTTGACCGTCCCCGATAATTCCTTGATGAGCTCCTGCCCACGGAAAGAATGTAATAATGGTTCCTGGCTTACCACCTTCATTACCGAAATAAAGGTGATAAGTTCCTGGGTCATCAAAATTTACAGTATGTTTGACCAAACGCAATCCTAAAACTCCAGCGTAAAAGTCTACATTTTCTTGCGGATGTCCAACGATTGCTGTGATATGGTGAATCCCCATTGTTTTCTTACTCATTTTCACCACTCCATTTCTGATTTAATTTTAAAAATCCACTCTTACCTATTTTGTTCCCAGGATGAAAATAAAATCTTAAACTATTTACTTCAATTCAATTATCTCCAAATCGAGATAATTAGAATAAAAAAGCATCTAAAGCATATTGACCTGGTCCAATTAAAGCTACACCAATTGCAATTGCAAGCAGCGTAAGGTTATATTCATATCCATTTGCTGTTGCCCATAATCCGTTTGGAGCATGCACTTTGACGATAGCCATTATCATTGTTCCCGCTATAATAATTCCTGCAAGTGGGGTTAAAAGACCTAGAGCAAACAAAACGCCTCCAACTAGTTCTGCCAATCCTGCCAATAGAGCCATGGTTATTCCAGGTTTCATGCCAATGGAATCAAACCAGCCTCCTGTACCCTTTAAACCATAACCGCCGAACCATCCAAACAATTTTTGAGCTCCATGACCAATGAATAAGATACCCACTACTAAACGAATTATTAATAAACCAAGATTTATCATCTCAAATCCTCCTAATACAATATTTATCTCGATTTCGAGATATAAAACTAAAAAAATTAACTTTGTTCTTTCCTATTTATCTTTTTCAGGAGTTTAACAAATATTTCTTTCTCCTCTTTATTTAAAGAGCAAAACATAGAATCTACAAATTCTAGATGTTTTGGCATGATCTTTGCCATCATTTCTTTTCCTGTGTCTGTTAACGTAACATGGATTACTCTGCGATCTTCAACACATGCATGACGACTTAATAAATCTCTTTGTTCTAATTTATCTATAACATAAGTCATTGTGCCACTTGAAATTAAAATGCAATTACCAATTTGATGGATTGTTTGTTTTCCCTTATTGTAAAGCACTTCTAGAACGGAAAATTCAGTAATACTAAGGTTATACTGACTCATTTCCACTCTCATACAATCCTGTACTGCTTTTGAAGTTTGCATTAAAACAAGATAGGGTAAATTAGTGCATGTTTTTTCCATTTATTTCACCTCCAACAAAACACCTCAAATTAAAATATCTTGAATATGAGATAATAATAAAACTTTAAGACCCCTTTGTCAATAATATTTTCAATAAAACTTACATATTTCTTTTTCTTGATAAGCTGTCTCTTCATTTTTTAATATGTTCACTTTATTTTGTTTCCTATTATTATTAAAAAACAATCATTTATGGCGATTATTTGACAAATTAACATACAATGGGGGTTTTTATAAAAATTTATATGGTTTTTACTTTGTAATTAAATGAAACTTGGTTACAATAAGTAAACAAGAACAATATTTAGTCTGTTTGAAAGAGGTGAAGGTTATCAATGATGGAAGAACAGGCAGACCTATGTCCTGAGGTTGAAAAAACTTTTGAATTAATTGGAAAAAGATGGACTGGATTAATCATATATGTATTATCTAGCGGACCAAAACGTTTTAGTGAAATCAATTCACTTATCCCTGATTTAAGTAAAAGGGTGTTGACGGAAAGAATGAAAGAATTAGAAGAGCATGGGATTGTTTTACGTAAAGTTATTCCAGAGCGACCAATTAGAACGGTATATTTATTAACTAAAAAAGGAAGCGAATTAGGAAAAATACTTGGACCCATTAGTCAATGGGCTTCTTGCTGGATGAAAGAGAAATAAATCAACTTTATTAAATAAACAATAAAAAACGCAAAAGCCTAGATTTTGTGATTCCAACTCTTCGAGTTTCCTCATTAATAATTTATTTTCCGAAGATTTAGAAGTTGGCATACCCGTTTCCTTCGGCAACAAACTGTTCCAGCACCTAATGGCCTAGAATAACCTAAAGTCCACCAACGCACCCCTTAAAATTGGCGCTCGGTGTTTTCTCACTTTACTCATATGTTTGCCCTTGATGCAAGGCATTGCTTTTAATCCGAAAAAGCCCTTGATTTACAAGGACTTTTCCAATTGGTAAACAGGTTTTAAAACCTACACATTAACCTGCTCTTTTATGTTTAAACCTGTTCCCATAAGGACCGGGCGATCCGGGCAAACAGCAGTGCTTGCGTCCAGCGGTCGCTCACCTCGTACTGCACATCGTCCTGGCGGCGGACCGTGATCGCATATGGTGGCGGCCCCAGCTCGCAGACAAACGGCAGCACCTCGTCTTGCTGTGCCGTTTGACGCCAGCTGCGCATCCCTCCGAGCCACCAACGTTGAAAGTGATTCAACATCGGATGGTCGAACTCGCGGTCAGCGGCACCCTCCCCATCCACGCTTCCAAACATGGGTATATCGATCTGCACCTGCTCCCCGTTCGATACGCGAGCGTGTATGCTCTTCGTCCGAGGGAGCAGCGTCCGGAGCAGCTCTTCTGCCTCGTCCGACACCGTATGCATTTCCCCGGCAACGACATAATGTGAAAAGTCGATCGTCAGCTCAAGTCCAGGCAAGCGCTGAGCATACTCTACCGTGCGCAGCAGATCCTGCGTGATTGTACCGCGGTGCGTTTCAATATACGTCGGGATGCCCGCAGACCGCGACATCTCCGCCATGTCCGCAAGCATTTGCACCGCTTGCTCTCCGACCAGAAACGGCCTTATCACCTGTACGTTGACGAAATCGACCCTTCCGAACGATTTTGCCTTGCAAAGAAAAACGTACAGTTCCTCCGCCGTTTTCGGATACGCGTTTACGCTGTATGAAAGGTTGTATTGATCCAGCAACCGATGCCATCGTTCGGCCTCCATGTCCTCCGGCAGCATGCCGTTAATGCCGTCGTAGCCCGCTTCGGCGATGCACCGCACCTTCTCCTCCATGCTCCATTCGTCACCAGCGCCGTTTCGAACTCCCAGTCCGTTCATCCCCCACCAGGACATCAGCACCTCTAGCCGTGGCTCATGTTTAGTGGATATACGGTGTATCGTATTCAACGCCGCACGGTCCTCCATTCGGATTGGTCTCCAGTTCCACCGGAGTCCCATCGGCACGGTACAGAGGACGATAATACGTGGAAATGCGCGTGGCCGAGCTGTTGGCGTAGTGGCAAATGAACGAGCGGCGGAAACGATCTTTCGTCTTATTGCGATATGAGCCGTGAATCAGATTCCCATTGAAAAAGAGCACATCGCCCCTCTCCATCACTGCCGGAATTGCCTTCTGATCCTTCGGCGGTTTAACATAGTGTGTAGTGAACGATTCCTTGGAATCGGACAATTCAGGACATACGATATCATACGTACTCGTCTTTGGCACGACTAACAGCCCGCCATTCTCCTCATCCGCCGGATCAATCGCCGTCCAAGCGGCGATGCAGTTTCCCGGCTCGACCTTTAAGTAAAAGTTATCCTGATGAAGCGCCTGTCCCCGTGAGCCCGGAGGCTTGTAATAGAACATGCTTTGGGCCGCCAATGGTTCTTCCTCATACAAATCAGCAAGCACATCCAATACCGGTTGATGCAGCATAAACCGTTTGGCTGTTTCATTAAACCGGTGCGGATGCATGACCCTCGGATAACGCTTTAGCGGGTCGGTCGTTTCCTCTTGCAAATCCGGCTCAAAATGCCCCGGGATCACCTGATGGCTGATGTCCACAAAGGTTCTGTCAATCTCCGCCAGTTGCTCCTCCGTAAACAATCCTTTGACAATTAAATAACCTTCCGTTTCAAATTGTTGCTTTTGCTCATCAGTTAACACTCGATGATTATACACCATGTTTTTATCCTCCCCTATTTCTACTGCAAGTGATATTTAGCACATCTTCATTTTACAGTTAGAATAACCATTAGAAGAAGGATGGATCTTGCTAACAATGCATACGATTCTGCTATTTCTCCACAATTACACTTGTGTGCTGCCGTTAGTTAAGCTAAACTATCCTCAATAAAATACTATTTAGAAAAGGATGAGGACTATGGAACTCGACCGCCCCTCCAACTATGACGGATTGGCCTACAGCATGGTGATCGCCGGACATTTCCACGAGCACGACACCTATTCTACCGTACGTCCGGACGGGATGAGCGACTGGCTTATCACTTACACGCTAGGCGGTGAAGGTTATTTCGAGGCAGACGGCTGCGAGCAGCGCGTAAGAGCCGGGGATGTAACACTGTTGAAGCCGGGAGCACCCCATCGATATGGCACGCCAAAAGGAAAAATCTGGCATTTTGTTTGGGCGCATTTTACTGGCGGCTTCATGGATGCGAGTCTACTGCCACTCGATGCGCTGACCATTCGGCAGATTGAGCAGCAAGCGGTGAGGGAGCGGATCTATCAGGCTTTTCTCCGAATTCTGTCTGACTCAAGGGAACGAGGTCCTTATTGGCACGAGCTGTGCCTGAGCGCACTGCGGGAGGTCCTGATGCTGCTCGCAAAACAGCAAACCAGCGGGTTTGACCCGCGGATTGAAGAAACGCTGTATTTGCTCGCCCAGCGGATGCAGGAGACGGTTCGAGTCGAAGATCTGGCCCGCAGTGTTGGGCTCTCCGCTTCGAGACTATCGCATCTATTTAAAGAGAATACCGGCGAATCTATTGTGGAGGCACTTAACCGCATGCGAATTAAGCAGGCTGCCTTACTTCTTTCACATACGAATCGGAATGCAACTGAAGCTGCCCATGACGTGGGCTTTCAAAATTACAACCACTTTACCCGGCAGTTTCGCAAATATATAGGGCTGACTCCAAGCGAATTCAGCCAAAGCGTCCGGTCCAAAGAAAAGCTGCGCCCAAATTAGTTGATTTTACAGGGAACATAAATGCATAAATGCCTCACTTGTCGAACCTGATCGCTTTCCAACATTACTTCAATAGCTTTCAAAACCGATGATATACTGCATACATGAGACTGAATCCTCACCCCATTGAAATAGGGTGGATCTAAAAGATTAGACCTTCTTTGAATGAAGGGTAAATGTACTTTCTCCTTTCCTTACTAATCAAGAACATAAGATAATTCAATTCTTGCCGTTTAGACTCATGCGTTTTCCATGCAACATTCGCGAACGAACAGCTCTTCCACGCAAAAGAAATACAGTCTTAGACATGGCGGAAACCAGACGGTTTCCAGTCGCCATTTAGTATTCGCATCCGGCTTTAACCTGCCAAACAAGAGATATCTAAAACTAACGTCATAGATTTCCTGTTCTTCCGTGGGATTCAACACGGCAAAGGTTTAATTTAAAATCCGTTACTAGATATAAACTTTTTATTTAACGACCGAAGAAACTCTTCGGTCTTTTTGTAGTTTTCAAGAAACGAAAAATATTCGGTTATACATTTCTTTCTGTTTACTTTATTTTTTGCTTTATTTACGTTTTTAATTAGCCATGCGGAGTAACAATCTCTCTGTATTTTTGTTCCATCCGGTAGGATGTGAAATCGTTGAGACAACTTCTTCTTCTGATAATCAATTAACATATGGCAATACTGGCTAGCTTTCACCCCCCAAGTATTTACGTCCTCAATTTTTAATCCTTGATAAGATAGTTTTTTATTAATAATGGATAAAAACATGCTTGGTGCTTTGTATCCAATTCTTTTGCCGAACTTTGTTTTCTGGAGCTCCTTGTAATTCATTTTTTCGAAATATACCTGGTTTCCCATCTTGAGAATAGTATTAGCTAGTTTATTATGCATGATTTTTCGAACAGAGGCTATCTTACGGCAGTTTTCTTTTAGCTTAAACAACTGTTTCCAATAATGTTTAGAACATATCCATTTATCTCTGTTCCCCCTTTTTATAGTTCCGTTTTCATTGTACTTATTTGGGTTGGTCGCCCTCCTAGGCCTATCCATTTTTCTAAAAATTCTCCGTTTTTCTTTCTCCAACATATCTAAGCCTTCACAAAATTCCTCAATCATTACCTCTTTATCCGATACAGCAGCAATGGTTGATATACCAATATCTAATCCGACTTCACCATCACAAGTATTGTGTTTTTGTGGAGGAGTACCTTTTAATACTAACTGCAAATAATATTTGACTGTCCCCCAAATTGTCTTTCGAACCAGGCGACAATAGGCGATTTCATCGAGTAGAGCCTTCTGTATGTATTTATCTTTCATTGGGATATGAACTTTCATTTCTAAACCATTCCAATATAAAACTCCGTTTTCGTAGGTTAAACCAGCGTCGTTGTTTTTTCCCTCAACCGTATTGAATTGTCCGTACTTTTTAAAATGCACCCTTTTACCTTTTCCGAATGGCAGTATAGCATCTTGAGGCATTGTAATGGCATCTGTCCAAGTAATCACATTCTTTTCTTTTCTATAAAATGGCGGCTGTTGTCTTTTAGATAATTCCTCTAGTAAACTTTGATCGTAAAAATGATTTTCAAAATCAATTTTTAGCATGTGATATTTCCCCTTTGTATTTTTTAAATAATAACCAACCGAGAAACCGCTTACAAAATTGTTTTTTCTAACCTCCTTCCAACCTTAATACAAAAGTGATGTACTTTTAATTTAAATATTGCAAACATTATGCCAACAGAGCGCCTCTAAGAATTGATTGGTTTTATGCTATCTCTACGGTATTTATAGATTAATGGAACCATACAAACTGATAACGCAATGTATCAACTGTCGAATTGATATAGGGAAAGCCTTGATATCCAAGGAGTTAGGTTGATAAATTTTTGTATCAATCATAAAATCAAATGTATCATTATAAAGAGGAACTTTAATATAGTCGGAAAGGTTTTTTTATTACACATGATAGCTCCAATCCTGACTCCGCGCTTAGCACCGTTATGCACAAAAAAAAGCCCCTATTAATTATCATAGGTGACTAAGAGAAAATGTGTTTTCTTTGCTAACAAAGAAATGATAGAGTGCCCGATAAAGATTGGCATCATTATGAAACTTACAAGCAATAACTTTAGGGTTTGCTGTATGCAAAGGATTGGCATTTTTGATTTCATTAATAGCCCATTGAATTCTTTCGAGCAAAATTGGCTGAACACTAATTCCGCCGCCAATCGCAAAAACTTCCGGATCTAAAATATAATGTAGGTTTAATATTTGCGCTGCTAAGTTAATGCAATATTCATTGAAGATGGCATTGGCTTCTACATCGTTGTTGTTAATGTATTTAAACACTTGTTCTCCATCTGTTGAATCTTCAAGTTTCTTTATTTCGGCAATCCTGCGTACCATATCAACAGCAGAACAAATCAATCCAAAATATTCTGCTGCTCTTGTTTGTGGGTTGATTTGATTCAATATATAGCTTACTTCACCAGCAGAAAGATGGACCCCACGATGAAGTTTTCCATCAATAATGATTCCTGCTCCAACTGCACTTCCTAGTACGAGCACCACCGAATTCTTAGTACCCTTCACACTACCAAGCCATAATTCAGCTAAGGCAGCACACTTTGCATCGTTTTCGATAAACACTTCTTTACCATATTTCTTTTCAATTTTATTTTTCAGATTTACTTCATGTAAAAATGGAAATGAACCACCAAAATAAATCATACCTGTGTCTACATCAATTGTTCCTGGACAACTGATTGCAATCCCTTTTATATCTGACAAAACATGCTCCTCAATAATAGAAAAAATCACATTCTCAAAATCGGTTACATTTGTTCTTGGAGTCAGCCGTTTTCCTTTTATCACAATATTTGCTGCTGCATCCATCAATGCATATTTGGCAAAAGTTCCTCCTATATCAATTACTAAATACATTATTAATCTCCTCTCTACTGAATTCCTCCGGGGGTACTCTTTTTTTGACACAAAAAGACCTTCCATATTTCACCACGACTTTGACCTAGCCATTAGAATTGAAAAAAGCAAAACCCGCAATGACTCCTGTGAGTTTTGCTTTTATTAATGGTCAATAGAATTCCTTTACATTCTAGAAAATTTAAAAGTTACTATAGTAAGACTTAGCCCTTATAGTTAAAATCAGGAATGATTGTCCAGCGTCTTCGCAGCTCATGTGCGACATACTTAGGCTTTCGGTCACGGGTAAAGATTCCTTTTTTATTTCCCTGAACACGGATAATTCCTTGACTTGTTGAGAAATCAGCAAAGTTCCACACCTGCTCCCCAACAAATTGGTTAAATTCATCAAACACTTCGTGATTTGCCCTATAGAACTCTACTTGATATTCTTCTGTAAACATAACCGGCTCTACATCGTGCAATCCCGCAACCGTATCAGCACCATATTCGGTCATCATGAACGGTTTGTTAGGGCATCGTTTAAGCCAGCCATTAAATTCTGTACGAAGCTTTTCTTTAGCTGACACGAAATCACCGCCATCAACATACCAACCGTAGTATCTATTAAAAGTAAGGATATCCAGTAGTTCCGCAACTTGGTCTTTTTCTGGTGAAGATTCAATTTGAGTTACGAGAGTAATAGGTCGTTTTTGCGGGTCAAGTTCTTTTGCCAGTTCAACTAGCGGCTTAAAGTATTCATATGCCCCCTCTTCTTCTGATGCAGGTTCATTTGCTATATTCCACATAACGACCGACGGATGGTTTTTATCACGTTCAATTAATTCCTTGATAACCTGTTGATGATGCTCGAAGGTTTTGAGCTCCTTCCAAGTATTCCGAAGGTTACCTCCGTTGTACATGACCATCATGTTCAAGTGCAAACCGACTGCTGGCACTTCATCAATGACGACAAACCCTTCACGATCAGCAAGACGCATGATTTCTTCCGAATACGGATAATGGGCCGTACGGAACGAGTTTGCTCCAGTCCATTTCATTAGGTTGAAATCCATAACATTTGCTGCTTCATCAAATCCTCTTCCATGAATAGGCGTATCTTCATGCTTGCCAAAGCCTTTGAAATAAAAAGGCTTATTATTGATAAGGAACTTCCCTTCTTTTATCTCTACTGTCCTGACACCAAATGGCTGTTCATAAACATCAATGATTTCTCCATGCTTTTTCAGCTCTACCCGAAGTGTATACAAATAGGCATTTAATGGCTCCCACAGCTTTACGTTTGGGATTGTAATTGTCTCGGAAACTCCTTCAGCCTCTCCAACGACAACACCTAAATCGTCTACAGCCTTTACTTTTACATGTGCCGAACCAGCTACATCAATAGAATAATGAACCTTTCCATCTAATTCAGTTATAACCGTTACATCCTTAACATAAGTAGCCGGTGTTGTATAAATTTTCACTGGGCGGTGCAAACCAGCGTAGTTGAAAAAGTCAAAATTAGGCTGGTTCCGAATAACCTTTCCACCGCCGGGAATATCCTTTTCCGTTACAAAGCCAACCGGTAAGGTCGTTTCATCCACAATATTATTGACTGCAACAGTTAATCGATTTTTTCCTTTTTGTAAAAAATTATTTATTTCCGCCTCAAATGGTAAGAAACCACCTTTATGCTCAACAACGAGTTCTCCATTTACATATACCTTTGCTAAATGTGTGGCAGAACCAAATCGCAAAACCACTCGTTCAGCGGCAAGAATATTCGGAAGTGTAAGTTCTCGCTCATACCAAACCCAACCAACATGGTCACGTATACTTGAATTCACCCCAATATCATTGAAAGATGATGGAACAGCCATGCTTCTAGTATCGGATAATTTGGCATTATGCCAATTTTCTTGAAATCCAATTCCTGGATCGAGCTTAAAATTCCAAATCCCATTTAAATCAATTATGCTACGTGTTTCAGTAATGATAGGATATAACATCTCTAAATCTCCTCTTAATAGAATAATAGATTCAGTGTACTTTGATCGAATGGCAAAGAAAGTAACTTTTCTAATAAATTTATTTTATTTTTAAAGGAGATAGTTAATAGTGTAAGATAACTATCTCCTTTTTTTCATGCGGTTTTACCAGAATTCATTTCATTTCTTTTTACTTCTAAATCAATTACAAGTTGGGCTGTACGTTTTTTGTTTAATGGGTATAAGAAGGCAATAAATGCAAAAACCAACAATAGACCTATAGCTGGTACTAAAGTGCCAAGTGTATGGATTCCATTGAGTGTACTTTGAGTTTGTGACTGAAGTGCTGGATTATAGCCAACCGCTGCAACCGCTGCACCACCTATACCGCCGGCAACAGCCTGTCCTACTTTACGGGCAAAAGAGTATAGAGAATAAATGGTTCCGTCCTCACGTAAACCAGTTAAATATTCATGGTAATCAACTAAGTCCGTAATGAACGCCCAACTAACTAAGTTAAATAGGGCATAACCAAACATGCCGATTGATAAAATCGCAATATATTGTATCGCTGACAAATTTGGCAATAGGTATAAAATGAAGTAGACCATTGCTGAAAGCAAGAACCCTGCCGAAGCTACTTCTTTTTTCCCAAACTTTGATACCAAGGGTTTAACAAGCGGCATCCCAATAAATATCGTTGCTGATTGAACAAGGCTGAGCATACTTAATATTTTTGCATTTCC
This sequence comes from Bacillus sp. OTU2372, assembly GCF_038440275.1. NCBI lineage: Bacteria > Bacillati > Bacillota > Bacilli > Caryophanales > Bacillaceae > Bacillus > Bacillus sp. OTU2372. Next base: position 24,575 of record NZ_JASATK010000019.1, read on the forward strand.
GAAATAATCCTTAAACAAATAAGTATTCACAGTTCCAATTAACATTAAACTAATTAAGAATATAAGGGATCCAATAAGATAAACGATTAATGGCTTATTTTTTGAAATACCTTTTAGGGTTTTTGCCAAATTAACATTTGGTTTTGCGGTTTCATTCATTACAACTCGTTCAACACTTAATTTATAACAAGCCATATAACTTGAGATTGATAGAATTCCGAAAATAATGGCTCCCATTAAAAAGTGATTAGCATCAGCTTTATTATTTACGAACATGAGCAATGGTCCGACTACTCCGACAATTAATTGTGCCAAAGTTGCTCCAAGAGATCTCCAAGTTGATAAAGTTGTACGTTCTACTGGGTCCGCTGTAATTACAGAAGCCATTGAGCCGTACGGAATATTAACTGTACTATACAATGTTCCCCAAAGGATGTAGGTTACATAGGCATATGCTGTATAAAATCCATTTGACATCCCTGGAATATGAATAAACATTAATATACCTGAAATCACAAGCGGGAATGACATTCTATAAATCCAAGGCTTGAATTTCCCGTTTTTCCCTGCTTTTTTTGTATCAATAAAGCGACCCCATGAAACGTCTGCAACTGCATCCCACAAACGAGCTAACAAGAATAATCCCCCCACGCCTGCAGGATTAAGATGAAAAACGTCAGTGTAATAGACCATTAAAAATGATGCTACGAGGCCAAAAAAGAAATCATTTCCAAAATCACCAAACAAGTACCCGATCTTATCTCTGAAACCAAATGGACGCATACAAGTCACCTCAAAAAATTTTGATTTTCGATAGATTGCGAATAGTAAATAATGGATTGCTTAATACTTACTTTTGAATTCGCTTACATTTTGTTTAATTTTACTAAAGAAATTGGAATTATTATTAGGATTCCTTTTCCATGCATAAATCCCTTTTGCCAATTATAAGTTGCATTAATTTAAATGAGTACGCTTAATTAGCATTGCTTGCGAGATAACCTCTCCACTCTTGTTTCTTAGCTCTACCTCCTTATTAAACTTTTGAAATCGATTTCTTAAAAAGATTATAGTTTTTATTTTTAATATATTATGGTATATTTTACAGATAAAAAGTAAAAATCACACATTAATTTACATTCTCTTTTTATACAAGATTGGGGGATTAAGAGTGCATATCTTTAAACAAGAGGATATCGAATATATTTGTAAATTAGCTTTTAACATGTATAAAATACCAGTTTACTTTTATAATAATCGCGGGGATTTAGTCTATGATACAGCCCCTAATTCTCTGCATAATCCCTTGTATCCTTCAAATTCTGCTATTATAGCCGAACTGTTTTCGGGAACCGGACTTCATGATTTTCCCGTACTAAAGGAAACAAAATACCTAGAGAAATTTTTTTCAATTAGTATATATTCAAATCATCAATTTAGCGGAAATATAATCGTTGGCCCTTTTATTAATTTTAGGATGACTGAGGAAACCATCAATGGTACCTTAAGAGACCTGCAAATCAGTATAAATAAAGAAGAGATGGTTCGGTATTATACTGAACTTCCCATTATAAGTAATTTTAATTTTATTAATATGAGCATGGTCATTTATTACATGGTTTATCAACAAAAATTAGAATTGGTAGATATCTTGAAAAATAATGAGGAAGTAAATAAGAAAAGAATTGAGATAGAGCCTCCGGATTTCCAAATAACCGAAGGACGCCAAACTAAAATTGTTCATACGGACATATCAATTGAAAAGAAATTCTTAAATTATATAAAGATGGGGAAAAAAGATAAATTAATAGAAACTTTCCATACTAATCAAAAACAAGGAAAAAAAGGAGTACTTTCGAAGACAAGTTATTTGCGAAGCCAAAAAAATCTAGCTATTTCAATTATCACACTCGCAACAAGAGCAGCAGTGGAAGGTGGACTTTATCAAGAAATAGCCTACAATCTAAGTGATTTGTATATACAGAAACTCGAGGAACTAACTGAAAGTAAAGCAGTCGATCAATTAACAGAAAATGCCTTATTAGAATTCGCTGAACGAGTGGAAAATAGTAAAAAACATAAATATTCCAAGCCCATAAACGTGTGCCAAAATTTTATTTTCAATCATCTTTACGATAATATAACTCTTTCAGAACTAGCTGAATTAACATCCTTGAATCCAAATTATCTATCCAATCTTTTTAAGAAGGAAGTTGGAATCTCAATTCTGCAATTTATCCAGCAAACTAAGATAGAGGAAGCAAAAAGCTTGTTAAGTTATTCTAGCTATACTTTGGCGGAGATATCTACCCTTCTGAATTTTCATGATCAAAGTTATTTTGCCAAGGTCTTTAAAAAATTTGTTGGAATTACACCGAAACAATTTATAAATGGAAATTTGAATGGTTCTTAAAAATTTGAGAGATTGTAAATAATTACACTAAAATTTTATTGGCCGCACACCTTGTAAAATCAGTAATAGTGTCTATGTGTTTTTACGGGTAGAAACATTATTTTCGCCAAGATAGTTCCTTGAAGAAGAAGCTCGCCGTTCCTATGCTAAGAAACGAAAAACAGCTTCAATACCGGAGCTGCTATTCATTTAAATTCCAGGAGACAATTATAAATTCTGCTTAAAAATTTCATCGCTTGTTCTACTAGATATCAAATGGCTTTTTTTTCAACACTTGGTTACGGACATAGACCCAGTGTACTCGGGTCTATGTCCGTAAGAATTAGTAACAACCTCCAGGTGAATATTGTTAATTCTCCCCCCGAAATTGGCCCTCGCCACTTACCACGTGTTTGGAAAATTTATAGAATTCCTTGCCAAAAAAAAGACCGCAGGTGTGGAAACACCCTACAGTCTAATGTAACGTAACCATATTTATTTTATACCCACTGAATAGACCCAAACTCACCATGGGGATGGTTTTGTAATTTAAATCTTCTATACTCATATTCTAATTTTGATAGTGGCATCTCATTAAGCTTATGATCGTCTTTGTTATATACGTTTAAAAAAATTAATTTATTGATAAGTTTTTGTCGCCTTTTTTCAACATTATTTCTCATCATAAACACTCCTTTAGTTTTACAAAAACATTCCTTGAATACAACCACATTTAATTTCGTTTATTTGATTAATTTTATTATAAACCTATAATTCCTATCAGTAAAGTATGAATTAAAATCAAATAAAGAAGACACTATCATCATGACAGTATCTTCGCGATTTCATTGACAAACGGTATGGAATCGGACAATCAAAGCTAAAAACGTGATGACAAGGGCCGGTATTATGACAACCTCTTTTTCATTTAGCATTCAGGAGTTAATTTCAAAATTTTATAATTACGATCAAGTAATGTCTCTATAAGGGTTAAAATTCTAAAATTAAAGCACACTTAGGCTTTTATTGTTTATTTTATTAAATAGATAGCACTCCGATCAAAACACCTACAATTGTCATAACCACTGCAGTCCCAAACGCATATTTGGCTGAAAAGCGAATATGGTCACCTATATCAATACCAAGAAGCCCTACTAGTACGTAAATAGAACCTTGAAGTGGGCTCAACAAGTGAAACGGCTGTCCTAATAATGAAGCTTGCCCAATTTCTATTGGTTGAATCCCAAAGTGGGCTGCAGTTTCCGCCATGATAGGAATAATTCCGAAATAAAAGGGAGCATTCGCCATAAAAAAAGTAAATGGCATACTAATTAGTGAGACAATAGCGGTTAATCGAGGTCCAAGTGCATCTGGAATTACTGCAATTAAAACATCTGCGATAGCTTTAACTATTCCAGTGCCCTCTATAATACCCGAAAAAACACCCGCTGCAAATATCATAGAGACAACAGTTAAGATGTTCCCTGCATGTGCGTGCAACCGGTCTTTTTGGTCCTGCAAGTTAGGATAATTAACAACCATAACAATCGCAAATCCAAGCATAAATAAAGTAGGTATCGGTAAGAAGCCCGCAATTAAAGCTGACATTACTAAGATAGTTAAAACTAGATTAAACCAGAATAATTTTGGCCGCTTTATTGATGAATCCATTCCTATGTCAAGAGTAGCAGCGACCTCATCGTTAATATCTACATCGATATTGGTAACTCCTAACCGCTTACGTTCCCTACGTCCGAGAAAATAGGCAACGGTCAGAACCCATAACCCACCTGCAACCATAGAAGGGATGATTGGAAAGAGCATTTCTATTATATCTACATTTACAGCTGTAGCAGCTTGAACAGCCGGTCCTCCCCAAGGTGTTAAATTCATAACCCCCATCGCCAATGCGGGAATACAGGCTAAAATCAGTTTATTCATACCTAGACGTTCATACAATGGAAGAAATGCTGTTACTACAATAAGATACGTAATTGTCCCGTCACCATCAAGAGCGACTATCAACGATAAAACTGCCGTTCCAAGTACAATTTTTAATGGATCTCCCCCTACCATTTTTAAAATTTTCAATACTAGTGGATCAAAAAAACCTGTATCTATTAACACACCAAAGTAAAGAATGGCAAAAATAATCATAATAGCAGTTGGAGCAATTTTCTCAAGCCCCCCCAACATCATTGGTCCCAAGTCTGTAAAACCGCCAATTAATGCAAAAACAACTGGAACAATAGTTAGTGCGTTAAACGCTGACAAACGCTTAGTCATGATTAAGTACATAAAGACCACGATCATTGCAAATCCCAGAAATGCTAGCATTATATAATTCCTCCATATTTCGTTGATTTTCCTATATTACTTATCATTATTTAGCACGTATAAAATAAACACAATGAAACATTAAAGACACTAAGTGACAATGCCCCCCTCTGTAAAGGCTTACAAATCTAATAATCATAATTTTTTTACGATGAAGTTAATAATATATGTCGAACATTTTTTACTATTATGAAACTATATTTTAAGGCACATCTAATAAATCTTAGCAAAAAAGTTATTGTAAATATAGAACGAATATAATTGTTACTTTCACCTTATTCTAGATACTAAATCAGTCCTATACTAATTGGCTATTTTCATTTTAATTAGATAATTAATTGTTATAACCAGAGTACCCTACTATACTTCATAACATTTTGTCCAATAATAATTAATCAGACCAGAAACCAACAAAGATTTATTTTTCGAAACTTTAAAGTTTTGGCCTGATAGAAACAATAAGACAAATATTAATAATTATTCCTTAATTTCCTATTAGCTATTGATTGCTTTGTTTTTTTCTTTACAAGCTTCAATGACGTCCAACCAACTATCCGGTTTTTGTCCCTTGAATTTTCCCCTTAAGTTAAGCTTGGCTAGGTGTTCAAGCTTTTCTTTTGCTGCTTTAGACATGGATGAATTAATATTGGAAGCATCTAACATTTGAATTGACCCTTCTAGTTCAATGGATCTTCTTAATGCATGAATAGAGGTGCCAGTTACTAACCGATTCATGGTTTGTTCAAAACCGTTGCTGTCCATGGTCTCACTCAACGAATCCAACACCAATTTTTCCACGTTAAATGCGTGTGCAGCTTCCAACAACTCCAAGTAAAGTGCCACTACACCTTTCATATGAATACTTCGGATTAGTTTCACTGCGGAAGCATCTCCAGGATTGCCACTGACTTTTTTGATGACCATTTCATATGGGGTCATCAAAGAGATAAATCGGTCTACTCCACTACCACTCGCTAAGATGGGCACTTTATGTTTATAGACCGGTAAGGGGCCCATCATCGCTGCATCTACAAAAAGTACGCCATTTTCCTCGATATTTTTCGAAATGTTTTGTTTCACCACAGGAGTAGAAGCAGATACATCAACATAGATACAGTCTTTCTTTAGGTGTGGCTTCAACTCTTCGCTTACTCTGTAAGATTTATCTGCGGGTACCGCCACAATAACTACATCAACTTGTTTCAGCACATCCTCCGGCGTAGCAAGAATTTGGACTTGAGCTTGACTGGCTCGCTCTTTTATTTGAGCGCCAAAGATTGGATGATCTAACATCACATCATGTGCGTAAATTGTTTCTAATCCTTCTTTCCTTAACCCAATTGATAATTCAAAAGCTGCTTCACCAAATCCAATTAAACCTAATCTCATCTTTACACTGCCTCCTATTTTACAATCCATAAGATTCCATTTTCTCCTTTAACCAAGGAGGCTGAATACTTCCTCCCTCAATGCCTTGCTGTCGTTTTCTTTCATATTCTTGGATTGTTTCTAAACGTTGTTCTTCATAACCTAATTTTTTCTCTGCCTTAGCAAGTGTGTCGTTAATTTTTTCTCTTGGCACGACAACGACACCATCTTCGTCACCTAATATCAAATCGCCTGGATGAACAGATACGCCTCCACAAGAAATCGGGATATTTATTTCACCTGGACCATCCTTAAGAGGGCCGTTGGGAATAAATCCTTTAGCGAAAATAGGGAAATTTAATTTACAAAGGGATTCTTTATCACGAACCAATCCATCAATGACGATGCCCTCAAGTCCCATTGCCTTAGCTGCTCCAACCATTAATTCTCCAAGATAAGCATTTGAGGTATGACCTTTACCATCTACAACTAGTACATATCCTTCTTGCCCAGAATAAATCGCTTGATGAAGAAATAGATTGTCTCCAGGCCTCAAGCTGACTGTAATGGCAGTTCCTATAACCCTCATCCCTGTTGCTACTGGCTTTATTTTGTAATCCATGGAACCAGTGCATCCTAGTGCATCCGATATAAGTGTAGTGTTAAGACGTTTTACTCTTTCAATAATTTCCATAGATAAGTGCGGCTCTAATTTAAACAATGACATACACCCCTTATTTATTTTTGATAATGTATGAATCACCACTTCATTGAAGAGTGTTAATTCCATTTGATAGATTAGGTGAAAATTTAAGTTATTTCCTTTAACTTTTCTACAAAGTACATACTGGACTTTTAACCTGATTTCACCTAGTTAAACAATTAATGTTATACCCATTCAAAAATCATCATTTAAAGTTGGAATCAAATATTTTTGAATGGTCACAGTTTTTCTATACTGTTAAGTTTGAGATTATTTTGTTGTGTGTAATAATTATTACTTAAATATATATAGTAGTAATTTTTATTACTATTTAAGTGTATCTTATCATTATTATTTATTGAAGTAAACGCTTTTTTATTAAAATGTTAGAAAACTCAGACAGAATAAATGTTATAAATATTACTTATTCAAGGAGGATTCAGAAAGTAAAAAAAATAATACTGAATTTTATGGTATGAGAACCCTAAAAAATTCAGTATTATTAACTTTATGTATTTGGGTTTAAGCAATTTTTCCTGCTCAAAAGTTAAAAGAAAAAGAAAAAGGTCACAGAAACATAGAATTCGAATGAAACTGTAAATTCGAATTTCTTATTCCCATCACCTTCGTCATTTCAATTATTCATAGTGATAATTTATTTTTGTGAGTATCGAATTAACTTCATCAAGACGAGACTTTACTTTTTCCGGATAATTTATAGCCAAAGCACTGATAAGATAGTCAGCTACAAATATTGATGATATCGCAGAATTGTGAAAAGCAATACTGCTTGAACTACATGGTAATATTAAATCAGAATACTTCACTAAAGGAGAAGAGTAACTGTCTGTTATGGAAATTACTTTCGCATTCTTTTCTTTAGCTGCATTAACAAATTCAACTGTTCTTCGTGCATATCTTGGAAAACTAGCTGCAATAACTAAATCCGAGGAAGTAAGACTGGCTACTTTATCAATCCAGTCACTTAGATCCGAAACAATTAAATCACAGTTTCCAAGCAAGCGGTTAAGGCCAAAAGTTAAATACTGTGCTACCGGCATCCCACTCCTAACACTTGTACAAATAATTCGTTCTGCAGATACAATCATTTCCAACGTTTGGTCTAAAGTCTCAACAGTGATCATTTCAAAAGTGGATTGAATATTTTGAAGTTGATGCTCTGCACAGCGCTGCCATAAATTACTTTGATTTAAATCTAATAAATTTATCTCTAGTCTAGTTTGGGGCGCTGCTTGACTTCGCAAAATCTCCTGAAGTCCTTTTTGAAATTCTGCGTATCCTGAATAACCTAGACTAAAAGTTAATCTCATTATGGTGGTGGTACTCGTACCAACAATCCCAGCTAACTGATCAACTGTCAAAAATGCTACATCTAAAGGGTTTTTAATAATATAGTCCGCAACCTTACGTTGTGTTTCCGTTAACTTTGAGGCTTTATCTTTCAACTTTAATATTGGATTCTCCATACTCTCTCTCCAATTGAACATATGTAGTAGATTTTACATCTCTATTTTTGTATAAAAGATTTATTACAACCATTAATGAGATTTTATCATCTTTGTTCTTGTATGTAAAAGCTCTCCATAAATTGAATTAAAAGTATTTCCTTTTTAAATTGCCGCTAGTAATATTCCCAAACAGTTGAATCACAACAGGACCCGACTATAATTCTTCTCCTCACCCCTTCTTAAAATACCCCGCTATAGCTGGAAAACTCTCGAATTCCTTCCTCATCTCACGAAATGAAATCGAACCATTCCCTCTACTAAACTCATAATCTAGGAAAGATTCGTGACAGTTCATTGGCTTTTGCTGAAATGTTTTAGCAAAATAAAAACAAATTCCTTCCAACAAAAGCACTGCCTAAAGCGAACTTTAAGCCGTTAAAAAAGAAGGGTGTACAGATATACATCCTTCTTAACCCTCTTCATCAAGAGATTGTAAGCCTTACTTCCATTTACCAGTTAATACCTCTGTTCGATCCGTTGCAGGTGAAGGTGTCCTTGATAAATTGGTAATTTCAGCGTACATTTCTTCTGTCATATTAAAATCAGCCGCTCTTAATGAATCTTCTAATTGGTCTAAATTACGTGCACCAATGATAGGGGCAGTAACAGCGGGATTAGCCTTGACCCAAGCAACTGCTAGAGTTGCAGGTTTAACATCATGTTCTTGTGCATACTTGGTGAACAGTTCAGCCGTGACAAAATCTTCATCGGAACCGTAACGGTCGCCATAGCGGGCATTCTGTACAATGCGGCCCTGCTTAGGACGTTTATTCACTCCATATTTTCCTGAAAGAAGTCCGGCACCAAGTGGGCTATAAGTAATGACACCAATTTGTTCGTAAGCAGCCATTGGTAAAATTTCAACCTCTGCTTGGCGTTTAACAAGGTTATACATAGGTTGGATCAATTCAAAACGAGTGAGCTGCTCTTTTGCAGAAATTCCTAATGCTTTTGTGATTTGCCATGCAGCCCAATTGCTTACTGCTGAGTAAAGAATCTTTCCTTGACGCTGTAAATCATCGAGTGTCCGTAGTGTCTCCTCCATTGGAGTTTGTTCATCAAAATCATGGACGAAATAAAAATCAATATAATCCGTCTTTAAGCGACGTAGGCTATTTTCAATACCTTGCATCATATGTTTTCTAGACAAGCCTCTCGCATTCACATCAGCACCCGTGTTCCAGAACACTTTTGACGTTAAAACAATTTCGTCTCTTTCATGTGCGATGCATTCACCTAAAATTTCCTCAGAACGCCCATAAACATCGGCAGTATCGAAGAAGTTGATACCAGCTTCCCGACACCGTTTATACATGGCTTTAGATGTTTCTTCATCAGCGTCTCCGCCGAAAGACATGGCACCAAAACATAAATTTGAAACCTGAATTCCTGTTTTTCCTACTGTACGATATTCCATAATGAACCTCCAATATTTATTCAATCTTTTGTTAAAAGGCGGTTAATCACGTTTTGTTACATACTTCAACCATAAACCGCCATCATCCAGTTTTTCGACTTCTTTCAAGAAGAAATTGACTGGATGCTGATTTGTTAGAAAAGAGCTCGTTTCAAATAGCGTCACTGAATTAGAGGCACAATCCGCAATCGGAACTAAAATCAGGCTCAATTCATCAATTAATCCTTCATTCAAAAAGGAGCCATTCAAAAAGCCCCCACCTTCTAGCATTAGTTCTTCGATTGAAAATAGTTTTTTGAGTTTTTCCACGACAACAGTAAAATTTAATCGTTCTTTTCCGGCGAAAATATAAGATATACCTATGTTTTTCAGATGAGCTAAGTAAGCATCAGATACTTGCTCTGTAAGGACTTCTATTATGTGGTCCTCTGACCTATCCTCATTCCATGGTGCAATTGAATTTTCTGTCCATCCTAGTTTTCCAGAAGGGTCTACTGCTATGACATAACTTTTTGCATCCTTATTTGCTACATAATCCGTTCTGGGGATCGTAGGAATGTTATCTTCTTTTAAATCTAATTGATGTCCGAAAGTAAAGTGTTCCTCCATGGTAATCCTGCCACACATCCATGCTTTGCATCCGTAACGTCCATGAATTTTTTCGTATTCGTCTGTAAAATACGCTGCTCGTTCTTCTTTCAAATAATCTCCAATGATTTTCCCATCCAATGAAGTTAGCATGTGGCAGATGATATATGGTCTTTCCATGTATTTTTCCCCTTTAATTGATAAAGTACTGCCCCAAAAGTGTGTAAATGGGGCAGCTAAGAGATTAACTTAACCTACTTGAACTGTTGGCCGGATAATCATTTCATTGATACCAACATCTGCTGGCTGCTCAATCGCAAAGGAAATCGCACGAGCAATGCTTTCTGCATCAATAGCAACCTTGTAAAAATCCTCCAAGCCTGCTTTCATCGTTGGGTCCAATATTAGACATAATAAATGACACCCTTTCTTCATTTCCACTATTAAAAAATCAATACTATTTGATTAATCAACAGCTGTTTATAATTATAAAAAGAAACAAGATTCTTCAATCGTTAATTTAATGCATTTTGTTGATTATGGAATAAAATTACCTTTCATTCTTGCAAGATGGCCTTCTCGTACTTCGTGGGTTTACTAAGACTAAATGAAACCGCCGCAAGAATGGCTGCAATTGCGACTGATTGAGCTCCAATCCAACTAACTGCATGAACGGATGTACTTCTCACTGCAATACCCCCAATTCCTGCGGCCGCCGCTATCCCCAACTGTATAAAGGAGCCATACAGGCTAAGCATGATTCCCGAAGCTTCCGGAGCAAGCCAAACCAAGTTATACTGCATACCTGGGCCAGACGACCATGCCGAGAAGGACCATATCATGAGCAATGGAATGGCGACAAAGGTTGAACTGGCGATAGTAGAGAGCAACACTAAAGCTATAACATGTAAAATCAAACCGCCGACAAGAGTTCTGGGATTACCAATCCGATCCGTCATAAATCCCCCAAACTTAGAGCCTATTAAGGTAGCAATGCCAAAGCAAAAGAGAGCAACACTAACTTCATGTCCGGTCATAGAAGTAACGGTTAATAGGAAAGGAGCAATATATGAATACATCACCCCATATCCTAACTGCCAAAAGAACGTGACACCAAGGCCCATTAAGATGTTCGGGTTCTTTAAATAAGAGAGTTGCTTGCCCAGAGGGACGGCCACCCCGTTATTTGCGGCAGGAATCGTTCGGATGATAATGAAGATTGCTAGTAAACTAAGAACACCGATACCCACAAAAATTAGCTTCCAATTGTAGAGGAGCGCTACAACCCGGCCAATTGGCACGCCGATGATGATGGCAGCACTAAACCCAAGAATAACTGTGCCAATAGCCCCTGCTTGTTTTTCGGGTGGTGCTAATTTTGCTGCGGCAGTTTTAGCAGCAATGGCAAAAACTCCACTTCCTAGAGCAAGTATAATGCGAGAGACGATAAGAAAACCGAAACCAGGAAGAGTGATTGTCATCACACTGCCGAACACCATTAAAGCAAGAGAAAGCATCATTAACTTACGCTGATTCATTTTTGTCGTCGCCATCACAACCAATGGAGAACCAACCGCATTCGCCACCGCAAATACAGTGATCAGTTGTCCTGCCATCGATACAGAAACATGATTCGAGGCAGCGACTTTATCCAAAATACCTGCAATAACGTACTCAGATGTACTCACCATAAAGGTAATAACGGCCAACAGGTAAATTTTCCAAGTGTTGTTCATAATTTTTTCCTAATCACTCCTCCCAGCGTTGTTGTGTAGTACATCTACACGACCGTATTTTTCCATTGCCAAATCAACAACGGCTTGAACATCATCCTCATTTACACAACTTTATACATGCTGTAAAAATTAATATTGATTGATTAATCAACATCTGTTTATAATTATAAAAAGATTACGAGTACGTTCAATGGTTAATTTAACGCAATTCGTTGATTACTCAACAAATCAATTAATATTGTTGATTATCTTTGGGAAAGTTTGGTGATTTCTATTGTCAAAAGTTGATAGAAGAATAACGAAAAGCCAAGAAGCAATTAAAAAAGCTGTTACTGAACTGATGTCTGAAAAAGGTTTTGATGAGATTACCATTCAGGATATTGCTGATAGAGCAGATGTGAATCGTGGAACGATCTACCTTCATTACACGGATAAATATGATCTACTGGATAAGATGATAGAAGAACATATAAACAATCTCCGAGAACTTTGCCAATCAGCATCAGAAATGACATTTCAAGAAGGAAATTATGTCTGGTTCGAATACTTTGAGCGTAATTACTTATTCTTTTCGACGATGTTAGCGAGTAAAGGTGCTCCTTATTTTCGTAGTCGGTTTCTTGATTTAGTCGTAGAAGAGTATAAACCTGAAGTGGATACATCCGAAGGAAAAAATCAAGGATTAAGTGAAGATGTTATTCTTCAATTTTTTGGCTCGGCGATTGTTGGGGCAGTGGAATGGTGGTTCAAGAATGGAATGCCTTTGCCATCTCGTGTCATGGCTGAACAGACAGGGGCATTGTTAGATAGGAACTTAGATTAGTTCATTATGATTGTAAAGTAATCATTTATCACAAAGAGCTAACGCATCGAATTCAATAATTCGATGCGTTTAGTTTTATCATTTATTTTTATTTAGTTACATTTTCATATTCTTCATCTGAAACAGGTTCTAACCATTCCGGCCTTCCTGCAGTAATTGCAATGTGTTCAAACCAACTATCTTTTGCGGCACCATGCCAGTGCTTCACGCCATCGTGAGTGACAATAACATCGCCAGCTTTTAAAAATTGAGCAGGTTTTCCTTCTTCCTGGTACCAACCTTCTCCACCAGTTACTAATAAAATTTGAAATCCATCACGATGGATATGCCAGTTATTTCGGCATCCTGGTTCAAAAGTCACATTTCCAACACCAACATTCACTTTGGGATCAGCAACTAATGATTTAAGATAACTTTGTCCCACAAAAAATTGTGCAAATGCTTCATTTTTTTCTCCCACTGGGAAAATAACGCCATTTTTTACTTCTTCATGTTTTGCCATGTTAATTCCTCCAATAAACTTTATTTTTATTATTATCCAACTTGAACAGTTGGACGAATGATCATTCCATTAATGGCGACATCTAATGGTTGCTCAGGTGGCAAAGAATGGCAAGTGCAATGTTTTCCGCATTCATCGCCACTTGGTAAAATTCATCCAATTCTGCTTTCATCGCTGGATCCATAACACCCTATCTTATTTTCAGGAATCATTTCATTAACGCAAGCTAATGCGTTCAGTGTTCTCGGAAAGCCCATATATGGGAGACAGTGAGTGATGGCGGTGATTAATGTTTCCTTGTCATTTCCCACATTTTTATTACCAATCACATGTGACTTTACTTGGCTTTCACAACCGCCTAACGTACTGATAATACAGAGTGTCAACAACTCCCGTGTTTTCAAATCAAGTCCCTCGCGGGTGTAGAAATCTCCAAAGCAAAAAGCGGAAAGGTATTCCTGCATATGCTTTTGATTTGCCAGAGCACTCTCCTGCATTTTTTTAATGACATCTCCAAAAATCTCTACTTGAGTTGCAAGCCCCTTTTCAAAACGGTTATCTTCTACAGTCTGTTTTTGACTTTCAATTGGTAATCCAATGTTCTTGGATTTGAAAACCTCATTGACTTCATTGATGGCGTTTAATGTTTTGGGAAATCCAATGTAAGGAGCACACTGATAAACAGCCTCTTTGATTTCTACAGGTGTTAACCCAACGTTCAGAGCGGCACCAACATGGGCTTTGAGCTGAGGTAATGTCTGGTTGGCAGCAAGCACTACCAAAGTGATTAGCTCACGTTGCTTATCATCCAGATTACCTTGGTAGAAAACTTCTCCAAAAATAAAGCGGCTAAGAATGTCCTGAAAATCAGGATCGGTAGCGTACGCGGCTGGTACTCCATTACCAAATAATTGTTTGTATTTTTCCTTGCTCTTTTCAACTCTGTCCATAAATAAGCCTCCTGTATAAAGTTAATTTACTTTTATTATTCCAAAGGTTAGTTAAAAATGGTGCTTTTAATAATTAATATTGATCGATTAATCAACATCTGTTTATAATTATAAAAAAGCCCTTCATACTTTCAATGGTTAAATTAACGCAAATCGTTGATTACTCAACAAATTAATTAAAATTGTTGAGTATCTTTAGGAATAGTTGGTGAATTAGTGTGTCTAAAGTGGATAGAAGAATACCCAAAAGCAAAGAAGCCATCAAAAATGCTCTTATAGAACTGATGACAGAAAAAAGTTTCGATGAAATTACCATTTAGGATATTTCCGACAAGGCAAATGTTAATCGAGGAACCATCTATCTACACTATACAGATAAATATGACCTGCTGGATAAGCTGATGGAAGAACATATAAACAAACTTAAGGAAACGAGTGAATCGGCATGTGAAAGGGAATGGATAGATGCCACTCTAATCTTTTTTGAATACTTTGAGCGTAATTATTTATTCTTTTCGACCATGTTAGCGAGTAAAGGGGCTCCTTCTTTTCGAAGTAAGTTTCTTGAGTTTCTAATCGAAGAATTCAAGGATGAAGTGGACAAAGGGAAAAATCAAGGTCTATGTGAAGATACTATTGTTAAATTTGCTGCAAATGCATATGTAGCGGTTTTGGAATCATGGTTAAAGGAAGGAATGCCATCTCCACCTCAGTCAATAGCAAAAGAATTGGGGATTTTGTTAGAGAGGATTGTATAGTTAATTCTAATTGCCAATTCTAAGCAACATTTTCCTGGATGCTAAGTGTCCACTTTTTTCTGGATAAGCATTCTCCTCTTTTTTTAATTCGGACTGCAATATCATTTATGACGTCAACTTCAACCCAATGATGGCTGACAAGATCGTACCGATACACAATAATCGTTTCCAATCCTTAGGTTCCCCATAATAAAATATTCCTACTAAAGTGCCTCCGATCGTCCCAATCCCTGTCCAAACGGCATAAGAAAGGCCGCTGGGAAGGGTTTGCATGGCCAATGTAAGAAAGCTAAAGCTGAAGATAAATCCACCGAACAAGACAGCATATGCTTGGAAGCTCTTGTATTTTAGTACCCTGTTCATTCCGATTACCCCGAACACTTCAAATCCTCCAGCTAAAATAAGATAGACCCATGCCATTTATACTCCCCCTTCCTTCTCCGCTGATTCTGTAGTTACAAGTTTTAAACCCGCTATACCCACTATAAGCAATACAATAAAAAATACTTTTGACCAGTTAAAAGCCTCATTGAAAAAAATCATCTCTACCACAACGGTTCCCGCTGTACCAATTCCTGTAAAAACGGCATAAACCGTGGCCACTGATAATGTCTTTGTAGCCTTCAGCAAGAAGATGAACGATAGGTAGATAAGCAGCGCAACACCTAACCAAGAAATCCAGTTGTTTGAATACTTTAACCCAATTGCCCACAAAACTTCGATTAATCCAGCGATAATAACAAGTATCCAGTTACGATTCATTCCCTTTTCCTCCATATCACTCCCGTAACCCCATTGATAATCCCCGCCAATAAAGATACCAGGATGACTCTATTCTTTTATTTAATCGATCCGAACCTCCATATAACATTTCAACAAAGATTCCATCTAACACGCCCATGTAAGCAGCCGTAGCTCTCCTCCCTCCAGCCTCTGAACTAATTTCCCCTTCCTGCATTGCTTTTTCAATGATCGGAAATAGGATTTCCTCTATACGGTCTAGCGTCTCATAAACAAGTGTCATGACCTCTTCATATAGATGATTGGGTGGAAAAAAGGAGATTCGCAGCCAGAACTTTGTGGCTTCGTCCCTCTCATACCGCTCTTTATACCTTAAAATAAATGCATATAATAATTCTTCTAGTTTGCAAGCTTGATTGCTTTCAATATAATCAAGAATAAACCTGATTTGATCTGAGAACACACCACTGCATACCTGAAGAAAGAGGTCATCTTTTCCTTTAAAATGAGTATAGATTGATTGTTTCTTGATCCCTACATCCTCGGCAATGAGTGCCATGGATGTTCCCTCATATCCGTGTTTGGCAAAATAATTAAGTGCAACTTCTTTAATTTGATTTGAAGTCATATTCTCACCCTTCCGACCGTTCGTCAGTTAAATTTATCAAATCATACATTTTTTGTCAATGGAAAGTTGGTGCTGTCCAAATAAATCCCGATAATTTTACCAGGATAACGCGGAACATCCTTCGCACTTTCCACAAGTGGAATCCCCTGTCCGTTCCCTCCTTCATGAAGAAGAAAGGGTCCCCAAAATGGTTGCTTTTTATGTTTTTTCCACAAAAATAGAACAACTTATTTGTACCTAGGACCTCTTTTTTCATAGGATGGCTCATCCCCTATTTTTAAGGGACATAAAAAAGAGGATGCCCTAAAAGTTATACTTTTAGGACACCCTCCCTATTTCTAATTATATTTGTTAACATTTATAATTTTAATGGCTGCCCCTCAAATGCTTTAACCTCTAATGGTGCAGCCAAGAAATCTTTCGCTTTAGCTACGAACTTGGTGAAGTGATCGCTTGAATTATGACTGGCAACAGCTTGCATATCCTGCCAAACTTCCACCATCATAAATACATGTTCATTTTCTATATCTTTTTGAAGGCGATAAGAAATATTTCCGTTCTCTTCTCTTGAAGCGGCAATAAGCGGCTGGATTTCCTCTAGAAACAGGTTCTCCTTCGCTGGGTTTATTTGGAATGTAGCATGAATGATAATCATTAAACCTGTATCCTCTCTTGTTTATTTATCATTACTTCCATTGTGCGACTTGGTCAATTGGGAGACGTACAGATGGGTGCCCGTTATCAGCTGCTTTACCAATAGAGATCAACATAACCGGAATATAACGGTCCTTATCCAATCCAAAAGCCTCAGCAATTTGGTCTTTTTCATATCCTCCAATTGGATTTGTATCATATCCATAAGCGCGGGCAGCAAGCATTAACTGCATTGAAACAAGACCGCCATCTACCAAAACAACCTCTTTCATCTCTTCGCGTGAAATGGTTTCAAAGTAGCTAGAAAAGGATGCCTGAATTCGCTCTTTTACCTCTAAAGGCATAAATCCCTTATCTACAGCTGTGCCGTAGATTTCTTCGAATTTCTCAAAATTATTCAAATCACCAAAAACCGCAATAACAGCTGATGATGTTTCAACCTGGGTCTGATTGAACCGAGCTAGAGGGGCAAGTTTTGCTTTTGCCTCAGGGCTTTCGATCACAAGAAAACGCCATGGCTGCATATTTACGGAAGAAGGAGCACGTGTTGCGAAGGTAAGAATTTCTGCCATTTCTTCGCGGCTAATTTTTACGGATGGATCGTAATTTTTTATGGAACGGCGTTCTGTTACAATTTTAATAAAATCATTCGTTACTTGTGCTGTTGTCATGGTGGTCATTCTTATATTCTCCTCTTTTCCCATTTTGCATTTATTCTAATGTTAGAAAAAAAACATTATGCATTTTAGACAAAATTGATATAAAGTGTCTAAAATGTTACCTACGTATAAACATACTCCACTTTCTGTTAGTTGTAAACTAGGAAGAATTGGAATATCAAAATCTTCATTCACTCTATTGGATTATGATATAATTTCGGGATAAAGGAAGTGGTACTTTGAGAAAAATCGCACCTGATGAAAGACAGATGATGAGAAAAATCCATGTAAAAAAATTGATCCACCTTGTTCGTACTCAAGGATTCCTTTCCCTTACCATTCAAGATATCGCCCACACGATGAATTTGAGCCGGGCTACCTTATATAACTATTTTTCTTCCAAGGAAGACATCATCATGGAGCTGACGAATCTCTGTATTGATTATATAAATGAAGCGGGTCAAACCATTACCAACGAAGAGTTATCGTATCCACTTCGTCTTCAAAAAGTGTTTGAACAGGCTGTTTTTTCAGCTGTATATGCTTCAGATATTTATTTGCATGACCTAAAAAAAAGCTGCCTACATCTTTATGAAAAAAAGATGCAATCAAGAAAAGAACAATTGTCCATTATTCATACTTTTTATCAAAATGGCATGAAATCAGAGGTGTTTAACGAATTGAATGCCTCAATCCTCATTATTCAGGATGAAACGGTACTAGGTAAATTAGTGAATACCTCCTTCTTAATGGAAGAGGATTTGTCCTTGAAACAAGCGCTATTCGATTACTATGTGGCGAAGAAAACCCAGGTCTTTACGCCTGCATACCTGCAAAACACGGAAGATGAGGATGTCCATGCCATGGTGGAGTCCATCCTGAATAAACTAGCATCCATCTAACTACTGTAAAAAATAAGCCCTTGTAAACCAAGGGCTTATTAATTAACAGTTAATTGAATTGCTTTCCGGCTTCACCCAGGATGATTTCCTTAATAGCTTTTAATCATTTTTAAAACCAAACCAAAAATTGGTCCAGATGTTTACTATCCTTGGTTTCATCTTTTCAACACCATAATAAGATAATTCAATAAAAATCCCGTCAAGTAAACAATAATATGACACGATAAAATCATCAATGTTTCCCTTACGGATTTCTCCGTTTTCCATGCCTTTATTGATAATTGTTCTTAAAATAGCAGACATCGCATCTTCTGCGGCCATAAACTGTTCATGCAATTGTTCCTTTAAGTTCTCTGGGGAAAAGAAAACTGATCTTTTTAGAAAAGTAGATTGCTCCTCAAAATCAATATAATATTGAAACGTTAAATCTAGTATTTGAGAAAGCTGCACTTTTGCATTTAAGCCCTTTATATCTTCTATTAATTTTTCTACTTGTTGTACATGTAGCCATAAAATATTCTCATAAATGGTAAGGAAGATTTCATCTTTACTTTTAAAATGGTTATAAATAGAAGGTTTTTTTATTCCAACTGCCTTTGCAATTTCAGTCAAACTGGTTCCTTCATATCCATTTTTGGAAAAAAGCGTTAGGGCTGCCGCAATAATCTTATCTCTGGTCATATTTGTCCTCCGGAACTAACTCTAGTTGTCTAAATTATAAACTGGAAATAGCAGATAATCTAAAAAATATACCTTATGGAAACAAAAAAGTCCTGTTTTCTTTACAAAAACAAAACTTTTTCATTTTTTTAATTCATTTTGACAAGATCCGTATAATTCGAAAAAACAATTTTCCCATCACTTATTGTCAATTGAACAGAGGTTTGGATGATTTCTTTTGTAGAAATATCAAACAGATTTCGGTCTAATACAACAAGATCGGCAAGCTTCCCTTCTTCAATTGTCCCAAGTTCATGCTCTCGGAATGTCCCAAACGCAGGACCGTAAGTATAAGCTTTAAGCGCATCAGCAAGCGAAATTCTTTCATTAGGATTCCATACATCCTTTCCACTGCTATCGATTCTGGTAATTGCACGATAAATTTGCACCAAAGGATTCAAAGAATCAATGGGGAAATCTGTTCCAAATGTTAATTTTGCTCCAGCATTTTTTAAAGAACGGATGGCAAACACATATTTTTCACGTTCCAAACCAATTCGCTCTGTATATGTTCCCCTTTTAGACAAGGCAAAATGATTGGGTTGCATTGAAGCAATGACTTCTAACTCACCAAAACGTGAAATATCTTCCGGGTGAATCACTTCGATGTGTTCAATGGCATGTCGGGAATCTCTTTTTCCATTGATATTTCGTGCAGTCTCATAGGAATCAAGTGCTAAACGGACTGCAGCATCTCCAATCGCATGAAACCGAATGCTAAACCCATGCTGATCGGCTTCCGCCACCCATTGTTTAATTTTTACGGCTGAATGAGCAGGCATTCCGTACGTTTCAGGCTTATCTGTATAAGGCTCCAGCATGTATGCAGTTCTGCTAGTTATCACACCGTCAATAAATTGCTTCAGTCCTGAAACACATAATTTATCCGATTGATATTTTTTTCGTAAGTTTACAGCTCCCTCAATATCACCATCAAGAGCTGGAAAAAGGTGCATCCGTACGGTGAGTTCTCCTTCTTCCTCAAATTCTTGGAAAATCTCAAAATCATCCAATTTACTCAGCGTTTCGGTACCATATAAATTGTTAACCGAGGTCACACCAAATTTGGCTGCCTCACTTAGAAAGGATTTAAATAGTTCTCTTTTTTTCTGTTTTGAAAAATCATACGCGTATTTCGTAATAAGTGATGTGGCCTCCTCAATTAAGATCCCTGTGGGCTCACCATTCTCATCCTTCTCAATTATTCCATTAGGGGGATTAGGGGTTTGACTGTCTATATTAGCCATTTTTAATGCTTTGATATTTACCCAAGTATAATGTCCCTCTGCATGGAATAATACAACCGGCCGATCAGAAATTACATGGTCTAAAGAGTATCGGCTCGGAAACTTTTTGTCTACCCAATAGCTGGAATCCCACATAAATCCAATAATCCATTCTGCTTCCTCTTGCGTTTCCGAATACTGCTGGACCATTTCAACAGCTTGTCTTTCGGATCGGGCTTCAAAAAGATTTAAACTTTCAAGTGAAAGTCCGCCCATCATCGTATGAACATGAAAGTCGTGAAAACCCGGAATAATTAATTGATCACCATAGTGATGGACTAACGTTTTTTCACCAATGAACGATTCAATTTCGTCAGGTGGGGCGACAGCTATGATTCGATTCCCTGAAATAGCGATGGCCGCTGGCTTTGGTCCATCCTCAAGTCCAGTAAAAACCGCCTCACTTGAAAGAATAATATCTGCTTTCATATATATCTCTCCATTCTTTGTTTTACGTTTGCACTTCAAAATTTGTTTCATCAAAATCTAACTCAGGTGGCCGCTCCCTGAAAAATTTCGTTAAGTACAAGAGGTAAATAAATCCAGCCGATCCCCAGATACTCCCTAGGATCATGGAATGAATATCTAATTTTGACCAGAATAATGCTGTGATTGATGCACCTACTAACGGAATAATGCAGTAACAAATGATGTCTTTCACCTTCCGCTGTTTTTTTCTGCCGATAAAATGAACAATTACCGAAAGATTAACAAAGGTAAATGCAAATAATGCACCGAAATTAATGAAGGCTGCAGCTGTATTTAAATCTAAAAATAATGCACTCAATGCGAAAATAGCAATCATCATAATATTATAGACAGGTGTCCTAAATTTGGGTGAAAGATAACCAAAAACCTTAATAGGAAGAATACTTTCCCTGCCCATTGCATATAAAACTCTAGAACCGCTTCCACCAGAAACAACAGCTGAAGCAATAGATGCTGTCACCGAAACACTAAGGAAAAACGCGTTTAAGAAATTGCCGCCAGCATTGACTAAAATATCTACCGCTGCCGATTCAGGATCTTTAAAGGATGTAAAATTTGGGTAAATGGATTGAGCAAAATAAGTCGAAGCAACAAATAAAATGCCTCCAATTATAGTGATTAAATAGATGGCTTTCGGTAAAGTCTTTTTTGGATCGTTCGTTTCCTCAGCCAACGTTGTCACGGCATCAAAGCCTAAAAAGCTAAAGCATAATAGGGGTACTATCGATAAAATACTCGAAAAATGAACAGTAGAATCAAAAAATGGGGTAATCGACCATAAATCTCCTGTTCCTTTTCCATTCAATAGCCCTTTCATACTAAAGATGCAAAAAGTAATAATGAAAAGGATTTGAAAAGCAAGCAATACAGCGCTTACATTTGTTGCCAACTTAATTCCTAGGATATTGATGACAGTGATAATCACAACGAAAGTAATTATACACACTGGTACTGGAATCTCCGGTAAATAGGCATGAATAAAAATTCCAAATAACAATGCACTAATCATGGGGCTAAGTAAATAGTCCAACAAAATCATCCAGCCAACAAGAAAACCCATTGAAGAATTCATTCCTTTTTGTACATAGGTATAGGCAGAACCAGTTGTTGGAAACTCCTTTACCATTTTCTCATAGCTATATGCAGTAAAAAGCACACTACATAAAGAAATGATGTAAGCAGTAGGGATCATGCCGTGCGTGCTTTTAATCGCAATTCCATACGTACTGAAAACAGTTATGGGAGCCATAAAGGATAGTCCGAATAATATAACATGCCCAAATGATAATGAGCGTTTTAGTCCTGGAGAATTATTCATCCCATTTATCAACCCTCTCTTAAAAAATAGATTATGGTTAATTTTTGCTCTCTTTTGCTATTTTCAAGGTGGCCAAACTAGCAAATTCATGGACAAGCGTGGCAGCTAGGAGTGAAGTAATTTGAGTAGGATCATAGGATGGCAGCACTTCCACTATATCAAAACCGATAAAATTAAAATCTGTTAACGAGCGAATCATTTTCAAGGTCTCTAAACTATTGTATCCCCCAACTTCTAGTGTCCCTGTTCCCGGCGCACAGGATGGATCGACAAAATCAATATCAAACGTTAAAAAGCACGGGGCATCGCCAATCACTTCTTTCATTTCAAGTAGAATACTTTCAAAACCTCGTTCGTGAATATCAGGGGTAGTGATTACGTTATAACCTAAATCATAGCTTGCCTCTAAGTCTCCAGGATGGTTCAGTGTCCCTCTTATTCCGATTTGAAATACCTTATTAGCGATCAATAACCCCTCTTCATGCGCCCGGATAAATGGCGAACCGTGCCAATATTTTTCATCATAATAAGTGTCCCATGTATCAGTGTGTGAATCAAAATGAATCATCGCCACCGGTCCATGTTTTTTAGCTGCAGCGCGGAGGTTGGCTAATGTAACGGAATGGTCTCCTCCTAAACCAATAGGAATAATTTTTTTATCCATCAACTCAAACATCGCGTCTTCAATCAATTTATAACTGCGATGGATATTATGAGGAATAACGGATACATCCCCAATATCAATTGCATGGCTATCTTCAAATGGATAAACCTTATGAATAGGGTGGTATGGAAATAACGTCATTGATGCTTGACGAATGGCTTGCGGAGCAAAGCGGGCCCCCACACGAAAAGAAGCCGCCGTATCAAAAGGCATTCCTACAATTGCTAATTTCGCATTCTCTCTGGTAGAGGGTAACCTCATAAATGTTCCCGTCGTACAAAACTCTGGTTGTACATCTGGTGTTAGTGGATATTTCATCTTTCCCATCTCCTTATTTTTCTACCAGTTAACTACCGGTAGTTAGTTTAATTTGATTATAGTCACATTTTTAGGAATAGTCAAACTATTCCTAAAAATAGTTGCAATATAGTAAGCTATTTTTCTTGAAAATCGTGAACTAGAATCTGATACTACTGTCAAACCTACCTGCTATGTGAAAATTCACTATTTCACTGCACTTTTATTTCGAGGCACTGAAACGGCATCTGAAGCAGCCTTTTGAGTTCCACGAAGGAATGTCACGGAAATAAAGGATGCTACACAAAGAATACAAATAAATATGGCTAGGGGGGTCCATGAACCATGGTAAGACTTTAACAAAACAGTCGCAATCATTGGAGCGGTTCCTCCAAATAAGGCAGATCCTGTTTGGTAACCAAGTGTAATTCCCGTGTAACCAACATTCGTACTGAACATCTCCGTGAACATGGTACCAATAATACTTGCAATGGCAGACCAGAGAATCCCTAAAGCAATGATGGAGATTGCATAGACCCAGAAAGTGGACTTGAGTGATAGTAAATAGAAGTAAGGGAAAGCAAAAAGAGCTAATCCGGCTGCACCCATAAGGAAAACACGTTTCCGGCCAATTTTATCCGATAAGATGCCCATTAACGGAATGCAGAGTGCTGTGACAAGAGTTGAAATGGTAATCACATTTAATGCTGTTGTTCTTGAAAAACCAATGGTGCCTGTGGAGTAAGCAATAAAGAAAGTAGTGAAGATATAGAACGGTCCAACTTCTACGCATTTTGCGCCTAGTGAGATTAATACGGCTTTCCAATGATAGCGAAAGGTCTCAATGAGTGGAACTTTGACCACATTCCCTTTTTGTTTTTCTTCTTGGAAGGCCGATGTTTCTACAATTCCACGGCGAATCCAAATACCGATGGCTACCAATAGGGCACTTAGTAAAAATGGAACTCTCCAGCCCCATGTTAGAAATTGTCCATCTGGAAGCATACTCATCAACGATACGGAGAAGGTTCCTAGTAACATTCCAAGCGGAATTCCCATAGCTGGGAAGCTTCCATAGAAACCACGTTTTTGTTTCGGGGCTGATTCTACTGCCAGCAGAACAGCTCCTCCCCATTCGCCGCCAAGGGCAATCCCTTGAAGAAGGCGCAGGAAAACAAGTAAAATCGGCGCCAAGACTCCAACGGAACTATACGTTGGCAATAATCCAATGGATATCGTTGAAATCCCCATTAGCATAAGGGAAATAACGAGAGTATTTTTCCTTCCGAATTTGTCCCCCATGTGGCTAAACACCAGACCGCCAAGAGGACGAATAAAAAACGTCACACCGAAAGTAGCATATGCAAGCAATAAGCTTACAAGGGGATCATCATTTGGGAAAAACAATTTATTAAAGACGAGTGACGCTACGGTCCCATATAGAAAGAAATCGTAAAACTCAATGGTGCTGCCAATTAAACTAGCGAATAGAACTTTTTTGGAGCTTGCAGTTTTATTTTGGTTCTCTTTCACGTTCTTTCCCCCAATAATAAATCTTCTATTTTGACTTCCTATACTGATACAGTCTGAATCAATGATTGGTGTAAGAATTTAACCGTAATTTCCCCGCTTTTTAGCGAGACCAATGCACTGCTGCTTAGCTGGCAGCTTTCACCATCACATCTAAGATATCCCATGGTCGTTTTCGTCCCTGATAGGATTTCCACTTGATAGAGACCAGGCTTCGGCATCATATATTTGCTATGGATATGAAACGCTTGTATAGGTGATTCAACTAGACATCCACTAATTTCGTAATGCTTTCCTAAATAATGCGGTATCCGATGAACATCGCCTTCACTGATCAGCTTTCGAATCAGTGTAGAACTGATTCTTTGGTTATTTCGTGTCTGTTTAGAAATAACGGTTACTTCATATGACCTCTCTTTACTGAAATGACGTAAGTAGTCAACATCCCCCTGGGCTTTATGGCCAAAAGTGAAGTCGAAGCCTACTACGACATGTTTGGCATTAAGGCCTACAATATATTTCTGGATAAAATTATCAGCAGGAAGGGAAGCAAAGGAAAAATTGAATTTCACTACAAAAATTTTGTCTGCACCAATAGCAGCTATTCTCTCCAGTTTCGCATCCAGTGGAGTAATATATCTCCGGTCGGTATCACGTTTAATGATCTCATGTGGATGCGGATCAAAGGTCATCGCAGTGAACTTCACACCCTCCTTTTTAGCTATCGCTTTCGCCTGCTGCAGTAAGGATTGGTGACCTAGATGAACACCATCAAAAAAGCCTAAGGCCATGACATGATGTTCACTCATCGTTATTACTGCATCCAGTGAATGTGTGATGTATTCAATTTCCAAGTTGCTTCACTCTCCCCTTTAAGCTAAGAAATCTGTTTCAAATTTCTTTTTAGGATACTGTATTGTGTATACACAAAAAGCTAAAATTTTTTATAAAAAGCTATACCCTATTTCTAGTTTGATAGAGATATAGCTAATTTTCTCCTTTATTGGCCTTTGGAATAGTAGCGGACTTCAAATATTTTACAGCCGTCCGGGGATTTCCATGGACCATGTTTCATCCCAGGAGGACGGGTTGCAACGGCACCTGCTTTAAATTCCTCATTCAATTCCAGATCAATAATCGACCCTTCAATGATATACAGTTCCTCCCAAAAATCATGAATTTGCACGCCGTTTGGAGATGTATCTGTTCCAGGTTCAAACTGAAGAATACGCGTTGCTACCTCACTTCCCGGAATAGCTGCAATGACCCTTTGTGACAGCCCTTTAACAGGAAAGTGTTCTACTTCAAAGTTACGGTAATCGGTAAATTCTAACTCTTTTTTTGTCATCTTAAACCACCTCAGAATCGATTAATATTTTTGTTTGATAAGACAATTCTAGTTTTTTATCATTTCTCGCATCATATAATTCTGCGCGAAATTCCTCTCCGAATAGAAATTCTTTTGAGAGAATTGGAAGAGTACCGCAAAATAACGCAGTATTTGCAGTGGTATAGCCGCGAGCTTCAATAATGTTTAAAAGCTCCTTCGGCGATAAAAAAGCCTCCAATTTTCCAGATTGGTATAAATGCTCTTCACCATTAACTGAATACCAGCTCTTCAATTCAATCTCATCCCAATGATCTTCTATACTGTTTAAAGGCCATAACTCTTTTGAAATTGGCTTGGCACAGACCTGTTTGGATTTTTGTACGGATGTTGCTTCAAGGACTCGATCCGTATGGTCACTGCCGATGCCCACATACCATCCCCCTTCAATATGGAGTAAAACCACTTCGGCCTCGCCGCTTCCATCGTTCTTTACGGTAGAAATGACTCTTTCTGTACTGAGTAATTCCGGGGATAGCTGATAGATCATCGGTACAGCTTTAGGGGCGGCCACTCCTATTTTTTCTAACTCTTCTATATGTGCTTTTAGTGCTGCCTGATCTTTTGCCGTATAGCCTGCAATAATAAAGTTTTGTGGCTCCCAGCTGATTTCTTTCCCATTTACATAAAAATTCATTTGGCCATAGCACTCCTTTCAGTTCTTATAAAATACGATGCTTTAATTGCGGGAAGTCTTCTCTAATGACAGCAATCTCCTGCAAGTCAACCTCCGCAGTCAAGATCGTTTCCTTTTCACCAGCCTGGGCAATCACGACTCCCCATGGATCGACCACCTGGCTATGCCCTCCAAATAAAATGCCATGATTCTTACCGACACAGTTACTGGAAATGAGAAAACACTGATTCTCAAGCGCTCTTGCCACATTAAACAGCTTCCAGTGCTCAAGACGCTGATGGGGCCATGCTGAAGTGACTAATAAGATCTCTGCACCAAGGTCCACTTGCTTTCGATAAAGCTCTGGGAATCGTAGGTCGTAGCACGTCGATAACCCCACTTTTCCAAAAGGTGTATCAATAACAGTGATATCTGATCCACGGGTAAGCAATTTACCTTCCTCGGAACCGTATCTGAACAAATGAATTTTCCGATAGCTCCCAATGACTTCACCTTCTGAATTAAACAAGATACTGGTATTAAAGTAGTCATCACCCTCCCTTTCCACAAAGCTTCCTGCAAAAAGGTGGACATTTAAAGATTTAGCAATTTGCGAAAAATCCTGAACAAATGGACCATCTATTTCTTCTGCTTCCTCAACATAACGGTCAAAACCAAAATATCCCGTCGCCCATATTTCTGGTAAAACGATTAAGTCGTAACCTTTCATATCACCTAACATGTTTTTGACTCTTTGGATCCGCTCTTGTTTTGATTCATTGTCTTTTATTTCTAGTTGAATCGAACCGATTTTCACCCCATTAGCCCTCCTTTTAAATACTTAAAATTCAGAAAACGTTATTTATACTAAACAATCTTTCGGAATGCTATATCCATTTAAGCACTTCGCAGCTAAGGCTTCTGCTTCCTCATATCCATAATTACGATAAGAAAAACCTTTCGCAACAAATGGGGCACCGGCATAAAACATTTCATACTGCTGGTGACGTCCGCCAAATTCACTGCCAATCACATCCCAGGCAAGCTTAAACAATTGGACCTTTTCCTCAGAACGTACTGTGGCTGAACGAATATACCTTTGCATATCATCCCTTGTTTCCGGGTTCACCAGCTCTTCAAATGAGGATGGTACCTGCAGAACCCCTCCGCCAACTAACTCTCTGAAAATCGATATCACTTTAGGATACAATTCATTTTGCAAACCCATTGCCCCATATAAGAAACGTGGGTTTGGAACGGCCGTACCATTTTTATCAATAGTGCACTCATACTCGGAAGCAAGGAGCAGCCCCTCCGCCGTTGCCGCAAGCGATGCCAATTCACCTAGTTTTTCCTGCACAGCTGGAATTTTGTCGATTCCATTTGCAGCAGTGATTTTCTTCGCCAAACCGATGACAAATTTCAACTTGCTGGTAAATCGGGTTTGAGCCTGACTATTCCCTAATTTATGGGCAGGTGTTTCGTGGAATTGTGCCCGTACGAGATCAATGTCTTTATAGATAAAAACATGCTCCCATGGAATGAATACATCATCAAATACAACTAACGCATCACTCTCGTCAAATCGAGTGGAGAGTGGATAATCAAAGGTGCTAGGCTTGTCTGCAGCATAGCTTGGGCGCGGATATAGCTTTAATCCAACTGCATCCATTGGCACCACAAAAGAAACAGCGTAATCCTCATCACCTGGGCGAAGCGGTGTAATACAGCTTACAAACAAATAATTAGATACGGCCGCACCTGTTCCGAGCATTTGCGAGCCTCTAATGACAATGCCATCCTCTCTTTCTTCATAAACACCTGTTGCCAAGAATTTTTTCTCCTGCTCATGGGACGCTTTACCTCGATCAATTTGCGGTGGAATAATGACATAGGATAAATATAAGTCATTATCTCTGGCAAACTTATAAAAATTTGCAGCGTTAGCTTTTAGTTTTGGAAGTCCCCTTTCAAATACTTCAGGAGAGCTTGCGAACCCTGCAAAAAAGGAGGCAACATGGTCCGGAGACCGACCCACAAATCCGTATGTAGTATCAGACCACGTTTTAATCGCTTCACGCCGGTCTCTTAAATCCTCCCTGTTTTTTGGAATCATGTAAATTTTATTTGCGAGCGTTCCGTCTTCTGTTTTATAGATCATATTATTGTTTTCGTCTGCAGCAATATCATAAAGGTTAGCAATTGTTTCGGTAATTCCTTTGAAAGCCGGATGTGTCGTTACATCATCTACTCTATTTCCGCCAATATAGATATTTCTATTGTCCCTAATAGACTCTAAATATTCATTACCTGTCCTAACCACTATGATCTTCCTCTCTATTAATAGATTTATAGATTATAAACGACTTCTTTTACTTCATTATCCAGCTTTTTGATCAGTGATTCTTTGTATGTTTTGATAAATTGCGGCTTTTGGGTAATTTGTGCTCCATAAAAGGTAATATCCCGAAGGTCCTCTACTTCGATTTCAATAATAGCCATCTTTAAGGTCATATCTTGAGTTTTTTCGACTTTGACTTTCGAAGGGCCCGACAACGAGTAAACGCTTTCATTCGCGATAAAACTTAATGTGATTTCACTATGATCATTTACGGCCTCCACAATTTTTGATTTACAGTCTACGACAAATCGTACGGTCTTACAATCGATGGCAAACACCCAGGACAAGGCAGTCGAAATGACTTTGCCTAAGCTTTTGCTATATGTATGACAAAAGACCAAGGTTTGCCCTTGAAGCAACTCTTCCATTTCATGACTCAAGGTTGACTCTACCGTTTTCATCTTTTTCATCCTTTCTTTGTCGACATTTCTTTTATTGAGCAACCTATTTCTAGGAAAGCCCTAGAAATTAGGAGGTCTCTAAATTATTTAAAGTATCTTTTGTATTATCTAAATGATTTAAAATTACTGCTGATGCTAACTCTGCATTTCTGGTTTCTAACGCCTCGATAATTTCGATGTGTTCTTTTATCACGTTTTTCATTCTTCCATGTTTACTGACCGCTTTAAGTCCCATAAGCTGAGTCAGATTATGAAGATTTTGTAATACTTCTTCTATAATGCTAAAGTTCGCCAATCTTGTAAGTGAAAGATGAAATTCATGGTCTAGCTCAATAAACTTTATAGCATCCTCATTTTCTTTTGCTTCCTGCTGCTCCTTAACTATTAGTCTTAATATCTTTAGCTGATCGGGAGAGGTAATCACTTCTGTTAGTTTTTTAACCACTTGAACTTCAATCGAACTACGAAGTAAAAAAATTTCATCCTGTTCATCTTGTGTAATCCTTCTTACGGTTACTCCTTTTCTTGGAATTGAAACGAGTAATCCTTCTTTTACTAAATCTTGCAGAGCAGCTCTTACAGGCGTTCTTGAAGTATTTAACATTTCTGCTAATTGAACCTCTGTAAAGATTTCATCTGAGGAGATACCGCCAAAAAGAATCGCCTTTTGAATTTGCTTATAAACCTTATCTTGTGTTGTGTTCTCTTTCTTAATTGGTTTTAAGTTTACTCCTTCCATAACTACTCCTTTCTTTTTCTCTTACTTGCGAAAATTATGAATTGTTCTTTATGTATACATAATACACAACACAGAATGCATAGGTCAACTACTTTTTTAATATTTTTTACCAGTTTCATTTGTTTTGTGCCACTTTTGATAAATGTCAATAGTTGTTATTAAGTACTTTTTTGGAAGATCTCCTGTAATGTTTAGAAATGTATAATTGGAAACCTCTTGTACTGTGATGGATGAGACTAGTAAAAAAGTTAAACTAATAGAAGGTAATACAATAAAGAAATTTTCATATTATTTTGCAACAATAATATATGAATTTTCAACTTATAATAAAAAAGGTTATGTTGTATCTTTCACTATCATTTATAAGAAGTTTCATAGGTACTGCAAAAAACAATGTGATACTGCAAATTATGGAAAGAAATTTCATGAACATTTCAAATTTAAATATAAGAATGATAAACTACTTTCCTTCACAAATTTATAGATAAAAGCCGATTATCCAATTAGGAAAACCGACTTATATCTTTGATTAATTTTAATGATCAGCAATGGCGGACATGGTTACCAATCGATTCGTTTTCCATCTCGAAAGAATCCCCCATTAGGTCCTTCGGGTCCAATAGTCGCTAACCAAAGAATAGAATCAGCCGCTTGTTTCGGAGTTCTTGGAGCCGATGGTCCACCCATATCTGAGCTTACCCATCCCGGATCGACTGCATTTATTTTAATATTCCCATTGATTTCAGCTGCTACCAATCGTGTCAATCCATTTAGGGCAAATTTGGACAACTTATAAGCTCCTACTCCTGGATATGACATATCGCTCATCGCCCCATATTCTGAGGAAACATTAATAATTCTCCCATAGCCTTGTTTTTCCATGAGGGGAATAAATGACCGGACACAATAGTAAGCGCCGAAGAAATTGGTTGTCATTGTTCTCTCCAAAATGGAAGGGTCCATTGCCACTAACTTTTTATTTTCCTCCAGATACACGCCAGCATTATTAATCAATACGTCTACTCTTCCATACCGCTCATTTACTGTAATTGCAGCTTGATGGATGCTTTCTTGATTATCTATATCCATCACCACAAACGAAACATCTAGATTTGATTGCTGAAGTTTTTGCGCAGCTTTATGACCCATTTCTGGGTCACGACTTGCCAAAATGACCTTAAAACCTTTCAAAGCCAGTTGTTTAACCAGCTCATATCCAATACCTCGATTCCCGCCGGTGACAAGTGCAACTTTTATATCTTTTGACATTTTAAATCCTCCATTTCTTGTTCTCAGATTGAGTGGTATCTTAAAATCTAATAGGGATACTCCTTATTTTGAAAGTTGTTGTGTAGGGGTAAACATGTAGTTTCTTAGTAAAATAGTTATCAAACTTAATATCAATGATAGGAATCCCACCAATACGACGTATTGTGTGCCCATATCCGATATAATTAACCCGCCTACAGCTGCGCCAAATGTTGTTCCTAAATTAGCGGATGTTAAAAATAAGCCATTTGCGAAATCAGGAGCTTCGGGAGCAGAAGACGTAATCCAATATTGGTTAATATTGCCCCCTATTCCAGCTATAATTCCCCAAATTAAAGTAATGATCGCCATTGGTAGGGTAAATTGTCCAAATAAGAATAACAGGATGTAAACAACTCCCAATGCAAAAGGAAATGTCATTACAGATTTAATCGCATTTTTAGTAAGTAACTTCCCTGCGAGAATGGTTCCAATAATATTGGCTCCGCCGAATACGAATAATATTAGACTGATGGTATTGGGAGACATATTCGTTACAGTTTTCAGATAATCTGCAAGATAACTATAAACTCCAAATACGGCTGAGTTTAATAAAATAACAGACACAATCGAAAGCCAAGTAATAGATTTTTTTAATACCGATACTTGTGCTCCGTAAGAAAGTCTTTTCTTAACAGGCATAGAGGGTACAAATAGTATGGTAGCAACGAATGCCAACATATTTACAATAGCAAAGAATACCATCGCCATTTGTAAAGAGGTTGCACTAGCTATAAAACTTGCGATTGGTACACCGACTACCATACCGGCAGATACTCCTATAAATACTTTGGAAACAGCTTTTGGAGCTTCCTCTTTACTTACTGATGCAGCGGCTACAGTAAATGCCAACGAACAATAAATGGGATGAAAAAAAGCTGGAATGATCCGAGCCATTAATAGAATGGTAAAGTTAGTTGAAAAAATAGATACGATGTTCCCCAATACGAAAATACCTAGTACAAGTAACATGACCATCTTCCGATTTATCCCCGAAAACAATAAAGGCATCGTTGGACCAGATACTGCAACAACAAGGGCAAAAAAACTCACCAGCCATCCTGCTTTTGCTATACTGACTTGAAAGTGATCAGCAATGGAAGGCAATATCCCAATAACCCCCATTTCAGTATTTAAGATGCCGAATACTCCTATGGTTAATATAAAAATCAATAAATTATTTCGTTTAGCCAAAAAAACAACTCCTTTCTACGATAAATTGCCCCCATTTTTTGGGAGCATTTACTGTAACGGTTCTTCTCAAAGAATTTAGTTTACTTCGGGTCTGACTAGTTACTCATCCTGGTAAGAAAGGGATATAGAAAGGTCCCGATAGGCATTAATCTGACTACGAAGCTCTGCAACTTTCTGCTCTGCACCTGCGATTGCATCTGCACCAGCGATCCAGCGAGACGGAGGTTCCTCCTTACTTGCGATGGTGATTAGAGCCTTTGCAAGCTTGAATGGATCGCCTTTCTGTTTTCCATTTTTTTCTTTCCAGAAAGCCTGGTATTGTGCATTACGCTCGGCGTAGTCATCGATAGTTGGCTCAGCAAGGAATGTTGATTCTGGCTCCAAAAATTCGGTACGGAAGAAGCCCGGTTCTACAATGGTGGTTTTGATGCCGAATGGAGCGACATCCTGATGTAACGACTCCATAAAACCCTCAAGACCAAATTTTGAAGCAGAGTAAGCGGCATTGTACTCAAATCCTACTAAGCCCGCAAGAGAAGAAACAGAAATAATGTGTCCGGAACGAGCCTTACGCATTACAGGCAGCACTGCACGGGTGACGTTCATCGGACCATAGAGATTGATAGTAATTTGTCGTTCAATCTGCTGTGGGCTCAGCTCCTCGAAGAATCCGCCAAAGAAGTTACCTGCATTGTTGACCAACACATCAATACGTCCAAATCGGTCTAAAGCCGACTTGATGGCAGCCTCAGCATCTGTTGGGTCCGTGACATCCAACTTCACAATTAACAGATTTTCATCATCGCCGATAACTTTAGCTACCATATCAGTATTACGACCAGTGGCGACGACCTGATCACCTGCTGTAAGAGCAGCTTTTACGAACTAAACGCCCATTCCACGTCCAGAACCTGTGATAAACCAAACTTTCTTATTGTTAGTCATATTGATTTCCTCCTAGATTTTCTTTAAAAAATATCCCTTCTACTCAACATCCACTAATACACTTGTTGTTTCGGGCGGATGGTGATTTTTGATGGACCCATAAATACAACCACTTTATCTTTAATAGCAGGCACACTAAACACCATCCTTTCTAATGTGTTATTACTATTTATTTTAGCTTGGTCCCTTTGATATAACCAATGCTTATATCTAATATCATGATATGCTTGATAGGCATTTTAAAAACGTATATACTAAAACATCATAAAGGAGGTTATTTTTTGGAACTAAGAGTTTTGCGCTATTTTCTTACTGTTGCAAGAGAAGGAAGCATGACGGCTGCCGCTGATTTTTTGCATGTTACACAGCCAACCTTGTCAAGACAATTAAAAGACCTTGAAGAAGAATTAGGAAAAAAACTATTTACTCGCAGTAGTCACAGTATCATTCTCACAGAAGAAGGAATGCTCCTGCGAAAGAGAGCAGAAGAAATCGTTGATATGGTCGATAAATTAGAGAAAGAATTTAATTTTATGGAAGAAACAATAGGTGGTGATGTCTATATAGGTGGTGGGGAAACGGACGCTATCAGACAGATTGCACGGGTAGTCAAAGATTTACAGTTACATTATCCAAATATACGGTACCAT
The DNA here is from genome assembly GCF_038440275.1 of Bacillus sp. OTU2372. Lineage (NCBI taxonomy): Bacteria > Bacillati > Bacillota > Bacilli > Caryophanales > Bacillaceae > Bacillus > Bacillus sp. OTU2372. The sequence continues at coordinate 59,207 of NZ_JASATK010000019.1, forward strand.
CTCTACAGTGGAAACGAAGATGATGTGACTGAACGGCTTGACAAAGGATTGCTTGACTTTGGTATCTTAATTCAACCAGCTGATTTATCAAAATACAATTATCTCAACATCCCTGGTAAAGATGTTTGGGGCGTTGTTATGAGGAAAGACAGTCCTCTTGCTTTCAAAGATTCCATTCAAGCAGTGGATATATTAAATGTTCCGCTGATCTGTTCTCGCCAGGTAATGAAACAGACATTTTCCAAAAATGAATTTGCGGATTGGTTTGGTGAAGATTTTGATAAATTAAACGTCGTGACTACCTACAATCTTGCCTATAATGCTGCCATTATGGTTGATGAGGGCATTGGTTATGCAATAACTCTTGATAAAATAGTGAATACGTCTAGTGATAGTAACCTTTGTTTTAGACCGCTAAAGCCAAAACTTGCATCTGGCTTAAATATTGTTTGGAAAAAGCATCAGGTTTTTTCCGCTGCTTCAGATATTTTTTTAAAAGAAATTCAGGCGAAGTTTTCAAATTCTTTAAATTGACTAATGCCTCGGCTTCTGTTGGGTAACTTTTTGATTTTACCTTGACTTACGCACTTTGAAGCCACTTTATACAAGGATGTCCAAAAAGCTAGGCTTAATGGACATCCTTATTAGAATTTATCATTTACGAGACTTACATGGTGCTAATGTCAATCACGAATCGATACTTCACATCCGAAGCTAACACACGTTCGTAGGCTTCGTCAATTTGGTCGGCTGAAATGACTTCAATCTTAGGAACAATGTTATGTTCTGCACAGAAATCCAACATTTCCTGAGTCTCACGGATACCTCCAATCATTGAACCTGCGAATGAACGGCGATGACCGATGAGAGAGAACACATTTAGTGACAGTGGCTCTGCTGGCGCACCGACGTTGACCAATGCACCATCCAGTGCTAGCAACGAAAGGTAGGCACTAATATCAATCTTAGCGCTTACTGTATTAATGATAAGGTCGAACGTACCCGCCAGTTTGCTAAACGTCTCTGGATCGCTTGTTGCATAGTAATGGTCTGCTCCTAATTGCAAGCCATCTTCCTTTTTCTTCAATGTTTGTGACAGGACGGTAACCTCGGCACCCATGGCGTGTGCAATTTGGACAGCCATATGACCAAGACCACCCATACCTACAACCGCTACTTTCTTACCTGGACCAGCTCCCCAATGATTTAGTGGAGAATATGTTGTAATACCTGCGCAAAGTAATGGTGATGCAACATCAAGCTCTATTGTTTCAGGAATTCTCACTACGAAGTCTTCAGTTACGACAATGTGGGTTGAATAGCCACCTTGAGTAGGCTCACCGTATTTGTCAACACCAGCGTAGGTGGGTACATTTCCATTAAGACAGTATTGTTCTTCACCTTTACGGCAATTCTCACAATCGCCACAGGAATCAACCATACATCCGACTCCTACCCGGTCCCCGACCTTGTATTTTGAGACCGCTGCGCCTACTTCGGTGACAATTCCCGCAATCTCATGTCCAGGTACGAGCGGATAGTTCACGGGACCCCATTCGCCGTGAGCAGTATGGATGTCAGAATGGCAAATACCCGCATATTTAATTTCAATCAGAACATCATGCGAATCAAGATCGCGTCTTTTAATTTCAGCCGCTCGAAACGGTTTGTCTGGACCGTCTACAGCACGTGCTTTAGCAGTTATCATAAAAAAACCTCCAATAATTTATAGTTTTCAAGAGAATGGCCTGTACCGGATAAAATGAAGAAATCAGGTTAAAATTCCCCTTCATTCCCTTCTATCCTTTCTTCTTTCTCTTGCAAAACAATATTAATCCCTATAGTTAACTCTAGGTCAAGAGATTAGTATAGAATTCTTTTGAAGATCCCTTGACCAAAATGATTTCAAACCATTTGTTATAGCCTAAAGCTACCTATATTCTTTTTTGGAAGTATATCTCCAGCCAAGTTCTACTTTCCCTGTAAGGTTACTTTGACATTCGGATAATACCGTGATAAAATCTCCTAAAATCATAGAGTTAACTCTAAGTCTATCATTTAGAATAGGAGATAAACGATGAAGACATATTCAATAAGCGAAGTTGCAAAAGAATTAAATCTAACAGTTTATACCTTGCGTTACTACGACAAGGAGGGTCTAATTCCTTTTGTAGAACGGACAACCAGCGGAACACGAGTGTTTAAAGAATCCGATATCGACGCTTTAAAAGTAATTGAATGTCTGAAAGCTACCGGGATGCCTATTAAGGAAATTAAAACTTTCATTGATTGGTGTTCTGAGGGGGATGCCACGTTGCAACAAAGATATGACATGTTTTTAGACCGAAAAGCTCATGTTGAAGCACAGATGGAAGACCTAAAAAAAACGATGGAAGTGATCGAGCATAAATGCAGCTATTACAAGTCTGCATTGAATGCCGGAACAGAAGATATTCATAAAAACGATAAAATAGGGATTCCATTACTTACTAATTAATAGAAACCACTGTATTTCATAAATATCTATTTAAATACAGGCTTCTCTGTTTCTACCATTTACTACACTTAACCTATTTCTATAATCCATATCAGAAGCACAAGTGCTTTACCCCCATGCTCTTGCACGGGAGCCGATCCTTAAAGCTCTATTGTCTACCGTGATGGATGATATTTGGAGAAGCCGGTCGTCAATGAGTTCTATTGTCTACCGTGATGAAACATTTTTGGAGATGCCGGTCGTCAATGAGCTCTATTGTCTACCGTAATAGAAGATTTTTGGAGATGCCGGTCGTCAACGAGCTCTATTGTCTACTGTATAGAAAATTTTTATTCATAATTAGCTTTGGCACATTTCCAAATCGCTTTCCCTTTTAATGTAAAAATGCCGTTTTCTTTTGTTTTGGCAGAATTTATCATGGCTTGAGCTAATATTTCGGTCGGTAGAGGTTCTTGAGAGCGAAAAATCCCTATTTTATTAAAAAACTGTATGGCTTTCAATCCGGCAACTTCCATTGTTCGATCACTATTTTTTCGTATCAAAACAGGCGGGTTAAAGATAGTCAACTTTGGAAATCCTAAAGCCTTGACAGCTTCTTCTAACCGCCCTTTCATTTTTGTATAATAGAAGAAAGAATTAGGAGAAGAAAAACCAGATGATACCAATACATAATTATTTACATTTCTTTCTCTGGCAAATTTAGCAAACTGGTATTGATAATCGTAGTCAACCTTCCATTGTGCTTCTTTACTTCCCGCTGTTTTAAAGGTCGTTCCCAAACACGAAAACAAAACATCGCCCTTCACTAAATATCTCCATTGTTCTGATTTATCAAAGTCAATAACATGTATCTTTAATTTTTCATGTTGGACATCCAGATTACGCCTAACAAAGATATCTACCTGATGAAAAGAATCGTCTTTTAACAATAAATCCAGCAAGTCTTTCCCTGTGGCTCCCGTTGCTCCTATTAATAATGCGTGCATTGTCTTCTCCTAATATTCTATATAGTCTCCCTGAAATTAAATTCCAAGGGTGCTAATGTGGATAGTTAAGGGATCTTTAATCAAATTAAAAATTCCACATAAGTAATTTTAACAGAACAAACTTAATTAATACAAAGAGGCATAGCTAGTCCATTTTATGAAAAACATAAAGGACCTCATCTGACAATGTATGCATCCTCGTAAGCTAGCTAGGAGGCAGATAGCTATCGATAGGCGTTTTGATATACGCGCGACGGCTCCTCACTACCAAGTATGATAATGTGGAGAACGTCACTCGCGAACAGTCGGCTGGACCTTTTAATGTCTTCCACCCAATCTTTTTCACTTAAAGTTCCTTACTTTTATTTTGAAGCGATTGTTACTTCAAATTCTCGATAAAGAATGCTTCCAACTTGTCGAATGGAATCAAATCCGTTTTGTCATACAAATCAACATGTCCTGCATTGGGAACGATGTACAGCTCTTTTGGTTCTGCCGCCAATTCGTAAGCATCTTCACTAAAGTATCGTGAGTGAGCGTGCTCGCCCATGATGAACAAAATCGGACGCGGCGAAATCGATTTAATGTGCGTAAGCAACGGGAAATTCATAAATGACATGCTGCTTGTCACGGTAAATTGAGTAATTGAGTTTGGGTGGTACCCACGAGGCGTAGAATAGAACTCTCCAAACTCACGACCGACAGGGTCTGTATTTTCGTCAAATCCAATAGGTGCTCCTCGCTGGGCGAGTGCTGGCTGGGCTTCCTCAAAATCGACGTAACGCTGGTCGGCAATTTCATCGAGGATACTGTTGCGTGCTTCCTCGGTTAACGAGTCCATCCAGCCGTTGGCTGCCACACGGGATATATCGTACATGCTTACCGTGGCAACGGCCTTGATGCGCCTATCAACCTGCGCTGCACTGATCGCAAAACCACCGCTACCACACATACCGATTACACCAATTTGATTCCTATCTACAAATGGACGCGTACCTACATAATCAACGGCTGCACTGAAATCTTCTACGAAAAGATCAGGAGAAGAAAGGTGCCGTGGCTCTCCACCACTGTATCCGTTGAATGATGGGTCAAATGCAAGAGCCACAAAACCACGCTCTGCCATGTTTTGAGCATAAATACACGAACCCTGTTCTTTAACACCACCATATGGAGCACCTATAATAACGGCTGCATGTTTCTTTGACTCATCAAAGTCTTTTGGCAAATAGAGATCTGCCGCAATTTTGATTCCAAACCTGTTATTGTATGAAACTGATTTCCTTGTTACCTTATCGCTTATTTCAAAAATATAGTTATCTGTCTTTGACATTTCTTCAATAACCCTCTCTTCTTATTATTTTCTTTTAGGGGTACCGCCAACAAAATGACGCAAAACCTTAACTAAGACAATTAACATCATTGATTGTTTAAACAACATCTGTTTATAATTATAAATAGAAATACGATGCTTTCAATCGTTAAATTAACGCAATTCGTTGTTTATACAACAAATCAATAAAAATTGTTGATAAACTTTAAGAAAGTCTGGTGATGAAACAATGAAGAAAGTAGATAGAAGAGTAGTCAAAACTCAAAATTCGATAAAAAAAGCATTTCTTGAACTGATGAGTGAAAAAAATTTCGATGACATTACCATCCAGGATATTGCTGACAGGGCAAATGTAAACCGAAGTACTGTCTATCTCCATTACTTGGATAAATACGATTTACTAGATAAGATGATAGAAGAGCATATAAACGAGCTTAAGGAAACCAGTGAATGGGCATGTCAAGAGGAATGGGTAGATGCAATTCAGATCTTTTTTGAATACTTTGAGACTCATTATTTATTCTTTTCAACGATGTTAGCGAGCAAAGAGGCGACCCCTTCTTTTCGTAGTATGTTCCTAGAGTATGTTATGGAAGGGTACAAGGAAGAGTTGCATAAAACAAAAGGAAAAAATGAAGGTTTAAGTGAAGATATTATTGTTAAATTCGCTGCAAATGCTTATGTAGGCGTTTTGGAGTCATGGTTAAAGGATGGGATGCCTTCTCCGCCTAAGTCCATAGCAAAAGAATTGGGGATTTTGCTAGAGAGGATCATATAATACTTTCTTAAATATCATTTTATAAAACAAAAGAACACAATTTAATAATAATCATTAAGAAAAGCGTAAGCGCCTTGTTCAGCCCCGACAAGCACAAGTCGCTCCCAAAAGGAAGGCTTGTGACCTCGAGGGGCTAGGCGCTGGAGCTGGACAATTCTCAAAGTCTAACCTTTTATACTTTCTTTACTTGTTAAAAAGGCCAGTAGCATACCTAGCCTTTTTTGATATATAATTTTTTACCTAGAAAGTTAGAAAATCAAAAGGTCTATAACTCTACTGCAGTAATACCTACCGCGATTACAATAACTATTTCATTCCCAATCTTTGAATGTACTGGAAAGCTGTCGGAGGTGGACCATCTTCGAGTCGCTGGCGAATCAATTTGGCGCACTCTTCGGGAGCGAGAACTGATGTATCGACTTGCAAATCATAGATACCAGGTACATGGACTAGCTGCTGCCATAAACTGACTGACTTTGGTACCATACCTTGAGCGTTGTATCCAACATATCCAGTTTTAAGCCGTCGTTCCAAGACAACTTCAATTGGACAACGGACGCCAACAAACAAAACAGGAAGTCCATTTAGTATCCGAGCACATTTAGGGAGAATATCCAGTGGGATGGAATACCCTTCATGATGACCAACATCCACTACGACGTTTAGACCTAGCCGACTATATATAGCAACCATCTCATACATAGCACGGTACATAATATTAACGAGAGGTTCGAGGTCTGGACGTTCACCGCCTGGTCGCAAACCTATCCCAGGCTGATATCTTTCGGGGGTTATCTTCATGAAATTATCGACACCTATATTCATCCACACACCTTCGAACATATTCTGAATTACAGCGGCGATGCTTGACTTCCCAGATCTTGGAGTACCATTAAGTATTATAATCTTTCCAGGAGTATCAACTTTATCCATGAATTATCCCCCTTGCATTCCGTAGCTTATCTGAAATTACTAAGATTCTCTTAAATTCCCTTTATTTTACGCATATTTCAAACTAACCTACCCTGCCCATTTAGTTGAAAAAGAAAAGAAGGTTAGTTCTAAAACATTTACACGAGACTCACCAAAAATCCCCAACTGGCGTCCTTTGGTATGTTCCTTTATAAGTTTTTCTATTCGATCTTCCGAAACATTCATGGCTTTGGCAATTCTAGGTACCTGTGCCTTAGGTGCTTCCGGATTTAAATCGGGATCAAAACCGGAACCGGAAGTTGTCACTAGATCTGGTGGAATCGTGTCACCTACATTTCCATTTTCCTTTTTTAATTGATTCTCATTGACTTTCACCGTTTGAATGTATTCTTTTGATGCAACGGCAGCATTCGTTGCATCAGATGCTTTTGGGTCATACTTTGCCGCGAATGCTCTTGGATGGAACCATTGCGGAACTCTTAAACTCTTGAGCCACAAGCTCTGAACCTTTAGTTGGTTGACTAGCCAAATTGTGTAAACAAAATGCAAAGATAACGATTTAAGACTCCCAATTTGATCAAGCTCTCTTTTCTGCCAAAAAACCTTGGTTGACTATCTTTTTATTATTTAAGAAACGTGATAATCCAAATGTTGTAATACTTGCAAACACAACACTTAACGCACTGAACCATGTAATTGATGATATTGATATTTGCCCCACAATTACTCCACCTAAACCTGCACCAACTGCAAAACCTAATTGCATCATCGATTGGTTCAGACCTAGCAACACATCTGAGGATTCAGGTGATATCGTTGCTAAATTATATTGCTGAGTTGCACCTGATGACCATCCTGCAAATGACCAGACTGTCAATATAATAAATACTGCAATAATTGAATGTGATACAAATGAAAGCACGACTAAAGATGTTCCGTTTACAAGTAACCCTCTTTTTAATGTGAAAATTACGCCTCTTTTATCTGCACTTAAGCCACCTAGTTTAGAACCAAATAAGCTTGCAACTCCAAGAACAAGTAAAGTAATGCTTAAAAGATGATCACTCATACCTACAGTATTTACAAGGTATGGAGATAAATAAGTAAAAATAATCCCGTACCCTGTCATTAAAAAGAAGGTGATTGATAATGCTAAAGCAATTTTTGGTTTTTTGAACATAGCAATTTGTCTCGTTAAAGGGATCGTAGCATCACCATTCATTTTTGGTATTGTATTTATAACAATAAAAATGACAAGTAAAACTAAAAATGCGATACCGATAAATACAAATTTCCAGCCATACGTAGATGTAATAAAACGTCCAATAGGAACACCAATGATTAATGATGCGGTAAATCCCATGACAACTGTTGCAATTGAACTTGCCTTTTTATTAGCAGGTGTAATCTTTGCTGCGATACTTAAAACTGTAACGATCGCTACACCTGTACTTAAAGCCATAATAATGCGAGCAATCATAAATAATCCATACCCTGGAACAATTACTGAAAGTAAATTTCCTATAATAAAAACAAATAACGTATAGATCAGTAATTTACGTCTTTCCATTTTAGCCGTTAATACCATTAATATAGGTGTACCGATTGCATAGGCTAATGAAAAGACTGTAATTAATTGACCAGCCGCTCCAATTGACACTCCTAGGGCATCTGCCATTTTATCCAAAATACCTGAGATGATGTACTGTGAAGTACCAACTAAAAAACTTATCAATGCTAAAATATAAATCTTTGCTGTATTTGACATGTAAAATTTTCTCCTCATTATCACTATTAATTTTTATATTTCTATAAACACTGAAATAACATACAAAATGAAAGAAGCTATATAAGCTTCATTCTATTCTAGTGCTTTAAATTAATGTATTAAGATGCTTCTTAACATCGTATTCTTCCAATTTTTTACCGTTTTTTAAACGATGAATAAAATCAGGATTAGATATTAATGGGCGTCCGAAAGCAGCGACATCAATTATTCCTTCTTCAATCGCCTGATTCGCCATTTCTGGAGTTAATGTACCTACCCCAATAATGACACCATCCCAGTATTTTCGGACTAATTGATGCAACGTTTTTCCATTTGCAAGCACTCGATCAAATTGCATAATCGATGGGTGAATCATTGTTGCACCCGCTTCCTTAAATGCCTCAACAAATGTACGAATAGCCATTTCTGGATCTTCCCACATGTAATTTGGTATATCTGCTTTATGAGCAGAGAATCGAATCATTGTTCGTTCTGTACCGATTGCGTCGATAACTGCTTTAATTACTTCCTTCATGAACGTTAATCTTTGAGCAAGGTCACCACCATATTCGTCTGTACGATGATTTGTTATATCTGAATTAAATTGGTCAATTAAGTATCCGTGGGCACCGTGAATTTCCACACCATCAAAACCTGCTGCTATTGCATTTTTCGCAGCTTGCGCATATTGATTGATTACTTCATTAATCTCTTTAATTGTCATTTCTTCAGGAACATCATATGGCTTACGGAAACGAGAGACAAGGCCTTCAGCTGGAATAGCTGATGGTGCTTGAGGAGGCAGATTTCCAGCAAGCTCGTGATGAGATAAACGACCAACATGCCATATTTGAGCGATCATTGTTCCTCCCTCTTTATGCACAGCATTAGTTACTTTTTTCCATCCCTTAATTTGTTCGTCTGAATAAATGCCTGGAATTCCAGGATAGCCTTTTCCACGAGGACTAATGACGGTTCCTTCTGAGATGATTAAACCGACTCCATCGGCAGCACGTTTTCGGTAATATTCAACAATATCCTCTCCTACTACGCCCGTCTGATCATCTGCAAAGGATCTCGTTAACGGTGCCATTGCGATACGAGAGCGTAAATTCCAAGCTCCGATTTTTATCGGTTCAAACAATTTACTTTCTAAACCATTTTTTAAATTTCCCCTAGAATTTGTTTCTTTGCTAATTTGACCCATACATTTTCCCCCGTTCATTTCAATTATTCGGTATTTCTATAAATACTGAAATTGAAATTAAAATTATTCCGCTTTAACATTTAAGCAAAGCGGGAGCGTATTGTTCAAGGACTTCTCGTTGTAAACTGTAATATCTGAAGGTTCCCTCTCTGCGAACTGCTAATAATCCGCAATCGAGTAATGGTTTTAAATGATGTGTCAATGTTGAATTGGCAGGGACTTTTAATTGATTTGCCATTTCCAGGCAAGCTAACTCTGATTGTTGAGCAAGTAATTTTACGATTTGTAAACGAGTCGATTCACCTAGTGCCTTATAGACTTTTACTGCAATATCATCACTCACCGTTAAAAACCTCCTTTCTGCAATTCTTATTTCAGTATTTATAGAAATATTGTATTTAATCAGGGATGCTCTGTCAAGAGGGTATTTTTCATTTTTTAATTCAAAGGCTGTTTTCTTAATTTAAGAATGTGATTGTGATTTCCACTACATGATAACCCATGCATCTAATTTGTTTTTTTCTAATCCACGTTTAAATGAAAGTTAATTTTAACCAATAAATATAATTATAACTAAATCATTAAACATTAATCTTTTAATACCAAATCAGATTAAAGTATTAGTTACAAGACATTTTGATGGGAACAATGAAGAAAAACCTCCATTTCTAGAGGTTTCTCGTTCATTAGATATTATAAATAAAATCTTCAGGTATGACCCGTCTTAAGAAATGCTGCGTTCTTTCTTCTTTTGGTCTTGAGAAGATCTCCTTTGGAGAATTCTCTTCTACGATCACACCGCCATCCATAAAGATGACTCGGTTGGCTACATCCTTTGCAAAAGACATTTCATGGGTCACCACTAACATGGTTGTTCCTTCTTTTGCAATATTTTTCATGACGGTTAAGACTTCACCGACTAATTCTGGATCCAGTGCAGACGTTGGTTCATCAAATAAAATAATATCCGGATTTAACGCAATCGCTCTTGCTATGCCAACCCGCTGCTGCTGCCCGCCAGACAGTTCACTAGGGTAGGAATTCAATTTATCTGCCAATCCGACCTTCGCCAAGGCCTGTTTCCCCAGCTCGTTGGCATCTGCTTTCGGAACCTTTCTTCCAATGATAAGACCCTCTGTCACATTCTCTAATACTGTTTTATTCGTAAACAGATTATAATTCTGAAACACAAAAGCAATCTTTTGCCTGATTTGATGTATTTGTTTTTTGGTTGCAGATTTAAGGGTTACATGAATATCACCAAAAATGGCTTGCCCCTGATCGGCTCGTTCAAGAAAGTTAATGCACCGAAGCAATGTGGTCTTACCAGAGCCACTCGGGCCAAGAATGACAACCACATCACCCCTATCAATCTGTAAATCTACTCCTTTTAAAATCTCATTCTTACCAAAGGATTTGTGGATATTTTTAATCTCTAACATGACTTTGCCTCCAATCTTGAGCTTAGGCATCGGCTGCTTTATACTTCCTTAACCGTTTTTCAAACAGCTTAAATAAGGTTTCCACTAAGCTGCATAAAATAAGATAGACAAGAAAGATATCGATGTACGCTTCAATAAAATTGTAGCCAACATTAGCAGCCACTTGAGCTTTTAACGTAATCTCTCTCAATGACAAAGCATAACCCAAGGAGGTAGCTTTAATAAGATTGACCGTTGCTGTACAAATATTGGACAATGCCACCACTAATATTTGTGGAATGAGTATTCTTCTAAACGCTTGCACATTGTTCAACCCAACGGAATAAGCTGCTTCCAGCTGCCCCTTACTGACCGTGCTAATAGCAGAACGAAATACTTCTATTAAAATTGCAGTTGTATTCAACGAGAAAACAATAAATGCGTACCAAATCGGATTGATATCGTAGATACTCGTTTTCACATGATACTTCTCGAATATGGGAGCCAATAGTAAAGGAACACTTGTAAAAATAATAAAAATTTGAACAATGACGGGAGTCCCTCTCACAAACGAAACATAGACTCGTGCTAACTGGCTTATCACTGGAATTCGATTAATCCGCGATAAGGCGAGCAAAAATCCTGAAGGCAGAGCAATGAGCAAGGAGACAATCGTAATGAGTAAGGCTATAGGCACTCCAGATAATGCAACAAAAAAGGTTTTTACTAAAAATGAAACATCCAATCCGACCGACATGCTGTCACCCCCTATGTCGTTTTTATAACCAGGTTACCTTTACTAAAAATCTTTTCTAACTTTGAAAAGAACTGTTCAATCAAAATGGATAAAACCCAGTATATAAGAGATAAGGCTAGATAAATTTCTAACGAATGAGAATTATAGTTATTTGAAATAATAAGGCTTGCTTTCCCCATAATATCAACCAAACCAATGGTATACGCTAATGATCCTTCTTTCATTAATTCAAGGAAGCTGTTGCCGAAATTGGGCAATGCGACAACAAATGCTTGCGGCAACACAATTCTCCGAAATGCCTGGGCAGGACTAAGCCCGACACTAACCGCTGCCTCATATTGTCCCCGGTCGATCGCTTCATAGGCCGTTCTCATTACCTCAGACATGAAGGCCCCAAATTGCAGCGAAAAGGTAATCACAACATAAATCGAAGTTTGAAGATGATTCAGTTCTGTACCAAAGTTACTGGCTATTGCCGGAAGCCCGTAATACACTAAAAATAAAAGAACAATAGAGGGGGTACACCTTAAAATAGTGGTATACCCATTAGCGATTTTTATGGCAGCCGTATTCGTTCCTAGTTTCATAACAGCTAAGATAAATCCTAGAATCGTACCGAACAAAACCGATAGACCTGCAACCATAAAAGTTACGTGTAAAAACGAAAGAAGTTGTGGCAATGCTCCCCAAATGTAGGCACTATCAAAATACGTTTGCATATTCCACCTCTTTTTAGATGGTTACCTTTTTACAGTATCCAATAGTTTAAATAAATCGGTATTATAGAACTTAACCATCAGTTTGTTTGTCTTCTTTTCCTCTTTAATTTTCTTGATGGCTTGATCATAGGCATCTGCAAATTCTTGTTCTTTTTTGTTGAATAATGGCCAAGTTTTGACAACTGCAAACTCATTATAAACGAGGTCATTTGCTAAATTATGATAAGGTCCATCCTTTGCAAGAACTTGCTTTTCATACGTTGCTCCCAAATAAATGCCTCCATCTACACGTCCTTCATTTACCCATTGAACGACATCCACTGAGAATGCATCTCCGGCTTCCAGTTTAACTTTATTTTCTGGATTGGCTTGGTTATATTCATCCACAATGGTATATTGAGCATTACTTGCCGCGATAGGTGCTAACGAAAGCTTAGCTTTAGCAAAGTCTGATAAGTCTTTTATATTTTCGTTTTTCTTTTTTAACAAAATGCCAACACCGCTGAGTCCGAGGAATTCTTTCGGAAAAATATAACTCTTCGTTCTTTCCTCTGTGAACCAGGCATTTTTTACCCCTACTTGATATTTGCCTTGCTGCACCCCTACCAATAAGTCTTCACTGGATGTCGGCACATATTCGAATTCATATTCTGGCAATGCCTTATCCACTAATTTCATCACTTCAATTTCATATCCGGTTGGGTTGCCCTTTTCATCTAGGTATCCGATTGGTTTACCGCCTTGATCAAACGCTACTTTTACTTTTCTGACTTCTTTCTTAGCAGCTCCCGCATCCGCTTTTGCCCCAGTTGTTGCCGTTGAGCCGCAGCCTGCGATGAGGGTTACTAAAGCAATTCCTGTAGCGGCGATTTTAAAAAACTTATTCATTTTCATTGTCTTTTCCTCCCTTAGATTCATATTGTTGAATAGCTGTTTGAGCTAATTTTAAAATGGTTAGATCATCCATTGGCGGATTATGCAGGCCTGCCCGAACATCTCGGTAATAACGCTGGAGTGGATTGGTTAGCTGTAAGCTTTTTGCTCCGACTAATCGCATCGCTTTGTCGACCACTGTAATCGCGGAGTTGGTCACAATATGTTTGGCTACAAGTGCTTCATTTGTGATATCCCGATGACGATCCTCATCAATGTAAGCCTCTGCCGTACCATATAGTGCAAATCTTGCTTTGTTTAATTCCAAGTCCATCTCGCCTAATAACGCCTGCACGTTCGGCAGCTGAGCGATTGGACCCTTAATACTATTGGGCGAATGGGTATTGGCAAATTCGAGTGCATAGTCCCTGGCCGCCTGCGCGATCCCTAAATAGGTGGCAGGAATCAGCAGACCCCAGCCATTCAGTTTAAACCCCGTATGATGACTGGGAATTTCGACTAAGTCCGACTCATCCACTACCACGTTTTCTAATACTAGATCATGGCTGCCGGTACCACGCATCGCGATCACATTCCAATTTTCCTCGATGGTTAGTCCTTCCGCTTCTTTTGGAATCAGCAAAAATCCTACCGTTCCTTTTTCTTCGATCCAAGCAGAAGTTAAAAAATAATCCAGTTCCGGTGAGCAGGTTGTATAGCTCTTCCGCCCATTAATCACCCATTTGCCAGCTACACGCTTAGCACTTGTTTCGGGCCTGCCCCCGCGAATGGGACTGCCTGTAGCCATTTCGCTTACTGCTCGGTTAATGATGGCCCCATCGTTCACTTCTTCAGCAAAAAATGCTAACTTTTCTGGATTCCAATACCGATTTTCAAATAATTCTCCAACTGTCATTAATGTCCATCCAATCGATAACGCGGTGCTGCCATCATAGCTTCCCAGCTTTTCTTGTAAGAGAATGGTATCGTATAGAGAAAATCCTGACCCGCCAAATTCCTCTGGTAAGGTCAATTTGGTATAACCGATTTTTCTTAACACCTGGATATTCTCTCTAGGGAAGCTGCCCTCCTTGTCGATTTGCGAGGCTTGTGCTTTAAAGTCCGCTTCTAATGGGTACAGCCGTTCAAGCCACTTGCGCTGCTTGCTATTTTTTACAAATAAGTCCTGCATGCTCTTTGCTCCCTCCTAACACTAAATAAAAAAGACCACTCCCATTTAGAATGGAAGCAGCCTTCAGTTGACTGATAAGCTATGCTCATAAGTTTTTATATACATTTTTGGAATATTATGTATATATTACATTATAATAAGTATATTAATCCAATGTGTCAACTAGGAATTTAAATTTGTATTTCCATTAACTAATTTAAATACTGCTTTTAACTGATCGAAAGTTTTGGAGAGTCCTAGTTTGTGTTCACCAGCGCTAAATTGACAGGCTTTAATGAACTATATTCAGAAGAATAGTGCCCAGTACTTTATGTAAAATTCTTTAGGCTTTATCTTAGGCTGCCTTAGCCTAAGTGAGTATCGAGCTAAGGCAACTTAAGAAATTAATCGATTGATTAGCTTGGATCCTTCTTCAGATTCAAGACAACCAACTACCATTTTCAAGACTTAAGAAGTATGCTTTTTCCACTGTTTACTTGTCAGACGAATATTCTAAATATTATTGAACAACTTTTACTAATGACGTGGGTAACTCTCCTTGAGCAGTCCCATAATATTATACGAACTGTGCTTTAATATTTCTAAAAGAAAACCATCATCTGAAAAATAGGACCTCCCATTGTGAGTTTCCTATTCTTTATATTTCCTTTCTGATAGAAAAGGACATCATTTAGAAATCACTTACCAATATGCCGAATGAGAAATTGTACCATTTCTTTATAGGCAGTACTTTTATTTTTAAGTTTTTCGAATTTATGGCCTTCATCTTCAAACCGAATAAATTCAACTTGGTGATTTCGATCCTTTAATTTATTTACCATTTGCTCGGATTCTGTTATCGGGACTCGGAGATCATTTTCCCCATGGAGTACCATTAGCGGGGAAGTGATTCTATCTGTATGATTCAATGGATCAATTCTATCAAAAAATTTTCCGTCTCTTTCAATTGTTCCATATTCAGCCTCCCTTTGCTTCTTACGCCAGGGGCTTGTTGTTTCCAGGAAAGTTCTAAGACTTGACATTCCCACAATATCAATAGCGGCAGACCAATACTTTGGAAAATGGCTAATGGCGGCAAGAACCATAAACCCACCATAGCTGCCGCCCATTATGGCAATCTTTTCAAAATCTATGTTCCTATTTGTCTTTAGCCATTCAACTAAATAAACCAGATCCGTTACAGCATCTATTCTTTTTTGAACATCATCAAGATGGGTGTACGTTTTTCCGTAGCCCGTACTGCCCCGAACGTTTGGTGCACAAACAGCATAACCATGATTTAATAAGTATTGCTGGATCGAGTTGTAAACAGCACGGCTTTGGCTCTCAGGACCCCCGTGAATATAAAGGACAACAGGCAGTTTTTTAGTGATGTTTTTCGGTTTGTAGTAAAATGCTGGAATCTGAAGGTTGTCAAAAGAGCGGAAGGTTATGATTTCAGGTTCAATCAATTTATCCTTCAGAGCTGGTGATCGGGAAACATATGTAAGCCTCTCAGCTTGTATTGTTTTGAGATCAAGTTCCCATATCTCTGGTGGATATGCTGGTCCATTAAATTCATATGCCAGTTTTTGATTATCAGGGGAAAATTTCATTTTTGATATGACACCAAGTGGTGTTTTGCATGTATAAAGATAGCTTGTGTTTAAGTCTAAAATAATCCCTTTGGAAATTCCCCCTTCATTTATCGTAAAGGCAAGCTTATCTTTATCATTACTCATTTCTAAATTTTCGAAATCCCACTCTCCAATCTCCATCCAATCGAAATGTTTTGTTTTTAAGTTAATAAATGCAAGCCCATAGAATTCTCTATCTTTATTGGATAATAAATAGAGATGAGTTCCATCCTTATTAAAATGAACATTTTTAAAGCTTGCTTCCCCTGAATGTTTTGTTATCCAGTTCACCCTTCCAGTGGAAAGGTCAAGTATACCTAAATCATTATCAAGAGGTGTATTTGTTTTCTCAATTAATAGAGAATTTCCTTCTGGAACCCATTTAAGGGATGAAAATAGCCCATTATCCAAATAAACAAGACGGATTTCTAGTGTTTCCAGATTTTGAATGTAAATATCCAAATAGGCTGGATGCCGGCGATTACTTGACCAGGCAATCCATTTTCCATCAGGAGAGCTTCCTCCATAATGATGAATATGTTCTGGTGAGTTTGTCAGATCTATTAGTTTATTATCTTTCTTTAGTAAATATAATTGCTCATATTCATTTCCCTTAATATCCATCCCAATAATTAAATTAGATGTACCGTTTACATACTTAATAAGGGTTATTCTATCCTGTGTAAAAGAGACTTGGGCAGGCCAGGCTTCACCTCGATCGAGCTCCCATACTTGAGGTACACCAGTATAATCAGCAATAAAGCGTAACTTGTTACCAACAGGAGCGTACACTGGATTTTTCGCAGTACGAACATGTAAATAAGGGTCTAAACTTACGACATCCATAAAATCCCCTTTCCTGTATTAAATCAAAACCGATCTTTACAATTGAGAGCCGTCGAAAGATCAAATGAAATAAAACGGGATAAAACTCTCCAATCCATTTTATTTAATTGAAGGGGAATTATGCTATATTAGCCCATACTTGATACTCAATTATTCCACTGAATTACTGCGGATTTACTTATTGGAGTAAGAATTGGTTCAAAAGTTGTATTAGCGAATATGAAAAAAAGAAAACACGTTATTAGTAAAATGTGCGCCCATTCCGACACGAAATAATTTTGTTTTAACGATTTGCGAATTAGAACTTTAAAAAGCAGACGTCACCAAAACAGTTAACCAGGGGAGAGACGTTTATACTTACCATACGAAACTATTAATTTTAGGAATTATACTGATAGTGGCCAATATCTATCACACAAATAAGAAGCACAAACAAACGGCAAAACAGATTGTACTTCAAGGGAAAATGGGAGCATAAAACTACAGAAGGAAAAGATAAAGGAGTAATCAGGAATAAAAATTATTAAAAAATGGGAGTTTTAGATTCAGATATTTTAAAAAATTGCCGAGAAAAAATTCCCTTTCTCGACAATCTTACCTCCATTTATGGAGGTTTTACTGCTTTTTATAGGCGGAAAAGCGACATTGATAAATATGACTCTATTGAAACTAGAAATAAACTAATTCTTAAATTTTTTGACTATAAATTAAAGGGCATCGGCCAGTTCACTCCCGAAAAAACATATTGATTTTTATCTAGCAGCTATAAAAGACATGGGGTTTGAACCTATTCCTGCCATTACTTGTACTGTAGTCGTTATGAATGACACGGTTGCCATTGGCGGGTCTTATATTGTATTTACCATAAAAAAGTAAAGCCTAGATTAGCTATAAACAAAGCTAATTGGGCTTCACCTTTTTCAATCTACGCAAAGAAAAGGTCCTCTAGGTGGTACCCCGTCAAAATCCATTATAATGGACCTTCGCATTAAAATTTTCAAAAAATTTATTATATGAACGAATAGTTAGTTTCCCGATTAAACAAAGTTCGATAAAATTTAGATGATATACCGAAAGCGTTTTCTTTAGTGAGATAATACGAAAACGGTTATGAGACGGAGGCAATCTAATGGGACAGACAAATGAATTTGCACACCGTACCATCATATGAAGTTGTAAAGAAACTGATCAAAAATGACTGGTATACAAACGTGACATGCAAGACAAATGACAATGGAAAGGTTTCATTCGAGGGATACCTTGGTGATTATGATCTTGTTTGTGGAGATAAGAAAGTAAGCTTTAAATTAGATAAAGTTTCTGATACAGTACAGATGGTAATCTAGTGAGGGCTGTATAGTTGCAAAACTTCCGGCCAAATTTTGGCCGGAAGTTTTGCACATGGGTAAAATCTTATTTACTTTAAAGTCTAGCCCCCCATTTAGCTTAAGTACTTTTTCCTTAAAACATTTTTAAACAATAGAACCGATCACATTCTTTTCCGGGGATAAAGAATTTTTTAAGAAATTCAAGGAAGTTTCAACGCGATTTTTAGCTGCTTCATCTATTTCATATTGAATATTTTCTATTTTCTTTATTTGACTATCCAGAATAAAAGCACCTTTTAAAATATGGGTTGCTCCAAGCGCAGATAGCACTGGCTTCAATGCATAATCCAACATTAATAGATGTCCAAAGGTTCCTCCAATCGCAATCGGTAAAACGGTCTTACCTTCAAGACCATTTTGCGGTAATAGATCTAGATAGGTTTTTAAAACCCCGGTAAAAGAAGATTTGTAAACAGGTGTCAGAATGACAATGATATTTGAATCTTCGACCTTTTTATTGGCTCTAACAATTTCTTCACTATTAAATTTCGCTTGAATTAAATCCTCGGCTGGAAGATTTCGAACATGGATGATGTCAGGAATGATATTTATCCCTTCTAAAAGCCTTACAACTTCATCCAACACCCCATTTAATCTCGTATGTTCAGAAGGACTTCCAGAAATAATCGTTATTTTACTCATCATGTAAACTCCCTTTCTAAAGTGAACTCGATATCTATTTACGAGTTTTTTCATATAAATATAGACTAGGCTTATACTTTCTTTATCTATTATGGTTTAAAATTCTGTAAACTGAATGGTCTCCCCCCATTCCAGGAAACTGTTACTCAATTTTTGTTAGTCTTAAATCACTCGTTGACATTTTGTCTTTTCCTAAAATCCGATTCAATATTTGGCTGACGGTTGGAGAAAATAAAGGATGTTCTCTCTGCCGTGGATAAGGTAGTTTAATAGGCTGGTTCATCACAATTTCCCCATCTTCAATTAAAATGACTCTATTTGCAAGAGCAACCGCTTCTTCTACATCATGCGTCACCAACACGGCGGTAAATTTTTTATCCATCCATAAATCTTCAATGAGCTGGTGCATTTCGATCCGTGTCAGAGCATCCAGTGCCCCAAGTGGTTCATCTAATAAAAGTATATTTGGCTCATGAACTAATGCTCTTGCAAGTGCTACTCTCTGCCGTTGTCCTCCTGATAATACAGATGGCCAATCATTTCCACGGTCCGCTAATCCGACTTGTTCCAATACCTTTTCGGCACGCTGCCGCCAGTCAGTTTTTAAACCCAAACCAACGTTTTGGACCACTCTTTTCCACGGGAGGAGCCTGCCGTCCTGAAACATGATTTTTGCTAATTGATTTCTACCTTCTAAACGTTCCCCATCGGTATAGATTTCTCCATCACTAGCCGTCTCTAAACCTGCAAGTAAGCGTAATAACGTACTTTTACCACATCCGCTTTTTCCTACAATCGCAATAAATTCTCCTTTTTGAACCTTTAGATTAATGTTTTGGAGTACTTTATGATTGCCAAATGATTTTTGCAGGTTAGAAATTTCTAATATTGTTTGACGTTCTTTTTTTTCACTCATTGATTACCCTCCTCCCTATTTTCGATAAGACGGATTCCATTGTAAGAATCTCTTCTCAGCTATTTTCGCAATAAGGTCTGATAGTTTTCCGAGAAGCGCATAAAGAATAATACTTAATACAACAATATCTAGCCTCATAAATTCTCTAGCGTTCATGGCCATATACCCTATACCAGAATTCGATGCAATCGTTTCAGCGACAATAAGGGTGACCCAGGTAATGCCTATTGCATACCGAACCCCAACTAATATAGAAGGAAGAGCACCGGGCAAAATAATGTTCCAGAATAACGAAAACCCTTTAAGGCCATAAACATTTCCCATTTCGATAAGAGATTTGTCGATCGAACGGATTCCGTGAAAGGTGTTTAAGTAAATTGGAAAAAAAGTACCTAATGCAACTAGAAACAGCTTTGCCTCTTCTTCAATTCCGAACCATAAAATCACAATAGGAATCAACGCAAGATGCGGAATATTCCGAATCATTTGTAAGGAACTATCCAATAGACTTTCTGAAATTCTCGACAGGCCGTTCAACAGACCTAAAGCAAATCCTATTCCCCCGCCGATCAAAAACCCGATGATAGCTCGTTTACTGCTTGCGCTAATGTATTCAAAAAGCTGACCCGATCGGGTTAGCTCAACCGCAGACTTGAATACATCTACAGGGTTTGGCAGCACACGTGAAGATAATAGCCCAAATTGGCTTGATAGCTGCCAGGAAGCAAGTAATAAAATGGGGACAATCCACGGAACAATCTGTTTTTTATTCATGTTCATTCACCCTTCACTTTAAGACTTTCGGCAATTCGTTGTTTGCAACAATTTCTCCAAAAGGACTGATGATATTAGTTGAATCCGATTGAGGAGCATCCTTTGCTAATGGAAGATGCGGGAATAATAATTCAGATACACGGTAAGCTTCTTCCAAGTGTGGATATCCGGAAAGGATAAAGGTTTCAATTCCAAGGTCAGCATATTCCTTCATTCTTTGTGCGACCGTTTCAGGATCTCCTACTAAAGCTGTCCCCGCTCCTCCTCTAACAAGGCCTACTCCTGCCCATAAATTCGGACTAATTTCTAATTGCTCCTTACTTCCATTGTGTAATTCCGACATTCTCTGCTGTCCAACCGAATCAAACCGCGAAAAGATCTTTTGAGAGGAGGTAATTAAATCATCATCTACAAATTTAATCAAATCATTCGCTGCCGCCCAGGCTTCCTTCTCTGTTTCTCTTACAATGACATGTAATCGAATCCCAAAACGAACGGTTCTTCCTTGCTTTTCCGCTAATTTTTTTACCTCGTTTATTTTTTCTGCCACTTTCGCAGGCGGTTCTCCCCATGTTAAGTAGTAATCCACATGCTTCGCAGCTATTTCTTGCCCAATTTCAGAGGATCCTCCGAAATAAAGAGGCGGATAAGGTTGTTGAACAGGTGGATATAACAATTTTCCATTATCAATAGTTAAGTAGTTTCCAGAAAAGTTGGCCTCTCCTTTTTCTAACAAGTCCCTCCATATTGTTAAAAATTCATCCGTTAATTCATAGCGTTCCGTATGGTTTATATGAAGACCATCTCCTGCCAGTTCAACAGGATCTCCGCCAGTTACCACATTGATTAATAATCGGCCGTTGGATAAGCGATCAAATGTGGCTGCCATTCTGGCAGCTTGTGATGGGGAACTTAGACCAGGCCGTACGGCGACTAGAAATTTCATACGTGAGGTAACGGAAAGCAAACTTGAAGCTACCACCCATGAATCTTCGCAAGATCTTCCTGTTGGAAGTAAAGCCCCAGTAAAACCTAACTCATCAACTGCCTGAGCCACCTGTTTTAGGTAAGGGAAGGTAACTGCTCTGCCTCCCGTTGTAACTCCTAAATATCTTGAATCACCGTGTGTTGGAATAAACCAGAATACATTCATTTTTTTAATCCCCTTTATTAATTATTAGTTTTTAAAAGTGCTTCTTGTACCTCAATATCTTCTGGAATTAATTTAAGCTTGTAAAATGCATCAGCGATTTGTTGTTGATCCTTTGCTGTTTGGGCACTTACTTTTTCTAATCCAAATGTTCTTCGATTAAGTGTTAATTCTAATGTCTCCACACTCATCCCAATTTGAGGTGCAAGAAATTTGGCTGCTTCTTTTGGATTCTCTTGAACCCATTTATCTGTCTTTTCCAGTTCTTTATAGATGACATCTAATACTTTAGGATTGTCCTTTGCAAATTGATTGGCAGCTAAGAAAAATTCGCGGTTGCTTACTAATCCTTCACCATCTGCTAAAATCCTTGCTTTTGTAGCGTTCTGGGCATCTGCTAAGAAGGGATCCCAAATCACCCAGGCATCTACATCTCCTTTTTCAAATGCTGCCCGCGCATCTGCAGGAGTTAGAAAAATTGTTTTAATATCACTATAGGGAATACCTGCTTTTTCCAGTGCTTTAACTAATAAAAAGTGGACATTTGAACCTTTATTTAACGCGATTTTTTTTCCTTTTAAGTCTTTCAGCGTTTTAATTGGAGAATTTTCAGGTACTATTATCGCTTCTCCTTTTGGATTTGCGGTTGCATTGGCATAATACACGAGCGGGGCTCCTGCAGCTTGAGCAAAAATTGGCGGCGCTTCTCCTGTATGACCAAAGTCTAAACTGCCTACATTTAATGCCTCAAGCAACTGAGGTCCTCCAGGAAACTCGGTCCATTTCACCGTATATCCAAGTGATTTTAAATCTTTATCCAAGGTTCCTTTTGCCTTTAAGATGTTTAAGGTACCGAACTTTTGATAACCAATATTAATGACCTTTGATTCCTTACTATTTGAAGCAGTTTCTTTGCTTTCTCCTGAGGTGGAAGAACTGCATCCACTTACCAAAAAGGACAAAAGTAAGA
This sequence comes from Bacillus sp. OTU2372, assembly GCF_038440275.1. NCBI lineage: Bacteria > Bacillati > Bacillota > Bacilli > Caryophanales > Bacillaceae > Bacillus > Bacillus sp. OTU2372. The sequence goes on from NZ_JASATK010000019.1 coordinate 81,973, forward strand.
TGAATGCTAACCACCATTGGTTTTTATTTTTTTTAATCACGTATGACTCCTCCATTTTCTCTATTATTCTCGTAGATTCTGAAATATTTTTTTACTAACACACAATGAATCACTTCCTTTCAGTGGACTGATAAGAAAATATGTAAAATTAACTACATTAAACCTATTTATTTAGTCGGATTAAAGTGAATAAAAAAGGCCCCTGATCTCATAAAATCGAGAAAAGGAGCCTTCGGTAGTCCGATCAGCTTTTTTATGTATTTTCGTGAACCTAAATAATCACTTCAATTAATAGAAAATTTAAATATTATTTTATTCACACTTTTCTGACCTGTCAAGTTAGAATCAGCTTTTAATCTAACTTAACCAACTTGTTTACTTGGTTTTAAAACTATGATTAAACTTTATATCCCTACGCTTCAATTGTCAACTGATTTTTTGAAAGATTTTGAAAGATTTTTTTCTAATTTCACTTATCTCATCAGATTAATTGATTTAGGATTAAGTAAAATCCTATGAATTGTATGGGTGATTGGTAAACCAAAAGCACCCACCTCTATTAAAGGAAGGTGTTTTTTTTATTTATTATGAAAATAGAATGGAAAAGAGATTTTAGATGTAGGAACAGCACCATTTTTCTTAATAGATAATCATATATAAAATGTCTATTAAACTAGAGGATTTCGGAGGTGTTATGGAATGTAGAATTTTGTAGTTTTTCTATAATTTCTTGTTGCCACAAATGATCATTCAGACTCTTTGCATAAAGGTACAAATCTAAATAATCATTTATCCACATTTTTACCTCAGTATCGTTCATAAAAATGCTCCTTTCAAATACTCTCCTTTTTTCAAATTTATTTACATGAATCCCCTCTAAAATTAAGAGGCTCCCTATATAGGAAAACAAATCAACCTAAATAAAGAGCCTCTGGTAGATCAGTCAGATTTTACTTAATTTTCCATTTAGTTATTAATATTATAAAACTTATTAATCCTATAAGTCAAGTGGGATTTAATTAAAATAAAATTAACGAGATTTAATTATTTCTTTTTCCGACTCAATTAGTGTATTAACTGGCCGTTTTAATCCGAGATTTTCCCTTAATGTTTTGCCTGTATAGTCTTTACGGAACAATCGGCGTTGTTGTAGTACTGGAATAACCAGATTGACGAAATCCTCCAGACCACCAGGCAAATAAGGAGGCATGATATTAAATCCGTCCGCTGCGCCATTTTCGAACCATTCTTGCATTTGATCCGCAATTTGTTCAGGAGTACCCTTGATTTCCCGATGTCCGCGGGCACCGGCTATCCGCTGATACAACTGGCGAATGGTCAATCCCTCACGATCGGCAAGATCCTTTAATAATTGGAAACGACTTTTCCCACCATTTATCTGACTCACTTCAGGCAAATCAGGGAGTGGTCCATCCACTGGATATCCTGATAAATCAACACTTATCATACCAGACAGAAGAGATAACCCCGCTTCTTCCGAAATAAGATCCTCAAGCAGTATCTTATTAGCTTCTGCTTCTTCCTCCGTTCTTCCAATAACAGGGAATATCCCAGGCATGATTTTCAGTTCCTCTGGTGAGCGACCGTATTTTGCCATTCTTCCTTTTACATCTGCATAAAAGGCTTTTGCTTCTTCAAGGGTTTGCCAAGCTGTGAAAATAACCTCTGCAGTTCGCGCCGCAAGCTCCTTCCCTGCTTCAGATGAACCAGCCTGGATCACTACCGGATGCCCTTGTATCGGACGAGCGATATTTAATGGACCTGCAACGGAAAACCATTCCCCTTTATGATTAATCGCGTGAATTTTGGAAGAATCCGCAAATTGGGCTGTCTCTTTATCAATAATTAGGGCATCATCCTCCCAACTATCCCATAGCTTCGTGACCACATCGACAAACTCTTCAGCACGCTCATAGCGTTTTTCATGAAGAAGCTGCTGCTCTAAATTAAAATTTTGTGCTTCTACGTCCGTGCTTGATGTGACAACATTCCAGCCTGCACGGCCGCCGCTCAAATGATCTAGAGAAGCGAACCTGCGGGCAACATTAAATGGCTCATTAAAAGTAGTGGATACCGTTCCAACAAATCCGATATGATCTGTTACAGCAGCAAGAGCCGATAAAAGAGTAAAGGGTTCAAATAACGTATTCACAGTTTGGCTAAGTACCTTTTGATTTTTCCCTCTCACTGCATAGTTATCTGCAAGAAAAACCATATCAAACTTTCCACGCTCTGCTGTTTGGGCTAGTCTTTTGATAAAATCAAAACTCATGGTTTGATGAGATTCTGCTTTTGGATGACGCCAAGCTGCGACATGATGTCCAGGTATCATAAAAAATGCGCCTAATTTCATTTCTCGATTATTTTGAGTCATGTTTCATTCCTTCTTTCTTTTATTGTTGGTTTGAATTTGTTTTCCAGCTTGAAAATTTTCTTTCTAAGGAAATTAATAGATAATTAATCGCCACACCAAGCAGGGAAATCGTAATAATACCGGCATACATTTGCGGAATTTGAAAGTTCTGCTGCGAATAATTAATGAGAAATCCCAAACCTTCTTTAGCTCCAACCATTTCGGCAGCAATCAACACAAGAATGGATGATGATCCAGCCATACGTATTCCGGTAAAAATAGTCGGAATAGAAGCTGGCAAAATGATTTTATAAAACAGCCTGTAGGAGGGAAGAGCCATGGATTTGGCCGCCTTAATAAGTAATGGATCGACATTTCGAACAGCATTGATCGTATTTAAAAGAATCGGAAAGGTACAAGCAAAAAAGACGATGGAAACTTTAGAGGTTTCTCCAATCCCAAGCAGCAAAATAAAGACAGGTAATAATGCTAAGGCAGCTGTATTACGAAACACCTCCAGCACCGGATTTAACAATTCGCTTGCCAGCGGATACCACCCAATAATAAGCCCCAAAGGAATGGCAACAAGTATCGCCAACCCAAATCCGAAAAGCGAACGGAGAATACTGGCCTGAAAGTGGGCATACAGATCACCCGAAATCACTAATCCCCACCAACTCTCTGCTACTTTTGAAAAAGGCGGAAAGAACGTGGGATCCACTAACCCCATTCGGGGAGCAGTCTCCCAAAGGATTAGTAAAAGCAAGATGACAATTGATTGTTTGATAAGACTTTGCACCCAATGAAAAGAAAAACGAATCCCATGGGATGTTTGCATTGGGGCTGTGAACGATTTTCCAAAATCAGACATTTCCTCACCTCTTCTATAAAATAATTAAACTTTTTTAAGCTGATTGATCTTTATTCTCGACTGTTTGCGCTTTGACTACCTCTTCTCGAAGCAAATCCCAAATTTGGTGACGGGCATTTGCAAATGCTGTTGTCGAACGTAAATCCTCTTCATGACTGGTTGAATGAAGCGGGTTATCAATAATTTGTTTAATGGTTCCAGGACGGGAAGTCATTACGGCAACACGCTGTCCCAGATACACCGCCTCATCAATCCCATGGGTAATGAAAACAATTGTCTTTTTGGTATGTTCCCAGATTCGAAGTAATTCTGTTTGCAAGGTTTCACGCGTCTGCGCATCGAGGGCAGCGAACGGTTCATCCATTAATAGCACTTCAGGGTCAAACGCCAAACTTCTGGCAATGGCCACACGCTGCTTCATTCCACCTGAGAGTTCGTGCGGATAACGATCTTCAAAACCTGCTAATCCAACCAGTGACAAAAAGTGCCGAGAAATTTCAGCCCGCTCCTTTTTGGGAACACCTTTAGATTCTAAGCCAAATTCAATATTTCCTTTAGCTGTCTTCCAAGGCAATAGCGCATACTGCTGAAAGACAATCCCCCGATCTAAACCGGGTCCCTCAATCGGTTTTCCATCCAATAAGATCCGTCCGGAGGTTGGTTTCGTCAACCCGCCTAAAAGATCAAGCAAAGTTGATTTTCCGCATCCTGATGGGCCTACTAATGAAAGAAACTCTCCACTGTTCACCGAAAGATGAACATTTTTAATGGCTGTAAATTCTTTAAGGGCTCCCTTTCCTTGCTCTAAGTCCCTTACTTTAAAGACCTTACTGACATGTTCAAACTGAATTTTTGCCGTCATCCTCTCACCCCATTACTTTTTTTCAATTTCACCCTTATAAGGATTAAATTCATTGGTATACAAATTACTTAGTTTCACTTGGCCATCTTTGAACTCACCATTTTTCTTTAGCCAATCGACCCAAATTTTAAATTCCTTGCCCTGAATAACTCCACCTTTCTCCGCAATACCTGTACTTTTCCAATATTGCACCGTATTTGTATCTTCCTTGCGCCCCCGTTTCTTAATAATGGATTCATAACGGGCAATCACTTCTTCTCGTGAATGGGTTTGTGCCCACTCAATCGCTTTTGCTGTAGCCTCAACAAACTTTTTCACCGTATGTGGATTTTGTTTGATGAATTTTTCGGTAAATACATAGCTGCCTGCTGTGAAAGGTCCCAACAAATCATAATCACTAAAAAGCTTTTTTATCCCCCCATTTTTTACAGCCAGATCACCTAACATCCCAGTCAAAACAGCCACATCGATTTGTTTTTGGCGCAGTGCTTGCTCTGTACTTACAGGTGGCAGAACAACTAATGTTACTTTCTTAATTTCTTCGTCTGTGAGTCCATTTTGTTTTAAATATTCTTTTAAAACGAATTCAGCATGAGCTCCCATTGTGTTCATACCAACTTTTTTTCCAATTAAATCGTGAGCATCTTTTATCGAGCTGTCATTTAAAACGTAATAGCCAGTGTATGTATCCTTATCACTGCCGTAATAACCAATGACCGATTTTATAGGTGCACCGCTCGCTATCAATTTGGCAATGGCCCCGTTAAATGCACCGCCAAAATCAGTTTGACCGGTAGCTGCGTTTTGAATAGAGGCAGGCCCGCTTGTTTGATTTCCGATCCATTCAAGTTTAATCGGACCAAGATAGCCTAAATCCTCCGCTAACTCTGGATAAGTAACCGAACCCACCGATCCTTCATACCTGAGTTTCAGCGTTTCATACGCGCCATTTCCTTTTGTTCCTGTAGCTCCTGTCTTCTTCTCCTGGCATCCAGCAGATATAACGATTGATAATACCACTAACAAAAAAAGTACGTTCCTTCTCCAAAACTTCATAACATTCCCTTCCTTCTCTTAAGATTAAAACCAATCCATCCAATCGAAATATCCTTTACTGGCAACAAAAAATACGATTAATTAAGGGCACATTCTTATTTGCGTACCTATTCCTCGAAAAAAAAAAAACGGAGACCTATCTTTTAAAAGAAAAGTCTCCGGTCGACCGGTGGATATATATTTAATTTCCCATTGGACTACTTGGTTTTCACTATCCTATCAGTTCCATTTTCATCAGTCAACGGAATATTAAAAATTTTCTAAATTGAATTTTTCTATCAGCCTATTTATTTTTTAATTATTGACAGAAGTATTTAGACCATTTAAAATCACATTAAACCGATAGGGATTACATAATTAACTTTCAAATGAATTGCTGACCAGTCACCTGGAAGCCAGAGCCATATGCTCTGGCTTTCTTTTGTCTTATCGGTCCATGATCAATGCGCCGCTTTTGCGGCTAAAAACAAGGAGGAAATAAAAATGAGTAATGTTAAAGAAGTGCAAAATGGAGCAGCAATCGTAGTAACACCAGTGTCCGGACGTATTGGAGCAGAAATATCAGGGGTGAAACTTTCCGGTGAACTCGACTCGGATACGGTTAAATCCATCCGTGAAGCACTATTAAAGTATAAGGTTGTATTCTTCCGTGATCAGAATCACCTAGATGATCAAGGACAAGAAGCATTTGCACAACTACTTGGTAACCCAGTTGTTCACCCAACTGTTCCGGCAAAAGGTGGCACAAACTATATATTAGAACTTCATTCTGATCATGGCGGTCGTGCAAATTCATGGCATACGGATGTAACGTTTGAAGCGGCGTACCCTAAATTCTCCATTCTACGCGGAGTAGTGATACCAGAGGCAGGAGGCGATACCGTTTGGGCAAACACAGCTACTGCCTATGAAAACCTGCCAACAGAATTACAAAGTCTAGCAGATCAATTATGGGCAGTCCATACGAATGCTTACGATTATGCAGCCAAGCACACGAATGTTTCTTCTGAAGCGAAAAAACGCCATGATGAAATCTTTACTTCTACCATCTATGAAACCGAACATCCCGTTGTCCATGTACATCCTGAAACAGGAGAGCGACACCTTCTACTTGGTCATTTTGTGAAAAACTTTATCGGGCTTTCTTCCACTGATTCGGCTCATTTATTTTCTATCTTACAAGGACATGTAACACAACTCGAAAATACGGTCCGTTGGAAATGGAGAGCGGGCGATGTCATCATTTGGGATAACCGCGCAACCCAACATTATGCAGTGAATGACTATGGTAATTCACAAAGGGTTGTCCGAAGAGTTACCATTGATGGAGAGGTACCTGTTGGTTTAGATGGTCGCCGTAGTATTACAAAAACAAAAGTAAAAAAGATTCAATAGGTAATCTTCTTTCCATCAGATATTGTAAAGTTAGGAAATAGTTCTCCCCAATTTGGGACGTATTAAAGTGTTATGACAACATAAATGTTATCGGAAAATAAAAAGCCTAATTTCTCCTTAATATATTGAGAAATTAGGCTTATTTAGTGATTTGACACAGGCATCGCGTGCGCAACAGTCGCAAATATAGAACTCCAATCACATCACAAGCACCTTTCTATTCTTTTTCGAGAATTTTCCTAAGTACCGCCTACATCAATGTCCTGTATTGATATCGTCTTCATCCTTTTTGCCCCAATGGCTTGTCAGTTTATCAAGTTTTTCCATACAAACTGTAATTCGATTAACCTCCGTATGGAGTAAAGAAATTTGGTGGTGTAGACTAGCTTCTCTTTCCACAATGGCCCGCTGCATTTCCTCTGGTGCTGGTCCGCCAGGCAGCGACCGAATTTTAACAAAGTGTTCTGGGTCCATTGCTGTGCGAATGACCTCTTCCGGTAAATTCAACGAAACTCCGACAACTGCTTTTGCCGCTTCATCTACGAGTAGAGATGTGACATGAGTCGCATTTAGTCCTCTGGCCAAGGCAATTTTCACCACCTGGCTGGCAATGGAATGAGAGGTCCGGAACGGGATGTTTGCTTCCCTAAACAGGGTGTCGGCTAATTCGGTAATCGTCGCAAAACTTTCTTGAGCCCTTCTTTTTAACAGTGCTTCATTTACGTCAATCGTTCCAACCACCACTTTTGTTAACCGAAAAACTTGATCTATGAGGTGCAGGCCCTTCCATAAATAAGGCTGAAGGTCATCCTCGGTATCGTTTATATCACCGAATGGTGTGTTATGTAACATTTGAAGTACGGTTTGGGCATTTCCAATCCCGCTTGAGCTTAATGCCCGAATATGCTCTAATGAAACGGGATTTCTTTTTTGCGGCATAATGGAACTCGTTTGCACATAGGGGTCTGCCACACGGATCGCTGAAAATTCCTGACTGGACCATAAGAGAAGATCTTGTGAAAATCGGCCGAGATTGATAAAGGTTAATTGGATCGCTGTGGCAATTTCCCCTAAATAATCAGCACCGCCAATTGAATCATAGGCACTCTTGATGATTTTAGGGAATCCTAATAACTCTGCAATCCTTTTTCGGTCAATCGGAAATCCGGTCGTAGTGAGGGCCGCCGCGCCGAGAGGACTGGCATTGCATGTTTCATATGCTGCCTTCAATCTTTTTAAGTCACGGTCAACAACATCGTATATTCCTAGTAGATAATGGGAGAACGTCATTGGCTGGGCCTGCTGGGTATGAGTATGCCCTAGGACAATGGTTTCCTTATAGGTGTCAATCACCCTCAAAAGGGTTTCTTGAAAGGAAAGCAGCGCCTCGATGGCGAGTAGAATCTTGTCCCTAAGAACCATTCTGTACATGGCAACACCCATATCGTTTCGACTCCTGGCAAGGTGCAAACTTCCACCCATTTCGCCGGCAACATTCATTATTTGACTCTCTACAAGGAAAAAGAGGTCCTCATACTGTCCATCATAGGTGGATTGAAGAAGTGCCTCCTTATCAAGCGCGTAAATACCTGCCAGAATTTGGTAAGCTTCATTCACCTCCAACAACCCTTGTTCCACCAGCATAATTAGATGGGCTTTATGGACTGCTAGCATCGGCTCTAGTAAAGTTTGTTTGGCGTGCTCATAAGCAGGTGCCAATACTACCTCTGAATAAGTCGCTCCAGGAAACTTCCGTCCTTCCTTTTTCAAAATGCTCTCCTTACTATCCATCACTATCCCCCCTAAAAAATCCCTAACATACTGACAAGTAAACTTTAGAAAATGAAATAAGAGAAAGAGGTTCGCAATCTTTTGTTTATTTTGGCCTGCAGCCTTTTATACTTATAAAAAAAGCATGAACATTGTATGTTCATGACATCGGTTGTCCGGAAGACTTTTTGTTTTCAATTATTCCTATTGGATATTTAATTATAACAGTAATTTACTTATCTTTCGATATTTTCTTAAAATTATAATTTTATCATTAATCCTAACTACTGGAGTTTTGTACTTCAATCAGCAACTAGGATATTTTTTACCAATTTCTGATTAAAAAAAGCTTGCATATAACAAATCATCCGCAAGCTTTTTCTACTATCCTAATACCACCAACGATTAATCACTTTATAAAGAGAATTAATTAAAATACCAACGGCAAAAAGCAGTAGCATGATATGTATGTAGTTTACCGATTTCCTTCGTTTACTTTGAAGAAAAATCCATATCCAAAGAATAGCTAATATGAAATGAATAACGCCTAGTACACGTTCATTTCCTGCCAATAACCTCATCTCCTATCATCTGCCGTTTAAACTCATGTAAAAACAATCGTTTTATTGCCATGGACTAGTACTTTATCTTCAACATGCCAGGAAACAGCCTCGGCAAGAACCCTTTTTTCCACATGACGTCCGGCCGTCTTTAAATCTTCTACTGTATAGCGATGATTAATCCGTTGTACATCTTGTTCGATAATTGGTCCTTCATCAAGATCATTTGTTACATAGTGGGCCGTTGCCCCGATTAACTTTACACCTCGATTAAACGCTCTCACATAAGGATTTGCCCCAACAAATGCCGGTAAGAAGGAGTGATGGATGTTAATAATTTGATTAGGAAAATGGGATATAAAATTGGGGGAAAGAATTTGCATATACCTTGCCAGGACAATAAAGTCTACCTTCCCTTCCAATAGTTCTAATGCCTTCTGTTCAGCCTCTTCTTTCGTTTCATGTGACATGGGGATATGATAAAAAGGGATGCCATACCCCTCAACGACTTCTTTTAAATCGGGGTGATTACTGATGACCAAAGGGAAATCCACCACGATTTCCTTGGATTTCCAGCGCCAAAGAAGCTCATTGAGGCAATGGTCTGCTTTGGAAACAAAGATAGCCATTCGCTTTCTTTTTTCATTACTGCTCAGCTGCCAATCCAGACTATAGTCCCGTTCCATTACCTGTAAATCCTGTTCTAGTTTTTCAAATGAAGAATCAGATTCTTTCATTTCAAACTCTATCCGCATAAAAAATATACCTGAGTTTGGATCTGTCGTATGTTGGTCAAAATGTACAATATTCACCTTGTGTTCTAATAAAAAATTCGTTACTTTTGAGATAATACCAGGCTTTTCTGGACAAGAAATTAATAGTTTAACACGGTTCAGGTTTACTTTTGTCATCCTTGCTCACACCATCCTTAGGCCTATGATTTATGTGAAATGAAATGAATTGATAAGAAGGGCTACTCGTCCCGCCCAAGAGGAATCCTCTCATACTTCTGAAATATTTGTTCTATTTTATAACACTATCATTCTTAAAGTATTAGACTTATGCATGAATTGCCTTTCCATCTACAGCAAGCGCTGCTTCACCAATCGCTTCGGCTAATGTTGGGTGTGGATGGATCATATGAGCAATATCCATTGAAGTTGCATTCAGAACTTTGGCTAATCCAAACTCTGTAATCATATCCGTTACATGGGGACCCACCATATGGGCACCTAACATTTTATTTGTTCCTTCTTCAACAACAAGTTTGATAAATCCGTCTGATTCACCAAAAACGAGGGCCTTTCCGATTGCCCGGAATGAGAATTTACCAGTTTTAACTTGAAATCCTTTCTCCTTCGCATCATCTTCTGTAAGACCAACACTTGCTACTTCTGGACTGCAGTATACACATTTTGGAACTTGAGTTGGATCAAGCACTTTAGGATTTTTTCCTGCCATATGTTCAATAGCAATGATTCCCTCATGTGAGGCGACATGGGCCAGCTGTAATCCCCCAATAACATCACCAATTGCGTAGATGTTGGGCTCATTTGTTTGATAGAATTCATTTGTTTTGATAAAAATCCCATTCATTTCGATCGCTGTTTTATCAAGTCCAATCCCTTCAATATTCGGCAGCCTACCTACGGATACTAAAAGTTTGTCTGCAGAAAATAACACTTCTTTCTCTTTATGCTCCGCCTTGATCGAAACACCATCACCTTTTTCAAGCGTTTCTGAGAGCACCTTTGCCCCTGTGACGATTTTCACGCCTTTTTTCTTTAGTAAGCGCTGGATTTCCTTTGAAACATCTTTATCTTCAGTCGGTAAAATTCGATCAGCATATTCAATCACTGTAATCTGGATGTCGAAGTCTACTAGCATCGACGCCCATTCGATTCCAATTACTCCTCCGCCCACAATGATAATTGATTTTGGTAACGTTTCCATTTCTAACGCTTCATCTGATGTCATGACATACTTTTCATCCGCTTCCAAGCCCTGAAATGTTCTTGGGCGAGAACCTGTTGCAATTAAAATATTCCGAGGACTTACAATGACTTCCCCTTCCTCATTGTTTAATTGAACTAACACATCCTTTGACCCCAAGATACTTCCTTTTCCCTCATAAATATCAATTTTTCCTTTTTTCATTAAATGTTGGATCCCTTTATACAGTCGGTCCTGAATTTCTTCTTTCCGAGCTTGTACCTTTGTAAAATCGAGTCCAACTTCTGGGGCAATGACACCATATCGATTTGCATTTTTTGTTTGTGCATATAATTCTGCACTTCTTAATAAGGCCTTGGTTGGAATACATCCGGCATGAAGGCATGTTCCACCGACTTTTCCTTTTTCGACTACCGCCACTTTTAAGCCTAATTGTGATGCGCGTATGGCAGCAACGTAGCCTCCTGGTCCCCCGCCGATAATCACAATGTCATATTCTTTTGTCATTTTCATTTCTCCTTTCCATAATACCCATATTACCTACAGGAAAACTTTGATTTATAGTGTTAAAACAGTTGATTCTCCTAGGACACTAACATTAGCCACGTTCCTATTAATCTATTTCGATTGCACACGCACTTGAGATAAAGCTGACTCCGACTAGAAAACCATGGTCATCTTGATAATCAATTACTGTTTCTTCATCTAAATAACGTTTTGTAAAGCGATCCATTCGGATCTGCAGCCCTTCTATCTCTATGTATATATCGTTTCGACGCGGTTCATCAAAAAGAATCGAAAACTTAACTGACATCCCGCATCCGCCAGCTACTTCCGCATCAATCCGAGGAATTCCCTCTTCATTCCCAGCTAATTCTTTTAGCTTGTTTATGGCTGCTTCTGTCATTTTTAATTTCATCGGACCTCACCTCTCCTAACCGCTCATTTCCTTGATTACGCATTCGCCTTTGCTGCATTGACCTGTTCATCGGCATGATAAGAGGAGCGAACAAGCGGGCCGGCTTCGCAGTGACTAAATCCTTTTGACATAGCTATTACTTTTAGTTCATCAAACTCCTGCGGACTCCAATATTTTTGAACTTTTAAATGATGTTTGGTAGGTTGTAAATATTGGCCTATCGTCATAATATCGACATTATTCACACGAAGATCATCCATCGTTTCAATAATTTCTTCTTTTGTTTCTCCAAGACCAATCATAATACTTGATTTTGTTGGAATAGCAGCATTTAGTTCTTTTGCCCGGCGTAAAAATTCAAGGGAACGTTCGTAGGTAGCCCGTGCTCGAATTTTTGGTGATAAACGTTTTACCGTCTCAATATTGTGATTTAAAATGTCAGGCTTCGCATCCATTAATGTCTTTAAGTTGTCATACTCACCATTCATATCGGAAGGAAGAACTTCAATACTGCAAAATGGATTACGGCGTCTTACGGCTCTGACCGTTTCTGCAAAAACCCCTGCTCCTCCATCTTTTAAATCGTCACGGGCAACAGCAGTAATCACAACATGCTTTAACCCCATCTGCTCCACAGATTCAGCAACGCGCTCCGGCTCTTCCCAATCAAGCTCTGTCGGCAGCCCCGTTTGAACCGCACAGAATCTGCAGGCACGTGTACATATACTTCCTAAAATCATAAAGGTTGCCGTTTTTCGTGATGCCCAACATTCATGAATGTTCGGGCATTTCGCTTCTTCACAGACTGTGTGAAGCTTTTTTTCACGCATCATCGTTTTTAAACCCGTATACTGTTCATTCGTATTTAATTTTATCTTGAGCCATTCTGGTTTACGTACATACTCGGTGGCCATCTAATTCACTCCTATGAACGGATCATATTATCTTTTAACTTGAAAACCATCTGTGCAGCGCATCCGCTGCACAGATGAAAGTTTCATTTTATGCGTTTACCGTTTCTTTTTCTTTCACTGCTGATTCCTCTTTTGTATAACGCAAAATCGGTTGTCTTGCTGCCTGCACTTCATCCAATCGGCCAATCACCGTTGTATGTGGTGCCGCTAATACGATACCTGGGTTTTCCTCTACCTCTTTGGCAATTTGAATCATCACATCAGCAAAGGCATCCATCGTTTCCTTTGACTCTGTTTCCGTCGGTTCGATCATCAAACACTCTTCCACATTCAGTGGGAAGTAAATGGTCGGCGGATGGTAACCAAAATCCAGCAGACGTTTGGCCATATCGAGTGTTCTTACCCCTAACTTTTTCTGCCTAGACCCGGATAATACAAATTCATGCTTACAAATTTGTGAATATGGTGCATCAAAATACGGCTCAAGCTTTTTGCGAAGATAGTTCGCATGAAGGACGGCACCTTCCGATACTTGACGTAATCCTTCAGGTCCCATGGTGCGAATATAGGTGTACGCACGCAATAGAATACCAAAGTTTCCATAATACCCTTTCACACGACCGATTGATAGAGGCTGGTTATAGTCTAGCTTATATTGATTATTTTCTTTGACCACTCGTGGAACTGGTAAAAACGGAATCAGCTTCTCTTTCACGCCGACTGGACCTGCACCTGGGCCACCGCCGCCATGAGGTGTAGTAAATGTTTTATGAAGATTTAAATGCACGATGTCAAAGCCCATTTGACCAGGTGTTGTTTTTCCTAAAATCGCATTGGCATTCGCACCGTCATAGTACAATAAACCGCCAGCTTCATGGACAACATTAGCAATTTCAACAATTTCTTTTTCAAACAGTCCGAGCGTATTCGGATTTGTCAGCATCAGTGCTGCTGTGTTATCATCCACATGTTTCTTTAATTCTTCCAGATCGACTAACCCATGCTCATTGGATGGAATCGTTATGGTTTCATAGCCGGCAACCGATGCACTTGCAGGGTTTGTTCCATGTGCCGAGTCCGGAACAAGTACTTTTTTTCTCACTTCACCTTTTTGCTTATGGTAGGCTTTGACCATCATTAACCCTGTCCATTCACCTTGAGCTCCTGCTGAAGGCTGTAATGTTACTGCATCCATTCCTGTGATAACAGCTAGTTCTTCCTGTAATTCATATAGAACTTCTAATGCACCCTGTACGGTTTCAGTTGGCTGGTATGGATGAATACGGCTAAACCCTTCCAAACGGGCTACATCTTCATTTATTTTTGGATTGTACTTCATTGTACAAGAACCAAGTGGATAGAAACCGTTATCGATCCCATGGTTTTTATTCGAAAGCGCTGTATAATGGCGAACAAGCTGCAGTTCTGATACTTCCGGGAGTTCTGCCGGAATATCACGAATCAAATGCTGCGGAAGTTTATCATTTATATCCACTTTCGCAACATCACTTTCCGGAAGGCTTGAACCCACTCGTCCTTGTCGACTAATTTCAAAAATCAGATCATTATATTCCACCATTTACAACAGCCTCCAGTACCTCGATAAATTGGTCTATCTCTTCTTTTGTCCTCTGCTCGGTCACCGCGATCAGCATTTGATTTTCAAAGCCGTAATCACTCACTAAGTCAAAGCCTCCGATGATTCCCGCCTCAAGCAGTTTTGCGTTTACCTCTTTGATTGGAAGAGGAAGTTCTACCACAAATTCATTAAAGAATGGTGCTTGGTTCGTAACGATAAAGCCTTTCTTTTGGAGACATTTTGCCATGTAATCAGCTTTTTCAATGTTTAGTTGAGCCATTTCACGAATTCCCTGCTTCCCAAGTGCACTCATACAAACAGCAGAAGCAAGTGCATTTAATGCCTGGTTTGAACAAATATTGGAGGAAGCTTTATCACGGCGAATATGTTGTTCACGTGCTTGAAGGGTTAAGACAAAGCCACGCTGTCCTTTCTCATCTTTCGTTTGCCCGACAATCCGTCCAGGAATTTTCCGCATAAATTTCTTACTTACAGCAAAATAACCACAGTGCGGGCCGCCAAAAGACATCGGAATTCCTAATGGCTGCATATCGCCGATCACAATATCTGCCCCAAGCTTACCGGGAGCCTGCAGGAGCGCCAGCGCCAACGGATTGGCACTTACGATGAAAAGTGCTCCGTTAGCTGCGGCAATTTTTTTAATTTCTGCCAAATCTTCAATCGAACCGAAGAAGTTAGGATATTGAACAATAACAGCAGCTGTCCCCTTATCGATTTGTTCTGCAAGTTTTTCTAGGTCGGTAACATCCGCAGCAAGATTCACATCTTCTACGGTATACCCTTGACCGCTTGCTACCGTATTTAAGATGGCGCGTGATTCAGGATGAACGGCCTTTGATACGAGCACTTTCGAACGTCTTGTTGATGAAACGGCAAGTGATGCCGCTTCCGCAAGTGATGTAAAACCATCGTACATGGAAGAATTGGCAACATCCATTCCTGTCAGCTCACAAACCATCGTTTGGAATTCAAAAATCGCCTGTAATTCGCCTTGGCTGATTTCCGGCTGGTATGGTGTATAGGCCGTATAAAATTCAGAACGGGAAATCATGTGGTTGACCACACTTGGTATGTAGTGATCATAAGTTCCTGCCCCTAGAAAGGTTGGGTATTGATTCGCATTTTTATTTATGGAAGCAAGACGATTCATTTTTTTCAGTAGGAGTACTTCAGGGTCCGCCTTTGGTATATTTAGCTCACCTTGCAATTGAATTTCAGCTGGAATATCTTCAAACAACTCATCGATAGAAGACATATTTAAAAAAGCGAGCATTTCTTCTTGATCTTGTTTCGTATCAGGGAGATATCTGTAAGTAGATGTCATTCTATTCCTCTCCTTCATTGATAAATGTTTGATACTCATCTTCATTTAAAAGAGATTCCAATTCTTCTGGACTTGACATTTCCACTTCTACTAACCAGCCTTTGCTGAATGGATAGGCGTTAATAGTTTCTGGAGCTTCTTCCAACTCCTCATTAATCCGAACAACTGTACCTGAAACTGGAGCATAAATTTCAGAAACGGCTTTAACCGATTCAATTGTTCCCATGGATTCATCTGCTGTTACATCATCATCCACTTGCGGACTTTCTACAAATACGATATCTCCCAGCTGTTTTTGGGCATAATCAGAAATTCCAATTCGCACTCGATTTCCGTCTAATTGTAAAACCCACTCATGTTCTTTGCTATATAGTAAGGTTGCAGTCGCTTTTGTCATTATTATTACTTCCTTTCAATTTTTAAATTTGGGTTTATGATTTTTTAAGTATTTTACATACCAGACTGCCTTCCTGGAGCCTGTATCGTGGTATTCTAGAGAACTCTGATACTCTATTAACCTCTTTTATAGAATGGTGTTTTCACAACAACAGCATCAATAAGCTTATTTCGAATTTCTACTTTTAACTTTGTCCCCACTTCAGCATGTTCCGCTGCTATTAAAACAAGACCAATGCTTTTCTTTAAAGTCGGTGATTGGGTTCCCGATGTCACAACACCAAGGTCCTCTCCATCTTCTGAAATCACCTTATAACCATGACGCGGTATCCCCCGTCCTGTGGCTTCAATCCCAACTAATTTTCGTTTTAATCCTGCTTCTTTTTGGGCTAACAGTGCATCTTTCCCGATAAAGTCACTTTCTTTTTTGAGTTTAACGGCGAAGCCGATTCCTGCTTCAAGCGGACTAATATCACTTAACAATTCTTGACCATAGAGTGCTAGACGTGCTTCTAATCGGAGCGTATCCCGTGCTCCAAGACCACATGGCTTTAGGCCGTCTTCACTTCCTGCGGCTAAAAGTTTTTCCCAAAGTGTTTCAGCTTGATCCGCTGCTAAATAGAGCTCAAACCCATCTTCTCCTGTATAACCCGTACGGGATACCAGTACATCTGTTACACCGTCAAGAACAACATGTTGGGCAAAATAAAATGAGCCTATTTTGGATAGATCGATTCCTGTTAACTTTTGCAAGATCCCTTCCGCTTTTGGACCTTGGATGGCAAGCTGGGCGGTTTCATTCGAAATATTTTGGAGCGTCATCTCTCCTTTTACATGTTGCTGCATCCAGTTGAAATCTTTCTCAATGTTGGCGGCATTAATGACGAGTAAATATTTTTCATTATCTAATTTATAGACTAATAGATCATCGACTGTTCCACCGTCTGGATAGCACATGGCGGTATACTGTGCTTGATTGATGGCAAGCTTTGTCACATCGTTGGTGACAAGGTAGTTGATGTAACTCTCTGCATCTTTCCCCTCAACAAGCACTTCACCCATATGAGAGACATCAAAGAGTCCTGCTTTTGTTCGGACCGCCTCATGCTCATCTAAAATGCTCGAAAACTGGACTGGAAGCGCCCAGCCGCCAAAATCTATAACCTTCGCACCATATTTTCCATAAGTTTCGAAAAGTGGTGTTTGCTTTAATGCTGTTACCGTACTCATCTTGCTCCCCCCTATTATTTCCTGCAGAATAGTCGTTCTTTTACTTGTTTTCCGGTTTCAGTCGTTGCCAGACCGCCAAGTGCGGTTTCGCGGAGTGTCCGGGGCATATCTTTTCCGACCCTGTACATGGCTTCTATTACCTCATCACAAGGAATACGGCTTTCAATCCCGGCAAGGGACATGTCGGCTGCTGAAAATGCGATGGAGGTTCCGATCACATTCCGCTTAATGCAAGGAACTTCAACAAGTCCTGCCACTGGGTCACAAACCAAACCCAAAAGTGACTTCATCGCAATGGCAGTGGCATTTACAGCTTGCTGTGGTGTACCCCCTTTTAACTCAACAATCGTTCCGGCGGCCATAGCGGTTGCCGAACCGACCTCAGCCTGGCACCCTCCGGCTGCTCCCGAAATAAAGGAACGGTTCGCAATGACATAACCGAGCATACTTGCCGTAAACAACCCCATGACTAAATCTTTAAAAGGCGTACCATCATTTTTATGAAGTGAAAACAATACCCCGGGTAAAATGCCGGCTGCCCCGGCAGTTGGCGTTGCTACAATGACACCCATTCGCGCATTGTTTTCTGAAGTAGCCAACGAAAAGGCCATTGCATTGCTAATGTAATTTCCTGACAAAGATTTGCCTTGACTCATATAATCATTCATCTTTACGGCATCACCGCCGGAAAGACCGCTTGGGGCGGCTGATGCATCATTGATGCCGCTAGTAACAGCTTCTTTCATTTTGATCAACCGCTCTTCCATCATGCTAATAATGGTTTCTTGGTCTTTTCCTGATCTTTTTACTTCCATCATCAACATCATTTCACCAATGGTTTTTTGTTCACTTTCACAAGCATTGATTAGCTCTCTCATGGATTGAATTTCCATCATTTCGCCCCCAGTAGCCTTTTCCTTTTAGGTTGATAATGACGAGCAAGAGCTGTAAAATCCTCGCCTGCACTCAAACGAATATCGACCATTTCTTCGTCAATCATAAAGATTTTGGATAAGCCGCCGCCGAGTGACACGCCGCCAACTTTAACAACATGTTCCTCACATTTTGCTGTTACGATTGTTATATTTGGATGGTCATAATACTTACAGTCTTCTGCAAATTCGAACCTGAACTGCATCCCATCTTTTATAGCCCATTCCAGTGAATATTTTATTCGTGGATCATCCGTTTCCATCCCAAGTAATCCGCCAAGAAGTGCTTTATCTGTTCCATGACCTTGATAGGTTTCAGCAAAAGAATCATAAAAGACAATATTTGCTTCTTGCGGACAATCTTCCAATAAATCGTATATAAACTTTCCGATTGATACGACACCCGCTGTATGAGAACTCGACGGTCCCACCATGATCGGACCGATAATGTCAAAACAACTTTGAAATTCCATTCAAATGCCCCTTTCTTATACTGTGATTGCTTGTTCAAATAACGGGAAAGCGTCACAAATGGTTTTCGTTGTTTCCTTTGCTTTCTCAAGCACGACTTGGTCCCCTTTACTCTTCAGAACAGCTGCAATGACTTTTCCGATTCTCACCATTTCGTCATGCTTCATGCCGCGTGTCGTTAAAGCCGCTGTTCCCATCCGGATTCCGCTTGTAACAAACGGCTTTTCTGGATCATAAGGAATCGTATTTTTATTGACGGTGATGCCAGCTTCTTCTAATAATTTTTCTGCTACTTTTCCGGTTAGGTTCCATGGACGTAAATCTAAAAGAACAATATGGTTATCTGTTCCACCAGAAACAAGGGCTGCACCTTCATTTTTCAATGTCTCGCCAAGTGTGGCTGCATTTTCAATTACTTGTTTTGCATATTCCTTAAAGCTTGGCTGCAATGCTTCTTTAAAAGCAACCGCCTTGGCTGCAATAATGTGCATGTGCGGGCCGCCCTGGATTCCTGGGAACACTGATTTATTAATCGCTTTAATGATTTCTTCATCATTTGTTAAAATAATTCCGCTCCGCGGGCCTCTTAATGTTTTATGAGTAGTGCTCGTTACGACATCCGCATATGAAACCGGCGACGGATGTAGTCCAGCTGCAACCAGCCCGGCAATATGCGCCATATCGACCATGAGTTTTGCGCCAACTTGATCGGCAATTTGCCTAAAGCGCGCGAAATCGATCTTTCTTGGGTAAGCACTTGCCCCGGCAATAATCAATTTTGGTTTTTCCTTATTCGCGATTGCTTCTAGTTCATCATAGTCAATCAATTGAGTATCCTCTTTAACCCCATAGGAGACAATTTCAAACCATTTTCCTGAAACACTTACAGGGCTTCCGTGAGTTAAGTGCCCACCTTGTGCGAGGTTCATTCCCATCACTTTATCACCAGGCTGAAGCAGTGCGAAGAATACAGCAAAATTGGCTTGTGCACCTGAGTGCGGTTGGACATTTGCATATTTGGCACCAAAAAGCTGTGTTACGCGGTCAATAGCTGTTTGTTCTGCCACATCGACCACTTCGCAGCCGCCATAGTAGCGCTTCCCTGGATACCCTTCCGCATATTTATTGGTCATCACACTTCCCATTGCTTCTAACACATCAGGGCTCACGAAGTTTTCAGATGCAATCAACTCCAATGTTTGAAGCTGGCGCTGCTGCTCATTCCTAATTGCTTCAAAAATAGTTGTATCATTTTGTTTTAATCCCATTCCTACTCCTCCTTGAAATATCGCTCAAACTACCCTTTAATGTGTCAAAATGGAAGATGGATCTCCCATTTTCACTATCCAAACACGACTTTTTTGCACGCAAAAAAGGACAGAAGAAGGGTAGCTTAAAAGCTCTTTGTCCCTTCTCTGTCCTTTTACCTGAGAGTTTAGTTCTGTGTAGAACATCCCCTTTGGTGGCATCTCTTATTATGCGCTCTCCAGAGTTGCGTCCAGCTGTGGTTCCATCTACCTGAGAGATTTATTCCAAGGGTTTTTTTGGAACTTGCTCCTTCGGTGGCGTTTAAATCGTGCACTCTCCCACAACCGTCATCCGCTCTATTATTTTGTTATTTTCAGAATAGTTGTTAAAGTACGCTAAGTCAAGCGGTTTTTTATTTTTTTGAAAACGGTAACACAAATAGGAAAATAAGACTTAAATTGGAGCTACTGTTTAATTATCTGCTATCGTTTCCTGATTCACTTGATCAACCTCGTTAGTATTCATGGTCCGAATCTTATAAATGGCAATTAGCACAATAAACCAGACTGGAGTTACAAACAAGGCAATACGAGTATCTTCAGCAAGAGCAAGCACGACAAGAACGAAAGCTAGGAAAGCAAGGATCAGATAATTCGAAAATGGATAAAGCGGCAATTTAAATTGGTTGACCTTCGCCAGATCGGGTCTTGTTTTACGGTATTTTAAATGGCTGATGGCAGTAATTCCCCAAATAAAGATGAAACATACTGTAGATATACTTGTAATGAGTGTAAATACGCCTTCCGGCATGACATAGTTCAAAATAACTGCAATAAGAATAACTACAGTTGAAAAGAACAATGCATTTGAAGGTACTTTTCGTGAAGTAAGTTTTGCAAATGATTCAGGTGCATTTTTATCTTTGGCAAGTGAGTATACCATCCGGCTTGTACTAAAAACGGCGCTATTACATGCCGAAGCAGCGGATGTAAGTACGACAAAATTAACAATTCCGGCAGCTGCTGCGATACCAACTGCTACGAAGACTTGGACAAATGGACTTTTCGCCGGGTTTATCGCGTTCCATGGATAAATACTCATAATGACAAACAATGCGCCAAGGTAGAAAATAAATACCCGAATTGGGATATTATTGATTGCCTTTGGAATAACTTTTTCAGGGTCTTTTGTTTCGCCTGCTGTAAGTCCTACTAGTTCGATCCCTGTAAATGCAAACACTACCATCTGGAATGAGAGAATAAACCCATTTATGCCATTCGGGAACATGCCGCCGTGGCTCCATAAATTCGTGAAACTAGATGGACCTGAATTTGTAGAAAAGCCTTTTACAATCATGACAATACCGATAAAAATTAGTCCCAGAATAGCGATGACTTTTATTAAGGCAAACCAAAATTCCATTTCACCAAAAAGTTTAACGGTTGTAAGGTTCATAATTAACAAAATCACAAGGGCAATTAATCCTGGCATCCACTGCGGTACATTAGGAAGCCAATATTGGGTGTAGAGACCAACTGCTGTTAAGTCAGCCATAGCAATGGAAATCCAGCAGAACCAGTAGGTCCAGCCAGTTACAAAGGCTGCCATATTACCTAAATAGTCTCTTACAAAGTCAACAAAAGAATGATAGTTTAAATTGGTTAAGAGAAGTTCGCCAAGTGCGCGCATGATTAAAAAGCATATGGCCCCCGTAATCATATAAGCAAATAAAATCGATGGTCCTGCTAAATGAATCGATTTTCCTGCACCAAGAAATAATCCCGTTCCGATTGCTCCACCAATAGCGATTAGTTGTACATGCCTGTTTTTTAGGCCTCTTTCCAATTTTTGTTCCTGCATTCGATTTCCCCCTCTACTTTTCTAGGATGTTTACAATTTTTTTCGTTTTAAATCTATTTTTAAAGAATTTAAATCAAACTAAATGCAAATTAATATCCCAAAAAAAGTTTAAGATAATATTACCGGTTAATTCTACAACTAAAAAAGCGCTTACAATTCAAATAAAATTAATAGGATCAGCTTGTTCTTAGCAGGTCCCCATAGTCTCATTCCTCAATAGATTTCATAGCACAATCCTCCTTTTTCCGTGTGTACTATCTTTCCCAAACAAAAAAAGGACAGAGGGAAGATAGATTTTCTCTAATCTTTCCTCTGTCCTTTTACCTGAGAGTTTAACTCCTTTGGTGGCCCATGGCTCTCTCCAGAGACGCGTCCTATTATGGTCCTTTTACCTGAGAGATTGTTCCCCATTTTTTGGGGACTTGCTCCTTCGGTGCCAAACAATACGTTTGGTCTCTCCCACAATATTCATCCGCTATCATACATTTCATTTACATACTACTCTATGGAAAGGATGATGTCAATTAAATATTCAGAATTTATTAATTATTCCGAAAAAGTATATTACCATAGGAATAAATGTAATATGTTTACAATTAAAACTTAACTATGCTTTGTTATATACGAAGGATGAACATTAGCAATGCTGAAATAATTGCCAGTAAACTACTTACGCCAAAAGCAGTAAAAGCACCAAATGATTGCCACAAAAAACCTGCCATTACGCTTGCTGGCAATGTAGCTATACCAGTTAATGCATTAAATGTTCCCATTGCCATCCCACGTTGTCCTTCTGGTACCATATCTGCTACATAAGCCTTTTGAATTCCTTCAGTAGTCGCGTAGTACAACCCGTAAATAAAGAATAATATCCAAATCCCAAAGACAGTATGTACCAGACCAAAGCCGAGATAAATGAGTGCAAACATTACATAACCTGTAATCAAAACTGGTCGGCGACCGATACGGTCAGAAAGCATACCAAATGGAGTAGAAAATAAACTTGTAATGATGTTGTATGCAAAATAAGTGAGTGGGATATATTCGGCAGCCATGCCAACGTCCTTCGCTCGTAAGATTAGGAATGCATCAGAGAAGTTCCCTATGGTAAATAATGTAGTTATGAGTGTGAACAACACAAAACGCGAACTAAGCCCCTTGAAGCTAATCTTAGGTAACAACTTTACATTGCTTGGTGTTTTTATTGATTTTCTTTTTTCTTTTAAGAAGATGATCAGGAGCAAAGTTGCAATTAACCCAGGGATTGCAGATAACCAAAATACAGCCTGATAACTGCCATTCCATAGAGTAAGAATTAAGTAGGTTACAAAAGGTCCAAGAGCTGCACCTAGCGTATCCATTGACCTTCTGAATCCAAATGCTTTTCCACGTTCTTCTTTTGTAGTGGTATCGGCAAGGATGGCATCTCTTGGTGATGTACGAATCCCTTTACCAAAACGGTCAGCAAACCGAATAAAGAGAACTTGACCCCAGGTTGCTGATAATGCGAAAAAAGGTTTAATCAGATTGGATAGTCCATAACCTCCAACCATTAACCATTTTCTTTTGCCAAATCGGTCAGAAATCCACCCTGAGAAAAACTTCAAAATGCTTGATGTGCTCTCAGCTATCCCTTCGATAATACCCACAGTACCTAATTGTACATGTAATATGGAAGTTAAATATAGTGGAAGGATAGGAACAATCATCTGACTCGAAAGGTCCGTCAGAAGACTAACCATACCAAGGACAAAGATCACTGAATTTAATCCAAAAAATTGCTTTTTAGATTGTCTCTCAGATTCCATAATTCACCTCTAATAACTTTATAGAAAATGGATGTTAAAACAGTAATTAGCCATATATTGCAGTAGTGCAAATCCACAATTAATTTATCTTTACCTATTCTTCCGGATTAGTCGAACTTCTTCACTTTTATATTGGTATTAAAGAACATTAATCTTCAACATTTTCATTGTTAATGGGTAAAAACAATTCAACTGTAGTCCCTAATCCTTCTTTGCTTTTAATTTTAATGTCGCCTTTATGAAGTTTTATAATACTTTTGGCAATATGGAGACCCAATCCATGGCCTCCCGTTTCTCGGCTTCTTGCTTTATCCACTCTGTAAAACCGTTCAAAAATATTAACTATTTCTTTCTCTGGGATCCCAATACCATAATCTTTTATAAGGATTTTGGCATGTTGTTGGTTCCTTTTTAAGAAGACTTCAATTTTGTCATTGCTATATTTAATCGCATTATCAATCAAAATAATAATTACCTGCTTTATCTTTAATTCATCTGCAAAAATAGTGATTGGATTTCCCTCAAAATGCAGTATTATTTCTCTTTTATATACATCTTTAAGTTGTTTTAGAATGCTTTCGGATAGAGATACTAAATCAACTTTATTCCTTTCTAATACATTTTCTTTCTCTAAGTTAGTTAGGTCTAGAAAAGTTTCAGTCATTTTTTGTATTCTGGTTGCCTCTGAATGAATGGCGTGGATGGCTTCTTCGGCCATATCTTTATTTTCTAACCCCTGCCTTCTTAATATATTTGCATAACTTTTAATGATGGTTAGAGGCGTTTTTAATTCATGTGATGCATCAGAAACAAACTGTGATTGCTTCGCCAAATTTTCTTGGAGCCTATCGATCATCCGATTAAATGTACTTGCCATTATTTGCAGTTCATCCCTGGTTTCATTTTGTATAATTATCTTTTTAGGCACACCGCTCTTTTCAATCTCCTCCATGGTTTTTATCATATTAGAAATGGGTCTCATGATCATACTAGCTAACCATCTACCTCCAAGTAAGGACAAAATAGTTGCTAAAATGGTACAAAACCCTAAAATCCCACGAAGGAGTTCTTTTCTCGTTTCTAGACCTGTTAACCGTTCACCAATTTCCAAGCTCCCAAAGTTTCCCTTTTTAATCGGGATTCTAACAACTAATACTTCTTCTTCCCCATTTTCTGCCGAAATCAACCGTGTTTGTGACTGCTTTGACTTCGTGTATTTTCCCTTAATTTTTTTTAAGAGCTTCTGATCATTGGTTACTTCATGAATCACCTTGTTTTTCGGTTGTATGATCCTAATATAGGAATGGTCGGTTAAATAATCTTTTAATTTTAACTCAACATAACTAGAGGATGAATTTGGATGGATGTCTGTTACAATATCTTCTGCCTTTTGAAAAAGGACATTTTCTTCCATATTTACTGTCGTTTTCATAAATAAAAAGTAGACCACAAAATTAATGAGCATTAAGATGCAAAGCATCCAGACCGTTGTTAAAAGATTAATCTTAGTCGTGATCTTCATCCGTTTTCTCCTTTATAGTAAAACCAACCCCTCTAACGGTGGTGATTAGATGGGTAGGAAAACCTTCATCCATTTTTCTCCTTAGGTGTGTTATAAAGACATCAATTACGTTGGTTTCGCCCTCATATTCATATCCCCAAACGTTTAATATGATATTCTCCCGTGTAACTACTTTATTTTTGTTCATTACTAAATAAACCAAGAAGTCGTATTCCTTCGGTGTTAACGAAATCGTTTTTCCATTCCTTATTACTTCTCGTGAATCCAGATTTATGATCAGGTCGGCTACGGTCAATAAGGACTCTTCTTTCTTTGATTCTACTTTATTAGGATAATTGCGAATAATGGCACGTATTCGGGCTAATAATTCTTCAATTTCATAAGGTTTTGTTACATAGTCATTAGCTCCCTGATCCAATCCCGCTACTTTATCAAATGTAGTATTACGAGCTGTTAAAAGAATAACAGGAATCTTTCTGTTTTCCTTTCTTAATCTCCTTAGTACCTCGATTCCACTTAACCCTGGTAACATAACATCTAACAAAATTAAGTCAAACTCGGAATGCAAAGCGGTTTCTAATCCTGCTTTACCGTCATGTTCTACTGTTACTTGATAACCCTCATACTCTAATTCCACTTTTAAGACGCGAGCAATCTGAGTTTCATCCTCTATTATGAGTATATGTGTTTTCACTTCCTGCTCATCCCCCTCTTCTGTAAATCATTTTGCTCCTTATTCCCCATTTTCCAATCAATACTTTTCCAATACAAGTCGTAACATTTCAAACAACAAGAAGTTAAAAAATATCCAGACACTTCCATATACATATCCACCTAAAATATCACTTGGAAGTAAATCAGTCGTTGCAATATTTACAATCGTTACCCCCATCAATAATAGTAACCCAAATAAAGGAACGATTATGGAAATATAATTTTTTTTCGAATGACGGACAAGTAAGAATAAGCATGTTCCATAAATAATAATTATTATAGTAGCATTTATATCAGGAAAATTTGCGGAATGAAATTTCCCAACGAACCCTATGGATTGGAGATAGGTAAAAATCTGTATAACTGATTGATGAAACAACCTTGCCCCTAAAATGGACACGATGAGTAGAAGATACTCTAACACTCTGTTCCGACCCTTACTCCAAATCCGGATGATGGTTATGGCGATGATGGACGCAATCGCCATTGGGGTTTGAAATACGAAAAATCCTTTCATCCAGTACATATAAACGGCTGATTTGACGATATATTTAGCAATTTCATTAAACTGAGTAAACTCATTATATAAATAGTCTTGAGCCATTCCCAGCATCAAGATCACCATACCGATTAAAACTAAAGTGAGAGAAATGAGAAAGAATTCAGTTTTTCTTATAGTTTTTAGTCGATTCGTTAACCATTTAATTAAAACAATAAATAAGTTTTTAATTGGAACTTTATAAAACCGATAAGCCAAATACCCAACTATTAATACCGCTAATCCAATAATAAAAATTATGAAATACTTACTTGCAGCTTGATGAAAAACCTCCCAGCGAGGTCCCAATACTTTTCCAAGAGTAATAAAACAAAATCCCCATAAAAATGAACCTGTATATGCAGGTAGAATAAATTTGCGAAAAGGCATTTTAGAAATCCCTGAAATATAACCTGTGAAATGTCTAATTCCTGGAATGAAATAAGCAAAGACCAACAATTTACTGCCTGATCGTTCAAACCATGCGGCTGTTTTTTTATATCTTTCTGGTCCTAGGTGAATATACTTCCCGTATTTTTCAATTAGTTTATATCCTCCTGCCTTACCAATCCAATACGTTACGGTAATACCAACACCACCTGAAACAAAGACTGTGAAGAGTGCCAAAATATAATTCATTTTTCCCTGAAATACACAATAGCCAGCGTAGCTCATTAAAAATTCACCTGAAATAGGCAGAGCCATGAGTTCTAGAAAGATTCCTAAAAATAGAATTAGATAACTGTGCTGTTCAAATAAAGTTATTAAGTATGACATAAAAATGCCCCCATCTGTTAAAAAAAGAAACTAACGTTTAAGAACTCTTCCATCTATAAATCTACATACAATTTATCATGATAAATGCATTCATTTTCTATGTTAATGAATTCTTAATCATGTTTTAAGAGAACCAAAAGGTTTATGGATAAAATAAAAAAGCTAAACCCTTTCGAAAAGGTTACTAGCTTTTTTATAAGGGAGATAAAATTAAAGCTTTTTTACTCTAATGGGACTTACCATTAAAAGAGCGAGAATTAAGGTAATCCATGCATTGCTATATAAAAAGAACCCCATACCAGCCAATGGCAATCCGGCAGCTGGAATAGGTAATCCTTTAAAATACCCAATGGTTGGTTTAACACTAAACTTAGCCAATCTTAATGCCCCCATGGTTGGGAAAAGGATAAATGCTAGCGAAGTTAAAAGGGAAGGGGCTGCGATTGAATGGAATAAAAGTGCAGGAGCAACGCCAAAACTAACAATATCAGCCAAAGAATCCAATTCTACGCCAAATTCACTGTTCACTTTTAATTTTCTAGCAACCCTTCCATCCAGAAGATCTAATATAGCCGAAAAGAAAATAAAAACGGAGGCTAATTCCAATAAGCCACTCATATTAGAGGTAATGGAAAGAACACCGCACAATAAATTTCCGATCGTAAATAAATTTGGTACATTTTTTACTAACTGATTAATCAACATATTCCCTCCCCTTACGTCGAACACTTACCATTTAAGTAGCATTTTCTATAAACTCTTCTGTTATTCTAAATTATCCAAGGAAAAACCATCACTCTGCCCCACATGATTCATAAGCCCCGGCATCTGTCTTTCCTTCAGGTTCGTCATCAAAACAATATCTTTTTTGCATCTTAAGGAATTCTTAAGGATTTATTCATAGAACGAAAAGTTTCCTTTTATATACTTAGGTTACCCAGTTTTGAAAAGCCGTATCATTTTTTTTAACCATTAAAGATTTTAAAAGCTGCCAAAGCGGGTTTTTTCATAATTATTATTGTTTTAATATTTTTGGGAGGTAAAACAATGAAAAGATTAGTAGAGGCAACCATGCAAAGAGCGATTCTTATGATTGTGTGCGTTGTGATTATTTTGGCTTGGGGAGGAATTTCTGCATACCAGATGCAAAGAGATTATTTGCCTGGAATTAACAATACCACCCTTTCAGTTAGTATGAGAGTGCCAGGGTATCAAGCTGCACAAGTAAAACAACAAGTAACCGATAATCTGTCAAGTGCCGTCAAAACAGTGGATGGATTGTCCAATGTTGAAACAACCTCTTACGACGGTGGATTATTTATGAGTTTGTATTTTCCGATGAATACAGATATGAAGCAAGCCGAGGACCAAGTAAATAAAGCGTTGGCAAATGCAGATCTTCCGACAACCATTACAAGCACTCCTTCGGTAACACGATTAACAACTAGTTCTTTCCCAATTTTGACTTATAGCGTAACAAGTTCAAAATTAGATGAACAAACATTACGTTCAACTGCCACACAGGAAATTGTGAAACAATTAAAATCTGTGCCAGGTGTATCTGAGGTATCCGTAGTTGGTGGAGCAAAGGATGGATATGTATTAACTGTCCGAATGAAAGACCTAGTGAAAAATGGCTTAACATTGGATGATGTAAATAAATCATTTGCGTTAGCTGTTCCATCCATGCCTCAAGGAAATATTGTAAACAACCAATTATCAATTCCAGTATCATTCGATGGGTTACCGTTAACAGAACAGCAAATGGAAAATGCAACAATTAAGAATAAGGAAGGAAAAGTAATTCCTGTATCAGCTTTTGGGACCATCACTCATTCATTAAATGACTTAAAAACCGTCTCAAGAACAAACGGAGCACCAAGTGTTACCTTAAATGTTATCAAGACACCATCAGCCAATATCACGGATGTTGCAGAACAAGTAAAGGATCGTGTTTCACATCTTCACTTGGATACAGTAAATTCAAAAGATGTGTCTTTCAAAGTTTTACTTGACCGGGAAAAAGAATTAAACAGTTCTCTTTTCGGATTAGTTCGTGAAGGTTTACTAGGCTGCTTATTCTCCATGATTTGCGTGTTCTTCTTTTTCCGAAATGTAAGAAGCACATTATTAATAGCAATTTCATTGCCAATCTCATTACTGGCAACTACTGCATTCCTAAAATCAATGGGTATCACGTTGAACATTTTAACCGTTTCAGGTTTAATTGTAGCCATGGGCCGTATTGTGGATGATTCCATTGTTATCTTAGATAATATGTATCGTAAACGTGAAGAATCCAAGGACCAATCTCTTCTTTCTGTCCTTGCATCCTCTGTTGTTGAAATGATTCCTGCCATTTTAGGTTCTACCTTAACAACGATTGCCGTTTATATTCCAATTGCTTTTGTTGGTGGTGTAATCAGTGCATCATATAGAGGATTTGCTTGGTCAGTCGTCATTGCACTCATTATTTCTTTCTTTGTTGCTATGCTTGTCATCCCTGCTCTTGCCTTTATGGGATGGAAAGGTGGAAACGGAGAAAAGCAAACGGTCAAACTCGATGCAAAAATGAAACCAATTTTGCTATCAGCATTTAAACACAAAAAAGCTATGATTATTGTTTCTATATTAGTCTTTTTAGCTGCTGGTATCTATTCTGCTTTTCTTCCAGTAAGCTTATTGCCGAGTGGGAAAATCGGTCAAATTGCCATTAAAGCAGAATTGCCAAAAGGAAGTACGTTAATTCAAGTAGATTCTGAAGTCCAAAAAATCGAAAAAGCATTAAAAGTCAATCCAAATGTGGATGCTTATTCAGCCAATTTTGGTTCGACTATGACACCACAAAGTGATGACGTTTTTGACCAAGGTGGAGGTTTTATCACCTATCCAAACGTCGCAAACCTATCTGTTGTATTGAAAAACGAGAAGGGTACGGATTCTGTTATAAAGCAATTACAACAACAACTACCGACTTTATCTAAAAATGTTATTTATACGGTAACTAGCCAGAACATTTCTGGTGATGATTCACAAATGCGTATCCTGTTTACCGGTTCAGACCAAGCAACTTTGGATCAAGTCGCACAAGAAGCAAGAACAAACTTATCAAAAATTGCGAACCTAAGTGTCGATGGAAAAGTAGATTTAACGAATGGTTCACCAAAATACAAGATTACATTTGACCAAAAAGTAATTCAAGATAAAGGAGTTAAGGTTGCAGACATTTTGACCGTTGTTAATCGTTACATGTCTTCATCCAAGGACGCAACGATTACAGTTGATCATAAAGCCCTTCCTGTGGATCAATATTTAGATCAAATTGCAACTGGAACAAATTCAACCATTACCTTAAATGCCACTGCTGATGATGTTTTAGCATCTCTATCTGCGGAAACGTTTAATGGAAATAATGGTAAAATGGTCCGTTTTGACCAAATTGCCAAAATTACAAAAGATCAGTCTGCTTCAACGATTAGCGAACGAGATGGTCAGCCATTCTCTCTTGTCACGGCACAGATCACATCAAATGATATTAGTAAGGTGTCAAGCCAAGCAGACAAAGCTTTAAGCAGCCTTAAACTTCCTAAAGATGTAACCTATTCATTGGGAGGTATCACTGAACAAGTAAAACAAATGATTTTCGATATGTCCGTTGCGGTTGCATTTTCTATCCTTTTAGTATTACTCATCACGTCTTCTATCTTCAAAGGATGGCGAGCACCATTAGCTGTACTATTAAGCATTCCGCTTGCTTTGAGTGGTGTAGTCATTGCGCTTATTTTATTCCATGGAGAATGGAATTTAGCAGCATTAATAGGTATTCTAATGCTTACTGGTATTGTCGTAACAAACGGTATTGTCTTAATTGACAAAATTGAAAGAAATCGAAAAGAAGGAATGCCTATTAAAGAGGCTGTTTTAAGAGGTAGTCTTTCAAGGATTAGACCGATTTTAATGACAGCAGCTGCAACTGTCCTTACGTTGTTACCACTTGCATTTTCTCATAATGCAGATACGGTTATTTCTCAAACACTTGGTATTGTGGTAATTGGAGGTATGGTTACATCAACCATTAACAGCTTTATTATTATCCCTATTATTTATGAATGGCTGCATAAAAAATCAGAAACAAAAAACAATAGTACAAAAATTGAAAACAGCATTAGCTGATTTAATCCCAGCCACAAGGCACCTTATTTAATAAGGTGCCTTGTGGCTTTTCATATTAAATAATACAAATTTTATACTGGAACGGATTCTTCCACATCTCGTACAAGTATTCTCTACTCCGATAATTTAAAGGACGATTATGTTGGCATATCGTCCTTGCTGGGTTTAATTATTTAAGGGCTTTACTCACTTTTAACTTCTTTCCTTTTATGGTTGCATTCTCCATAGCTTGTAAAACGAGCGAGCCTTTTCCATTCAGAATATCAACATAGGACATTTGATCCTGGATCGTAATAATCCCAATGTCATCTGCAGTTACTCCAGGAATTTTCGCAATCGTACCAACAAAATCTACCGCTCGAATCTTCTTCTTTTTTCCACCGCTAAAATATAGTTTCATGATATCTTGGTTAATTCTTGCGGTCTTATTATTTCTTACGACTCGTCGGCCGCTGATTTTTTCTTCGAAAGCAGCCTTCTTACTAGTAACTTCATGTGACTTTGGTGCATCCATTTTTGGTATTTCAAAGCCAATATACCGTTCAATATTTTTAACGAATTTTCCTTCAAAAGGTGTCGCAAACGTAATCGCTTTTCCTTCATTACCTGCACGGCCGGTTCGGCCTGTCCGGTGGACATAACTCTCTTTTTCCATTGGAACATCATAGTTGATAACAAGTGTCACATTATCAATATCAATTCCTCGTGCAGCTACATCGGTGGCAACTAAATAACGGAAATTCCCCATTTTAAAACCATCCATTACAGCAAACCGATCTTGTTGTTCTAATCCGCCATGGAGTCTTTCACAAGAATAATTGGATTCTTCCAATTCGGTATAGACAGTATCGACGTGTTCTTTTGTTCGGCAAAAAATAAGGCAGCTGTCTGGATTTTCAACAACGGTAACGTCTTTCAGGAGTGAAATTTTTTCATCTTCCTTCACTTCGATTAGACGATGTTCAATTGTATCCGTCGTGATCCCGCCAGCCTCAATCTCGACATTAATGGGATTTTCCATATACTTATGGCAGAGATTTTCAACATCTTTAGGTAATGTTGCCGAAAATACCATTGTTACTCTGTTTAAAGGGAGTTGATTTATAATTGCTTCCACTTCATCGATAAAACCCATATTAAGCATTTCATCAGCTTCATCTATAATTAGGTACTTTATTTTATCTAAAATCAGGGTTTCTCTTTCAATATGATCCATAACACGTCCTGGAGTACCAACAACTACATGAGTTTTTTGTTTCAATTCTTCTTTTTGTTTCGTAAAAGGTTCTTTTCCGTAAACGGCCATTGCTTTGATCCGTTTAAACCTTCCAATATTCGTAATATCTTCGCGAACTTGAACAGCCAGCTCTCTGGTTGGTGTAAGGATTAAGGCCTGTGGCAATTTTTCTTCCCATTCAATCATTTCGCAAATAGGAATTCCAAAGGACGCAGTCTTGCCGCTGCCCGTTTGAGATTTTACAACAAGATCTTGATCTGCCAATGCTAATGGAATGACTTTACTCTGAACCTCTGTCGGAGCTTCGTATTTTAATACTTCTAAAGATCTTCTTATTTCATCACTTAAATTAAAACCCTCAAATCTTGTTTCACTCATGTATTAACCTCATTTTTTTGTATTTATCCGGCTTATCTATAGGATTTCTCTCAAAGAAATATCATATGCATAATCTGAATATGGTTCATTATACTAGAAACTTTCGCGCGCATAAACGTTTCAAACAGATCTTTTAACGATTTGCCTCTTTTGTAAACTTATCCTCTTCTTCAACGAATATCCGGGTTGATGACCGTTTGTCTTCCCTTCCTTTTGCATGTCTTCAATAAAATAGCCTCCTTTGCATTTTTGGTTTCCCAACATAGCAAAAGAGGCTCTACAGTCTGTCCACCCGCTATATGATACGACCTATGCTCGGTCGCACAAGCACCCATTACTTTAAGAAGCAAATTTTATATACCCGAATTAACCAGATGCGAAAATAATCCTACTAATCCTTTAACAATTGCGATGCTTAATAAAGCAATCGTATCAGGACCCCATACTGATCATACCCCTTTTTTAGAGTAATAATATCAGTATCTCCAAGCTTTAGAGATTAATTGCGATTGTTTTGAGTTTTTGGCATCAGAACCCATTTTTTTCCCCTGTTTTTATATTCGGTTTTCTTTTATACTAGAATTAGCTTAACAATGAGGTAAACTTTATGGAACATACTAAAAACTTGCTCTTACAAGTAATGATTATTTTGATCCCTGTCTTTTTTTATTCTATGCATTTAACCAATCGTCATCAATTCATCGAAACGAAACGTCAAAAATTAATTTTCAGTTTCTTGGCAACGATTACATTAGTATTGTGCATGTCCTTCCCGATCTATTCGGATGTAAACGAGCGAAATGACCTGCGGTTTGTAGCTCTTATGATAGGAATATTTTATGGAGGTGGATACGCAACAGGTATTGTTCTCACGATCATCTTATTGTTGTATCGTTGGTATTTCGGGGGATCAGGTTTTTATTCAACGGTATACGAAGTCCTTTTCTTCTTACCCATGTTTTTTTTAGCATATCCACGTTTCATCCAACAGGATCGAGCAGGTCGAATGAAACTGGCTTGGATGATAACATCGGGGATGTCCTTGATCTTCATCCTCGTGGATTTTCAAGAGATGGATTTTTTTAACCACACACTTCAGGAAATTTTAGCGATATGTGTTGCCACCATCGTAACCGTCTTTTTGATTGAAACCTTAAGGGAAAATGCCCAGTTACACATGGAAGCTCAACAGGCGGAAAAATATAAGATACTCGGAGAATTGGCCAGTTCCTTTGCTCATGAAGTTCGAAATCCCATGCAGACCAATCGAGGATTTCTCCAGTTACTTCTACAATCGCCAATTTCAGAGACGTATAAAAGGTATGTTCAAATTTGTATAGAAGAAGTGGATCGAACGAATGACGTCATTACCGAATATCTTTCGCTTGCCAAGCCAGAAGCGGATACGAAAGAGTCCGTCGATGTTTGCCAAAAAATACAAACAGTCGTCAAGATTCTCTACTCCTATGCTTTAGAACGAAAAGTAAGCATAGACGTCCGACTTCCGGAGCAAGAGTGTGCGATATTGGGTCATCCCCCAAAAATGAAACAAGCCCTCCTCAATATCATCAAAAATGGCATCGAAGCGATGCCTCAAGGTGGTGCGGTTTCCATTTGCGTGAAACAGGAGTCACACCATGTGATGATTCAAATCCAAGATGAGGGAGTGGGGATGAATGAAGACGAAGTGAAACGTCTTGGACAACCATTTTATTCCCTGAAAGAAAAAGGAACCGGCATAGGACTCATGGTGAGCTATCGCATTATCGACTCGCTTCATGGAAAAATCACCGTCCAAAGCCAAAAAGGAAAAGGAACCACGTTTACCATTCGGTTCCCTCTCCATAATTGTAAAAATATCATCTCCATTAACTGACAAACATGAGCGTTAGCTAAAAATAAAAGTATATGAACCGACAGGAGTTAAAGGGTATTGGATCGTAGATAACCGTACTGAGACAGTTGAAGTGTTTATCTTTAAGGAAAGTGGATATTATCAACTTCAAGCGTTATATGTAAAGGGAAAGATCTAATAGAAGTAAGTATTTTTGAAGACTTTATCATCGATTTAAAGAACATATTTCTATAATACAAATTCTAACCATCTATTAGCGTGTCATATCCAAACATGCGAGGGCATTCCAATCCCTTGTCTTTCAAAGTATGAAACAAGCGTTCAATCTCGTTTTTCAGATTGGGGTAGATTCAGGAAAATGCGGATTTACAACGCTAAGGAAGTTTCAACCTAAAAAAAGCCGATTTCCAATAATAATGTGTACCCGTTGTAA
>NZ_JASATK010000020.1:0-83720 GCF_038440275.1 Bacillus sp. OTU2372
CCAGTGTTATCTAATACACTATCTCGGTTCTCTTATTTTGCTTTTTGTAATTTTGGTGTTAATTAGGCCTTGTTAAGAAGGTAAATTCCTTGTTGTAATGAAACGCCGAGAAAATCAAAATTAACTATTGCTTTAATAATGAAGAACTATTCTTTACCTTGAATGATTAAGTGGAAAGATGATCCATGATGAGTGACACCAATAGACCCAAGGCAGCAATCAATCCAGTTACAGTTCCGCTTTCTTCGTATGCTTCGGGCATCATGGTTGAGGTGATCATAGCAATGATTCCTCCCCCTGCAAAAGCGGCTATTCCTGCCATAAGATAGGCAGGAGCGTTGGATAGGAAGAAAAATCCTCCCCAGGCACTAAAAGAAGAAATGATCAAAACAGATAACCACAACAGATATATTTTTCTCTTCTGGTAACCGCTGTTTTTTAAACCCACCCACCGTACTTGAAAGTCCTTCAGGAATGTTGCTAAGGAAAATTGCCGCAACTAACAACCAACTAACAACCAACTGACAGTCTGCTTTTCCAACAGACTGGCTCCTATCATGATGGATTCGGGAATCGCATCCATCACTGTTCCAATAAAAATAGCTAGCCCCGCACCCTTTGTATTCAGGGTTGAACGTTTTCTTTGATCTGCGCCTTTTTTAGAAACGAAATAGTTTAAGATTGTAAATATAAGAGCACCCAAAGTGAATCCTATAGCAGTCGCTTTTAATCCTCCATTGTGCACTGAATCCTCGAGCAATTCATAGGAAGCCGCACCAATCAAGATGCCTGTTCCAAATGCCATTATGTCACCTATGATTCTTTTCTTTACGTGAAAAAATAAAGCGGCAAGGGCACCTAGGAAAACCGCAGAACCTGAAATGGCTCCCCACATGGCAGCATACCACATAGTAATTCCTCTTCAAGCCTCTTTTTGATAGCTATTA
Organism: Bacillus sp. OTU2372; assembly: GCF_038440275.1. NCBI lineage: Bacteria > Bacillati > Bacillota > Bacilli > Caryophanales > Bacillaceae > Bacillus > Bacillus sp. OTU2372. The sequence continues at coordinate 948 of NZ_JASATK010000020.1, forward strand.
AGCTCTTAAGAGAATACCCTTTTTGTGTATGATAAAAACCTAACTCTGTAATGTAGGCGATGGTTATAGGAAGAGTTGGAGGAGTTTTTTGATTGATCCAATTCCGTTTTCCAAACAATCGGGTTGATGAGTGGTATATCGATTATAGTTACTTTGAAAAACAAGTTTTACTCGTGATGATTACGATATCGAAAAAGGGGTACTTTACTAGAAAGCAAATTGATAAAGAATGAAGCACTATTGGTATATCTATCGATGGGATGAGAAATAAGAATCTATTATATTCTCGAATATGATTAAAAAACAGGCAGGGGGCCTACCTGCTCTTCAACACAGAAGGAGGAGATCACTATGTTCAATTTTACTATTGGATTCATCCGAGGAATTACATTCATGTCCCCGTTTTGGTTTATGATTTTTTTAGGTGTATGGGGCAAAAGAGGAAGGCAGGCAGATTAATGAAGGCTTCCGCTAAATTATTTTATCCCTTAACCTGCAAATTTATATGATTCATATAATGGTATTTGGGTATATAAATGATAGTTATGAGTACCAACTGTTAATAAGGGTCAGCAATCAATAGGAGTCGAAAGGAAAAGTTGATAGGAAAGAGGGGAGTTTAGGTGGAGTTTTTAGATTTAGGTACTTGGTTGGAATATTTCTTGTTGATTATTAGCGGATGTTTAGTTTTGTTACTTTTATTGTTGTTTTATTCCAATAGGTATACTCGGGAGAAAATAAATCAAATCGAGCAAAGTGATGAAAGTGTTGAGTCTTATACGGATTTTCACTAACGCTGTAAGACTTGAACATCCAGCTGCCTTTTGGCGGTTTTTTTTGCTGAACAGACGGGCAGTTTTGCTAGCTATTAGGAAATTCCTACTTTATTAACAAAGGTACCATTGTTTGTTTTGTTAAAGCAATAACAATAAATGTTTCATTATCTTCAGATATAAAGTATATCTTCTACAGGAGGTTAATTATGACAACAAAACAATGTATCGCGATGCTTTTAGCCGGGGGAAGAGGCAGCCGGTTAAAAGAATTAACTCAATATATTGCTAAGCCAGCCGTCCCATTTGGAGGAAAATATAGAATCATCGACTTTACATTAAGCAATTGTCGCAATTCCGGGATCGATACAGTCGGTGTGTTAACACAATATCAACCTCATACCCTTCAAAATTATATTGGCGATGGAAAGCACTGGGACTTAAATAGAAAAAATGGGGGCGTAACCATTCTTCCTCCATATCAATGCGAGCAGGGGGAAAGATGGTATGAAGGGACGGCTCACGCGGTTTATCAAAACCTCCGTTATATCGAAAGTTACAATCCTGAATATGTATTAATTATTTCAGGTGACCACATTTACAAAATGGATTACAGTAAAATGCTCGAGCAACATATTCAAACGAAAGCGGATGCAACGATTTCTGTCATCCGTGTACCATGGAAGGAAGCCAATCGGTTTGGCATTATGAATATAGATTCTGAGTCCAATAGAATAGTGGAATTTGAAGAAAAACCGAACCAACCGAAATCGAATCTAGCTTCCATGGGGATCTACATTTTTAATTGGAAGTTGTTAAAGAAGTATTTGGAAAAACAAGAAAAGAACCCTTTTTCATCAAAGGATTTTGGAAAGGATATCATCCCTGAGATGATTCAAAATAACCACCAATTGTATGCCTATCAGTTTAAAGGGTATTGGAAGGATGTTGGAACGATCCAAAGCCTTTGGGAAGCCAATATGGATTTGCTTTCCTTTCACACCAACCTTCTCTTACAAAATGAAGAGTGGGAGATTTATACTCATGAAACGTCTCGGACACCGTTGTATTTCGATGGGAAAGCTTGCATATACCAATCTCTAGTGAGTGACGGATGTAAAGTGTTTGGGACCGTTCAGAATTCAGTTCTTTTTCACGGTGTTACTGTAGGGAAAGGTGCAGTAATTAAGGACTCGGTTATTTTACCAAATACGGTAATAGGTCAAAATGCAATCATCAATCGAGCTGTCGTTGGTAGTGGAACGGTGATTGAATCGAATGTTCAAGTGGGGGAATCTACCCCATTTAGCGAGATTACTTTAATAGGGGATAACCATATAATAATAGGGGATAGATCTAGAAAAATCAAAGAACATGCAGTGTAGAAAATAATAGGATAGTAAGTTTTTTGTGAATTAATTTGGACAAATTCTAAAAAAATTGTTTAATATTTTTGAAAAGGGGTTAATTGTTTGTGCAGGAAAAAGAGGCATTACAATGTTCGCCTCTTTTTCCTTTGTAGATTATGACTTTAATCCTATTTTCTTATGTGTATCACTAATCCATCCAATCAATTGTTCTTCCGTCATCGCCTTTAACATATCAATGTGATCTTGAATGGCATGATGCCACATTTTTGCTTCCACTACTGTTGGATTTTCATCTTTTACTGTGAACCCGCAATTACATGTTAATTCTTTCATTTTACTCTCTCCCTAAATTATAAATTTTTCTTTTCTACATAATTTTTAAGCAATGTACCAAGAAGGTATTTCCATCCTTCGGAATGTTCTTGTTCCCAGTGAACTTGGATAATACCTGATGCGTTGTGGGAAAGCTGAAGCAAAGTTCCTCCATCTTTCTCGATGAGTCTGTAGGTATAGGAACTGTTAACAGCACCTTGCATGCCTAAATGTCCATGAAGACGAATTTCCTCTGGTGCATTCACATAGTAAATGTTTCCCCAGACTGCACCTTCCTTCACGCCCCACTTTTCGATAAATTGTCCTCCTGGAACGGGATTAAATGTAAACTGGGATGTCACTCCTTTTGGTGCTAAGCGAAATTCCCACCAGTCACCAGCCCGTTCTGTTAGAGCTTGAAAGACTTCTTCTCTTGGACTATTAATAAAAACTTCTTGTTCAATACGAAAAACACGACCTTGATCTATTGCTGTCATAGCTATATCTCCTCCATTGTTTTCGACTATTGATCGTAAATTTAGCAAAGATTTTGCTGTTGGCTGCATGTATTTTCCAACCCATCGGTTATGCATTTCTTGAAGGGGTACAGCGTTTAGGAAATTGCGATTGTATTTTCCTTCTCGTCTAACCACCACTAAGTTTCCTTCCTCTAGGATCCTTAAATGCTTCATAATGGCATACCTTGTTACTTCGGGAAAATATTCGTTTAGTTCACCCGTAGTTTTCGCCGATTCTTTAAGAATATCAAGAATCCCTCGTCGAATCGGGTGTCCTAGTGCTTTAAATAAGCCGGAAAGTTCGTCTTCCATTTCAACGATCCTTTCGAAAAGATGTTTATCTCACATAATATGTTACCATTAGGTCACCTGTAATATGTGACCTAATGGTAACATGTATACAAAATATGGTCAAGCAGTATTTGATTATTATGCTTCCGTTTGTAATTTAAATGATTCAATCCAGTTTTATATTTAATGTCTTGGTAAAACTATTGTTTGAGAAAGGTGGGATAATTTATGTCGATGCCGAATCCTGATGAAGAGTCTAAGGTATTTTTCTCCTCCGTCATTCCTGTTGATCCTCTTATCAAAATTAAACCAATGTTCGGCAACATTGCTAGTTTTTTAAATGGTAATATGTTTGCTGGCTTATTTGGATCAACTATTTTCGTGAGACTACCAGAGAACGACCGACTTCGTTTATTGGAAGAAGAGGGAGCTGCTGAGTTTTCGCCGATGCCTAGCAGGACACTGAAGGAATATGTTGCCTTTCCAGAGGAATGGAGACATGAACCTGAGAAAATACAGGAATGGATACAACGGTCAATATAAAATGGGTTGAAACACTGCCGGAAAAATTGTCAGCAAAGAAAAAGAAAGGGGAAACGAATATTTGATAATGAAGTAGTTACACTTGATGATTATGTGAAAGGTTCACAATCACTCCTAATACCACCCATGAAGCGCCAGAATGAAAAAATAGAATGGTTTTTTTTAACATAATGTAGCACACACTTAATTAAGTTGACACTTAATTAAGTGTGTGCTACATTAATAATATGATTGAAAAAGTTATTCATTCCATATTAGAACCAAATAGGCGGGAAATACTCAATCTTTTACGAAATGGTGAGCTCAGTTCTAGTGAAATTGCCCTTCATTTCCATATTTCTGCCCCCGCTATTTCACAGCATTTAAAAGTATTGGAAAGCTCAGGCTTAGTTGTTGTTCGAAAAGAAGGTACAAAGAGATTTTATCGGATTAGAAGGGAAGGTTTTAAAGAACTAAAGCAATACTTAGACAGTTTTTGGGATGACAGCCTTATGCTCTTAAAAGAAGCTGCTGAAGCTGAAGAAAGGAGGAAACATGAATAGTAAATATGACAGTTTAAGGAAACAAATTTTTATTGAATGTCGTCCTCAAACATTATTCTCTTTTTTTACTGATCCCGAAAAAATGGTTCGTTGGATTGGCAGAAACGTCTTATTAGACCCAAGTGTTGGAGGAAAATACAGAATCGATATCAATGGGCTAGACATCGCAATTGGTGAATTTAGGGAAATTAAACCATTTGAAAAAGTTGTATGGACATGGGGATGGGCTAACTCGGACATTATGCCTCCAGGTTCTAGTACCGTTGAATTTACATTAACTCCACAAAATAACGGTACTCTCCTTGAGTTGCACCATTACAACCTACCAACTGAAAAAACCACATCCAACAACAACGGATGGACTCATTATATGGAACGACTTCAAATGCTGGGAGAAGGGAAAGATCCAGGTATAGATCCTTGGTCAATTAAAAAATAAAAATATTATGAATTATCAGGAGGAATGTTGTATGTCTTCAACTATACATCAAGAAATTATTTTTAAAGCAAGTCCGAAACAAGTATATGATGCACTTATGGAAGCTAATCAATTCAGCACAGTTACTGGTGGAGCACCAACTGAAATTACCGCTGAGGCTGGTGGGGCATTTTCCTTATTTGGTGGCATGATCACAGGTAGAAATATTGAAATTGTACCAAATGAAAGAATAGTACAAGCCTGGAGAGCTGATAATTGGCCTGAAGGAGCTTATTCAATTGCCAAGTTCGAAATAAAAGAACAAGGTGAAGAAACCTTAGTCATTTTTGATCATGTTGCTTTTCCAGAAGGACAAGGCGAACATCTTGCTGGAGGATGGAAAGACAACTATTGGGGACCACTTGAGAAATATTTTGCGTAGACCAAAAAAAGCAATCCAAATGAGGAATTTTTCGAACAAAATGATGAAAATGTTGAGTCGTATACGGATTTTCACTAACCTTGCAAGAGTTCAACATCCAGCTGCCTTTTGGCGGTTTTTTTTTTTTGCCGAACTGACGGGGAAGTTTTGCTTACTAGCTATAGGGAAATCCCTTCCTTTCATATCTTCGTCCCTAGAATCCCGAGGGAATAATGCGGACATTGATACAAAGGAACGTATACAGAAAATCTTACCATGTTTAATGCCCTGACTTCCCGCAAACGGTCGAAATCTCCTAACCCTCCTTGGGAGGTGCAGGCAAATTCATAATGTACTAATAAATTTTTCCCTTTTTCAGAGCTGTTTGTAGGTTTTCTCCATCCTTTTTGTATAAAATAGGAATAGAAAATCTAACAGAAAAGGTGAGAACATGAAACAGTTAACCGAGTTTTTATCCAATCATCATGATCAAAATGTCGAAGAATTAAAAGAATTGCTCCGTATTCCTAGCATAAGTTCCTTATCTGAGCATAAAGAGGACATCCAACAAGCAGCTTCATGGATTGCCAATAAATTGAAAAAAATTGGAATGGAACATATTGAAATCGTCCAGACAGAAGGTCATCCGATTATCTATGCGGACTGGCTTCATCAGGAAAATGCCCCAACAGTCTTAGTATACGGACATTATGACGTACAGCCCGTTGACCCTGTTCATTTATGGGAAACTCCTCCGTTTGAACCAACGATCCGTGATGAAAAGATCTTTGCCAGAGGGGCAACCGACGACAAAGGGCAGACGTTCTTACATATTAAAGCAGTAGAAACTCTATTGAAATTAGAAGGTAAATTACCAGTAAACGTTAAATTTTGCATCGAAGGAGAAGAAGAAATCGGAAGTCCTCATCTTCCGGCATTTTTATCCGATAATAAAGAAAAATTAGCATGTGATGTGGTTGTTATATCTGATTCTGATATGTGGGACAGAGGCGTCCCAGCAATCACCTATTCTTTAAGAGGCCTATGTGCACTGGAATTTTCCCTTAAAACCGCTAATTCTGATTTGCACTCGGGCATGTTTGGCGGAGGAGTCCAGAACGCCAACCATCTCTTGGTTCAGCTTCTTTCTACCCTTCATGATGCCAACGGAAAAGTTAATGTGGACCATTTTTATGATGATGTCGTTGAACTGACGGAATTTGAAAAGGAACAGATCAAAGCATTAGGTTTCGATGAAGAAAAGCTAAAAAAATCATTAGGGTTGAGGGAATTAACGGGAGGGGAAAACAATTTTCCTTACCCTGAGAGAATCAGTTCCCGGCCAACATTAGAAATCAACGGCCTATGGGGCGGATTTCAGGGGGAAGGAACCAAAACCGTGATTCCGAACGAGGCACATGCCAAAATCACATGCCGTTTAGTCCATAATCAAAAGCCTGAAAAGATTCAACAATTAATCAAAAAGCATTTGGAAGAACAAGCACCAAAAGGATGCAAGGTAAAAGTATCTTTACAAGATACGGGCAATCCATTTTTAACGCCAATCGACAGTCCGATGATTCAAAAAGCAGCTGAAGCCTATGAAAACGTCTATGGGAAAGCACCAGTTTATAAAAGAGAAGGCGGTTCGATTCCGATTGTATCTGACTTTAACCAATCCCTAAATGCGCCTGTAGTCTTAATGGGATTCGGTTTGCCAGATGAAAATCTTCATGCACCAAACGAACACTTTAACTTGGAAAACTTTGATAAAGGCATCCTAACCATTTGTTCCTTTTTCGAACTTCTTAATAATTAAAATGGTGCCTGTCACCACCTACGGGTGGTGACAGGCATTTTATTAGGTTCTGGTGTTTGAATTTGAAGCCGTGTGTGTAGTATCGTATACACGAGAAACACGAGGAGTGATCATATGAACGAAACGATTGAATTATTAAGAAATCATCGCTCAGTTAGGGATTTTGACACTGAAAAAGATGTAAGCGAATCCCAGATTCAAACGATTATTGAGGCAGCTTTGGCTGGTCCCAATTGGATCAATGGCCAGCAAGTGAGCGTGATCGAAGTGAGGGAACCTGGAAGGAAAGCAGTATTGGCGAAAGCTGCAGGCAATCAAAGGTGGATTGACGAGGCTCCCGTTTTTCTTGTGTTTTGCATCGATTTTTATCGGGCGAAGCTGGCAGCTGAAAAAAATGGGACTGATTTTAAAATCGTCGAGGATTTAGAAGCAATTATCGTCGGTTCAACAGATGTTGGAATCGCACTCGGAAGCGCGGTTATCGCAGCTGAATCGATGGGACTCGGGATCGTTCCAATCGGAGGATTAAGGAGAAATCCCCAAACCTTTGTTGAGCTTTTGAAGCTTCCGGAATATGTTTTTCCCATTTCAGGTCTGGTCGTCGGACATCCACGAACGGTTCCAGAACAAAAACCAAGGCTGCCTCTTCAGGCAACCCACCAGAAAGAACAGTATGATGCTAAAATTCAAATGGAAATCATTGACGAATATGATCAAACGATATCTTCCTACATGTCTGAACGGACGAACGGAAAAGATACCAGTGATTGGTCGAGTAAAGTCGCTCAATTTTATGATAACGGATTTGAACAATACGCAAAAAACTCCAGCCCAACGGTTAAAAATCAAGGATTTCAATACAAGTAGAAAAAGTGAGACTTAACCTATAAAGTTGAGGCGGGATTATGTTTGTTAAACAACGGATTGAAAACCAACAATCTAACTCCGTTCGTCCATCCTAAAAATGATTTTTTTGATGATGTTGTCCACACCTTATTAAATAACGAATCATATTTTATCTAATAAAAGAGCATGAAGGGAAGAAGAGTGTGATTGGTGGAAGATGAAAATAGATCAAAAAAGGAACCAAATGGAGAATTAGATCGGTTTTCGAGTTTCATGTTTGGAGCCAATAAGCGTAAAGAAGTAAACAAAAAGAACGAAACTATTTCACAAGAAATTCCGGAACAAAAAGAGGCACCACATTCCAATCGCAAGACCAATCAGTTTAATGACTGGTTTATTGGCTCTAGGAGAAAAGAAGCGCAGTACAGTGCCCCAACTCCCCAAAATCAACTAGAACAACAAATAGGTAATCTTCTTGACAAAGTGGATGTGGTATTGCTCATGGAAACGATTGATATGCTGGTCGAAACAACAAAACAATATAAACCTTTGCTGAAAGAAATCTCTCCAATGTTTAAACAATTGAAAAAGAAATTCAAATCCAAATAAACTATCGAATAACTACGTGGTTAAAGATAAAAGTATTAAAAAATCTTACTAATAAAAAATGACAGGTATGGATCATACCTGCCATTTTTTTATAACAAAAAGTCATATTAAAAAAATCTAAATCGCATATGATTCATATGTTTTAAGAAGATAACGTTCTATAAACTCCGCTAATCCATCATTTTCGTGGTGTCCTGTAACAAAATCAGCTGCTGCTTTAACCTCTTCGCTAGCGTTCCCCATTGCCACACCAGTACCGACAGACCTAAGCATCTCTATATCATTGGGTCCGTCTCCAATAGCTACGACTTCATTTGGACTAAATCGAAATTCGGTAAGTAAGCTTTTTATAGCAGACCATTTGGAAACATTAGGAGCAACCAACTCAAACCCGTCATTCCAATCAATGACTTCTGCTTCTTTTTTGAACAAAGCCGAAATTTTTGGACTTGGTGAACCTGTGCGTACACTATATTTCAGAACATCTTGATAGTTGGCTTGTCTTAAATCTCCAATATACCGTGGCGGCATTTGCCCAATTTTTGTCCAATAATCGATTTCTTCATTTGTCTCCTTACAATAAAGCCCATTTGCTGTATGGATAATAACATTAAAAGGATTTTCAGCGGTTAGATGGTGGAATCGTTCTTCGTTCAATTGGACGGTTTTCATTTGTTTAGCTCTTCCTGTCTCTGCATCGTGAATAGCGGCACCATTCAAACAAATCATCGGAGTTCTTAATCCAATTTCTTTATGGTAGGGAGCGGTTACTTCGTAGTGTCGACCAGTGGCAAGAAAAACCTTGACTCCCTGATTAATGAGCCGATAAATGGCTTCCATATTTCGGCGGGAAATGTAGTTTGAGGCTTTTAGTAGTGTACCATCCATATCAATAAAAATTGCACGCACATTCATTTAAACTGCCTCCTCGTTCGTTGGTAAACCAATCATATCATCTGAATATAAATTCCTTGTAAACTCAATGTACAGATTACATAAAGTTTAAATTTGTTTTCAAAAATTTTATATGATATGTTATCCTTAACTTATTAAATTACTTTAAAAAGTAATTTAATAAGTACTCTTAGGTGGTGAATTAAGTGAATGAATTATTAGCTACTCCAAAATCGATGAAGAAGATCATCCTTCGTGGCATTCGTAAAACTCTTTTAGAGCTGGGAAGTGCAACAAAACTTGATCTCAGCCATACATTAGAAATTAGTCTCCCAACAATTAGTAAGTTCCTAGCACAGATGGAGAAGAATGGGGAAATTATTTTAGTCGGTCTAGATGATTCTAGTGGTGGAAGAAGAGCAAAAAGATATACATATAACCCTGAGTATGTGTTAGGTCTGGCCATATTTTTAGAGAAAACAGAGACGAATTATACAATTTTTAATTGTGTAGGAGAAGTAAAGGAACAGGGAAAAGCTCCAAGTGTATTAATTGATGATGGTTTAAATTTATTAACAGAGTGCATTGAAAGCCTAATGACTAAATATCCAAAAATCGGTTCTATGGCAATTGGCGTTCCTGGTTCGGTTGATAGTGGACGAATATTTTATATACCAGGATACGAGCAGTTTCAAAATTTTGATTTGAAAGGATACTACGAGGAACATTTTTCTATACCTGTTGTTGTAGAGAACGATATGAATGCGGCTGTTCTCGGATATCACGATACGAGAGGAATTAAGGATAAGAAATCCCTTATCTATTTGTATTCTGGTCAAAATGGCCCGGGTGCAGGAATTATGATAAATGGAGATGTGGTGCGTGGAAGTACTTTTTTCTCAGGAGAGGTTTCATTCGTCCCGCAGTATAATGACCGGAATTTTCGGCAGGCTTTAGAAAATGGCAGTGGACCGAAAAAAATAAGGATCAGTGAGGATTATGAGATTGATGCAATTAGCAGATTAGTTGCCTCGTTTGTAGCGATCATTAACCCTCATACCATCATTTTTTGTAAAGATGATATTGAAAAAGTGGTATTAGACAAAATTGCCATATGCAGCTCAAAATATATCCCTTCAGAACATCTTCCAGAGCTTACAATCAGTGATTGGGAGCAAGATTATTTATATGGATTACAGAGCCTTGGACTTGAACTTATGATGAATGGAGCAAGCAAGTAACATAAATCAAAAAGGACAACTAAATAATGAAAGGTGAGGTTTAACTATGACAACATTCCTTTTAGTCATCATCTATTTGGCTTTTATCAGCTTAGGTTTACCTGATTCATTGTTGGGGGCCGCGTGGCCTGTCATGCAATCGGACTTAGGGGCTCCACTTGAGACTGCCGGATTCCTTTTTATGGCGATTGCAGGTGGTACAATTATCTCCAGTTTAGCCAGCGGAAAGGTACTTAATAAGTTCGGGACCAGCAAAGTCACAACTGTCAGCGTCTTAATGACTGCTGGTGCTTTGCTAGGATTCCATTTTGCTTCATCGGTTGTTTGGTTATTTGTATGTGCCATCCCACTTGGATTAGGTGCGGGAGCTGTCGATGCTGGATTAAATGATTATGTTGCTACACATTATAAGGCACACCATATGAGTTGGTTACATTGTTTTTGGGGAGTCGGAGCCACTCTTGGTCCAATCATTATGGCTCAGTTTATTTCGGGACAAAATTCTTGGAGAAACGGATATTTTGCTATTTCTGGAATTCAGTTCGCGTTAGTTATCATCCTTTTCATCACACTGCCCCTCTGGAACAGAGTGACAAATAACAGTAAGATTATTTTAAATGAAGAGCCGGAAGATTCAAAAGGTGAATTCTATGAGGAAGATGCTAAAGATTTAAAACCGTTACAAATAAAAGGAGTTAAACTGTCTCTTGCAACCTTCTTGTTTTATTGTGGGGTTGAATCAACAGTGGGGCTTTGGGGAAGCAGCTATTTGGTAAATGTTAAGGAGTTACAAGTTGCACTTGCTGCACAATGGGTTTCCTTTTATTACGCAGGAATAACAATTGGTAGATTTACAACAGGCTTTATTACTTTTAAGATCAGTAATCTTACTCTCATCCGGATGGGGCAAATAATAGCATTAGTGGGTGCTGCCCTTCTATTTTTTCCATTGCCGTCTACTTTCTCGCTTGCAGGTTTTATTATGATTGGATTGGGATTAGCACCAATATTTCCATGTATGTTGCACGAGACACCAACACGTTTTGGGAAGAAGCATTCCAAGACGATTATGGGCTATCAAATGGCTGTTGCCTATACAGGTAGTACGTTTATGCCACCACTTCTTGGTTTCATTGCATCGCATTCCACAATAGGAATCTTCCCATTTTGTATCGGTGTTTTGGTTGCAGCCATGCTCCTAAGTTCTGAAACATTGAATAACACACTAAAAAAGAAAAGTTTATTAAAGAGAAAAGATACCATGTCAAAAGTATTTTAATAATGTGGGTGGTCTACAAAGTTTTTTAAAAAAGTTAAAGTGTAGAGGGGAATTCCTATGATTAAATTAGTGTTATCTGATATGGACGGAATATGAAAGGACCACAATATTTGTGGCCCTTTTTTGCGTCCAAGATCAAAGATGGTGTCTATAGCTTGCCTTATCCAAAAAAGAGGCTAATAGGATCCCCAACGTATAGCGAATAAGATCCACGGTTAGATAGCCTTTGCCTAACACCAGTCCACCGAGCCATGTACTGCGAATCTGATTGATCCAGTCTTCCTGGTACAATTGAGAGATTTCAATGCCGAAGCTAAATAATAAACTGAACAAGATACTTAGAGATATGTGCTTCCTTGGAAGTAGGAAACGAAATCCAAAATAGACCATCATGGACCACAGGGCATCGCCGGCATTGTCCGCTAGAAATAAAGGTAAATGGTTACTGTATTTTCGAGAAGCAAGGCCTAAAAAAATCACAGCCACAGCAGAAATAAGATAGTTTTTCCTCAAGCTACGGGTAAATTCGTTAGTAGATGAAAATTTAGTAGCCAACTGAATCACTCATAAAAATTTATTTTGTCTACTATTATATCAGCAAATTTGTTTAATACTACATAAACGGACCAAAAGAGTAGATGCAAGCGGGCAAAATGTCCTTCATAACTGGAATGTAGTCCAAAAGACCAGATGCAAGTGGACTCCATACTACATCATATAAAGGGAATAAATCGAAATAATCGAATGAGTCCCCATTTACATTGCAGTATATTGGGAAAATTTTAAAAATTTAAACATAATTAACATTAGGCTAACATTGGTGTGGTATTTTATGGAGGAATACACAAAAAGGGAGTGATCGTTATTAAACGTCGAAGCTTTTCCATTTTATCATTTGTGCTTCTGCTTTTATCTTCCTCACTGTTTTTTATCACACCATTCGCTTCAGCCGAAAATGCACTCGATCCAGCGCCACAACTTCAGCCAGTGGGAACTGCGAACGGAAAGAAAATTTTATTTGATAATACACACGGCCAAACAGCCGGTGCAGCAGACTGGGTATTGGACGGGGGATTTTCTGATTTTGCCAACGCTTTAGCATCCAAAGGCTACTATGTAAAAGAGCTGCGAAAATCTACCCCGATCACTTATGAAGATTTACAAGGCTTCCATGTGTTCATCATAGGAGAAGCAAATATCCCTTACAAGGCGTCTGAGCAGGCAGCGATGATCCAATATGTACAAAATGGTGGGAGTATCTTTTTTATAGGAGATCATTATAATGCAGATCGTAACAAAAATCGCTGGGATGCATCCGAAGTATTTAATGGCTATCGTCGCGGTGCCTATTCCAACCCAAGCAAAGGGATGACGACAGAGGAGGCTTCGTCTGCAGCCATGCAGGGAGTAACAGGGGCGGACTGGCTGTCCTCAAACTTCGGGATCCGTTTCCGATATAATGCCATTGGCGACGTAACAGCGAACGATATCGTCACGCCAAGTCAAGCCTTCGGTATTACGTCGGGGGTCTCGACCGTTGCCATGCATGCAGGTTCAACTTTAGCCATTACGGACCCTAACAAGGCAAAAGGGATTGTCTATCTTCCGAAAACAACAACAGCCTGGGGAAGTGCAGTCGATCAAGGAGTCTATAATGGCGGGGGAAGAGCGGAGGGCCCTTATGCCGCGGTTTCCAAGCTAGGATTAGGTAAAGCAGCGTTTATCGGTGATTCTTCTCCGGTCGAAGATGCGACTCCAAAATATTTGCGTGAGGAAACAGGTTCAATAAAGACAACCTACGATGGTTTTAAAGAACAAACTGATAGTACTTTACTTGTGAATATCGTCGATTGGTTAGCAAAGCAGGAAAGTTATACAGCTTTATCTCAGGTTAGCGGATTGCTACTCGATCAGCCAACAACTTTGTTATCGATGGAAAACCCGCAGACATCCACTGAACCGGTTGCTGAACCCTGGGCAGCCCCTGCTACTGGCTATAAATGGTATGATCCTTCTACTTTTAAGTCCGGATCTTATGGCTATGGTTCCAGCGGAGGAACAGGTGGGACAACTACCAGCTTAACGGAAAAGTTTGAGTCCGGTACGAAAACAGCCTACACTTCAGGCGATGTTACGCTTACGAGTGGATCTTGGTATTTTGATAATGCTCTCATTGGGAATTTATCTAGTGATAAGAAAACAGGGTTGCAGTCTGCACGTGTTCGAGCAGCCGGAGCACTTACCATGAATTTTAATGTGAGTGGAGCAAAAAGCATCCAAATATCCCATGCTAATTTCGGCAGTGACAGCGGAGCAAATTGGCAGCTACAGATGTCGACCAATGGTGGCTCGACATGGACTAATGTTGGTAGTACAAATACTAGCTCGTCAACATTAAGTGTTAAAACCTTTACCATTTCCCAAACGGTTCCTGTCCGATTCAGGATTGTCGTTTCAGGAACAACAGGCAGTCGACTCAATTTCGATGATATTGTGATAAGTAATTAATTTACATTTTTGCTTTCCTGTACCCGAATGGTTAGATATAAATAACTATTCGGGGTTTTTTATAGCAAAATCTTAGTATTATTTTGGAATTAGATATCCACCTATAGAAAAATACAGCCTATACTAATCTACTAGGCTGCCTTTTTTCTATTTTTATTTACCAATAAATTCCTGTACCCAATCATTACCTTGAGCGACATAACCAACGCCAATATAGTTGTAGTTCGGGTTGAGAATGTTTTTGCGGTGACCTGCACTATTCATCCATGCATTAACAACTTCCTGAGGTGTTTGCTGTCCCTGGGCGATATTCTCACCAGCATAATTATATGTAATGCCAAATTTTTTCATCATATCAAAAGGAGATCCGTAAGTCGGACTAGTGTGGCTAAAATAATTGTTTGCCGACATATCACGTGCTTTTTCGTGTGCCATGTTGCTCAAGTTAATATCCACTTTAAGCGCTGGTAAGCCATTTTTTGCTCGTTCTTGATTCGTTAAATCAACCACTTTTTGTTCAAAAGCACTTAATGTGCCGGTTGTTGGTGTTGTATTGGTTGTTCCCGTTGTTGACTGCTGTACTGGCTTCGTGCTTACGGTTTGGGCTTGCTGAGTAACAGCTTGTGTTGGCTGTTGGGCTGTTGAAGCAGGCTGGGTCTGAGCTGGTTGCTTTTCGGAAACGGAAGTTTGAGCGTTCCCTCCCATTTTACTTAAATATGCTTCTACCATTCTATTAATCTCTTCAGAATTTATATTGGTTCCTTGGGTCAAATGCATTTTCTCCTTTACAGGGGCAGCAGATGAATGATTTTGATTTAGTGTAGGATTTGCCCCAAATAAGGCACCCGAGGCGGCTAAAGTAAGAATTGTTTTACTCAATAACATGTTAAGATCCTCCTGTCATGAATGATTACTAGTGAACACACGTATATCCTAGCATATGATTTTTGTCATATTTCTGGCATGATTTTACAGACAATGAAATACTGGGGAATCTTTTTTAATAAAACCGCTTAAGAAACCTTGTACATGATGACTTTCGACCGTTTTCTAAAAGAGTATTAATTATCCCTAATATTTTGATAAAATGGAAAAAAATAAAGTGGAATAGAAGGTTGACAGCCTTTAGTATTTCAGAGTTTTTTACATATATTTCAAGTGCGTATCAAAGCTTACAGGAAGTATACAAGAAGAGTGAGATGGGTTTAACATAGGAAAAATCTTAAAACAGTTGCCGACTTCGCTGTATTTAAAAAGCCACTTGTGAAATTGAATACATCACAAATGGCTCCCATTTTATAACAACCCAGCTTCTCTAGCTGCTTCAAAACTTTTTCTAGCAAACGTAAACGGATCTCCAACATTTTCCCAGTGCATATACATTAGTCTTGGGTTTTCAAAAAGCCAATGGTTATGAAAAGCCGTAACTGTAATTCCTCTTCGGCGTAATGCAGTTAGGAAAGGATTGATCTCTCTTTGGAGTATAACAGTTTCTCCTAAATTCAGCGTTCTTCCGCCAATGTTGTTTTCAAAGGACAATGCGAATGGAAGCGCAAGTGGGGATTGGGTACGACGACCTAAAATAGTAGCATTAATATTACGAAGACGCTGCACAACACAAGCAGGGGCTGAAGTAATAACCTCTCCTCCAATAATATCTGCAAGTTGCTGGCAAGTTGAAGTATTCATTCTAGCCATATTCCTGCGATTATTTGCAGTTCTTCTTCTTGAATTGTCATCCATATTCGGGTCAAAATCAAAATCGAACTCATCATTAACATTAAAATTTGTATCAAAAATTCTTGAGAAATTTTGATTTCCTGAGTTATCATACTCTCTTCTACTCACTTAAATCACCTCCTTGTCCATATGATTCATTAATAGCTTATTCAGAGATAAAAAACTGGAATAGGCATTATTGGCTGGCAAAAAACCTATTTTTAAAATATTAGTGGTAAGGTTTTATCAAAAAGCTCCTTCAGGGGACGACACAACTGTATTTCTTAATACCTGTTCCATTTGCCCATCCTTCTAAAACAACAAACGAGAACGGAAAAAGACAATAAAAATATGTATAACGATATAATAAATTCTAATTATCCCTTATAATAGTATTAGAGAAATTTGTAAAGAGGAGAATACATAGTCAACTTTGAAAGGGGATACATAATTTTGAATGCAAAATATCTAGATTTACTCGCCCAAAAATATGATAGTGCAGAAAAAGTAGCAACAGAAATTATTAATCTCGAATCCATCTTAAATCTACCAAAGGGGACTGAACATTTTGTTAGTGATTTACATGGTGAATATCAAGCCTTTCAACATGTGTTAAGAAATGGTTCAGGGAAGGTTAAAGAGAAAATTAATGACTTGTTTCAATATATCTTAACGGAAAACCAAAGGAATGAATTTGCAACATTAATTTATTATCCAGAGGAAAAACTTCAGTTAATAAAAAATCATTTTTATAATGAACTAGAATTAAATCAATGGTATGCAGAAATGATTGAGCGGATGATTATGCTCATCTCTTTTGCCTCCTCTAAATACACACGCTCTAAGTTACGGAAAGCTTTGCCGAATCAGTTTGTCTATATCATTGAAGAGCTGCTTTACAAAAAAAATGATTCCACCAATAAGGATGATTATTATTCAAAAATTGTCCAACAGATTATCTCTTTAGGACAGGCCGATAAGCTGATCATAGGTCTTGCCTATACGACACAGAGATTAGTTGTCGACCATCTTCATGTAGTGGGAGATATTTACGACCGTGGACCCGAGCCAGATAAAATTATGGAAACACTGATCGATTACCATTCGGTTGATATTCAATGGGGAAACCACGATGTCCTATGGCTGGGGGCCTTTGCTGGATCAAAGGTATGTCTGGCAAATATTATTCGTATTTGTGCGAGATACGACAATTTGGATATTATTGAAGACGTATATGGAATCAATCTTAGACCATTACTTAATCTAGCGGAAAAGTACTATGAGGACAATCCGGCTTTTAGACCTAAGGTCCATTCCGATAAAAGTCCATCTGATCATGAACAACTGCAAATTACGAAAATTCATCAAGCCATTGCCATGATTCAATTTAAACTGGAAATCCCGATCATCAAGAGGCGCCCGTATTTTAATATGTCAGAAAGACTTTTACTTGAGAAAATTGATTATGAAAAGAACGAAATAACGATACACGGGAAAACCTACCCTCTAGTAAATAGTTGCTTTGCAACGGTTAATCCAGAGCAGCCTGATCAATTATTAGATGAGGAAGAACAAGTGATAGAAAAATTGTTATTTTCCGTTCAGCATTCCGAAAAGCTGGCTAGGCATATGAAATTTCTAATGAAAAAAGGCAGCCTTTATTTGAAATATAACGGTAACTTGTTAATTCATGGCTGTATTCCTTTAGATGAAGAAGGAAATATGGAAAAAATGACGATTGAGAATAAAACGTATGCAGGCCGTGAATTACTTGATACGTTTGAATATAATTTACGTTATTCCTTTGATCACCCGGAAATGACTGATGACCTTGCAACAGATATGGTTTGGTATTTATGGACCGGAGAATACTCATCTCTATTTGGAAAAAGAGAGATGACTACTTTTGAAAGGTACTTTATTAAGGAGAAGGAAACGCATAAGGAGAAAAAGAACCCTTATTATTACTTACGTGAAAATGAAGAAATTTGCAAAAAATTACTTGCTGAATTTGATCTCGACCCTGAGCAGGGGCATATTATCAACGGCCATACGCCAGTAAAAGAAATTGAGGGGGAAAATCCCATCAAAGCGAATGGAAGAATGATTGTCATCGATGGTGGTTTCTCAAAACCCTATCAATCTGTAACAGGTATAGCAGGATATACCCTACTTTATAATTCCTACGGTATGCAATTGGTTGCTCATAAACACTTCCATTCCAAAGAAGATGTCTTATGTGACGGTACGGATGTATTATCTGTAAAAAGAGTAGTTGATAAAGAGTTGGTGAGAAAAAAGGTAAGAGAAACGAATATTGGTAAGGAACTATTACAGGAAATTGAAATTTTAAATAGCTTGAGGGAATATCGTTATATGAATTAACAAAAAGGTAATAAAAATAAAGCACATAAAAAATCCATCCTTGTGATTTAGAAGGATGGATTTAACCATATTTAAAATGAGGCAATGGAACTTCAAGAAAAAGCAGGTAGTGGGCTGGTAATAGCTCAAGTACCTGTTTTTTTAATTGGGAAAAAGAATGGTGACCAACAAAAGCAGGAAGCCTTATCTAGGGCAATTAAGGGAAAGGAGCTTTTGGAGGAATTTAGGACAAAATTCTCAACAAATCGATTGAGCGGAAATTAATATGACTCAATGACCAGCTAATTTAAAATAATAAGCAGCTATTTTCTAAAAGAACAAAGGAAAATGATTCTTGGTTTCTTTTTTTGTATGAGGTACATATCAGTACCACTTGCGATACGATTTATTCTATCTTATATAATAGAATTAATGTAAAATCTAACAAAATGGTGCCTGACACCAATGGAAAGGAGACCGACAATGACCTCTTTTGTTAATAGCCCAAATGGTATTTTCCCTTCGGTTTGTTCACTAGATTGCCCGGATCAATGCGGGTTGCTCCTTCATAAAAAGAACGGAAAAATTATTAAGGTAGAGGGTGACCCAAATCATCCAGTCACTAAGGGTTTTATTTGCAACAAGGTTCGTAATATGACGGAACGAATCTATGATGAAAAACGGTTAAAATATCCAATGAAGCGCATTGGTCCAAAAGGAGAAGGGAAGTTTGTTCGAATAAGCTGGGAGGAAGCTGTTGAAACGATTACCACTCGCTGGAAGGAACTGCTACAAAGCGAGGGTGCCGAAAGTATTCTGCCCTACAGCTTTTATGGAAATATGGGAAACCTTAGTGCTGAAGGGATGGACCGCCGCTTCTTCAATCGTTTGGGATCCTCTCAGCTGGACAGGAGTATCTGTAACTCAGCCGGTGCAGTTGGTTATAAATATACAATGGGCGCAAGTTTCGGAACAGATCCAGAGGATACAATCCACACCAAGCTGTTTATTTTTTGGGGTATTAATGCTGTAAGTACCAACATGCACCAAGTAGCTCTTGCCCAAAAAGCCCGGAAACAAAATGGCTCTAAAATCATTGTTATTGATGTCCATAAAAATCAAACTGCTAGATTGGCAGACTGGTTTATTCCTATTTTACCAGGGACTGATACCGCTCTGGCTTTAGGAATGATGCATATTTTATTTTCCGAGAACATGGTGGATTCCGCATTTCTGGAGCAATATACAGTCGGTCATGAGCAGTTGCGTGAACATGTTGTGCAGTATGACCCTGCTACCGTATCAGGCATTACCGGCATTCCGGTAGAGGATATTGTTCAACTGGCAAGGATGTATGGAGAAACTTCCCCTGCCTTTATTCGGATTGGAAATGGCCCGCAGCACCACGACAATGGCGGTGTGTTTGTGAGAACGATTTCCTGCCTCCCTGCTTTAACAGGACAGTGGTTAGTAAAAGGAGGAGGGGCTATCAAGGGAAATTCCGCTTACCTGGCGCACAATACTGCTATTTTGCAGCGGCCAGATTTGTTAAAAAATAAAAAAACGCGCGGGATTAATATGAACCTGCTGGGAGAAGCCCTGCTCACTTTAGATCCCCCAGTAAAATCGCTCTATGTATATGGGAGTAATCCAGCCGTTGTTGCGCCAGCTGGCAATAAGGTTCGAAGAGGATTGAAACGAGAAGACTTATTTACTGTCGTCCATGATTTATTTTTAACAGAAACGGCAAGCTACGCAGACATTGTTCTACCAGCCACATCTTCCTTTGAAAACACCGATTTTTATACATCGTATTGGCATCATTATATTCAGCTTCAACAGCCTGTAATTGAACCATTCGAGGACGCAAAGTCAAATGTGGAGGTGTTCCGATTACTGGCTAAAGGAATGGGCTTCACTGAATCGGCTTTTGATGAGACAGAAGCAGAATTGATTGGGCAATCACTAGGGAATCCAATGAATCCTTATATGAAAGAAATAACTTACGAATCTTTAAGGGAACATCATTATCTTAAGGCAAAAGCGAAATTTCCTGACAGGCTCCCAACACCGAGTGGAAAAATTGAACTATATTCAGAAAAGATGAAACAGGACGGCTATCCTCCATTACCAACCTATGTACCTTTAAAAAATGAATCTGATCACCCTTTTCAATTTATAGCGGGGCCAAACCATAGCTTTTTAAATTCGACATTTTCGAACCAGTCAATACATGTGGGACTTGAAAAAGAGCCTCAAGTGGTTTTAAATCTTTACGATGCTGAAAAATTGGGAGTCCAAAATGGAGAACAGGTCCGAGTTTGGAACGAACAAGGAGAATGTATCCTTAAAGCGAGGGTTGGTGACAGCGTCCTTCCAGGCGTGGCAGTAACTCAAGGTCTTTGGGGAGCAGATAAAGGAACAAAACAACTGGTCAACTCTCTTACTCCAGACCGTATCGCAGACATGGGCGGAGGAGCCACTTTTTTTTCAGGGAGAGTTACCGTCGAAAAATTAACTGGTGCCTGACACCAAAAACCACCCATAGATATTACTTATTATCATTCTTGAATCGTTCATCTGGTTTATTTTGCTCCTCCATTTTCATGAATTGAATATCGTCACTTATTTTCTTTTCATGTTGGTTCTTCAATGTGAGTACGGCCGCCTTCCCGTCACTGGGCGATCCATCTGAAAAATACATAGGAAATAATGAGAAAAACAGCATATAAAAGGAGAAATAGATAAACTGATACCAAAAAACTGATTTTTCTAGAATTCCTTTAGAAATGAGGACATGTACCAGACAAATACCTGCCAGGTTGAATAAAGCCCCACCAAGGTAAATGAAGGTGTTCGTGACACGGTTATCATGCCTTAACGATTTAAACTCGCAGGCCCCATTCCAGAAGTAGTATCTTCTTATCTCAATATTCCAAAAGGAAAATACCTTTGTTCCGGATCCGATTACGATTTTTTTCTCTGAAGCTCCGAAAATCGTAACGAAAAAAATATGTCCGCTTAGATGGATAATCGTAACGATAGGCAGGATCACGAAAAAAGAGATTAGAAATTTTATAATATCAGCGAATCCAAACATGATTATCCCCCTAAAATATTCGATATAGAACCTGTCATTTCGTTTGAGTTCGTTGAGACCGTTATTTATGTACCCCGAGAAAAAACAACGTTAACTAGAAAATATTTGCAGTAAAAGTATAATGCTGGATACCTTATTCATTTTTAGAATTAATTTAAAAGTGCTATCCAAATAAGGATAATCCATTGTCTGGATTTTAAGGTGTGTAACGACAAATCCGATGGGCATTAAGAATAAATGTTTCATTCCTCCCAAGAGCGGGTAGCTATAATAAGGACTACCAATCAAAGGAGGAATTTCAATGTATGAACATGAAAAACATTTGGTGGGAGTTTACGATACTGAACAAGAGGTAATTCAGGCGGTGGAAGATTTAAAACGACAGGGTTATGCTTCCGAAGATATTTCAGTTATCGGGAAAAACAAAGACGCTGTAAAAGACATTAATGATACTACTGGTACGACAACTGAAAAAAGCGCTCTTACTGGAGCTGCAACAGGCGGTGCACTTGGCGGGATATTAGGACTCCTTGCTGGCGTAGGTGCCCTGGCTATACCAGGTATCGGACCTATTGTAGCGGCTGGACCAATAGCCGCTACCTTGACTGGGGCGGCTGCCGGAGCAGGAGTAGGTGGTTTGGCAGGAGTTTTAATTGGATTAGGAATTCCTGAAGAAGAGGCTGACCGTTACGAAGGCTATGTAAAAGAGGGGAAATTCCTTGTTGTGGCGGAACGCCGACAAAACCGTTTAGGAGAAGGACAACGAGTTGAAACCAGTGTAAACCAAAACGATACAGACGTAACCGTTAGATCAAATGAGCCATACAATACTCCGGTCACTTCTTTGAATCAAACTGCGAACTTACACAACAACAGAGGATTTTAATAATTGAAAGTGAAAAGGGTACTGTCTTCAAGTGGAGACGGTACCCTTTTTCGTCTTTTATTTTTTTCTATAAAGACGCTAAAATGATAATAGTTTACATGAAAAGGAGCTTTTAAAATGGACTTGCAATTGAATGGGAAAAATGTACTGATAACTGGCGGCTCAAAGGGAATTGGCAAAGCCATCCTAAAAGCGTTTGTGGCGGAGGGAGCCAATGTTTCGATAACAGCCCGAGAGCTGGAAACTTTAGAAATGGCAAAACAAGAGCTAGGGGGCAGCGTTTCTATTTTCCAAGCGGATATCACCAATGCAGACGAACGTGGAAGAATGTTTCAATCGGTTATAGAACAATACGGAACGATTGACATCCTAATTAATAATGCTGGCGGGAGCAATGGCGGGAAAGCATCTGAAACGGAAATGGATATGTTTTATCAGGCAATGGAGCTGAATTATTTTTCAGCAGTCCATTTAAGCAAGTTGGCTGTGGAGCATATGAAAAAGCAGCGATCGGGTTCAATTATCAATATTACGTCTATTTATGGAAGGGAAAGCGGAGGGAAAGTTACTTATAATAATGCCAAATCCGCACTAATCAGTTTTACGAAGTCGTTGGCAGATGAGGTAATCCCATATGGAATTAGGGTAAACAGCATCGCGCCCGGAAGCATCTTGCATGAAACGGCCAACTGGCAAAAACGCATCGAAGCAGATCCGGAAGGTATTAAAGAATTCGTGAAAAAGGAAATTCCAGCTGGCCGATTCGGCACACCAGAGGAAATCGCCAATGTGGCGATGTTTCTAGCCTCCGTAAAAGCATCATGGATTGTAGGTGCGAGTATCAATGTGGATGGCGGACAGTCGAAAATGAATTTTTAAGATGAATGGATGAGGCTGACTCAAAAGGTCGATAAATGACGACGCTTTTGAGTCAGTTCTTTATTTTCTTTCTGTTTTTTGAACTTATTTGGAGAACTTAATGATATATAAAGGCAGATATGTACTGTATTTTCGAGAAGTAGGCCCTAAAAAATAAAAGCCACGGCATAGATAAAATAGGTTTTCCTCAAGTAACCGGTAACTTCATTATTAGATAAAAATTTAGGAGCCAATTGAATTACTCTTAAAGAAATTATGTTGTCTATAATTATATTAGTAAGTTTAGTTAAAGAATGGTTACATACTAATGTTGTATATTAATATAAACGAATGTATAATTATGTAAAAAATAATATGGAGTGGTGTTAATTGGAACTGATTGTGGAATCAGCCGACTTAAAAGATTATTTAAAAGAATTAGATGAAGTCGATTTTTCGCATCCTTTAATTAAAGAAGCGGTTGCTGAAATGTTTCATGATGGACAGACAGAAATTGAAAAAGTGAGGACTGCCTTCGAATTTGTAAGAGATACAATATCTCATTCATGGGACATTCAAAGTACAATAGTTACTTGTAAAGCTTCAGGTACTTAAATACAAAGAGGGTATATGTTACGCAAAATCAAATTTATTTGCTGCTTTATTAAGGTCGGAGGGAATACCGACGGGTTTTTGTTATCAACGTCTTATGATATTCGATACACCAGATAAAGGTTATTCACTACATACGCTAAATGGAGTTTTCCTTAGTTCACTTAACCGATGGATTCGCTTAGATGCCCGTGGAAATAAACCTGGAGTCCAAGCCGAATTTTCTATAGATGAAGAAATTTTAGCATTTTCAATTCAAGAAAAGTTCGATGAAATAGATTATCCGACTATTTTTTCTACACCAAATCCTAAAACAATCACTACTTTACAAAGTAATATAAATGCATTAGAAATGTACAAGCACCATCTACCCGATATTTTGTCATAAGCGAGGTCTTTCGGCGACCATTGAAACCTGCAAAGAATTTTACGTCAAATAAAAATGCTGGAATTGAACAATAGGAGGAAAGTTGGATGAACAACATTTATGTCTTTGTGTATGGAACATTAAGAAAAAATGAAAGTAATCACTATTTACTTAAGGAGGCTACACTAATCGCCCGGAAGGCGTGGACGAGTGGACGTCTTTTTGATACAGGCCTCGGTTACCCAGCATTGAAGGAATCAATGAACGATAGAGTCTATGGTGAAATATATCTTGTATCCGAAGAACAGCTGTATAGGCTAGATGAATTGGAAGATTACCGTCCAAATGATAGAAATAACTTATACAACCGCAAGAAACAAGTTGTTTTTTATGATACTGATAAAATAGAAGCCTATCTATATTTTATTGCTGGACATCAGGAATCACTGTTGAAAAATCATATCGAATCAGGTGATTGGAAGCTTTACAGATCCTAGTTAGAGTATTAAGAAAGCCGCCAAATTGGCGGCTTAACGATTTATGCTGGACTTGCTTTTGATGCTCTATTACCTTCTTGTGTGATGGAAGGAAGAAAGTTGCGATGAGGTTTGCGACCCCAATAAAAAACACAAGAATAAACACAAGATGCATCCCATGGGGCGAGACCCTCATGGATCACCTTAAGGACACTTGCAGGCAGCTTATTAATGGTTTCTGAACTTAAAACATCACTAATATTGCCTCCACCGCTCCATCCTCCGGCTTCATGTTCTTTTCCAAAAGTAATCAGTGAGTTGTTAAAAATCGTTCCAAAGACAGCAACCCCAACCGTTTGGCCAATGGACCTAGTAAAGGTATTTGATGCGGTTGCCGCTCCACGCATTTGCCAGCCAACCGCTGATTGAACAAGAACGGTTGTTGGAGTTGTCGCGTAGCCCATCCCAAGACCAAAGACAATCATAATCCCTACAAAATACCAATACGGTGAGTCAAGTTCCACAGCCAGCAGCCATGTTCCACCGAAAGCAATTAAAACAGCACCAAGAATGGCCGTTAACTTAGAGCCAATTTTATACATATAACGACCGGCAAAAGTGGCACCCAAAGGCCAGGCAATCGACATTGGCATGAGTGTCAGCCCTGAGCTTGTCGTACTGTGTCCAAGAATCGTTTGAATCCACATAGGTAAATAAAGATAGTCAATAATCTATAGATGCGGAGGTTTGTATGGAAGAAATAAAAACAAACATTACGTTAAATATCTTTAGGAGCTCCAACCTCTTAAGCAGATACGGAGCAAAGATGGTTGCTGATGTCGGACTTAATAGCATACAGCAATGGGTGATTCTTAGAACAATCATTAATAGAGGAGAAATATCCATTGGTGAACTAAAAGAAGAAATGCTTGTAACGAAACAAAATATGACCGGGATGATCAATCGCCTGCAGCAATCCAATTTAGTTACTCTATTTCAAGACCCTGAAGATAAAAGAAGAACTCGGGTGAAGATAGCAGAGGAAGGAATCCGTGTTTATGAGCAATTGAAATCTTTACGAAATGATTTTAATGCCGAGACTTATCATATTTATACTGATCAAGAAATAGTGGTTTTATACGATTTACTTAGCCGTCTCGTTGAGCATTTGAAAGAGGAGTAATGTTATCAAGTTAATAGGTAAACCCATTTTTATTCCATCTCTTTATTTAGTTAGTTATTCGTTTCTTTTCATCGAACATACAGTGCAATTAAAAAAACAGTGTTCTAACTGGGAAGCCACGCAGTACATAAACGATATCCGCTTATTCTTATTCATTTCAAGCCCCTTTCCATGGGGCTTTTATTTTTTTACATGCCACCCCAAATATTTAAGAGAACGGTCCGCAAGCTATGTTTAATCAAAAAACTCTTTGTCTAAAATAGTTTATTGAATGCTCTATTATATTTCCTTATTAGAATCATTTCTTATCAAAACTCGAGGTGGCAATAAAAGAATGATTCAAATCACCCAAATTCAATTATTTATGCTCATTATGTTATTTGAAGTGGGAAGCACAACCCTTTTTGCACTTGGAATCGGTGCTAAACAGGATGCTTGGCTGGTGGTTATACTAGCTTTCTTTATCGGAACAGGCCTGATATGGGTATTTACACAAATACCAAGAACTTGTCCTAATCAAAATTTTTCAGAAATTCTTAATCAGGCAGTAGGAAGAAAATTAGCCATTCCTTTGTTGATTATTTATGCAGTCTATTTTTTGGACGGTGCTAGCTACAATTTTTATGAATTTGGGGCACTGATTAAAATGACGGCACTCCCGATGACACCTCTTCTTGTTATTCTTTATTTTTTTATGCTGGTATCGATCTATATCCTATCGTTAGGCTTTGAAGTATTAGCAAGAACAGGTGAAATTTTATTGCCAGTCTTTATTATTTTTCTGGTTACTATTTATATTTTTACCATGTTTTCGGGGCAATTTGAAATCAATGCATTACTGCCTATTTTAGGCAATGGAATGAAACCGCTTTTAGGGAAAACCTTACTCGACGTTGTGTTATTCCCTTTTGGCGAGCTTGTCGTTTTTATTATGTTTTGGCATTTTGTTAATAAGCAGGAAGGCATACGGAAAATTACCTATTTGGCTGTGACGTTTTCAACAGTCCTAATCATTTTTTCACTCATTATCATGCTTGCTATTTTGGGGCCAGATCTTACAGCAAATACTGAAGTTCCATTATTGCAAACGATTCTTTCTATTAACATCGCTGACTTCTTCACGAATTTAGACTTATTAGCCGTTTTAATCATGTTTATCGGCGGCTTTTATAAAATGAGTTTGCATTTTTACGGCGGTGTCCTTGCTATTATCTGGATTTTTAATATCAAAAATATAAGACGGGTGATTCTTGTTTTAGGGCTGATCTTCCCGATTTACAATAATATGCGATTTGAAAATATGGCCTATCACCGGTGGCTTGGTTCTGAAGTTCACACGTATGTAATGACCATGATCAACCTTTTAAGCATTTTCTTATTTATTGTTATTTTTCTAAAGAAAAAAGTAAACATCGCAAAAAAGAGGAGAAAGAATGATGGTAATCCTTCAATTAATCAGGAAAGCTGATCTAATAAGTAACTTCATATTATTCGGAAGTTCCATGTTTATTTTAATCTGTCTCCTGTTGATTGCTTTCCATCTATTCACGTTAATGTTTAAGCGTTAATTTTTGGCTTGGAATGGTCCGCGCATTAATCCGGTAGAGTTAATTTTAAAATGAACATTGACCGTATAGGGGACTTCAGAAAACCGCTCATTCCAATCGTTTTTTACTTGATTCCATACCTTTGGTTCTTCTTTGTTTAAAGCCCTTCCAAAACCAAAAATATCAGAATGGAATTCTTTTTGCGATTTTTCTATAGCTAATTTGATATATTTTTCAATTTGCTTGTTCATTTTTTCTTCTGTCTTCTTCATATGTTCAAGTTTTCTTGTATTGTCTTCAAGTGATGTCATAACTTCCTGTTCGGTGATAACCCCTTCACCTTCAACGTTAATGGTAAAAGAGATGTCATTTCCTTTTACCGTTGGTTTTATGGTTGTATCGGCTTTTTTCACTTCAACCGATTCATATCGCTCTTCATTTACAGGGGAGGGGATGGATACCGCTCCCGATTCTACTTCACTTTTGCACCATCGATAGCCGATTGTTTGACGTTCATTTAAAAAGCCAATTAATTTATCCTTATTAAAAACAGCACCGCCGGACAATTTTACATGTTTTTTTGAAAATTTGTCTTTTTCAAATTCTAATACCCCAACTACGGGTTCAATTCCGCTTCCGATCGACTCTTTATAAAAATTAAGCAGATTGATTTTAGTTGCTTTTAACTG
This sequence comes from Bacillus sp. OTU2372, assembly GCF_038440275.1. Taxonomy (NCBI): domain Bacteria; kingdom Bacillati; phylum Bacillota; class Bacilli; order Caryophanales; family Bacillaceae; genus Bacillus; species Bacillus sp. OTU2372. Next base: position 29,133 of record NZ_JASATK010000020.1, read on the forward strand.
AAATTTCGTATCTTCAATCATATCTTTTAATCGTAATGCAGGGATGGGTTCGATTCCCCCTGTATCTGATTCCAAAATTTCTCTTGCTTGTGCATTCTTTGCTATACATACGAACACATAGCCCCGGATTTCTTTCCCGCGCTGAAAAAAGTCAAGAACTGGCAACAGACCTTCTTTAGCCAAGTCTTCACCGATTAGAATGACTTTATTGTGGGCATAAAATCCTTTACGGTCGAATTCTAAATTGGATTTCCTTATGGCTTCAAAGATGGTCTTTCCCGTTGTAACTACTTTTTCAACGGGTCTTTCGGTACTGGGTGATTGTGTACTTAGTGCCTCGGGTCTTAACATTTGAGTGGAAACAATAAATTCCCCGGATTCCGGATCTCTATCAACGGCAATACCCATTACGATTCCCAGCTGCTTTAATTCAGTCCGGTCCCAGCAACCTGTCAATAGCAATAAGCAAGTACAACAGATAACCGCCTTTTTCACGACTGACCCTCTCTTTCATCCTTATTGGGAATACTAGGTTTGTTGCCAAATCCTGATCTTTTAGAATTTTCCTGAGTGATGGATTGCGGCCGAGAATTAAAAAGCCAAATGGGCAGGCGAATAATCGAATCCTTCCATTCACTCCAAATAATAGGCGCTTGTGGTGTTAAATAGGGGGTGCCAAAAGACCTGAGAGAACATAAATGGCCCAGGATCATCATAAAACCCATTAATATTCCATATAAACCCAACGCACCCGCTAATATCAGCAAAAGAATTCTCGATAAAATAATCGCATCATTAAATGCAGATACCACAAACCCGGCAATCCCTGTAATGGCAATACCGATCACCATAGCCGAGCTGACCAAACCTGCTTGAACGGCTCCTTCTCCAATGACTAAGGCACCAACAATGCTGATCGCAGAACCCACAGGCCTGGGCATCCTTACTCCTGCCTCTCTCAGAAGTTGAAAGACGATTTCCATTAACAATGTTTCAATAAAGATAGGGAAAGGGACACGCTCTTCCCCAGCAGCCATTGTTGCCAGCAAGAGTGACGGAACCATCTCTTGATGATAGGTGGTAAGGGCGATATAAAAGGGCGTGGCCGCAACAGCAATGAATAGAGCTAATAATCTTAGTAATCGAATTAAGGAGGATAAATAAGGCCGGGAGTAGTAATCCTCTCCGACTTGTAATCCCTCTACAAATAGAAAGGGAACGGTCAAGACAAATGGTGTACCATCACAGAGTATTGCCACTCTTCCTTCCAGCAATTTTGAAGCAACTTTATCAGGTTTCTCGCTATTTCCAACAGTTGGAAAAATCGAAAAAGGGCTGTCTTCGATAAATTGTTCCACATATCCTGATTCCAATATGGAATCCACATTGATATGCTGCAGCCGAGTACGTACCTCTTCCACAACCTTTTCATTGGCAATCCCTTCGATGTAGCCCATACGAATATTCGTTTTGGTTTGTTTGCCAAGCTTTATATTTTCAAACTTTAATCGGGGGTTGTTAATTTTTCTGCGAATTAACGCAGTATTGACCTTTAACACTTCATTAAAACCTTCGCGAGATCCTCGTACACTTGATTCAGTATCTGGCTCGGTTACATTCCTTGTTTCAAAACCTTGTGTACTCATGGCGAGTGCCGAATCAAATCCATCTATAAAAAGAACGGTTTTTCCGGTTAAAACACTGTCAATAACTTGATCTATCTTTTTTAGCTCTTGGATATCTGCCGTGTGAAGAATCCTATTTTTTGTAATGGTAAGTAAACTGCTTTGATCAAAGTGTTGAGTTGAAAAATTGGGTTCCATTAACGGCTTTAAAATATGTAAATTTATATAATCATCATTCACTAATCCATCTAAATAACAAATGAAAACCTTATACGTCTTTTGGTTCAAAAACTCAAACTCTCTATATAGGATATCATCCGTTTTTCTAAAAATATTTTTTAATAAAGAAAGGTTTTCTGCCAAGTGTTTATCAATATATTCGTCAGTAGTAACAACCTGTTTATTGGGTTTAGAGGATAGATTTTGAGGAATGATTTTCTTTAATGATTGAAATAAACTTCGCATTTAGTTTCCTCTTTCAGTTTTTAATGAATTCGATTCTGTTATTATTTGTAAACGGATAGAAATCATTCCTTTTGCCACACTTGAACCGTTTAAGAAATTACCTATAACGAAGCAAAATAAATTAGCGTTGCAATTTATCAATCACATTAGACAGATAGTTTTGATAGTTAGAGGAAATTATAAAGAGGACGATATGGATTAGGAATTCCTGAAGAAGAGGCTGACCGTTACCAAGGTTATGTAAAAGAGGGTAAATTCCTTGTTGTGGCGGAATGCCGACAAAACCGACTAGGAGAAGGACAACGAGTTGATACCAGTGTAAACCAAAACGATACAGACGGAACCATAAGATCAAATGTTCCATACAATACTCCGGACACTTCTTTGAATCAACTACGAACTTAGGCAACAACAGAGAATTTTAAGGATTGAAAGTGAAAAGGGTACTGTCTTCAAGTGGAGACGGAACCCTTTTTCATTTGATCTAGCGCAGGACACTAACTTGGTTTTCTTGATTTATTTTGTAGTATACTATACGAAACACTGTGATTTAATGAGGAAAAAAGGATGGTGTATGATGGAAAAGCAGCTTCCACCCGGCCAATTTGAAACAGAAAAATGGCCCATACTGCACAAAGGGGATATCCCCGTGTTTAATAAGACCTATTGGAATTTCAGGCTTTTTGGTGAGGTAAAGGAAGAAAAGGTCTTATCATATAAAGAAATCATGGGGCTTCCAAAGACCATCTCAACCGTTAACATGCATTGTGTTACAACCTGGTCTAAGTTTGATACCACTTTTGAAGGCATTGCCCTTAGAGAGTTATTAAAATTTGTAGAAATCGATGAAGAGGTTAAATACATTAAAATTTACGGTTACTATAATGGGGATAGATTTGGTTATTCTGCCAACTTGCCGCTCGAGCCTTTACTAGGGGACGATTCTTTGTTTGTCTACCGTTGGAAGGATCAACACCATGATTGGCAGGATATTGAACCCAAACATGGTTATCCACTAAGGTTTATTCCGCCAGAAACATTTTATCTTTGGAAAGGCTCCAAATGGGTGTCAGGGATTGAGTTTATGAAGGAAGATGAGGCAGGTTTTTGGGAAGAGTTTGGCTATTCGATGACAGCCAATCCATTTAAAGAAGAACGGTACCGTTAGCACCAAATCACCTAAAATACTCCTTATCCCCGTAGTATAATTTAAGTTTGTATTAGATGCGTTAATCCTTCCTGGATTAACGCACTAGTTTTTTAAAATTAGTTAGCTGTTACTCTTCTATACAAACTATGAAACTATGTAGTTAGAGTTTTGATTCCAATCCATCTAAAGAAACTAAATAACATCCTCTCTAGAGGGACTTCACGAAAAAAGCAGGTAATGGCTGATAATAGTTCATTTACCTGCTTTTTTTATGGGAAAAAGATGGAACCTACGAGACTTTAACTCATGGAAAACGGACCTTGGAATGCTCCTGTGGATTCGTACATAAATCTATATGGAGAATAATAAGACAGGTGGGTTGCAGATGGACACCAATGATTTTAATAAAGAGCTCCAACACTATTACACAAAAATACGTGAGACGAATCATCCCTATTATTGGTACTGTTTGGCTAAAACGCAAGCAAGAGCTGGATTAACAAATGAAGCACTGCAAACAATTGATCTGGCTTTGTCTTTTCCCAATCCTTATCCTTCAAAGCATAAACTTTTTGAAATACGGGCGGGACTGCAATCTGCTGATTCAAGACAGATAAATACTAATAGTCCATCCATCGTAACAGTAAAAAGGGGTGATATTGACGGAGATGGGATAAAGGATAATGTCTTTCTTACTGCCAATAAAACCCCTGATAGTCCATTTTGGAAAGATATCACTTTGGTAATCCAAAATGGGAGAACACATCATTATGAATACATCCATTTTATAAATAACTCTGGATACAATCCAACCCTGTTTCTGGGGAATTTTACAGGCAAAAAAGGCGATGATATTTTAGTGGTCATCGATACCGGAGGAAGTGCCGGCACAATTTATGCGTATATCTTTTCTAATATGAACGGTCAAATAAGGCAGATTTTTGATTCAGATGCATTCAATGATTCCTATAAGTACGATGTGACATATGAAAATCAATACAAAGCAAAGGTAATCAGTTATCATCTCAGAGAAAAGTATATTCTTGACCTTACTTATAAGGGGAAAGAATATTTATCGGAAATCTATAACCCCCAAGGAATTTTAAAGGCTCCTATTAATGGGTGGGTGAATCCTTTGTCTGGTTTATACCCGATTGATTTTAACAGGGACGATATCTATGAACTCGAAGCATATCAAAGGATAGCTGGCAGGTATAATGCGGACAGTCTGGGATATGTACAAACTGTATTCAAATGGAATGGCCATGATGAGTTTGGTCTTGACAGACAAACGGTGGCCACCTTTGGTGGGGAGATGTAACAATGGGATCTTTTAATAAAAGAAATGAACCAAAATTTTTTTACGTAACATAAGAGGCCTAATGGAATAATTGTTAATCCAAAATTAGCTAGGGTGGTATCGATGTAGTTGAAAACTTTGAAAGTTATATAGATTTACCTACTAAATAGGATGTAAATGAATTTCAGATAATGGGAAACTTTTGCCTAACTGTATGAGATCAACGAAAAGAGGAAACCTTATCCAGGGCAATTAAGGGAAAGGGTGCCTTTAGAAGATTTATGGACAAAATTATAGATTGTGGAATGGAAGACTAATGGTATTCATACCGAGACGAGTTTTTTAAACAAATTGCGATTGAATGGTGTCGGCAAAATAAAATAGACTTTATTGAATAGAAAAGACAGGAGGTGATTACTAATACAAAAGGCAATCAACTTTTTTTATTGAACTAAACCAGCTAATCGTTTGTCAACATTTTTCAATGAAAAATCATAATACCTCATAGTCAGTGCAATTTTCTTAAGTGCTTTCATTGCCATTTCCTTTGAGTAATTTATGAATAATCGCACTTGTAAAAGAGCCTAATACAGCACTTCCTGCAATGTCAGAAGGATAATGATGTCCTAGCCAAATTCGTGACAATCCCGTTAAAAAAGATAACCCCAACATAATAGATCCAAGGATGCGTTGATTAAACTGGACTATTGTTGAAACGGCGAAAGTTAGTAGAGTATGTTTACTTGGAAAGGACGAATCAAATTTAGAAGGGGTAAGTATACCTACTCTCCCTTTGAAAAATGGGCGGGGCTTAAAATAAAATAGCTTAATTATAAAATGCAAGAATAACGAAATCATGATAGACACTACTGCTTCAATAGTTACATTCCTTTTTTTAAAAAGCAAAATCAATAAAATAATAAAGAAAACAAATTTCATCTTTTTGGAAATAAGTATCATTAATTTATCTATTATTAAATGACGTCCGGAAAGCAAATTTATTAAATGAAATAGTTTAACATCCAATCGTATTCACCTCTGTTTTCTGGAAGGTTTTGGATAAATTGATAAATAACTTGATTCAATTTACTTGCTGCTTTTGTTGGGACTTGATGTTTAATGCCTTCAACAAAGGTTATTTCATTTTGAGGGAGTTTCGTATGTAGTTGTTGTGCATAATGATAAAATGTTTTATCTTTTCCACCATAAATGAGGGAAATTGGCATAGTAATGTTCTCTAGTTGATCGGAAATGTTATAGTTCAAAATGTAATCATAGTATTGCGAGATGTTTCTAACATCACCTTTTTTAGCTTCTAGAAACATCTTGTCGAACAACTCTTTTGTATTTGAATTGCTATTGGATACTGACCGAGCTAAAGTAGGCAATGCCCCAATCTTTGCCAGGTTTTTAGCAAGGCGTATTCTGTTTTTTAGACGCCAGTCACTTACCTCAGGCATTCCACTAATAATGATTCCACCTAGAGCACGCCCTTTTGATGTTGATAACAAAAATTCCAATAGGATGGATGCCCCTGCTGAATATCCACATAAAAAGGCCTGCTTAATTTCTAAATGGTCCATTAGTTTTTTTATATCCTCAACGATTAGTGGATAAGTAACAGGTTTTCTTGAAAAAGGACTCCTTCCATGTCCTCGTATATCAAAGGTGATAACCTGAAAATAACGAGATAGTTCTTCTAACTGGTATATGAAATTTATTGAAGTTAGAACGGGCGGATGAATAAATATGATTGGAATCCCTTTACCTTTAACAGTGTAGTAAAGGGTACTCTCATCAACTTCGAGGACTGGCATGATATCACCTCAAATTAATAATACCTTGATTTGCTTTCATTTATTATTTGGTTCATTTTGTTGAATCATACAAAAAAGGCGTTTGGTCTCCCTAGCTTTTTTAGAACTTTAAAATTGTGTCATCATTTTTAATAGGTATAATAATATTCTTATTAAAAAAAGCCAGACAAGATCGATCCTCGGAGGTAAACAACATGGATTATAAAATAAGGGAATTAAAAAAGCACTTGATATATTCTATTTGTTAGACTAGTATAATTATTATCTCTTAAAATTACATATGATTTTGTTAACAATTAGTTAAGATGCCTTAGGGCTTAATAGGGAATCTGGTGCAATACCAGAACTGTCCCCGCAACTGTGAGTGTGGACGAAATAGACAAACCACTGAGACGTATTTACGGACGATACGGGAAGGGTCTAAAGTAGGAAGATACACAAGTCAGGAGACCTGTCTTAGCTTTTAAAGTTTCGATTTCTTCGGGGGTTGAGAAGATGGAACGTCTGGACAAAAAGGATTGTTTATTAACTTTCTTTGTGCTGACGTTTTATCCGTTCAACTAATGTTGAACGGATTTTTTCGTTTTGATGATTCTAAATCATTTTTAATTCTCATAGTTTAGCTTTAGAAGAAACAAGCCTTTTTAACAATTGAATACATTAGGATAGGTGCGCATTAAAAATATGTGCATAATTTGGGAAGTACGGTTTAAATCCGTCACGGTACCCGCCACTGTATGGGGAGTTCATTGCAAATGTCACTGAAGGAATTCGGGAAGACGCAATGGAATGATGAACCTAAGTCAGGAGACCTGCCTATACCTAAAAAGCTTCAATCAACCTACGGGAACATAGGTAGAAGTGCTGAACATATATCGCTATTTTTTGTGTGTATATATTCTGCACCCCTATGTCCATAGGGGTGCTTTTTTTACGTAAAAAACGAAAAGGAGAGTGTGACATGACTACTTGGAATTTACAAGGGACGAAACACCATGTTTTCATTTGCAACGGCAGCAGCTGTATGAGAAAGGGTGGGGAGGAAGCGACACAAGCGATTCGGAACGAAATCACCAATTTAAACTTAGATTCACTCATACATACAACAAGAACAAGATGCAATGGGAGATGTAAGGATGCACCCGTTGCCATCGTCTATCCGTCAGGGACTTGGTATAAAAACGTAACCCCGGAAGTGGGAACTACAATTGTAAAGCGTCATCTGGCGGAAGGTCATTGCCTTCAGGAGCATGCGATCTATCAATATTCCGAAGCAGGATTCATACAGCCAGAAGGCTCGGAATGCATCGAAGGAGTACAAAAAGCGGTTAAAGAAAAGATGTAACAGCGGATAGTAGCTGGATTCAAGTTTGAAATTTTGGAAGGTGGCGTAATAGTGTGAAAGGAAAATTATTGGTGATTGGTTTTGGCCCTGGTGATGAAAAACATATTACCGGACGGGCAAAAGAAGCCATCCAAGAAAGTGATATCATCATCGGCTACAAAACCTATGTTGATTTAATCAAGGGATTAATAACTGGAAAGCAAATCATCAGCACAGGAATGACAGAAGAAGTAAGCCGTGCCCAGGAGGCTGTGAAACAGGCTGAGCTCGGTTACACGGTAGCGGTCATTTCGAGCGGTGATGCCGGTGTATATGGAATGGCAGGACTGGTTTACGAAGTGCTAATCGAAAAAGGCTGGAAAAAAGACTCAGGTGTAGAAGTGGAGGTGGTCCCTGGCATTTCCGCCATCAACTCCTGTGCTGCTTTATTAGGCGCGCCGGTCATGCATGATGCATGTACGATCAGCTTAAGTGACCATTTGACACCTTGGAGCTTGATCGAAAAACGAATCGAAGCGGCCGCTCAAGCTGATTTTGTGATTGCCTTATACAATCCAAAAAGCGGGAGAAGGACAAGGCAGATTATGGAAGCACAAAAAATTCTACTTAAATATCGCTCGCCAGACACCCCTGTAGGATTGGTAAAGAGTGCTTTCCGTGATAGTCAAAAAATCGTCTTAACCAATTTACAAGAGATGCTCGAACATGAAATTGGCATGTTAACCACCGTTTTAATTGGCAACTCATCCACTTTTTTTTACGACGGCTTGATCATCACTCCGCGCGGTTATCAGCGGAAGTATACATTAAATCAGGCAATTCAGCCGTTGAAACCGCATCAGCGTCTGCAAAAGGCAGCCGAACCATGGGCACTGGAGCAAACGGAAGATGTAACGCAGGTAAACAAGAAACAAGTCACCCCAACCTCAGTGAATGTGTCGCCAAGAGAGCTGGCTGAGGAAGCCTTGCAATTGATCCTTGGTGAGAACGATGGACCATCCCAAGGTTTAATGGTGAAGCAAGACTTTCAATCTATTTTTGAGGTAGCGGTCAGCCCTGGTGTCGCCAATAAAAAATTTACCGCGACTCAGATGGTCATTCTTTCCGAAATTGTCGGAGATGAAGGTGTCATGGAATACACACAAGACCATTATATGAAGCTGCAAATTTTAACCTCTAAGCCTAATGAGATTGTTGAAAAACTAACGGCGGCCAACTTTTTGATTGCTCCTGTTGGCGACGTATTAACTGTAAAAGCCTGTGATTTTTGTGACGGAGAAAAAAAGGATTCCATCCCTTATGCCGATGAGCTGCAGAAAAGGTTAGGCGGCATGGAACTCCCCAAAGAATTGAAACTGGGTGTGAATGGCTGCGGCATGGCTTGTTATGGAGCCGTAAAAGAGGATATTGGCATTGTCTACCGCAAGGGAGCGTTTGATTTATTTTTAGGAGCCAAGACAGCTGGAAGAACGGCACATCCTGGCCAAATCGTAGCGGAAGGAATCTCACCGGACCAAATTGTCGGAGTCATAGAGGGGATTGTTCAAGAGTACAAACAAAAGGCCTATCCAAATGAACGTTTCTATAAATTTTTTAAACGGGTAAAAGAGGTTCAAGGTTTTGTGTACCAAGATATCACACCAAACCTTAAAATCGAAGCGGCTGTTTGTGGGGAGTAAAGGGGAAGTCTAGCGGTCAATTAGCAGGATAGGCATTTACAAACAAAGGGGAGGAAATATTTTGAAAGCAATTTTATTTGTGGGGCATGGGAGCAGAGATCAAGAGGGAAATCAGCAGGTTCGCGAGTTCATCGGTGAGATGAGAAAGACATGGGACGATTCTTTCCTAGTTGAGACGTGCTTTTTAGAATTTGAACGACCAACCGTTAATCAAGGAATCGATCTGTGTGTGGAGAAAGGGGCCGACCATATTGTCGTGATTCCAATCATGCTCTTACAGGCAGGACACTCCAAAATTCATATTCCAGCGGCTATTGATGAGGCAAAGAATAAATATCCACTTGTTCAATTTACTTATGGCCGGCCAATTGGCGTTCATGAGGAAACATTTGAAATTCTAAAAACGAGATTAATGGAAATTGGCGAGAATTGGGAGGCACCTGAAGACGATACGGCTGTCCTTTTGTTAGGACGGGGCGGAAGCGATCCCGATGCGAATAGTGATTTATATAAAATTGCTAGATTACTATGGGAAAAAACAAACTATAATATCGTCGAACCTGCTTTTATGGGGGTGACCAATCCCCTTGTGAACGAAGGGATTGAGCGCTGTATTAACCTTGGAGCAAAAAAAGTGGTAATCCTGCCTTACTTTCTATTCACCGGCATACTGATTAAACGGTTAGAAGAAATGATGGTTCCTATTCAAAATCAATATTCCGCGGTTGAATTTCAATTGGCTGACTATTTTGGTTATCATCCCAAATTACAGACGATTTTAATCGATCGGGTGGAAGAAGCCCTCGGTGATGAGGTGAAGATGAACTGCGATACCTGCCAATACCGTCTCAATGTGATGGAACATATCGATCATCACCACCACCATGATCATGACCACGATCATCATCACGGCCATGACCATCACCATCATGACCACGACCATCACCATGATCACGAACATGCAGTGCAAAAGGCAGGAGATTAGGATGATTTTCGTATTAGCCGGTACAAGTGATGCACGAGCCCTTGCTTTAGAAATAAAAAAGAAGGGCTTCGATCTCCTGGCCTCCGTTGTCACAGAAAATGCAGCGGTTGAATTAAGGGAGTCAGGGATACCTGTCCAAGTAGGAAGATTAACCGATGAAGACATGGTGGGGTTGATTGACACAAAAGGGATTCTAGCGGTGGTCGATGCCAGTCATCCTTTTGCAGAAGAAGCTTCGAAAAACGCGATCAAAGCGGCCCAATCGGCGGGAATCCCCTATATACGGTATGAGCGGGAGTCACAAACTTTCCAATATGACAACATGACAGTCGTCGAAAGCTACGAGGAAGCAGCGGAGCTTGCATTGGCCAAAAAGGGCGTGGTAATGCTGACGACCGGCAGCAAGACGCTTCAAATTTTTACAGAAAAACTATTAGGTAACCCGGACATCCGCTTAATCGCCAGGATGCTGCCTCGTGTGGATAATATGGAAAAATGTGAGCAGCTAGGGCTGCCACAGAAAAATATTGTCGCAATCCAAGGACCATTTTCAAAAGAGTTCGACAAAGCCCTATATAAGCAATATGGCGTGACCTTAATGGTGACGAAAGAGAGCGGGAAAGTCGGATCGGTCGATGAAAAGGTGGAAGCGGCCAAGGAACTGGGGATTGAGGTCATCCTTATTGGCCGCCCGAAACTGAATTATGGCACCGTCTATGCTCATTTTACCGATGTCATCGCAGAATTACATAAAAAGGTCGGTTTCACACAAACCGTCACAACAGAACAATCATTTTAATACAGGAGTGAGAGAAATGGATTTTCGTACCGAATTTAAACCGTTAACTGTCCAACCGGAACAAATAGAAGGCAGAAGTTTTGAAATGATTAATGAAGAAATTGGGGAGCACCCGTTTACCGAGGAACAGTATCCGATTGTCCAGCGCATCATCCATGCATCCGCTGACTTTGAACTCGGAAAGAGCGTCCTCTTCCATCCTGACGCTATTCAGTCCGGTATCCAGGCGATTCGGAGCGGGAAAATGGTAGTTGCCGATGTTCAAATGATACAAAGCGGGGCTAATAAAGCGCGAATTGAAAAGTATGGCGGAGAAATCAAGGTCTATATTTCCGACCCGGATGTGATACAAGAAGCCAAACGCTTAAATACCACACGGGCAATTATTTCGATGCGAAAAGCGATCAAAGAAGCGGACGGTGGCATTTTTGCCATCGGGAATGCCCCAACCGCCTTACTCGAACTCATCCGCCTGATTAAAGAAGGAGAAGCGAAACCAGGTCTTGTCATTGGATTGCCTGTTGGGTTTGTTTCTGCCGCTGAGTCAAAAGAAGAACTAGCCAAGCTCGATATCCCGTTCATCACCAATATTGGCAGGAAAGGCGGCAGTACCGTGACCGTTGCCGCATTAAATGCCATTTCCATTATGGCTGAACGGGGATAACCCATGCAGGAAGTACCAAAAGGAAAGCTGCGGGAAGGATATACGACAGGGGCTTGTGCAACGGCGACGACAAAAGCGGCGCTAACGGCATTAATAACCGGTGAGCCGCAAACAGAATCAACCATTTACTTGCCCGTCAAGCGGTTTGCTACTTTTCAGATAGAGAACTGTGAGCTTACAGAACAATCGGCCACCGCTAGTACGATTAAAGACGCGGGGGATGACCCGGATGCCACCCACCGGGCCTTAATCGTTTCCACCGTGTCATGGCTCGATGAGCCAGGTATCGTCCTTGACGGGGGAATTGGGGTTGGCAGGGTCACAAAGGACGGATTGCCCGTTCCTGTTGGCGAGGCGGCGATTAACCCCGTTCCCCGCAGGATGATCCGTGAGACGGCCGCAGGTGTTTTAAAAGAATTTGGGATTACAAGAGGCATAAAAATAGTCATTTCCGTACCAGCAGGTGAAGAAATCGCCAAAAAAACACTCAATGGACGCTTAGGAATCATTGGCGGGATTTCTATCCTCGGAACCCGTGGGATTGTCGTTCCATTTTCAACAGCCGCTTATAAGGCCAGTATCATCCAGGCGATCAGTGTTGCCCGGGCCAGTGGCTGCGAGCACGTTGTCATTACAACAGGCGGGAGGAGCGAGAAAAATGCCATGAAGCAATTCCCCGAGCTGTCTGAGGAAGCTTTTATCGAAATGGGTGACTTTGTCGGGTTCACCCTTAAACAATGCAAGAAGCAAGGGGTAAAAAGAGTGTCGATGGTCGGCATGATGGGGAAATTCTCAAAGGTCGCAATGGGGATCATGATGGTCCACTCGAAAAGCGCCCCGGTAGATTTTAATTTTTTAGCGGAGGTAGCAAGCCGTACCGGTGCGGATGCCGCACTGGTCGAAGAAATTCGAACGGCCAATACGGCATCACAGGTTGGCGATATGATGACAGCAAAGGGCCATCTCTCCTTTTTTGAAATGCTTAGCGACCATTGCTGCCTTGCTGCGTTAAAGGAAGTCGATGGCGGGATCGATGTTGATACAACCCTTTATACCATGAAGGGGGAATTGTTAGGAAAGGCGGGACGAAAGAGTGGCATCAATTAAAATGATCGGCATTGGGGACGAAGGCAAAGTGAGCCTGCTCCCGGTGTACGAAAAGTGGATTAATGAAAGTGAACTATTAGTAGGAGGAAAGAGACAGCTTTCCTTTTTTCCTGAATTCGCCGGCGAAAAAATCGCGATTGAAGGCGGGCTTTCATCCCTGGTGGAACGGTTACAGACGGAGACGAGAAACGTAGTGATTCTAGCTTCCGGAGACCCGTTGTTCTATGGAATTGGAAGCTATTTATCTTCTAAAATCGATTTGGACATTTATCCTTATTTAAGTTCGATCCAGCTTGCTTTTGCCAGAATGAAAGAAAGATGGCAGGATGCTTATTTTACCAGCGTTCATGGCAGGAGTATAAAAGGGCTGGCACAGCGAGTGGATGGGAAAAAAACGGTCGCAATCTTAACCGACACAGAAAATTCCCCAAATAAAATCGCTCAGTATTTGCTTTCCTTTGGCATGACTGAATATGAGGCGTTTGTGGGAGAGAACCTTGGCAGTGACAAGGAACGATGCCGCTGGTTTACCCTTGATGAAATGAAGGATGAAGAGTTTTCACCGCTCAATGTGGTAATTCTCAAGAAAAAAGGGGAAAGCCCACATTGGCCGATTGGCATTGACGATGCGGAGTTTATTCAGCGAAAACCGGATAAGGGTTTAATTACCAAAAAGGAAATTCGCACACTAAGCATTAGTGCCCTAAGGTTAAAGGAAGACAGCACGGTTTGGGATATTGGGACATGCACAGGTTCTGTTGCGATTGAGGCAGCGAAAATCGCCAGGGAAGGGCATGTTTTTGCGATCGAAAAGAACGAAGGGGATCTAGAAAACTGCCGACAAAATTTAGCCAAGTTCCGTGTGGATGCCACACTCGTTCACGGGAAAGCACCAGAGGGATTAGATACTTTCCCAGATCCAGATACGGTATTTATTGGCGGGACCGCAGGCGGAATGGAAGACATTTTGGATATTTGCTGCAGCCGCTTGAAAGCGCGTGGACGGATTGTCTTAAATGCCGTCACGATTGAAAATCTTTCAGAAGCGATGCTTGCGTTTAAAGAGCGGGGATATGAGACGAATATTACTCTTGCGCAAATATCCAGAAGCAAGCCTATTTTGAATCTGACAAGGTTTGATGCATTAAATCCGATTTACATAATAGAAGCGTGGCGTAAGGAAGGGGAATAAAAATGGTAGGAACATTATACGGCCTAGGGGTGGGCCCTGGGGATCCAGAGCTCATTACCGTCAAGGCGTATCGTAAATTAAAGGAATCACCCGTGATTGCCTATCCGAAAAAACAAAAGGGCAGCAAAAGCTATGCCCATCGAATCATTGATGTCTATTTTCAGCCGAACGAAAAGGAAATGCTCGGCCTTGTCTTTCCGATGACAAAGGATCCAGCCACATTGGAAAGAAAATGGACGGAAACAGTGGAAAATGTATGGGAGAAGCTGCAGGAGGGAAAGGATGTCGCTTTTGTAACTGAAGGGGATCCTCTATTATACAGCACGTTTATTCATATGATGCGTTTGATGCAGGAAAAGTATCCGCAGGTTCCGATTGAAGTCGTTCCGGGGATTTCGTCCATCAATGGGGCTGCTTCTAGACTGGGAATTCCATTGGCAGATGGGGATGAGCATGTAGCGATTGTTCCGGCGCGGGATGACTATGAAACCATGAAAAAAGTCATTCAAGACAATGATTGTGTCATTTTTATAAAAGTAGCGAAGGTCATTGATTTAATGCTTGAAGTATTACGTGATTTAGATTTGCTTGACAAGGCTTCAGTCGTCACAAAGGTAACATCGGATGAGGAGATTATTTGGCGGGCAGATGAGCTTGAAGGAGCGGAGCTTGAATATTTAACATTAATGGTGGTGAGAAAATGAAGCTTTATATCATTGGTGCCGGACCAGGCGATCCTGATTTAATCACGGTAAAAGGTCTTCAGCATCTTCAGGAGGCAGATGTCGTTCTATATGCGGATTCTCTTGTAAACGAAGACTTAATTGCTAAAGCAAAACCTTCTGCCGAAATATTGAAAACCGCCGGGATGCATTTAGAAGAAATGGTTGACGTCATGGCTGAGCGAATCCAGCAAGGGAAAAAGGTCGTTCGTGTCCACACGGGCGATCCGGCTGTCTATGGGGCGATTATGGAACAAATCGTCTTGTTAAGGAAGAAAGGAATCGAGGTAGAGATTGTTCCGGGTGTGAGCTCTGTGTTTGCAGCTGCCGCGGCCGCACAAGCCGAGCTGACGATTCCTGATTTAACGCAAACCGTGATTCTGACAAGAGCTGAGGGCAGGACACCTGTGCCGGAATTTGAAAAGCTGGCGGATTTAGCGAAACATCATTGCACGATTGCGCTTTTCTTAAGTGCGACGTTAACGAAAAAGCTTGTCAAGGAATTGACCGGGGCTGGCTGGAGTATGGATACCCCTGTTGCGGTTGTTTATAAAGCCTCGTGGCCGGATCAAAAAATTGTCCGGACCACACTAGAACGGTTGGATGAAGATATGCGGACGAATGGGATTCGTAAACAGGCGATGATCTTAGCCGGCTGGGCGCTAGACGAAAACATACATGAACAAGATTATCGTTCCAAGCTGTATGACAAAACATTTACACATGGATTCCGCCGGGGGGTGGAGTCGTAATGATCGAGCTCCAAGAAGCGCAAAAGGCGGTCATTCAGCAGAAGGGTGACTATGCCGTTGTGGCGATTACAAAGCATGGGGTAGAACTGGCCCGCAAGCTGGGGAATTCGTTTCAAAATGCCGATGTGTACTATATGGCGAAGTTTGAAAAAGGAGATGAGCGGAACAAGAACATCCAGTTATTCACCGGAAGCGTTCGCCTTCTTCTGCCCTCTCTTTTCGAGGCCTATAAGGGGCTGATCATCATCATTTCCCTTGGAGCCGTGGTCCGAATGATTGCGCCTATTTTAAAGGATAAAAAAACAGATCCTGCCGTTGTCGTTATCGACGATAAGGGCGAACATGTAATCAGCGTACTGTCAGGCCATATCGGCGGTGCCAATGAACTAACGAAAGAAGTGGCGGCCGCCTTAAAGGCTCGTCCCATTATTACCACAGCTTCAGATGTTCAGGAAACGATTGCGGTTGATTTGTTCGGAAAACGGTTTGGCTGGATTTGGGACTCGGCTGAAAAGCTGACGCCCGTTAGCGCTTCGGTTGTGAACGAAGAAAAAATCGCCGTGGTCCAGGAGTCAGGCGAAAAAGACTGGTGGCCATATGGCCGCCCGCTCCCAGGAAATATTCAGCCCTATTCTTCGATCCAAGAAGCGCTGGCACAAAAGCCAGATGCAGCCCTAGTAGTAACCCATCGGAATTTATCCAAAGACGAAACGAAGATTTTACATAATGGTGTTTTATATCGACCAAAGGTGATTGTCCTTGGAATGGGCTGCAACCGCGGGACCACTGCATCGGAAATCGAAGCAGTAATCGACGAAACGCTTGAGGAATTAGGGTTTTCGAAAAAAAGTGTCAAAGCGGTTTGCACGATTGATCTAAAAAAGGATGAAGCGGGGCTGCTCGAAGTCGTGAATAAAAACCGCTGGGAGTTTATTTATTACACACCAGCTGAATTGAATGCCATTGAACTTCAGAACCCTTCTGAAACGGTTTTTAAATATACCGGCGCGTATGGTGTCAGTGAGCCGGCCGCCTTATTGTACAGCGGTGCGGAACAGTTAGTACTAATGAAGAAGAAATCAGGTAATGTCACCATTTCAGTAGCGGTCATTCCCCATTGATAGAGGAGGGAAAAGAAGATGTCAAATCGCAGACTTGTGATTGCAGGAACAGGCAGTGGTGTCGGGAAAACGACTCTGACCATTGGGCTGATGTCTGCTTTAAAGAAAAAAGGTTATACCGTTCAGGGCTTTAAATGCGGTCCAGATTATATTGACCCGACCTATCATACGGCGGTCACAGGAAGAACTTCAAGAAACATTGACAGCTGGATGCTCAACCACGAGATGGTCAAAGAGATTGTCAACCGTGCAAGTGTTGGAGCGGATATTTCCGTTATTGAGGGGGTAATGGGATTCTTTGATGGGAAAAATCCGCTTAACAATACCGGCTCCACTGCCGAAATCAGTCTCATCACCGAAAGTCCGGTCATTTTGGTCGTGAATTGTGCCAGTATGGCCCGAAGTGCGGCGGCCATCGTCAAGGGATTTCAAACGTTTCTGGAGGAAGCCAATATTGTCGGGGTGATCGCTAACCGGGTTGGGAGCGAAGGCCATTTTAAAATCGTCCAAACCGCGATCGAGCAAGAATGCGGGATTCCCGTCCTTGGCTATTTGAAAAGGAATGAGGAACTTTCGATTCCAGAACGGCATTTAGGGTTGATACCCTCCGTTGAACGGGGAGAATTGGATCCATTTTTTGAGCAGCTTGGTGATTTAGTGCTTGAAACCATCGATGTAGATTCTTTATATGAGCTGGCGAAAGCTTCCCCTTTAAAGGTAAAAGAATCCCAGTTTAAGAGAGCAGAGCAGGCAACTGTAAAAATTGCCATCGCACGTGATGCTGCTTTTAATTTTTACTATCAGGAAAACCTTGACATGTTAGTAGCCGCCGGAGCGGAGTTAGTCGAGTTTTCTCCATTAAAGGGTGAATGCCTGCCGGAACAAGTCGATGGCTTGTATATCGGCGGCGGGTTCCCAGAGGAATTTGCCGAGGAGCTGGCTGAACAGACGGAAGTAAAGGACTCGATTCGATCGACCATTGAAAAAGGACTGCCAACCTTGGCGGAATGCGGCGGGTTTATGTACTTAACCGAATCGTTGGAAACAACGGATGAAATGAGTTACAAAATGGTCGGGATCATTCCTGGAAAGGTGAAAATGCAGACAAAACTTGCAGCCTTGGGATACCGTGAAATCACAGCAGATGGGGAAAATTTCTTGTTAGCGGGAAATCTGAGTGCAAGAGGCCATGAATTTCACTACTCTACCTTTCATCCAAGAACGGATTTTGAAGCGGCCTACCAAACGAAAGGAATGCGCGGTTTTAAGCAGGAGGGCTATCGGAAAGGGAATTTAATTGCAGGTTATACCCATTTTCATTTTGGCTCTTGCCCCGAGCTTGTGGAAAATTGGGTGAAGAAATGTAAGGAGTTTAAAGAAAATGGCTAAAGCACTTCCACTTATGTTTCAAGGCACCAATTCGGATGTCGGCAAAAGTGTCGTCGTGACAGCCTTTTGTCGAATATTCGCCCAGGACGGATATAAAACGGTTCCGTTTAAATCACAAAATATGGCGTTAAATTCCTATATCACAGTGGACGGAAAAGAAATCGGCAGAGCACAGGGAGTTCAGGCCGAAGCCGCAGGGATTCAGGCAACTACCGATATGAACCCGATTCTCCTAAAGCCGAACCGAAATAACCAATCCCAGATTGTCGTCCATGGTAAACCATATAAGAATATGGAAGCAGGAAAGTATCGCCGGGAATTCTTTCAAACAGGATTGACGCTGATTCAACAATCACTCTCCACCCTGTCCCAAAATTATGAACGGATTGTCATTGAAGGGGCAGGCAGTCCGGCCGAGATTAATCTGAATGATCGGGAAATGGTCAATATGCGGGTCGCCAAAATGGCGGATGCCCCTGTGATCTTAATTGGGGATATCGAAAAAGGCGGAGTGTTTGCTAGTTTAGTAGGAACCCTTCAACTGATGGAACCAGCGGACCGAGACCGAGTGATAGGCGTGATTATCAATAAATTCCGCGGCGATATCCGCCTGTTAGATTCCGGATTAACGTGGTTTGAGGAGTATTCAGGTAAACCCGTTCTCGGCGTGATTCCTTACTTGGAGAATCTAAATATTGATGCCGAGGATTCCGTGATTTTAAGTCAATATACCTCCACACAAAATACCGAAAAAGAATTGGATATTGCGGTGATCCAGTATCCGAAAATCTCCAATTTCACCGATGTCGACCCGTTTTTTGCCGAACCGGATTGTCATGTCCGTTTTATAACGAGAGCGGACCAATTACGCGACCCAGATTTAGTAATTCTTCCAGGCAGCAAGAATACAATTGAAGATTTGCTGTTTTTAAGAAAGAGCGGCATCGCTCAAAAAATAACAGAATTACAGAAAAAGAAACACACCGTTCTTTTTGGGATCTGCGGAGGCTATCAAATGCTCGGCGATAAAATTGAGGATCCGTTGGCGATCGAGTCGCTCCATCAAGAAATCGAAGGCCTTCAGTTACTGCCAATTGAAACGACCATTACGAAAGAAAAGACGACGATCCTATCAAATGGGATGCTGCATCTTTTCGGAAAAAATTTTCATGTGACAGGTTACGAGATTCATATGGGCGAAACCGTGGCGACAGGAGCGTCCCAAGGTCTTATATATACGAATGAAAAATGGGATGGCTGTCATTCTTCGGACGAAACCATCATTGGCACTTATTTTCATGGGATATTTCATAATGATGAATTTCGCGTGGAATTGCTTAATCAGATCCGCCGCCAAAAGGGGTTGGAGCCCATCCACAACCGCCCATCTTTTAACCAATTGAGGGAAGAAGCATTTGACCGTCTGGCAGAACATGTTAGGGAACATGTAAAACTCGATGTCATTGAACAATTAATGAAGGATTACCAGAAAAGGGGGATCACCCAATGAATAGCGTAAAAACAGCCATCCAGCCTCTCGATAGAGAAATGGGGCAGCAAGTTCGTGAGTATATCGATACGTTAACCAAGCCTCCGGGCAGTTTGGGGAGATTAGAGGAATTAGCGATTCAACTGGCGGAAATGACATCTGAAGCCTTTCCGGTCGTGTCACCGCCTGGTGTAATCGTATTTGCCGCTGATCATGGCGTGGTTGAAGAAGGGGTTTCCGCTTTTCCGCAGGAAGTAACCGTGCAAATGGTCATGAACTTTTTAAACAGCGGTGCGGCCATTAATGTCTTTAGCCGGCAAATCGGAGCCAAATTTGAAGTCGTCGATATTGGTGTAGCAGCAGATATAGAGGCAGATGGGTTTGTGAATCGGAAAATTCGCTATGGAACGAATAATTTTTGCCAGCAGGATGCCATGACAAGAGAAGAGGCCGAGCAAGCCATTGCTGCTGGCTATGAACGGGCGGAACAGATGATTCAACAGGGAATCAAATGCTTAATTGTTGGTGAAATGGGAATCGGCAATACGACACCAAGCAGTGCGATCGCAGCGGTTCTAAGCGGGAAGGACATCGGTGCACTTGTCGGTCGGGGAACAGGGATTGCGACAGAAAAAATTCGTCATAAACAAGAGGTCATCATACGGGCAATAAAGGAAAGAAACCCTGACCGGAAGGATCCTATCGATATTTTAGCTAAAATTGGCGGTTTGGAAATAGCCGGTATGACCGGTGCAATGCTCTCCGCCGCTCGGAACCGGATCCCGATATTGGTAGATGGATTTATCTGTACGATAGCAGCTCTTTTGGCAAGGGAAATCTGTGAGACAGCAGCGGATTATATGATGGTCGGCCATCGTTCCGTCGAGCCTGGACATGAAATTGCGCTGCAGTTATTAGACAAGAAGCCACTACTTGATTTAGATTTGCGGCTAGGCGAAGGTAGCGGGGCAGCAGTGGCCTTTCCTATCTTACAATCAGCGACCTTAATGCTGAAAGAAATGGCCACCTTTGCATCAGCCGGAATTTCAAATGAGTAGCGTAGGAAAGGAGCGAGAAGATGACAAATGGAAAAGTGTATCTCGTTGGTGCTGGACCGGGAGATCCTAAGCTGATCACGGTTTATGGGATGGAGTGTATCCAAGAGGCGGATGTGATTTTATATGACCGCTTAGTAAATGAGGAACTGCTGAAATATGCAAAGGCGGAGGCAGAGCTGATTTTTTGCGGCAAACAGCCAGGAAGACATCAGGTCATTCAAGATCAAATTCACGAGCTGTTAATTGAAAAAGCGGGGCAGGGCAAGATTGTCACCAGATTAAAAGGAGGCGATCCCTGCATTTTCGGCCGTGTCGGTGAAGAAGCGGAAATTCTCGCCGAACATGGGATCCGCTATGAAATGGTTCCTGGGATTACAGCTGGTATTGCAGCGCCCGCTTATGCCGGAATTCCGGTGACCCACCGCGATTATGCATCCTCTTTCGCGATTGTCACTGGACACAGCCGAGCGGAAAAGGATGAGGACCAATTAAATTGGCCAGCACTCGCTCAAGGAATCGATACGATTGCTTTTTATATGGGAATTGGGAATTTACCCTATATAGTTTCGAGATTAATCGAGAACGGAAAAAGCCCTGATACGAAAGCCGCCATTATCCAATGGGGGACGACGGCCAAGCAGAAGACGGTGACCGGAAGTTTAAAAGATATCGAAGTCCGGGCCCTTGAAGCCGGGATTACTCATCCGGCGATTGTTCTCGTGGGTGATGTGGTCGGCCTGCGCGAGAAATTACGCTGGTTTCAAGAAGCAGAAGAAAAACAAGAAGTAGGAATTGGGAGGGACTAAGATGTCGATTATAGCGGAAATCAAAAATCGAAGAGCAATCCGTGATTATGCGGCGCGAGAGGTCGAAGATGAAAAGATTCACAGCTTATTAGAAGCAGCGACATGGGCACCGAATGACCGGATGCGGGAACCATGGAGCTTTTATGTGATTAAAGGCGAAGCAAAAAAACGCTATGAGGCGTTGGCCAATGAGTATTTACAGGAACGCTTTCCAACCAAACCAAATTTAATCGAAAGCTCATTAAAAGTGCTGAAGACCACACCGGTCCATATTGTCGTTACAGCCGACATAGTTCCAGGTGATGAAGAGGCCTCTGCAGATAATGAATATGCCGTATGCTGCGCAATCCATTCGATGTGGCTGGCCGCCAAAGAATTGGGATTAGGCCTGGTCTGGCGGACAAGGGGCGTCGGACTTGTTCGCGACCAACGAATGGTTGAGTTTATTGGCTCACCTGAAAACAAGAAAATTATCGGAAATTTGTTTATTGGTTATCCCGATCCAGAAGTATTAAAAAAGGCGAAAGTGCCGGCTCGGACATCCTTTGAAGAAAAAACAGTCTGGCTGTAACAAGGAGTGAAACGGATGGAAGAGGTAACAGAAAACAAAGCAAAGCGCGGTCTAACATTAGTTTATACCGGTGATGGAAAAGGGAAAACGACGGCAGCCCTTGGGCTCGCTGTCCGTGCCGCCGGGCGGGGAAAACGGGTGCTCATGATTCAATTTATCAAATCGCCTGATCGAACGTATGGAGAAAAAATTACGTTCGAGAAATTGGGGATTGAAATCGTGCAGACAGGAGTCGGCTTTACGTGGACGAAAACACCGGAGGAACATCGGGAAGCCCTAAAAACAGCGTGGGCGTTGACGAAAGAAAAGGTACAGTTTGGCGGTTACGATGTGGTCATTTTAGATGAACTGAATAATGCACTCGCGATTGATAAATTCCCGATTGACGATGTCCTTCCGTTGAAAGAAGTACTGGAGTTGATTCAGCAGCGCCCCAAGGGGATGCACCTGGTCGTTACCGGACGGTCAGCCAAAGAGGAGATCATCGCTTGCGCGGATTTAGTAACCGAAATGAAACCCGTTAAGCACTATTATAATGAAGGAATTCCTGCCGTGAAGGGAATTGAGTTTTAATGGTCTACATTGAAAAATTTGGACATGGCGGCGATTTACTGACGGCCAGGCAACTGTTTGGTAAAGATTCTACGCAACTGTTAGATTTCAGTGCGAATATCAATCCACTTGGTCCTCCACCTACTCTAATCAAGTTGTTAAAGGAGCAGCTGGAGTCCATCGTTCATTATCCAGATCCTGCCCAGCGTGTCCTTAAACAAAGGCTGGCAGAAAAGCACTCTGTTTCACCCGAACAGATCTTGATTGGAAATGGGGCAGCAGAGTGTATCGCCCTTGCGATTTTAGGCTTGCAGCCTGAAACGGTGGGTGTCATCTATCCTTGCTTTTCGGAATATGAACAGCTTGCTAGAGCTTATGGGGCAAACATCCACGCCTGCTTTGGCAGGGAAGAAAATGATTTTAAGCCAGATCGATCGGAAATTCTTCAATTAATAGCGAAAACCGATCTAGTTTTTGTTGGACATCCCAACAATCCCACTGGTGTTACGTATTCAAAGGCAGAACTTGTCGAGATGGCAGAACAGGCAGTGAAGACGAATACATATTTGTTAATAGACGAGGCATTTATTGATTTTCTACCAATCGAAACACAAATCACGCTGCTTGAGGATTTGCAACGGTGGAAACAGGTAATCCTTGTTCGCTCGATGACAAAATTCTATGCGATCCCTGGCCTGAGGTTGGGGTATATGGTGGCCGATCCAAACCTGATTTTAAACCTGCAGGTGAAACAAGTAACTTGGAATGTCAACCAAATGGCTCTAATGGCTGGTGAAGCGGTCCTGAACGAAAAGGAATACGAGGAAGCAACAATATCCCTAATTCAGGAGCAAAGAAGTGATGTCAAACGCGCGATTGAAGAGAAGTTAGGGTGGAAGGTTTTTCCGGGACAAGCGAATTTTCTGTTAGTAAGGATAACGGCTGACATGACAGCGGCCGATTTACAGTGGCGCATGGGTCATAAAGGAATCTTAATACGCTCCTGTGCAATGTACCCGGGGTTAACGGATCAGGATTTTCGGATTGCGATTCGAACCGAGAAAGAAAATCAATGTTTGATCCAAGCCTTAATTGAAGTATGCAAAGAGGGGAATCCATTATGACCTTAACCTATGTCACAGGAGGAATTCGCTCAGGTAAGAGTGAATTTGCGGAACAGTTGGCTTTCAGTCAAGCAGGCCGAGTTCTTTATGTCGCGTTTGGTGTTCAAACCGATCAAGAAATGGAAAAAAGAATTGATATCCATAAAAAGCGGCGCCCAAGTGAATGGGGCGTATTAGAAGAGCCCAACGAACTCACCTCCGTTCAAATCGTCTATCAAGACTATGATGTCATTTTAGTTGATTGTATTTCTTCGTGGCTGGCCAATCAGTGCATGTGGTTAACAGAGCAGGAACTGAAGGAAGAAAACAAGAAAACCAGTTTGATAGAGGAAGTGGAACTTTGGCTTAAAGGGATACAAGAAAATCAACAGCATGTGATTGTCGTTTCGAACGAGGTCGGTTTGGGCGGGGTCGCCTTATCGTCATTGGGGCGTTTTTTTCAAGATGTTCTAGGGAAAATCAATCAATTAATTGCAGCCGAAGCAGATGAAGCTTATGCCGTCTTTTCCGGTCTGCCACTGAGGCTGAAATAATGAAGGCGTTCCTAGCAGCCCTAATGTTCCTCACGCGCATCCCCGTTCCTAAGATTGAGGTTTCAAATACCGATTGGAAAAAAAGCCCCGTTTATTTTCCGTTGATTGGATTGTTGATTGGCGGCTTGTTATGGCTGGCTATATTCGGATTTGGAAAGTTGTTTCTGGCTCCTGTCAGTGCATTTTTAATTGTTCTCGCCTGGATATGGATCACAGGTGGTTTACATATCGATGGGTGGATGGATTTAGCGGATGGATTGGGCAGCAATCGAAGCCGGGAGCAAATGCTCGAAATCATGAAGGATAGCCGCGTGGGTGCGATGGGTGTGATTGCCGCGATCTGCCTAATCGCAGGGAAAATCGTTGCAGTGTATGAAGTGGTTGAACTTCATGAGCCGCTGATTCTTGTTTTAAGTCCATGGATGGCCCGATTTTTGCTCATTTGTGCGATCAAATTCTGGCCGTATCGAAATAAATCAGGACTAGGATCTGGTCTATCAGCCTTTTTATCTTATCCTGTGATTTTGATCCACCTGGTTTTGATTTTAGTGATTAGCTATTGGGTAATAGGACTAAACGGGATTGTACTCTTATTCATGACGAGCCTACTGACCTTCCTGTTTATTTTCAACATTTACCGGAAATTAAACATGCTAACAGGGGATTGCTATGGTGCCATTGTGGAATGGAGCGAATGTGTCTCTCTATTTCTGGCCTTGGCGATTGGGAGGCTGATGGGATGAGAATCATTATAGTCAGGCACGGGGAAACAAATGAAAATGCAGCAAAACGGTATCTAGGACATTATAATGCAGCTTTAAATCAACAGGGACAGCAGCAGTTAAGGAGTTTGAGCGAGACATTAAAAAGGACGGAAACTCAACCAATTACTGCCATCTACTCTAGTGATCTAGTAAGGGCCGTTGAAAGTGCGCAGATCATTGGAAATGAGTTTCAGATACAACCAATCCCTGTATTTGCCCTAAGAGAATTACACTTCGGTGATTTTGACTGCAAGACCTATGAAGAAATTATTAAGGAAAATCCAGAAAGGCTAGAGAAGTGGATCCAGAATCCTTATGTTGTCGCTCCTCCTAACGGAGAGACACTAATCCAGCTGGGGAAACGGATCGATGATTGGTTTGAGCCGATTTTATTGTCTAAACAATCAACTGGAACGATCATTATTGTCAGCCATGGGGGCCCGATCCGCTGGTTTCTTAGTAAATGGGTGAAGGGTGACCAAAGGGAATTTTGGAACGTCGATGGACTCGGACACGGAAAAGCCATAATGATGGAGTGGAATGAACAAACGAGAATATTTACGTTAGGAAAAAAGCTAGAAGAGTGAGGAGAAAAAGGTGCAGCCATTTCGCATTCAGAATCAGATGACATCGAGAATATGGCCTGAATTAAGGATGGTTAAAAAAGAGGACCATCTCTTATTTCAATTCCCACGCCGATTGGCTGCTTTCAGTAGTGCCGTTCATGGCGGGGGCTTCCAACAGGTCAGCCATTTTGTCAATTGGCAGGTACCATTGGATTATGCCTCCAATGACCCCATTTTACTAATGAAACAAAAAATTACTGAGTGGGAATATCCGTTGGAACAGACCGCAGGCTTACAAACAGCGGCTAAAATTCATTGTGCTTCCATCCAAGAGGAACATGGCGATGAATTTCGAATCGTCTGCTGTGTGACGGCAGGAGTAGGAAATCGTGAAAGGGCAGGAAGAAAGAGAAAGACGTATTCTGCGTACCAATGCGGGACCATTAATACGTTTCTGTTTATTGATGGAAGACTGACAGAGGCGGCCATGATTAACGGGATTATCACAGCGACGGAAGCAAAGGCCGCAGCGATGCAAGATTTACAGATAAAAGTAGAATCCGGAGAGTTTGCGACTGGTACGACCACCGATTCGGTTGTCTTGGCAGCCAGTCAAGAAGCCCATCTTCCTACCCATCTTTTTGCCGGAACCGCCACCACCATTGGGAATACGATTGGCTGCCTTGTTTATGAGGCCACATGTGAAGCCGTAAGGAATCAGGAGGGCTGAGAATTCGATGTTAGTTCATGCCATTTATATTGTTATTGCTTATCTTATTGATCGAATCATCGGTGACCCTCGCTCACTGCCTCATCCGGTGGTCATTATCGGGAAGTCTATTAGTCTACTGGAAAAAGCGATTCGTTCTATCATCGTAAAGGAAAGGTATTTGAAACTGGCAGGACTCTTATTCCCGCTTCTGATTGCGGGCGGCAGCTATTTAATCGTTGCGTTGCTGCTTTATGGCCTCAATCAGCTGAATCACGTTCTTGCTGTCATTGCGGAAATCTGGTTAATTTCTACCACCATTGCGACAAAAGGATTGGCTGATGCAGGGTTGGAAGTATTCCGTCACTTGAAAAATCAGGATATAAGGGCTGCACGAAAAAGTCTGGGAATGATTGTCGGAAGAGATACAGAAAACCTTGAGGAAAGTGAAATTTCGCGGGGGGCTGTGGAAACCGTGGCGGAAAATATTGTCGACGCCATCATTTCACCGTTATGCTTTGCCCTGATCGGGGGTGCCCCGCTTGCCATGTTGTACCGGGCGGTAAATACGTTAGATTCGATGGTTGGATATAAGAATGAAAAATATCAAAACTTAGGCTGGGCCTCGGCCAGGCTGGATGATCTATTAAACTATCTGCCTGCCCGGTTAACGGTTGGAATGATGCTTCTCGCTTCTTGGATAAAGCGATTGGATATAGAGGGGGCATGGAAAATGATGAAACGGGATGCCAGGCTTCACCCGAGTCCAAATAGCGGTTATCCTGAAGCAACCATTGCAGGGGCGCTTCAAATTCAACTGGGGGGAACGAATTATTATTTCGGTGTACCTTCTGAGCGCGCAAAGATGGGTGAACCGCTGCGGTACATTGAAGCAAATGATATATTCCGAACCGTAACGATCATGAAAACCACCTCAACTATCTGTGTGATTTTATTTATAGTCATTTCGATTGTAGTGGAAATTGTCTTAAAGTAGCTGGAAATAGAACATGCATATTTATCTTTTTATATAGGTGTTGATATGGGGGGATATGGAAAATAATTCAATTTGGTTGAAAAATGGGCCAATCGTCGCCCAAAATGTGAGCCAATCCGAATTTTTAACCCTTGGGAGTTTAATTATATGAAACTAGGAAAAGGTAGCTGCAATGGCACATTTGGAGAATTGGTCCAAGGAATCATCGCAGAGCGCCCGTTTTTAATTACCCTGCCCATCCCGAGTTTACAAAGTGAGGCTACGTTTGTCCCAGAAACGGCCGTTTCTGGAATTAGAGTCGTAGATTCCAAGATGAAAGCGAAGAAAGCGGGCGAATCGTTACTGCAACTTTTTGGGATAAGAGAAGGAGGGTATCTCGAAATACAATCCAATATCCCAGCGGGCAAGGGGATGGCAAGCAGTTCAGCGGATATTGTTGCTGCATTAAGAGCAATAGCTGACAGCTATAGTCTTCCGCTTACAAATGAAATGATCTCGATGATAGCCGCAAAAGTCGAGCCGACCGATGGGGTGATGTATGAGGAGGCAGTGGCCTATGACTATATTAATGGTCAGCTGATTGAAAGCTTTGGGGCCTTACCCTCATTTATCCTCGTTGGAATCGATCTTGGTGGGGCAGTTAATACCATTGAATTTAATCAAGTTCCTAAAGCATATAGCCGGGAAGATCAAGAACAATTTATCCTAGCCTATAACCTGGTTAAAAAAGGGTTTAACGAAAAAAATTTATCCTATATTGGTCAGGCAGCAACGATCAGTGCACGGGTGAATCAAAAAATATTGCCAAAACATATTTTTCCACAATTAGATAAGCTGGCGCATCGTTTTCAGGGTGGAATGGTTGTCGCCCACAGTGGAACCGTCGCGGGAATTTTACTAGATGGAAATCTCCCAAACGGTGATGAGGTGGTTTCACACTTATTTAGGGAAATGTCACTCGCTATCAAGGGTGTTCCTATAAATTTATTTCATTATGAAAGCAAGGAAAAGATCATAATTTGAAAGACTCGCAAAGGTTGATTTTAAGGGGGGATTAACATGTTTAGTCAAGAAGAACGAGAAGTGATTTACGATGTCATTTATAAAAGGAGAGATGTCCGCACTTTTCTACCTGACCCGGTAAGTCCTGAGGTGATTCA
This sequence comes from Bacillus sp. OTU2372, assembly GCF_038440275.1. Taxonomy (NCBI): domain Bacteria; kingdom Bacillati; phylum Bacillota; class Bacilli; order Caryophanales; family Bacillaceae; genus Bacillus; species Bacillus sp. OTU2372. Next base: position 57,574 of record NZ_JASATK010000020.1, read on the forward strand.
ACGTGTTCTTCAAGCGGCCCATCATGCGCCATCCGTAGGATTTATGCAGCCGTGGAATTTTATTCTTATCACTTCTGCTGACATAAAGGAGCGGCTCGCCTGGGCGGCAGAAAAGGAACGCAGGGCATTAGCGATTCACTATGAGGATGAACGAAAAACGAAATTTTTAGAATTAAAAGTCGAGGGTATTAAACAGGCACCGTTAACCATTTGTGTGACCTGTGACTCGACCCGTGGGGGATCTCATGTATTAGGAAGAAATTCGATCCCGGAAACCGATATTTTGTCTGTCGCCTGTGCGATCCAAAACATGTGGCTTGCGACCTGTGCTGAAGGATTAGCGATGGGATGGGTTAGTTTTTATAAGAAAAATGATGTTAGAGATATCCTGCAGATTCCGCCCCATATTGATCCAGTTGCCATAATTTCGATCGGGTACACCAATGAATATCCATCCGCTCCCATCCTAGAGCAAGCAAATTGGGAAAAAAGGAGATCGCTTCAAAATTTAATATTTTATGAAGAATGGGGAAATCAGGAATAGCTTGGATGGAAAAATGTTAGAAGTTTTTTTTGAATAGTGGGGGTGTAGGAATGGAAACAATTTCGTTAATTTTTCTTGTATTTATACTAGGGCTTCGTCATGGATTGGATGCCGATCATTTGGCCTGTATCGATGGTTTAACACGCTATAACGGACGGATGAATAGTCCGATTGCCCGCTGGGTGGGCTTGCTTTTCTCATTTGGACACGGTTTGGTTGTCACCTGTATCGCGACTATTTTAGGGATTTTTATGAAGAGCTTTACCATACCAGATCTAGTGAATGCACTGGTTACTTGGATCTCTATTGTTTCCCTTTTCGCAATTGGTACATTGAATATCTTTAATCTTTTGCGGACCAAATCCTCAGCTGGTGAAGATTTCCAGGTCAAGGGAATCAAGGGGAAGTTCCTGCCAAAGATGTTGAAAGAAACAACGAATCCCTTTTTTGTGATTCTAATTGGCGGCTTATTTGCACTGGCAGCGGAAACGGTTAGCCAAACATCGATGTGGGCGATTGCGGCAGGGAATACGGCTAGTTTATTGCCGGTTCTATTAGGAATCATTTTTATGGCAGGGATGATGATTACAGACACCTTTGATTCCATCGTAGCCTTTCGGTTGATTAAAGACAGCAATCGGTTAGGACAATCCGCTTCTCGTTTCATGGGCTGGGTTATTGTAGCATTAGCCTATGGGGTATCCTTTTATGAAGCGTTTACGTTCTTCCTCCCAGGGGCTGAACTGGATTTTGAGATTTTAGGGGTTATGCTGTTTGTGTTATTTGGTCTAAGTTATGTCATTGTAAGCTATCGGATCAAAAAGCAGTTGGATATAACAGTGAAAAATTAAACGTCCACTAATAACGTATCGACATGGAAAGGTATTGGAAGTACGAACGCAAGATCATTAAACATTACTATATCTTTATAGCAACATACTAAACAAAGTGGAAAATTGAACCTTTACTTCCATCTATTTAAGAGTTATTATTAACTGAATCTAATAAATATACAATACTACTAGGGGTGCCCCTTGACGGGCTGAGAGAAAAACAAATGTTTTTTAACCCTTTGGACCTGATCTGGATCATACCAGCGTAGGAAAGTAGCTTAAGTGGAAGACTATTTATTTCATAAGCTGCGGAGCCAGGTCCATTATTGGACCTGGCTTTTTCTTATAAAAAAAACAGCAGGAAGCCTTTTTGAAAAATAACAAAGAATCACCTAAAACCGGAAAAACAAAGATGAGTCGCTGCAAATCCCAATCTATTAAATAGGGATGGAATGTCGATTAGTCCTTTATAAATAGATAAACAGAGAAGGAGATTACATCATGGAAAAGATACAAGAAGTGAATAGTATGAGTAACAAAGAAATGAATATTGGTTTGGAGGAGAAACTCCCTGCATGGAAAACCTTTTTATATGCTTTACAGCATATTTGTGTGTCAAACGTATGGCTTGATCCTATTTTTGTCGCGTCCATGATTGGTTTACCTCTATCACAGTCGGCTAATATCGTTAATGCTATATTTATTACAGCTGGAATCGTTACCTTGACACAAGCTACTAAATTAGTAAAATTGCCAATTATTCAAGGCCCATCGGCTGCTTTTGATTCCATTATGATTGCTTCAGGAAAGGCGAACGGCTTAGCTGCAGCGAGTGGCGGTATTTTTCTTAGTTCAATTATCGTTTTTCTATTGTCAATTACCGGGGTAATTGGCCGTTTGAGAGTCATATTTACACCTGTTATTTCTGGCACAGTCATCTTTCTGGTTGGAGTATCATTATCTGGCTTTACCTTGTACGAATTTTTAGGGGGTTCACCTGGTGATGAGTCGTTTGCCAGCCCATCCATATTATTACTATCGATTCCCACTTCAATCATTGTTATCTTATTATCTCTTTTTGGGAAAGGCATTTGGAAATCATATTCCTTCTTAATTGCTCTCGTTATTGGGGATGTCCTTGCTGCCATTCTAGGGAAGACCAATTTTTCTTTGATAGATAGTAAACCGTGGTTCGGGATTCCACAGCTGCTTCCCTATGGAAATTTAACTTTTCATTGGGACACGTTTCTTACATTTTTTGTGGCCTATTTGGTAGCGATTATCGAAGCAATGGGTGTCTATCAAGCAGCAGGAGCGATGCTAAATACCGAAATAGATTCCAAACGAATTCGCAACGGATTTGCAGGTGAATCCGCCGGTTCATTCCTCTCCTCGCTTATTGGCGGTTTCCCTACCACAGCTTATGCACAAAATGTGGGGCTTCTTAGGTTGACGGGTGTCGGATCAAGATTTCCGGTGATGGTGGCAGGTGCCATTTTCTTGTTGTTCGGTTTTTTTCCAAAGATCGGGGCCTTGCTTGCCTTAACACCTGATGCGGTTGTTGGAGGTATCTTTTTACCTGCTGCAGCGACGCTTGTATCTACAGGTATTTCTATTTTAGCAAGAGCGGAGCATTCAGAAAAAAACTATTTGATTATGGGGCTTTCTATTCTGCTTGCGATTTCACTGCCTAACTATGCCACTAATCTGAAAGGAATCTTAGGTACATTCCTTTCTAACACCATATTAATCGGGGCATTTTCATCGGTGCTGCTTCAATTGTTGCTTGTAAACATACCCAATAGACTGAAAAGAGGGACTCTAAAATGAGAGATGATTCCAAAATGCTAACGGAACAAATTCTTGAATTTATAAACCGTTGTGAAGAGGGGAAATTTACCCATCACGAAGAACAGGAACATTCCTATAATGAGCTGGCGCTAAAATTGTTTCGTTACCAGTTCCAGCATAATCTGGCCTATAAGAAATTTTGCCAGACAAAAAAAAGGACGCCGCTTACAGTCAAACGATGGGAGGATATCCCTCCCATGCCCATTCAAGGATATAAAGAATTGACTTTATCTTGTGAGCCAATAGAAGAAGTGAAACACGTTTTTATGACCTCGGGTACCACAAATCCGGAGGCAAAAGGGAAAAATTATCACCCGGATCTTGCGGTATGGGATGCATCAATGAAGGGACCTTTTAAGCATTTTGTGCTGCCTGATCGTGAGAAAATCACCATTTTTGTTCTCTCACCTGCAGAAGATCTGAACAAAAATTCATCTTTATCTAGATATTTAACCAATGCGGTTTCCTTTTTCGGCACTGAAAATAGCAAATTCTTCTTTACTGATAATGGACTGAATGTAGACGAGCTGATCAGGGATTTAAGTTGGTGTGAGTCACAAAAGGAGCCTGTGCTGCTAATAGGCGCCACTTTTGCATTTGTCCATATCATTGATGATCTAAAAGAAAAACAACTTCAGTTCAAACTGGCTAAAGATAGCCGCATTTTTGATACAGGGGGCTTTAAGGGACAATCCCGTGAAGTGGAAATGGAGAATTTATATTCGGAGTTTCGTGAGTTTTTTGGGATTGGTCGCAATCAATGTATAAACATGTACGGAATGACTGAGCTAAGTTCTCAAATCTATGATCAAACCATACGAAGCACCTATCTAAATCATTCTGAAATCTATGATAAAAAAAGTCCATCATGGGTTAAGACTGTTGTACTAAACACCGACACGTTAGAGCCGGTTAAGGATGGGGAAAGAGGCGTAATTGCACACTATGATCTTGCCAATTGGAATTCCTGTCTGGCTATTCTAACTGAAGATATGGGGTATAAAACGGATCATGGATTTGTGCTACTTGGGAGAATAAAGGGTTCCGAGGCAAGAGGTTGTTCCATTGCGGTTGACCAGCTTATGCAAGTAAATTCAGGTGGTGTGAATCAGCAGTGAATAATATCAAGGAACTGAACGTTTTCAGTGTACCGGATTCGATTGAATTAAACCAATTTCGTTCAAAAACAGTTACAGGAAAGGACATGACGTTTGTATTAAAATTCCCTGTGATCACAGGAGAAGAATTGAAGGGAATCATTCAACAAGTTCAATGGAATCGGGACCAATATCTATCCACTTTATCCATTACAGATATTGTGGAAAAAATAGACTTGGCCGTTCAAAAATGGCTTCATCCTGACTATCCGCTCCGAAAATTAGCGGAAAATCTGATCCCTATGATTACTGGTTATGATGAAGAAATGGTGCGGCTTCAATTAAAAAGGTATATACGGACCTTTCGTAAAAAGGAATTGCTGCGCTTTCTTGACGAGGAGCTTGACCAACCCGCCATGTTGGATGAGTTTCGCCCTCGAAAATCAGGAGGTATGAGCAAAGCCTTTGGACCAAGTACTATATTCCATGTTTTCTCAGGGAATGTTCCGGGGGTACAAGTATGGAGTATCATCATGGGGCTTTTGGTCAAGTCAGGGAATATAGGGAAAACCTCCATGGCCGAACCACTGTTCCCCGTTCTCTTTACGGAGTCCTTAGCGGAGGTAGATAAAAAACTGGCTGAAGCCATTGCCATCCTCCCTTGGAAAGGAGGGACGATTGAACTAGAAGAGCCGGCCATCGAACACTGCGAGGCGGTGATTGTATACGGTTCAAATGAAACGGTTGAAAAGCTAAGACGGAAGGTTCCTCCACATAAAAGGTTTTTGAGTTACGGACATAAAATCAGCTTTGCCTACATCGGAAAAGAAGCATTAACTCCTGATCTTTACTATGACACCATCAAAAAGATGGCGGAAGATGTGTCTATCTACGACCAACAAAGTTGTTTATCTCCCCAAACAATTTATGTGGAAGAGGGAGGGTCCATAAGTTCAAAGCAATTTGCTCAGATGTTGGGAGCGGAACTAGAACGTTATCATAAAAAAAGACCACGAGCAAAGCTTAAGGATGAAGAATCGATGGCCATTCAACGGGTAAGAAGCCGCTATCAGCTGGAATCCGTCCAACATGAAAACGTAGCCGCTTTCTCTAGTCATGCAGACACATCCTGGACAGTCATTTTTCACAAAGAAACTGGATTTGAAGGTTCCCCTTTAAATCGGTTTGTTCATGTATACTCAGTCGAATCTGTGGAAAGTGTGCTATCTGCCATTAAGCCTTATCAGCCATATTTACAATCGTGCGGTCTGGCTGTTTCTCCAATCAGACTTGTTTCACTCGCCAATCAATTAGGAACATACGGTGTAAATAGAATATGTTCGATCGGTGAAATGAACCAGGCAAAACCAGGGTGGCACCATGATGGCAGGTTTAATCTCCTCGATCTTGTTAGGATGACAGATATCGAAAGGAATATAGAGCAAAATGTGGAACGGTATGATACAGATTTTGAATAGAAGGAGGGCTACCTTTGAATTTGCAGGATAAAATTGTATTAATTACGGGAGCAAGCAGGGGAATTGGCGCAGAGATGGCGAGAAGGTTTGCTGCGGAAGGTTCATTTGTGGTGGTCAATTATTTGAAGAATCAAGCCCTTGCCGAAAGTGTGGTAAATGAAATAGAGTCATTGGGAGGGCAGGCAGCCGCTATTCAGGCTGACGTAACAAATAGGAATCAGGTAAATGAAATGATGGAACAAATGATCGATTCCCTTGGAGCAATTGACGTAGTGGTAAATAATGCACTAAGTCATTATACCTTTAATCCAAAAACCAGGAAAACGGCGTGGGAAATCGACTGGGAAGATTACAACCAACAATGGACAGGAAGCGTACAGGGGGCATTTAACATTTGCAAGGCGGCTATGCCTCAAATGAAGAATCAAATGTCAGGAAGAATCATCAATATGGTTAGTAATTTAATCGATTTTCCTATTGTTCCTTATCATGACTATACAACCGCAAAGATGGCCTTACTAGGTTTCACCAGAAATCTCGCCCAAGAACTAGGGACATTCGGTATTAATGTGAATGCTGTTTCTCCTGGACTAACCTATCCAACAGACTCAAGCCAGGAGACAAAGGAAGAGGTGAGAGATGCCATTATTCAGTTAACCCCTTTACGCCGATTGGCTCGGCCAGAGGATATCGCCGGAAGTGTATTATTTCTCGCTTCTGATTTATCCTCTTTTATTACTGGACAATGCCTGAATGTAGATGGTGGCTTGGTCATGAAATGACCCTCAATAATAAAGAATGCTTGTGAAATTGAGGACAGGAGATGGAATTATAGTGGGAAATATCAATAAAGTGTATACTTACTAAATGAACTTCTTTTACATTTCTGGGGGGAATATAAGTGAACTTAAAACCAAAGGCCATATTTCTAGACATGGATGGCACCATTTTAAACCATCAAAATAAGGTAAGTATACATACGAAAGAAATCATTGATGGAGTCAGAGAACGTGGAATCAAAGTTTTTATCGCTACAGGCAGGGCGTTTGAGGAAATAGAGGGACTCGTACCGCCAGGTTTTCAAGTAGATGGAGTCGTAGCCTCCAATGGGATGGTCGGATATGCAGGTCATGAAGTGATTTTTAAGCATTCCCTCTCGCGTGAGCTAGTAGAAACTGTTATTCAAATGGCAAGGGAGAAAAAAGTGTATTATGAGCTGTTTCCATATGGCACTCCTCGAATGACATTAAAACAGGATCAGCCATATGTAGTAAATGAAATAAGAGACCCTAAGCCGGAAAGTGTTGGCATGAATGAGTGGCTTTCCCGTAAGGAAGCGATAAAAGAGAAAATTGTATGGTCGGATGAAATTATGGGAGATGAATTCTCCAAATTCTATTTCTTTGCCAGATCAAAAGAACAGATTAATTACTGGAAAGAAGAGCTGGAGCAATTAAAGAAAGAAATAGACTTTACCACCTCCATCTCGACGGAACATAACGTCGAACTGATGGTGGCGAACGTGAACAAAGCAACCGGTATCCAACAGATGTTAAAGCACTTTGATTTGTCTGAGACTGAAACAATGGCAATTGGGGATAGCGATAACGATTTGCCTATGCTGCGGCTCGTGAATTATTCCGTGGCAATGAAAAATGCACCTGATAGTATTAAAGAAATCGCGGATGACGTGACAGATTTCACTTGTGATGAAGATGGGGTTTACCATTATCTAAAATCTAAATTGATGCTTTAAAATTAGACAAGCTCCAAATTCCATTGGATAAAAAAGGGACACAATTCGGTGTCCCTTTTGCTATTGACTTTGTTTTTGTAACTGGGGCATCCGAAGTGTCAACAGCATAATCAAGATTCCGATGATTACACAGATGATGGCCATTACATGAAAATGGCTAGTTGTAAATTGCTTCCCGAATAAAATCCCCAGTAAACTAGAAGAAAATATCGTCCCTATGTATCGTGACGTCATAAAAAGCCCCGAAGCAGTGCCGGTCTCGGCAGGAGGAACAAACGTGTAAAGTGCCGTCTGCAAACCAAGATTGTTGAAGCCGTTGCTTAATCCAAGGACTGATAAAGAAAAGAATATCCATGTCGCCGGCGATGAACCGTGGATGGTAAGAAGAAGCAACGAACCTGCAATCATGCAGGATGTCCCTGCGATTAAAGCAGGCTTTGAGCCACGATTGTCAATCCATCGGCCTGCCAATGGCGACACGATAATGCCAAAACCGGCAATGGAAAGCATAATAAGACCCGTAGTCTTAGAATCGAAATGGCGAACATTCTGCAGATAGAGCGGTACCCCAAAGAAGATCGAGTAGAAAATCACATTGACAAGGATAAACTGTACATACACAAAACTCATATTCAGGTTTTCTTTAAGAGCTAATACATTGATAAATGGCTGCGATTGTTTGCTTTCGTATTTATAAAAAACGAAAATAAAAACAAGGCTTACCAAAAGTTTACCCCAGTTCACACCACTTTCCCATGACAGCAAAAACAATAGCAAGCTTAATATGGACAGAGTAAATAGAAGGATACCGATATAATCAATGGTGACTTTCCGGTTTTTATCACTTCTATCCTTTGGAAGAATAAATAGTCCCAGAAAAAAGGCTGCCAAAATGAATGGGAAGTTGACCAAAAAGATCGCTTGCCAATCCCAATAGTGTGTGAGAAATCCACCGATGGAAGGACCGATTGCAGCTGATACGGATGAAAAAATCGAAAGGACACCCAGTGCCTGTGCTTGGTTTTCCGTGATTGATTTGCGGATGATTCCCATTCCTGCCGGGAAAAGCGCTGAACTTCCGATTGCCTGTATAATCCTGATCGCAATCAGCCAGCCAAAACTAGGAGAAAAGGGAGCTGCAAATGATGCTGCTGCAATCATAATCAGCCCGATTAAATACATTTTCTTAAGTCCAAACGCATCACCGAGCTTCCCCATTACCGGCTGACCAATACCACTGGCAAGATAATAAGTGGAAATAAGCCAAGATGCATCCGTAAACGAAAGAGAAAATTGATTTTGGATGCGGGAAAGCGCAACGGCAATCATCGAAGAATTCAAGGGGTTCAGCAACGTTCCCAAAGCAACGGCAGTAATAAAAAGAAAGCGGGTTTTGGTTGGTTTAGACATAAGTTTGTTCCCTCCGGTAGTTTTCTTAGAAAATGAGAAAAATAATTTATTGTAATAATAATAAAACACATTGGTAGAAAAAGGTACTTATAGGAACTGGGCTTTGGTGGGTGCAGGTTTTGGGACACGGAATGGAAGTACCATGCATAGGAGGAATTATCCAAAATTAATAGAATAACTATTATACAGGGAATCGATCATTGCTTAAATGGATGGAGCATGATGGTTTCCCTAAATAGAATATGTCATCTAAAAAGGGTCATAGGGGATTAACAACATGTTGAAAGAATGGAAAAAGATATTACTGCTTGCCATACCTTCGATTGCGTCATTTGCTTCATCGACACTAACAGGAACTATAAATCTTATTTTAGTTGGTCAATTGAGTGCCCTTGCGATTGCCATCGTGGGTGTTTCGAACATTATTATGTATAATGCCTGGGCACTATTTTCGGGAATAGGGCATACGACCAATTATTTAGTGGCACAAAATTACGGGTCAAACAACATGAAAAAAGGTGTTGAACGGACCTATATAGCCTTTTATCTTTGTATAGCGGCTGCGACAATGGTTTTATTAATCGGTTTATTATTTCCAGAAGCCATCTTTAAGTTGTTGGGAAGTTCACCTGATATGATTAGAGAAGGGAAGAGTTATTTACAATTTCGTTTTTTTGCAATGGTATTTTCGATCTTCACCTTTGTTATTCATGGATTTCTCCGCGGGATTGGGGATACCAAAACTCCAATGATCAGTACCATATTAGGCGGAGCCGTAATGATTTTTCTCACTTATGGATTAACTTATGGACATTTTGCTCTTCCTGAATTAGGTTTGATTGGAGCAGGGATTGCCTTTTTTACCGGAGAATTGGTCACGTTTCTTATTTGCGCTTATTTCTATTTCATAAAATTACACCAAAAATATGAAACACGCACAAGAATTGCCTTCGACCGAGCAGAAGCAAAATTAATTTTTGCTGAAAGTGCCAAATTAGGGATACAGGAATTTTCGATGGCCATGGCCATGTTTGTCTTTACGGCATTTGTTACGAGATTAGGGACGAATGCGTTAGCAGCTAATGAAGTGGCCTTAAGTGTTATGAGTCTTGGATTCATGCCCGCCTTTGCATTTGGATCAACTGCAACCATTCTTGTTGGTCAAGAAGTCGGGAGAGGTAAACCTATATTAGGAAGAAAAGCAGGGACGAATACTTCCATTTTAGGGTGTATCTTTCTATTGATTTTGGGTGTTATTGAATTTTTTTGGGCAGAACCGATTGCTAAGATTTACACCCACGATGTCCAAGTGTATAAAATAGCCGCAGAATTAGTCATGATATCGGCATTTTTACAATTGTTTGATGGATTATTAAATTTTTATGCCGGTGGTCTTAGAGGAATTGGTGACACATCGTTTTTATTAAAAATCTCTTGTGTTTTAGGCTGGCTATTTTTTGTTCCACTCAGTTATGTATTCACTTTTATACTCGATTTGGGCAGTATGGGCGTATGGATTTCTCTATACTCTTATCTCACGGTGTTTGGAGTTAGCGTAATGGTTCGCTTTTATCGAACAAATTGGGATTCCATTAAGTTAAAATCGGTTGAAAAGGAATACCAGGACAAAGTGATTTAAAAAATTCGGCCATCGTACAAAAGGAAGCCCACTTGTGCTTCCTAACATAGAGATTTAATTGCACTTTAGATAAACAATGGGAGGAGCTGCGACATCTCCTCCCATTATAGAAAGGTTAGTTGTGAAGGACTGCACTACAGAAAATTCAATGATCTTAATACGATATAATTTAAATACAATAAATATATCCTTATGCGATATATCATAACTAGACCAAGTGAGGGAATGAAATGGAATTTATTGATTTATTATCTCCGAACACCGTTTCTGGCATTGTATTTTATATTATTTCGTTTGTCGGGGGCATTTTTTTAAACATAAAGGTTTACAAATTTAAAAATTAAATACATATACAAGAGGTTCTATATGGACGTATTAAAAGCCATTCAAACGTTGGTGTCGGCATAGGGGCGGTTTTTTTTTGAAGATGAGAACGAATCTGCCAAACGCGAGGAATGGGTCCGAAACTCACTAAATATCCCGAACGACCGGCGGATATTAGCCATACTCGGGATTGGATTTCCTGAAAATAAGCCTAAAGCTAAGAAACTTCCGTCTAAAGAAGAGATTATCTATTATGATCCTTTAAATAAAGTACGAATTGCCTTTCTTCATAAATTGCATAACCTTATAGAACAAGCGAATAGTCAGTACTATTCGTTTTTCTTATACACACCAGGTGATGACAAGCACCAACCCTTTTTTTCCTCATATACATGAAAAGATGTACTGATAAAAGAAAGGGGGAGGCTGCATTGTACCCAAATTATCCTTACCAGCCTTTCTATCCATATTACTATGACTACAGACAAGGACTATTTCAAAAAATTCTTGCTTGTTATCAGCAAAAGCGGTGGATCAGATTATCTTTCCGGGATGGGACCACTGTCGAAGGTTTTATAAGGAGCTATGATCTATTAAGGGGAGTATTAATTTACGTATCGATGCAAAGGTATACGGTTTCGTGTGAAGGGGTAAGGGTGGATTCTCTGCAAAAAGCACAGAATTGCATTGGCAAAAGTTCTACTTTGACGCTTCCCAACAATATTAGCCTTACTTTTACCATAGAAGGTGTTGACCAAACTCAAAATATTGGTGGATGGCTTAACATAAATGAACTTATGTCGGTATCTGGACAGGTAGTGGACGCCAATTGTATTTAGCTGGGATGATGATAAGCAAAAAAAAGGGCGATGACAGAGGTGTGTCATCGCCCTTTTTTGTTTAAAAGAGGTACTAAGGCTTTAACCAATCTTTAAGTACTGATCTAGAAATCGGAGTACACGGCGTGTATACTCTTTTTTATTCATAAGAATGGAATGAATGTGACATTATATCCATGTTCCGAGAGAACTTTGGCGAGTTGTAGTCCTTCAATTCCTTCCATGGCACGTTCATTCATATAACCGTGTGCAGTGATAACCGTTTTCTTACTTTGCTTTGAAGCTGCCGCAATCCACCAACCAGACAGCTTTACTTGATCTTTTCGGCTGAAAAATTCTATATCTTCGAAATGGAGACCGTATTCCTTCGGTGTTTTCGTGGTTTTTGCCGGAAGGGGATGAGTTAGATACAATCCGATGGAAACAGGGGCAATAAAAAATAAAGCGGGAGCTGCCAATAATGTGCGCCATAGTGACTTGCCTTTTTTCTTCTTACTCAACATCCACTCCTCCTTTCCATTTAAACAATCGGTACTTTATGGTATGCCGATGAGCATAAAAACGGAAAATACTAGAGTCCCATTTTTGTGCCCTTTTTTGAAAACGAGAAGAGGAGAAAAGTAAGGATGATTATCCTTGTGTTTATTGGTACGTTTTTGTTGAAATTGTCAAATTTTGCGCTGGCCTTGGAAATAAGGGAATTGCAACATAGAGATTGCAGCCATAGCACAAAAGGAAGCATATGGAATGTGTCCTTCCCTTTGTTTTTATGCCCTTTACACTCTTCTTACGATTCCAGAAGATGATGAAGCATTCTTTTTGGGTCATTCAAGAACCGTTTCATAATTTGAAAATGATTGGTTTCCTCAAGCTTTTTCTCTTGTATTCCATCTTCACTTAATTCATATATGAAAGAATTTGGATACGACATAATGATTGGTGAATGGGTAGCAATAATTAGTTGAGAGTGTTGATTCACTAAGTCATGTATTCTAGTAACCATTGACATTTGCCGTAAGGGAGAAAGAGCAGCTTCAGGTTCATCAAGTATATAAATTCCATTTCCTCCAAAACGGTGAATAAAGGTGGAGAAGAAGGCCTCTCCATGTGACTGTTCATGAAGGGATTGGCCGCCAAAAGAGCTTATGATCTTCGGCCCCCCACCACCATGGTCCAATTCCTCAATATTGGAAGCCACATTATAAAAGCTTTCAGCACGTAAGAAGAAACCGTCCCTTGGCTTATCAATACCCTTGATAAGTTTAATATAGTTTGTTAATTCAGAGTGGGTATCAAACGTTGAAAAGTTAAAATTAAAAGATCCACCCTCTGGATTAAAACCTAAGGAAACGGCAATTGCCTCTAGTAAAGTAGATTTCCCCATTCCGTTCTCACCGATCAGGTAGGTAACCTTGGGATGAAAGGTAAGCTGATTTAGAGTCTTTATACTTGGGAGATTAAATGGATATTTAGAAAATGCAGGTACATCTTCTCGGTTTAAAATGACACTTCTAACAAACGGTGAATCTACCACAATTGATCAGCTACCTTATTTTTAAAATTCATTCTATCACACGTTTAGGAAAGAGAGGCATTATTCAAACAAAGAGCTAATATTAAGCAGATTTCTTTTTATTTCTTCTTGATTGCTCTTCCTTTTCATTTGATTTAGCTTTTTTTGATTTAGACACTCTAAAGAATAGGATCAATCCTGCATTAAACATTAGAGTCCACACGAGTGCAAAATGATTACCACTAAAATAGATTCCTACTATAGGGATCAAGAGTAAAACGATACTTTTCACATAATAATTTACTTTAGGGTTAATGACCATCAAAACGGATAAAAGAACAAGAATCGAAGTGATGAGGTTATCCCCCAAAAAGGATTGATTCGTGTAATTTACATAGGAGTAGTAGGCATATGATCCTATGAGTGCAATTAAGGAAACATAAAATCGTATAACCGTATTCTTATAAAAGAGAATCCAAACGGCAATAAAATTTATTCCTGCACAAATTCCAACCACATTTAAGATCTTCATAAAATCACTAATAGGATCTTTCATAAAGTCCAAAATGTATTTGAAGTTGTAACAGACAACTCCTATTACAATGATTTTAAAGAGAAGTCTTACCCAAGACATCTCCAATTTCTTTTTTGACGATCGGAACCTAGTTGGTGAACTTACTCTCCCTTTGCTCTCATGATCTGTATTTTTCCTAGTCTTAAACCAATTTTTTAATCCTCCATCATCTAGTTCCTTTTCAGCTTCTAATCTAGTAGTGTATTCTCTTGTTCTATATTCTTGGTCATTCCCTTGTTCAGTATGTTGTTCTGACTCAGAATGAAAATCCAATTTATATTCACCTCATGCATTTTTTATCATTATATCTTATTTTGATATAAGTAGTGACTACAAAGCCTTTTAATAGAACCATAGATTTTGTGACATTAATAATGATTCAAATAAATTAAAAGTAAAGGAATGATAAAATGATAACTCTTTTGCAGGAGGTTTTGGATAATTGGAGAATACTTATATTAATAAGTTAATTTTCTGAAAATTATTAAAATAATAAGTATGAAATAAGGAGTGTTTTCACATGAATTATGTCTACAAAACTGGAATTTATCAAAATTCAGAAAAGAAGCGTTGGGAATACTGGTATGTTGGACCAAATGAGTTAAGAATTCTAGTATCATGGTTAAGCTGGACGGCGTTTAAAGAATATGAAAAATGGGAAAAAAACTGTTTAGTAGAAAAAGCGGGGTAGAGTTAATCTGATTTTGAATTAGAAAAAAGTTTTTGTTGTAAGGTCTTATAAAATCACTACCACATTTTCATACTATTTTTAGAAAAAACGGAGAATTAACAAATTCTTCGTTTTTTTGGGATGAAGGTCGTCAATAAGCCCTAATTGACTACCCTGATGAATCATTTTCTTGGTTAACGGTCGTCAATAAATGACATCAATAAGAGAGCCTGTTCCCAGTAGGGGACAGGCCTGAAAAGTGTTCATCACTGAGCGAGTTTCATATGATCTTTAAGACAAGCTTCCTGTTTTCTTATAAATCCCCTGTCTCTATGATATAGGATAAGTGCGACAATCAGAACGCCTGATGCAATCCAGATTGCTCGATTACCTATAAACGTAGTGGAAAAAGTTCCGGCTAAAGCACCGAATATAAAGGATAGAATGATGAAAAAGAATTCATGAAATTGCTTTTTAGCTTCTTGGTTATGTTCTTTAATAGCTAAATAAGCAGCTTGTGTTGCAGTCCTTAAATTTCCCGTAGTCATCGTTGAGTTATACGCCCACTTGTCTAATTTATTAAAGGTAGAAATTTGCAGGGAAGAAACAAACGCAATGGACACTGTCACTACCAAGTTCGAGACACTGCTCGGCAGCAACCCAACAAAAATCAATACGAGACATTCTAGTATGAGGATGGATCTTCTATAGCTATATAGTAAATGCCTAACACTGGGAGTCTTGAAAATTTCAGAAACCAAAACGCCTACTATAAACGCAAGGATGGGCGGAATATAATGTAACATTCCAATCCAGTCTCGGTTCGCTGCTTTTACGGCTAATAATACCATGTTTCCTGTTTGTGCATTAGCAAATACACCATCTCGACTTATGAAAGTGTAAGCATCTAGAAATCCTCCAACCAAAGCCAATAACACACCCAAACGTACGGAATTTGACGATAACGATAGAGGTTTCTTCTGTCTATCTTCCATAAAAAAGCTCCTTATTCATTTAGTAATAAAGTAAATAAAGTAAGACAGTAAAATAGTAAGAGATTATTAGAGTCTGGTCAATGGAAATAAAATGAACGTAGCAGGCTGAGACACATCAAAATAAAAATATGGAAGTTATTCAACCAGAAGTATTAACTGCACTAATAAAAGAAGCAGTAGCATTAAATGAGAAGTAAACTTGCTATATCCAAAATAACCTCTATTTAAAAATAGAGGCTTTTCGCAATTACTTGTTTAATTCAAATGAAACGGGTAAGGCTTTCTGTTTATTTCGTAATAATGGTTCTGCAAGATGTTTCCGGAAGTATTGTACAAGTGGGCCGATACAAATTGCAGTGATAACTGTAGCAAACCCCACAATTGCCCCAAAGGAAAAACCAATAGCGACACATGTAACATCTGCTATTATTCGAGCAAATGCAAATGGTATTTTGTCATGCGATAATTTTTGAATAACAAGTGGCATGGCATCGTACGGCGCAATGCCCATATCGGGTGTCATATAAAGGGCAACTCCGAGTCCAACGAAGATGATGGCAATAATAAGGAATATACTTCTTGTAATCAACAGCGGAGAAGAGCCGAATAGCTCATGGTAACCGTATACAAAGAAATCGGAAAAAAAGCCGATTCCAACCATGTTAACAATCGTCCCAACCCCAATCGTATGCCGAACAAAAATAAATACAATGATAAGTAAGAAAACATTAAAAATTAATTGATAAATACCCAAAGAAACATGTAAAAATCCACTTACTCCTAAATTCATTGTACTAAAAGGGTCAGTACCAAAATTACTTAAACGTAATAGGGAAACGGCAATTCCTATACATAAATTTCCGATCACCATCATACAAAATCTTCTCATATCAAATAAATGCATGACTATTTTCTCGCTTTCATGGTTGTTGTGATTTATTTCCTATCTATGAAATAATAGTACTTTCATAGAATGAATTTCAACCTATTTCTTTTCCCAATTTTGTGAATAAGAAGAGATGTTTTTCAATGATGAAGCAAGCGGCCAAGATGAACAAGATTCCTATCCAGACTCTGAAGGTGAAGGACTGACGAGACGTTCTCATTCCATCATACGATTCGTTCTCATTTCATCATACGATACGTGGACAAAAAGAAAAAGAAAAACAACAACAAGAAGCTCTTCATCCCAATCTAGAGAAAAATCCAGACATCGAGAGTCCATTGCAGAATAATCAAAAAGATGTGCAAGAAATCGTAGAGTTTTGGGATTACAATGGATTTGGTTTTTCAAACATCAATGCGAAACAGCAGCTGTTAGCTTGGTTAGATGATTCCCGCTTCCTACAGCCAAAAGAAGTCATTTTAAAAGCAATGAATATTGAGTGTGCCAATAACAAGCGAAGGCTTAGTTATGTGGTTGGAATTCTGAAAAACTGGCAAAATGAATCTCTATTGACGGTAGAGGAAATTGATTCGTATCACGAGATCCAAAAATCTGTGCCCAAGCACAAGCAACCTGCCATATCTACCGGAAGACAAATTCCTAGGGGATTTGAACTCGATTTAACGGCGGGTGAAGAGTGATGAATGTGGTGGAATAAGTGTTCTTAGGAACTCTCCATTGAATAAGACTTGAACCATACTCTTCTGAGAAAATTCTATTAAGGGCATTTAAAGGCTTATCTTTTCCTTTTATAAAAACACCTTAGAAGCCATAATAACGGGCTTTTTTGACGAAAAGTTTTATTGACAATTGACACTATTTAGTAATACTATATACTAGTAGTCAGTAACACTGAATATCAGCAGCACAAAATACCTGTGTTACAGAGTACTGAAAAAAATATAAGTAAAATATAAATGGAGGTAAAAAATTGGAAAATATCACGGAAATGCTGAAAGGGGTGCTTGAGGGGTGTGTGCTTGAAATCATCAGCCGTGGCGAAACTTACGGCTATGAAATCACGCATCAGCTGCGAGAACTTGGCTTCACTGACGTGGTTGAGGGCACAGTTTATACGATTACCATGCGGCTTGAGAAAAACAATCTGGTGGACATCGAGAAAAAGCCATCCACTATGGGACCGCCGAGAAAATTTTACACACTCAACGCAGCAGGGCAAGACCAACTTGAAATTTTTTGGAGAAAATGGGATTTCGTCTCAAGTAAAATTAACGAACTCAAAACTAATAAAATCAAAAGGAGAGAAGTAAAATGAATTTTTTTGAAAAAATTATTGGAAGTCTCGATGACAAGCGGGAATGGAGGTCGATGGAGGCACGTGCGAAGGCACTTCCAAGTGAGTACCGCAACGCTTACAAAGCTATCCAAAAATATATGTGGACTGCTGGTGGTGGCCCTACCGACTGGAAGGACAGCAGCCGTATCTTTTACGGCATTCTGGACCTCTTCGAGGAAGGTGCAGCGGAAGGCAAGAAAGTCACTGACCTCACGGGCAAGGACGTGGCTGCCTTCTGCGACGAGCTAGTGAAGGACGAGAAAACTTGGAGGGACAAATATCGCAAGAAGTTGAACGATACGATTGATCGTGACTAAGCGAAATCCTAGTGGTTTTTCGCCTAGCATCGAATCTCCTTTGCCGACGAACTAGTAGCAACGCTAAAACCTATGTCGACAAGTATCGTGAAAATTTGAATCAGAGTATCATGAAGCGATTGGGAAAAAAGTAAATTCAATAGATAATTCCTACTGAATAGCTGGTTACAAATGTAATGTGTCACCTTCACTATTCAGTTATATTTTTAACCTAGTAGTAAGTAATACAGAATATCAGTCAGACTGAGTAGCAAAGTATAGGCAATCTAGCGACTTGCTGCGCTTTTTATAAGGAGGAATAAAGTATGAGCAATATAGCGATTTCTGTAAAAGGGTTAAAAAAATCTTTTAAAGATAAGGAGGTATTAAAGGGGGTGGATTTTGAGGTGCGGCGTGGCGAAATTTTCGCACTGCTGGGCTCAAATGGAGCGGGCAAGACGACGACGGTCAACATCCTCTCAACGCTGATGAAGCCTGATGGCGGCGAAGTCGGTATTTGCGGCTTTGACATCCAGCGTCAACCGGATCATGTTCGCCAGAGTATCAGCCTGACAGGGCAGTTCGCAGCTTTAGACGGCATGCTCACAGGAAGGGAAAACCTGATGATGATCGCCAAGTTGCGGGGAGTTTCCAATCCCGCTCAAGTCGCTGACAATCTGCTTGCAAGATTCAGCCTGACTGATGCGGCCAACCGCCGGGCAGATAAGTATTCTGGCGGAATGAAGCGCCGGCTTGACATCGCCATGAGCCTGATTGGGACGCCAGCAGTCATTTTTCTCGACGAACCGACGACAGGGCTTGACCCCGAAGCGAGGATTGAAGTCTGGGATACCGTCAAGGAATTTGCCCGCGGCGGTACGACCATCTTGCTGACGACCCAGTACCTGGAGGAAGCCGAACAGCTGGCGGACCGTATTGCTATCCTGCATGGCGGAAAAATCATCACGACCGGTACCCTTACCGAACTCAAAGAGATGTTCCCGCCAGCGAAAGTGGAGTACATTGAGAAGCAGCCGACATTGGAGGAAATTTTCCTCGCGATCATCGGCAAAAAGGAGGAGATGTAAATGAAAAGCAAAACAGGGGTATTACTAGGACGTTTAATGCGCAACATCATGCGCAGCCCTGATACGATTATCACGGTGGCGATTACGCCGATTATGATGATGCTGCTTTTTGTCTACGTTTTTGGCGGCGCCATAGAGACAGGCACGGACAACTACGTCAATTATTTATTGCCGGGAATCTTGCTGATGGCTATCGCATCCGGCGTCGCTTACACTTCCTTGCGGCTGTTTACGGATGTAAAGAGCGGGCTGATGGCGCGTTTCATTACCATGCCCATCAAGCGCTCATCGGTATTGTGGGCTCACGTGTTGACTTCGCTTGTTTCCAATGCGCTTACTGTCGTGGTGGTTATCCTCGTCGCACTCTTGATGGGCTTCCGTTCCAGCGCTGATATCCTGGATTGGCTCGCGGTAGCTGGGATACTCGGGCTGTTTACGCTGGCGCTGACATGGCTGGCGGTCATTCCCGGATTGAGAGCGGGGTCTATGGAAGGGGCGACAGCCTACTCGTACCCGCTGATTTTCCTGCCGTTTATCAGTTCGGCCTTTGTCCCCACCGAAACCATGCCTAAAATTGTCCGTGCGTTCGCTGAGAACCAGCCCGTGACTTCAATCGTAAATGCAATTCGTGCCCTCTTGTATGAAGGGTCTGTTGGCAACGGTATCTGGATCGCTCTTTCCTGGTGTGTCGGCATTATGGTCATCGCTTACTTCATCGCCTGTAAAGAATTTAAACGCCAGTTAGGGTAAGTACACCATTATGGGATTAGCCAAATCAATAGTCCAGCCGCTCCGATAAATGTATTTGCTACACATGGCAGGCTAGTTAACTGCGGTGCAATCATCGATGAAATCATGGAAACGCTCAAATATGGTGTGGTTGGTGACGGCTCGATTACTTATACAACTTGAGGTTGCCATAATGCTTTAGAAGAATTTACAGCGGGTAGTGCTCTTTCGCAGGTGGAGAAATTAAAAGAATAAAGCTCATAGATAAATTGACAGTAAAGAGTCCACGGGTCAGTTTAGTATAAATAGAATTCCTTCAATTGGACTATTGAGAATTGCCTTTCAATCTTATTGACCATTTTCTCATTCTTATAAAAAACCAACCTTTAACACCATTGTATGGTAATAATTACCTGGCATTTCGCTAACTAGTCTTCATATCTTTTAATGGAAGTGGATCAAATAATAAGGAGGATGTATCCAGAAACGTTTTTAATTCACTCTTCCGAATAACTTGTAAATCCAGCACAGCATCACACATCCAATTAATTAAACCGATAAGAAAAGGAGGAACAAATTATCCAAGGATAGGTAAAGCAATCTAAGAAATGAGTGAGTATTTTATTATAAAATAAATCACTAGGATTTTTATTTAATGATTCTTTTATGGGTAAGGAGGGTTTAATGAAAAGAGAATATTTTTGTTGTGGTTGTGGACTTTTTCATTGGCTTGATGTGGACACAGTAGATCCTGAAACAGAGAGTATAGAACCTGTTTCAATACAAGGCTGCCCAAATCCAAAATGTAAATGTCAAACTCCTTTTCAAACAGATTTTCAAGTATTTGCGATAGATACTGTTGATTGGATTAACTACAGTGAAAGTCATCAAGATTTCATAGAAAAAATAAAATGGAGTTCTCCTAAATATGCCCCCGAATTTGCTATAAAAATATACGAAAAACAAGGTATTAGAATTGAAACCTAATGCAAAGTTTTAATATTATTGGAATTAGAGATAATGGGATTCTTCCACGAGTGGTGCTTTACTCAAATAAAGGGTAAAGCTTTTTTGTCGAATAAATTTTAAAAAAATAGACCACAGGGGTCAAGATTTACTTAGTAATACTTTAATTTCTTCTAAAGAAATTCCTAAATTACGAGCTTCCATAATGAGGTCAAACCAATCTTTGTCTAATTCTTTTTCTGGGCTATTTTATTTACAAAGAGCACCCCTTTTTTATGATACTTTTGAGATATCTTTACAAATTGGGTCTAATTTGGACGGATGGGCAGTAGTAACGTTCTTAATTAATCCACTCTACCGTGACCAAATAATGGAGTGCTTGCTATTTCAAATATAAAAAGTACGATTATCTTGTTATAGGTACTTGGCTAGTCTAGAGCAGGACAATTCCTCCTAGGTAAAAAACTTCTAAGGGTATTACCTATCCACTTACATTATTTGATCTTGGATATGTTTATCAATTACATCAGGAACTTCTTGAAGTGAATCCACAGT
The DNA here is from genome assembly GCF_038440275.1 of Bacillus sp. OTU2372. Lineage (NCBI taxonomy): Bacteria > Bacillati > Bacillota > Bacilli > Caryophanales > Bacillaceae > Bacillus > Bacillus sp. OTU2372. The sequence continues at coordinate 78,974 of NZ_JASATK010000020.1, forward strand.
TAAAAAAGCACTACTATGATCAACGTTAACTTCAACTATGTTATATTGCCATTCACCTTCTGCTGGAATGTAGATTGCATGGACATCCATTTCCAGTGCTGGGACAATATCAGTTCTTAATGAATTCCCAACCATCCATGTTACATTAGGGTCTGCTTTAATGGTTTTTAAAATATCGGATAGAGCTGTTGTATCTTTATGTTCCGAAATAAAAATGCGATGTTCAAAATATGTAGTCAATTCTAACTGGGTAATTTTTCTGCGTTGATTAGCCTCATCTCCTCCTGTGTGCAAATATAATTCATGTCCCTCTTCTTTTAAACGTTGTAGCGTTTCATTCATGTATGGAATAGGTTCAACAGGGATCTCGAATACCTTAAAACCCAACTCTCTTAAATATTGGATTTCATCTTTTTTCTTTTCCCTTTCAGTTAAGTCGCAATAGTATTTATAAGTTCCAACAAATGACTCAGGAAACCGATCTGACTTTAGACCGTGCTCACTAATCGCTGCAACATCAAGTTGAAGCTGCTTCTGTTTTATATCTTCCTCTGTAATCGTGTCAAACCACGACATCATTTGGTCAGCGAATTCGTCTATTACCAGGTTAAAATATCTATTACAGTATGATAATGTATCATCAAGGTTAAATAAAATGTTTTGTTTTTTCATTTTTTACTCCTTTTCAAGATTATAGCTTAACTATTGTTCCACTAAGATTAAGTTAATATTACTGATTAAAGTAAGCATTGTGTCAGAGTTATTCAACTAATGTACAGATATATACAGTATGATTTTTGACCGTATTCATCGTAAATAACGAAACAAAAACAGTAATCATTTAGCTGAACAGTGATTTATGAATAGGGATGTCTTTATGGAAATACTGCTTTTCTTATTAACTACTATTGAGGAACTTAATACTCTTAAATTTTCTATGGAGAAGAATGTTCCATTCCACAAAAGTATGTTTTCCTAAAATCAGCCTTTGGTAAGATTTTGGGGAGTACGTATTCAAGGGATTTAGGTTATGCTGACAGCTAAAATGTAGAAGAAGTGAATATGGAGGTTCCTTATTTGGACTAAGCATTATGAACTTATTTTCTTTACCGAACGTTCTCAATATGTTATATTTACGATGGGAGGAGGAAAATAGAATGGCAAGAAGCAAAGAATTCGAAGAGAACGTAGTATTGGACAAGGCGATGAAGCTCTTTTGGGAACAAGGTTATGAGAAGACATCCTTGACCGATCTGGTCGAGCATATGGGAATCCATCGCAGAAGTTTATATGATACATTTGGCGACAAACATACGCTGTTTTTGAAAGCTATGGATCGATTTCGCGATAAAGTCAGTGCTGAGCTTACGGGAGAAGTTAAACGCTCCAAGACTGCATCAGAGGCTCTTCAGTTTATTTTTAGTTTCATGATATATGGTGAAGAGAACTCGCCTTCAGGCTGTTTGATGGTGAATTCGGCGGTGGAATTGGCAATGCGCGATGCCGATGTGGATTCAAAGTCCACTGAATCATTCACACTATCAGAGCAGCTACTCAAGGATATTATTCTGTGGGGGCAGGAGGAGGGAGAATTTACCTCAGATTACGATGCCGGCGAATTGGCGGAACATCTGCATACTGTATGTGTTGGGTTAAGGGTAATGACAAGAACCTCCACTCCAAAAGAAAAACTACACGGTATAGCCAATTTATCCATAAAACTTTTAGATAAATAATTATTTTATTCTTAGAATAATAGTTCCTATATGAGTAAGTCTGAGATGTAGTAAAGCTTACTCCTAAGAAGATATCATTGCTTATGGATCTTTTAGAATGATCGTTCTCGTATATGAGTCTTTCCTTACTTAAGCTCTTTCCATGAAGGGATCATTCTTTTGTGCTTTTTAGAATGGTCGTTCTCGTATATAAGTCTTGCCTTACTTAAAGCTCTCTCCATAAAGGGATCATTCTTTTGTACTTTTTAGAACGATCATTCCTGTATAGTGAGACTCGCCTATGTCCAAAACTTCTCATTAAGGAAATCATTCCTAGCGTAGTTTTGAGGAGGAAGACATTTTGTTGTACCAAAATTAAATAATAAAAGGAGCATATAAAAATGAAAATTTCTGAACAAGTCGCATTTGTCACCGGCGCGAACCGAGGTTTTGGACGCCACTTAGCTCTTGAACTTCTATCCAGAGGGGCTAAGGTTTATGCTGGTGCAAGAAATCCGGAGTCCATTGACATTCCCGGTGTAATTCCTGTAAAGCTTGATATTACTAATCCTCAAGATGTAGCTGCAGCCGCTATGGTCGCTAAGGATGTTACGCTTTTGATCAACAATGCAGGATCGTCTACAGGTGCTTCTTTGATTGACGGTGATCTCGATAAAATACATTTGGAGTTTAATACGCATTTCTTTGGCACACTTTCCATGGTTCGAACTTTCGCACCGATTCTAGCAAATAATGGGGGAGGAACGATTCTGAATATTCTTTCCGCATTATCTTGGTTCAGTTCGGGAACTGTTGGGGCTTATACTGCTGCAAAGGCGGCAGAGTGGGCATTGACAAACGACCTACGTTTAAATCTCTATCCTCAAAATGTGAGAGTAGCTGGATTACATGTAGGCTTCATGGAGACAGACATGACATCGAGCTTAGAAGTTCCCAAATCCAACCCTGAGGATATCGCAAAAATTGCTATTGATGGATTAGAATCCGACAGCTTTGAAATTGTTGCTGATGACGTGAGCCGAAAGATTCAAAGAGCTTTTGCCGGTGGTGTATCTGCGATATACCCACATCTCTCCTAATACAAATTACTAATACAGTGATTTGTCCAAGATTTCAAACAAAAGGTAAAAGGACATGCATATACAATGGGTAACATAATTCTGAGCAAATGGTTATCTAATTCATCAATTTATCGGAGTAAATTCTAATAGTAGATATTGATAATGACGTTGCTGATATGGCACCAGTTGGTGTATGGTCATTAGCTAATCCGGATTTAGTAGAACGTCTCAAAAAAGGGTTTCCTTTGAATGAAGCAGACCGTACAACATTCTTTGGTGGTAACGGAAGCATGGGTTATACGGATTATCCTACAATGAAAGAATTAAAATCTCAAGAGGGGTAAGTATAGCTTATAAGGTGAAGAATGGCGTACAACTGAAAAATTGTACGCCATTCTTTCATCAAAATTAGAAATTATGGGAAACAGCTGTCTCGATAATTAATATAATAAAAGTTTGTGCTGCTTTTTTGGCTCAACCTGAAAATCAGTGCTTGACGCGTGAATTAGGTGTATTTGCAGCGTTAGATGCATTCTTGGGATATACCCCTTCAAGCACTGGTTTTTGTTTTGAGTCACTTACATTCAACGCTAGAGATTGCATTTCAATGAAAAAGCACCAAAAAATTGTAAAGGAAGAGGATGAAAAAATGAGAGCTGCTCAAATGCAGAAATATTCAAAAGAAGTTCAAGTGGAATTGAATGATGTTAAAATACCAGAATTTAATAGCCGAGAGGTACTCGTTAAAGTAAAAGCAGCAGGTGTTAATCCATTAGATATCCTTATTTTAAAGGGAAGTATTCGAATGATTTCTGATTATGATTTACCATTAACTTTAGGAAATGAACTATCTGGAGTTATTGAGGCTGTTGGAAAAGATGTTAAGAACTTCCACGTTGGTGACCACATTTATACGAGGTTGCCAGTTAATCAAATTGGAGCTTTTGCTGAATATGCGGTCGTCAATGAAGATGCTATATCCATATTGCCTAAAAATCTATCCTTTATTGAAGCAGCCGCTGTTCCTCTCACTGCTTTGACTGCTTATCAAGCATTAAATGACGTACTCAATGCTCAGCCTAACAAAAAGCTATTTATCCCTGGAGGAACCGGCGGCTTTGGTGCTATGGCAATCCCCATCGCCAAATCAATGGGGTTATATGTTATAACAAGCGGCAGTGAAAGAGGTAGATCCCGTACACTGTCGATTGGCGCTGATAAATTCATAAATTACCATGAGGAAAACTATGCCAACATTTTATCTGATATAGATTATGTTATTGACACCTTGGGAGCAAAAGAGATAAAAGCAGAACTTGGTATTTTAAAGCCTCAAGGGAAATTAGTATCATTAAAAGCCGTACCTAATTATCGCTTTGCGGTTGAAAATAATTTTCCAGTGTGGAAAAAACTATTGTTTGGTTTAGTGGGTGCTCGAGTAGATTCTTTAGCACGTAAACATAAAAATGAATATCACTTTTTATTCGTGCAAGCCAATGGCAGTCAATTACAAAAAATCACTAACCTTGTTGAAAAAGAAAATATCACGCCCTCTATTGATTCAATTTATAATTTTAATGACATTAACAAAGCATTAATAAAAGTTTCTACTGGACACTCACAAGGCAAAGTTATTGTAACCTTCTAATCTAAAATTTAAGTACGTGGAAGAACTCTTGTAAACTATAAGGTGCTTTCCTTTTATAGTTCCAGCTACCAATAGGGTAGCTTTTTATTTATTTCGCAAACGGGGAAGTTCAATTATGAGATGACTCACAACTGAAAAAATTATGTTATTGACCTTCTTTGGAAATAAAACAGCACCCTTGAAAGAGTGCTGGAAATCTATTATGGAAGTCCTATTTCTATTCAATCGATGAAGAATTTAACTTTGCTCCTTTAACCTAGCGCTACGAAGATAGAAGCCGTATATGAAACCAGTCATAATGG